>NZ_JBXASL010000006.1:0-484155 GCF_058809275.1 Shinella sp. GW821-FHT10F02 | reverse complement strand
GCACCGGAAGCGCGGAAAATCGCCATTTGCAGGCCGGCATGGGCTGAATGTCGATTGGTCCTAACCAGCCCGCCGCATGAACGGCTTGGTACGTGAGCACCGGAAGCGCGGAAAATCGCCATTTGCAGGCCGGCATGGGCTGAATGTCGATTGGTCCTAACCAGCCCGCCGCATAAACGGTTTCGGCTTCGGCAGCGGCGCCATGGCGAAGACGGCTTCGTAGAGCCGCGCCATGATGTTCTTGCGGTCGCCCGCATCGAGTTCCGCCCAGGGAATGACGCCGCCGATGCGCGCGGCGATCGTCGAGCCGGAGAGTTTCTGGAACTCGCGGATCAGGAGCGACAGGCGCAGCGTCATCGAGACCTTGCTCGCCAGGTGGAAGAGCCGGCCGTTCTGCCCCTCGAAGAAGACGGGAATGACGTTTGCCTGCGCCGACTGGATGAGCTTTGCCGGGAACATCTTCCACGGCAGGTCTTCCGCGCGGCCGAAAACCTTCTTTGCCGTCGCCACACCGCCCGCCGGGAACACGATCACGGTCGTGCCCTCCTTCAAGAGCCGCACGGCTTCCGCCCGCGTCTTCATGTTGAGCGCAAGCGCCTCCTTGGTTTCCTCGAAGGAGACCGGCAGCGCATAGGGCTGCATTTCCGGCACTTTCAAGAGGTCGTTGTGGATCATCACCTTGAACGGCCGGCCGAGCTGTTCGGCAAGCGCCAGCACCGCGATGCCGTCGCCGATTCCGAACGGGTGGTTGGCGACGATGACGACGGGGCCTTGCGGCAGGTCCGGCGGCGGCCAGGAGCCCTGCACGCGCAGCCGCACATTGATGAGTTCCAGCATGTCGCCGAAAACCCGCGCACTGTGCCCGACGATGGATTTGCGCCAGATGTCATAGAGCCGGGCGTAGCGGTTACGACCGGCGAGACCTTCCATGGAGCGGATGAACCATCGTTTGAGGCGCGGATCGTTTTCGTTGGCGTAGGAGAGTTCCTTGAACCGCACGGTATTCCCCAAAAAGATAATCCCGCACTAGCTAGCACGGGATCATTACAGTTTTCCGACAATCCGCGTAAACGCTCACGCCTTGCCGAGCTTGCGCTTCAGATCCGGGGCCATGGCTTCCAGCGTCAGCGCGGCGATCGCCTCGTCGAGCGACATCGCCGTCTGGTTCTGCGAACCCAGGCGGCGGATGTTGACCGAACGTTCCTCCGCCTCCCGCTTGCCGCAGACCACGATGACCGGAACCTTGCTGACCGAGTGCTCGCGGACCTTGTAGTTGATCTTCTCGTTGCGGAAGTCGGTCTCGACCGTCAGGCCCGCCTCGCGCAGAAGATCCGCCACCTCGCGGCCATAGTCGTCGGCGTCCGAGGTGATGGTCGCGACCACCACCTGCATCGGCGCGATCCACAGCGGCATGTGGCCGGCAAAGTTCTCGATGAGAATGCCGAGGAAGCGCTCCATCGAGCCGCAGATGGCGCGGTGGATCATCACCGGCTGCTTCTTGTCGGAGTTCTGGTCAATGTAGAAGGCGCCGAACCGTTCCGGCAGGTTGAAGTCCACCTGCGTGGTGCCGCACTGCCATTCACGGCCGATGGCGTCCTTCAGCGTATATTCGAACTTCGGCCCGTAGAACGCACCCTCGCCCGGCAGGATGCCGGTCTTGATGTTGTTCGACTGCTGCTGGATCGTGTCCAGCACCTGCTTCATCACGCCCTCGGCCCGATCCCACAAGTCGTCGGAACCGACGCGCTTTTCCGGACGCGTGGAGAGCTTGATCGTCACCTCCTCGAACCCGAAATCCTTGTAGACCGAGAGGATGAGGTCGTTGATGCGCAGGCATTCCGCCGCCATCTGCTCGTCGGTGCAGAAGACATGCGCATCGTCCTGCGTGAAGCCGCGCACGCGCATCAGCCCGTGCAGCGCGCCGGAAGGCTCGTAGCGATGCACGTTGCCGAATTCCGCAAGGCGAACAGGCAGTTCGCGATAGGACTTCAAGCCATGCTTGAAGATCTGCACATGCCCCGGGCAGTTCATCGGCTTCAGCGCGAAGACGCGCTCGTCGTCGGTCTCGTCGCCGGCGACGGTCACCTTGAACATGTTGTCGCGATACCAGCCCCAGTGGCCGGAGGTTTCCCAGAGCGACTTGTCGAGCACCTGCGGCGCATTCACCTCTTCATAGGTGCCGGAAAGACGACGGCGCATATAGGCGACGAGCGTCTGGAACATGCGCCAGCCCTTGCCGTGCCAGAAGACGACGCCCGGCCCTTCCTCCTGGAAATGGAACAGGTCCATTTCGCGGCCGAGCCGGCGATGGTCGCGCTTTTCGGCTTCGGCGAGGATGTGCAGGTAGCTGTCGAGCTCCTCCTGCGTGCGCCAGGCGGTGCCGTAGATGCGCGTCAGCATCGGGTTGTTGCTGTCGCCGCGCCAATAGGCGCCCGCGACCTTCATCAGCTTGAAGGCCGTGCCGATCTGGCCGGTCGCGGCCATGTGCGGGCCACGACACAGGTCGAACCAGTCGCCCTGGTAATAGATCTTGAGGTCCTGCCCCTCGGGGATCGCATCGACCAGCTCGACCTTGTATTTCTCGCCCTTGGCGGCAAAGACGTCCTTGGCCTTGTCGCGCGACCACACTTCCCGGGTGAACGGCTTGTTGCGCTGGATAATCTCCTTCATGCGCTTTTCGATCTTCGGCAGATCGTCCGGCGTGAAGGGCTCGTCCTTGGCGAAGTCGTAATAGAAGCCGTTGTCGATGACCGGACCGATGGTCACCTGCGTGCCCGGCCAAAGCTCCTGCACCGCCTCCGCCATCACATGGGCGGCATCGTGACGGATCAGCTCCAGCGCGCGATCGTCCTCGCGGGTGACGATCTCGATCCGGCCGTTCGAAACGGTCTCCGAGAGATCGCGCAGCTCGCCATCGAGCGCAATCGCAATCGCCTTCTTCGCGAGCGACTTGGAAATCGCTTCGGCAACATCACGCCCGGTCGAGCCCGCGGGATATTCGCGGACGGAACCATCGGGAAACGTGAGGGAAACGGGTGCAGACATCAAAAAATCTCCTATCCAGTCCCGCCAACGAATGCGGGTGGTATGCGAGGGTAATAGCCGGAATGCCGGCGCGTGCGTCGCGCGGTATAAGGGGAAAATGGGGGGATTGGAAGGGGTGGCTGACTTTACGCGCCAGACCTCACTGAGGATGGCGGCTAACCGATAGCCTAATCGTTGATAGTCAGCAGGTTTCCTTGGAAGTATAAGCCCGGCACACACAGATCGACAGACTCACCCTGAATCAACTATGACTAGAGCGCGCCGAGTGCTTCAAACCATACTGGTGGCGAGGCGCGAAGCTATCTTCATCGCGTATCTATCATACTTTAATTGAGGAGGTCGGGAATTGCGTAAGCTCTTGAAGCTGCTTTTTGGTGCCGCGATACCTGCTCCCTGGGATATTTACAGTTTAATAATCACGGCGATGCCGATCATCTCAACGATAGCTGCTGTATCGGCGGGCTATCTTGAGGGAATCCAATGGTCTTGGTTAATCATGATTGCTGCGGTTACATTTGGCGGGACTGGAAATGGGTTATTTCACTACTCGCTTTGGAGGCAACGCCAGAACGCAAATGACAAGTTAGCGTTTTCTTCGGGCAGGATAGCTGCACGGGCTTCGCCAGCAGATACAAGAGAGATCTCTATCGGATTCGAATTGAGAAGCACCTATGACTACCCTCTAGAATGCACAGTTTTAAGGGTCTCCACACGAATTGCTGATCGCGTCCCTCAGAACGAAGCGAAGTTACCCCAAGTATTTGAGATACCACCTCATGGAGTCATGTGGTTCGATGATTGCCTGATCGCCCTGGACGCGCCGCGTGACGGCGCGCTGCAAGGCATAATTAATTTTGAAGTAATTTACGGCAGAAAAGGAGGCCGTAAATACGAATTCTCCACAAAGAAGCTAATCCATATTGGCTTTGATAATGATGGAAAAATAAGCGGGGCGAATTGGACCAACGCCGCATAGGTTGGAAAATATTTCCTCCTTATAGTTGAAAAGCCTCCCATTACCTAGAAGGCGGAACTCTACAGAAAATTCGCACGCCGATTTTCCCCACCCCCAAAACCTCGCATATCCTAAACCTCCTTCCGCCGCCGGACGGATCGCGTGACGTGTCGATGCGGGCGGGAGGAGGCGCTTTCGTTTTCTGCCGGGACGTGCGGCAGGGGCGGAAGAGGCGCGAAACGCTGCGGGAATGCGAATTTCCGTTGTGACAGGCTTCCCCCTTCCCCGGGTTCGTGGGGTCGGTTTGGGTCCGCCATGCAAGCGGTTCTGCCCCGCAAGGCCCCGGCAAGTGCGTGAAAGCGCCTTTCGGATGGCCAAGAGGACGGCAGGCCGCGCAGCGAAGCAGTTTTGCGCCTGAAGGAGACCGGACCGTCTCCGAAGAACGCCTGGGGCCGCGCGAAAGCGATGCCACACATCCCATATCCCGAGGCAACGCTTTCGCGCGGTTCTCCGGACAGTTTTCAAACCCGACGGCACGCCCGCGGGACCCTTTGGCGTGCCCGAAACAGACGGAGAAAGGGCCATGGACGAGGCCAGGGAAAAACTCTCGCAAGAGGAAATCCGCCTTCGCCGCGTCACGCGGCGCCTGCAACCGCTGTTTCGCGATGCGGCGACCCATGCCGGCCATTTCCGCACCTGCCACTTGCCGAAATGCCGGCGCGCCAAGCGCTGCGTCGGCTGCCACCCGGCCGACGAGATCGGCACGACGCATTACAAGCAATTTCCGCCCTGCGTGGTGGACGACGCCACCCAGACCGCGGTCAACCGCGCCACCGAAGAGCTTTTCGACCTCGAACGGCAAGAATTTCTCGCTAGAGGCTACAGTCCCGAGCAGCTCGACCGCTGGAGCGAGGCGGATTCGCGGGCGATGGAAGAGAGCGACGACTGGCCGGACGATCCGCTCTGCCCCGTCAGCCGAGCATCGCCGCGAGGCCGTTGACGGTGTTGGCGTTGCGCAGCGTGCCGATGCCGAGTTTTTTGGTCGTCAGGTGCGAGAGCAGTTTCGTTTCGCTCGGCTTGCCGCGAAAGTCGATCCAGAGGTCGCCGTCAACGAGGGCGAGGCGCAGTTCCGGGGCGGCCAGCGTTTCGAGTTTTTCGAGGGCCGCGGGGCCGAGCGGTTCGCGCATCACGCGCACGCAGACATTGGCGCCGTCATCGCCCGGAAAGGGATTGCCGGCGGCGAGCCGTTTCCAGGCGTCGGCGCGGCGCAGGATGATATCGACATGTTTGCCGAAGGTTTCGCGGAACGCCGTTTCCAGCCGGTTTTCGAGCGTGGCGAGGTCCGCGTGCTGCGCATCGAAGACGAGGTTGCCGGTCGCGACCAGCGTGCGGGGATTGGCAAAGCCAAGCGTCTCGGCCATCGCCTTCAGCTCCGCCATCACGACGCGGCGGCCGGGGCCGAGCACGATCGAGTGCAGGAGGGCGACATGGCTCGTCATGCGCGCCAGAAATCCTGCGGCGCGGCGTGCGCGGCGTGGCGAAAATCCATCGGCACGGTCACGGCCTTGCCCCTTCCCGGCTTTTTGCCACGCGCCACAGCCGCCACGGCGCCCACCAGCGAAACCGCTTCTCCAGTGCCTCCGGCACGGGATCGAACCCATGCGTGCCGCCGGGGCCGCAGCGGGCGACGCGGAACAGCGCCAAAAACCCGCCCTGCCACAGGCCGTGGCGGGCGATCGCCTCATAGCCATATTCCGAGCAGGTCGGCAGGTGACGGCAGCCATGGCCGATAAAGCCGGAGAGCGTGAGCTGGTAGAGCCGGATGAAGCCCATGCCGGCAAGGCGGCCCGGCGTGCGGCGGAACGGCCCCGGCCAGTTGCGGCCCCTATAAGCGAGCCGCGCGCCGGCATGCCGGCAATCCGGGGCGTCGCACACCGCGCCTCACCCTGCCTTTTCCAGCCGCTTCGCCTCGATCTGGCCGATGGCATCCACCACGGCATCGAAGGTCAGCATGGTGGAGGCGTGGCGGGCCTTGTAGTCCTTGACGGGTTTCAGGAAACGCATGTCCTCGAAGCGGCCGTCCGGCCCCTCGCCGTCCGCCTTCAGCATGGCCAGCATTTTTTCGCGCGCGTCGCGGATTTCCGCGCTCGTCGCGCCGATGACGTGGCGCGCCATGATCGAGGAGGACGCCTGGCCGAGCGCGCAGGCCTTCACCTCATGGGCGAAATCGGTGACGCGGTCGCCATCGAGCTTCAGGTAGATCTTGACGCGCGAGCCGCAGAGCTTGGAATGGGCGCCGGCCTCGGCATCCGCATCGGGGAGCGTGCCGATGCGCGGGATATTGCCGGCGAATTCCAGGATGCGGCTGTTGTAGATATCGTCCATCATGGCCCTGTTTTTCGCATTTTTTGCGGAATCTTCAATGATCCGAGGAGATTATTCCGGTGTCGTCGGTAAAAAAGCATGCCGCGTCGCATCACGCCTCTTTCGCAGCCGTCGTTCGATACTATATGATAACTCGTATTGGGGTGAGCGTTTTGCAAGATGCGAGGCGACCACCTGTTGTTTGGGAAACCGTGCCGGACGGTCTAGTGCACTGAGAAGCCGAGACCCGAAAGCCCCGGAGCCCGCCGACGGAACCCAAGCCTGCAGGGTTAGGCGAATGGCCAGTGGCGAGTCCGATATACAGGTCAGGTAGCCTGCAGAAAGGTCATTGGGTCCATGGACGCCATAGTCACCAATTTTCCGCGTGTCGACGATCCGTCTGGCCGCCCCTCGCAGAAAGAGGCGGAGGATGCCGTTCGCGTCCTGCTTCGCTGGGCGGGCGACGATCCGGAGCGCGAGGGGCTGCTCGACACCCCTGCCCGCGTCGCAAAATCCTATCGCGAGCTGTTTTCCGGCTATGACCTCGCCGCCGAGGACGTGCTGGGCCGCACCTTCGAGGAGGTTGCCGGCTATGACGACATGGTGCTGGTGAAGGACATCCCGTTCTTCTCGCATTGCGAACACCATATGGTGCCGATCATCGGCAAGGCGCATGTCGCCTATCTGCCGAATGGCCGGGTGCTGGGTCTGTCGAAGATCGCACGAGTCGTCGAAATCTTCGGCCGCCGCCTGCAGACGCAGGAAACCATGACGGCGCAGATCGCGCGTTCGATCGACGAGACGCTGAACCCGCGTGGGGTGGCCGTGATGATCGAGGCCGAGCATATGTGCATGGCGATGCGCGGCATTCAGAAACAGGGCTCGACAACGCTCACCACCACCTTTACCGGTGCCTTCAAGACCGAACCGACCGAACAGGTGCGGTTCATGACGATGATCCGGAGCTAGGCGACAAGCCGGCTCCGCGCGACGGAGCCGACCGCATGACGATCACCTTCAAATCCCCGTCCAAGGACAAGGCCGAACTCGAAACCGGCCCGGACTTCACGCCGCGCTTCGACGAACACGGCCTGGTGACGGCCGTGGTGACGGACGCGAAGGACGGCGAATTGCTGATGGTCGCCCACATGAACGCGCAATCGCTGGCGCTGACCGTGGAGACCGGCATCGCGCATTACTGGAGCCGCTCGCGCAACTCGCTCTGGAAGAAGGGGGAAACCTCCGGCAACCTCCAGACGGTCGTGGAGCTGCGCACCGATTGCGACCAGGATGCCGTGTGGCTGAAGGTCTCGGTCGCCGGCCATGACGCGACCTGCCACACCGGGCGCCGCTCGTGCTTCTACCGCACGGTTTCGACCGGCCCGGAGGGCGCGGTGCTGACGATTACCGGCGGCGAACCGCAGTTCGATCCGGCGGCGATCTACGGTAAAAATTAAGCATCTGCGCGGATTCCGTTCAGTTCCGGCACGGATTCACCAATTGGCAACCGGTCGGGAGGCCTAATGCACGCCATGGCGGCCGTTATCCCCGCCACGGATCAGGACCATGGAACCCAATCGCTGTAGTGCGTCACGACCGGTTTCCAACGCCGCCCCGCAGGGGACGACGATCCGACGGGCAAGCGCTCGCCTTCCGTTTCGACAGGACGCACACGGGGAACTCCGCAGACGGGTTTTTCTCGCCAAAGTTCCCCGCGTCACAGTCTGCATCTATCCTGTCATTTATTGTGTAGCGGATAGGCCCGAGGCTCTGGAACTGATTGCTTCGGCGCGAATTCCTCTTCGTAACGGAGGCCCGGCATGCTGAACTGGAGTTTCAATCGTAGTCTCGTAACGGCGGATGCATCAGATCCGGGCGGCCCTTCCATGAACGATATGTCTCACATTCCCGCGCCGGCCCAGCCGCGCAAACCCAAGATCGCTCTTGCGCTGGGCGGCGGTGCTGCCCGAGGCTGGGCCCATATCGGCGTGCTGCGGGCGCTCGACGAGGAAGGCATCCCCGTCGGCATGATCGCCGGGACCTCGATCGGCGCTCTGGTCGGCGGCTGCTACCTCGCCGGCAAGCTCGACGAGCTGGAGGCCTTCGCCCGCTCGCTCACCATGCGGCGCATCGCGAGCCTGCTCGATTTCACCATTCGCGGTTCCGGCCTGTTCGGCGGCATGCGGCTGACGAAGCGCATGCAGGAGCATCTGGAAAACCTGTCGATCGAAGACCTCGACCGCCCCTTCGTGGCGGTCGCCACCGAGGTCAACAGCGGCCATGAGGTGTGGATCAACAGCGGCTCGCTGATCACTGCCATCCGCGCCTCCTATGCGCTCCCCGGCATTTTCGAGCCGATCAAGTGCAACAACCGCACGCTGGTCGATGGCGCGCTGGTCAATCCCGTGCCGGTCTCGGTCTGTCGCGCGCATGAGGAGCCGCTGGTCGTCGCCGTCAACCTCAACTACGACCTCTATGGCCGCTCTGCTGTCATCAAGCACAGCGCGAGCCAACAGAAGATCGACGATCACAAGCAGGAAGACAGTGCTGCGCGCCTCGGGCTTACGAGCGTCATGGTGCAGTCCTTCAACATCATTCAGGACCGCATTTCCCGCGCACGCCTTGCCGGAGACCCGCCGGATCTGTCGCTGCATCCCAAGCTGTCGGATATCGGCCTGTCGGAATTCCACCGCGCCGGCGAAGCGATCGACCGCGGCTACCTGGAAGCCAAGGCGCGGATTTTCGAGATCAAGCGCATGCAGGAAGCCGTGCTGATGCGCTGAGCGCGGTCATCAGGCAAAACACGAGCGGGCGGAGCGATTGACATCGGTCCGCCCGAAATCGTTCAGGATCTGGCGATTAGCCGGAAATATAGGCCTTGATGGCCTCCGCTTCGTGCTTGATCGCCCGTATATGGGACTTCACCACGTCGCCGATCGAGATGATGCCGACAAGGCGCCCTTCCTTTTCCACCGGGATATGGCGGGCACGCAGCTTGCTCATCATTTCCATGAGGCCTTCGACGGTCTGGTTCTCGTCGCAGCGATGGACGTTGCCCCACATGATGGAGGAAATGGGTTTGTCCAGGCATTCCGCCCCGTTGCGGGCGACGGCGGCAACGATGTCACGCTCGGTCACGATGCCGGCGATGCGGTCGTTGCGATCGACGATGACGATGGCGCCGATATGGTTTTCATGCAGATAGACGGCAGCCTGCTTGACTGTGAGCTGCGGGCCGCCGGTCACGACGTTGCGGCCTTTTTCGTCCAATATCGTCTTTACATACATGCGTACCTCCCGTGTGCATCATAACGCAGAGAGGCGGGACACCCGCGCAGGGATGCCCTGCCAGTAACCGGCGCGATATCCGCTTCCTCCCGCGTGATACCGCTCCCGTTCCGGTGTGCATGTGCGAACCGGAACACGTCCATGGTGCGCCACGATAGAGGCGATTGCAAGACCGCTAATGGACTATCGTTAATCCCGGCGGCTTTCGGCGACCGCGACGTCGAACAGCGGGAAGAACAGGAAGCCGAACAGGAAGCCGCCGATATGCGCTTCCCAGGCGATCGCGCCGCCAGCAACCGAGCCGAAAATCTGGCCGAAGCCGATCAAAAAGTTCGTCAGGAACCAGATGCCGGAAAAGACCAGCACGGAGCGGTTGGAAAGCGCTTCGGGGATGGTCAGGCGGCGGTTGAGATGGGCGAACTGCCGGCTGATGCGGCCGCTCGGCGAGAAGACGAAGCGCGCCGCCGCTCCCATCAGGCCGGACACCACGCCGGACGCGCCGACGACGAGAATCATCGCCCCCCAATGCAGCGCCGCGTGAAAGGCGACGGCGGCGATGGCGGAGAGGCACCAGAAGAGAAAGAAGCGCCAAAGGCCGATGCGCCGCACGACCGGCGCACCGAAGGCGACCATCCAGAAGGCGTTGAAGATCAGGTGTTCCCAGCTGCCATGCAGCAGCGAATAGGTGATCGGGCTCCACAGCCAGCCGAGATCCTGCTCGGAAAAGGGAATGGAGTAGCGACCGGGAATGAAGGCGAAGTGCAGGAGGACCAGCTCGTCCGCCTGGGCCGAGATCAGATAGGTGCGCACCACATGGATAACGGTGAGCAGGGCCAGGATCGCGACGAGGCTGCCCGGCAGGTTGAATGCCGGCTCCCGCTTGCGGAGGTCCATCCCGCCGCCCTGCACTCCACCGCCGTCATCCGTCATGACCGATCCACCAAATTCATAAAATACGAGTCGCGCTTATACAGAGAAAAGAAAGGCCGTGCAGCTTTCGCTGACGGCCGGTGCCCCCAATCCCCGGGGCTGAAATGATGTGCAGTAAACCATTCCCTCGTGGAGGGATGACCGGATGTTCCCCCAAGCCGGCCGACGATGCAATCGAAAGCATTGGTTAACCTTAACGGCGCTCTGGCACGAAACTCGCTCCTCTTTTCGAAAAACCACCGTACGCACGGCCTTTCGTGCCGGAACGGAACAGAATCGATTGGAAGCGCGCATGCAGACGAAGGCCGTCACGGCACTTTATGATTACTGGACACGGCAGCGGGGCGAGCGCGCCGTGCCGCTGCGCAGCGCCATAGAGCCCGCCGACATTGCGCCCATCCTGCCCGATGTCTTCATTCTGGAACACAACAGGCTGGACGATCCCCGCTTCCGCCTCGCCGGCACGCGTCTTTGTGCGCAGTTCGGGCGGGAGCTCAAGGGGTCCGGCTTCGACAAACTCTTTGCGCCGGACCTGCGCAACCGCGTCGCCCGGATCACGGAAAATGTGATGGCGCATGCGGCACCCGCCGTCATGCAGATCGCGCTCGTCGACGGCAGCCTGGACACGACGGAGGCGGAAGTCGTGCTGTTGCCGCTCGCCACCAAGGGCAAGGCGGCAGACCGCATCATCGGTGCCTTCGCGCCCCTGCCCGGCCAGCGGCAGCCGCTTTCGGCCTTCCGCTATGCGACGCTGGGCGCGCTTTCGGTCATCGACCCGAGCCGGGCGAAGAATCTTGGTGGCAACCGGCCGGCCGTGCCTATGCCCACCTCGATCATGGCGGTCCGGCCGGCCGGCCTCGGCCAGACGATGAGCCGCGTGCTGCATCTGAGGATCTTCGAGGGCGGTCGCCAGGGTGACGATGGGTGAGGCAGAAACGCCGGACCACAACCAGAAACGCCTCTAAGTTGTCGAAATGCACGCGTGTAACGACTTTTCAATGTGTGGGAAAACCTTCTGTTAACCCCGAAAGATTAAGAGTTGGAAAGAGATAAGATCATCAGGCACGCGCGCACATGTATTCATTCCAGCAAGCATCGCCCGCCGTCCGGAAACCGCAGCCCGATCAGCGCAGCTTCCAGCGCGTCTCGGTGAACCTGCCCGGCCGCCTGATGCTGGCCAATCACGAAGAATATGAATGCACGGTGCTCGACATGTCGCCGGGCGATGCCAGCTTCATCTGCTTGGGCCGCCCGCGCATGGGCGAACGCATCATCGCCTATGTCGATCATCTCGGCCGCATCGAGGGCACCGTCGCCGCGCTCAGCGACGCCGGCTTCGCGATCCTGCTCAACGCAACGGACCGCAAGCGCGAAAAGCTGGCGGCACAGCTCACCTGGATCGCCAACAAACACGAGCTGGGCCTGCCGGAAGACCGCCGCCACAACCGCCTGACGCCGCGCAACACCAGCACCGACCTGACGCTCGACGACGGCCGGCGCTATCCCTGCCGCATCATCGACCTTTCGATGTCCGGTGCGGCGGTCGACATCGACGTGCGGCCGGCGCTCGGTACGCCCGTACAGCTCGGCCACATGAAGGGCCGCGTCGTGCGCCATTTCCAGGAAGGCGTCGCCATCGAGTTTTCGTCCGTGCAGTCGAAGGATGCGCTGACCGCATTCCTGTAGCATTTCGGGACGACCACAGGTCGTATTGTACCATGAGGGTCCTGCGGGGCCCTTTGCTGTTTCAGGACGAGACAGCGCGCCCTTCTCAAAAATAATCGCAAAAATATTTTTGGCCGCCAAAAGCGCCTTCAGGCCCCCTCGCACGGCGAAAGGGCCTTTGTAGCCCCGTTGCCCATAGCAATGCCGGCCCTCGTCCGATGTGCTCCAACGGCATCGCTCCCCATGATCGCACCCGATATCGCGTTGATCCCGGTCGGAAATTTCTTTGGAATCAACATATTGCGCTGATCGAACCGGGATCGGTCCAAGCAAAAATTCATTCAAATTTTAATCAAATGCATTTCAAGTACAACTCAAATTCATCTCGAATTTTATTCTTGTTTTATACTTATACCACCTTGATTTGAACTAAGTTATACTTCCGGTTTTCGCGCAAGTTCAAAACATCCCTGTCATTGTGACCTCATCGAACGGGGACACACACAATGAAAAAAACGATCAAGACAGGGACGTTTGCCTTTCTCTTCTCTCTGGCTGCCGCAGGCGCCGCGATGGCGCTGCCGGCCAACATTCCGCTGGCGGGCAGCACCAACCAGCCCATCGGCCACTACGAATTCTGCAAGCAGTACAGCGACGAATGCGGCCCGACCGGCAAGGACAAGGGACCTTTGGCGCTGACGCAGGAAAGCTGGAAGACGATCCTGAACGTCAACTACACGGTCAACACGGACGTGCAGCCGCTGACCGACATGGAGATTTACGGCGTCGAGGAACAGTGGACCTATCCTGACACTGTCGGCGACTGCGAGGACTATGTTCTTCTGAAGCGCAAGCGCCTGATCGAAGCCGGCATTTCGCCGTCGAACCTTCTGATCACCGTCGTGCTCCAGCCGAACGGCGAAGGCCATGCGGTGCTGACCGTGCGCACCGACCGCGGCGACTTCGTGCTCGACAACATGCGCAACAAGGTCCTGCTCTGGTCGCAAACCGAATACCGCTTCCTGAAGCGCCAGTCCTCGGCGAATGCCGGCAAGTGGGTGAAACTGCAAGACGGTCGTGCCGACGCCGTCGGTAGCGTCAAGTAATCCCCGGCGCCAGCGCGGCGCCGCATGACGAGATTGCCCGGCGGCCCCGCCGGGCAATAAAGGGCCCGGTCAGTCCCCCAATCCCCGTCCCGACCATGGCCCTGCGGCCGGTTCTGCTGTCCCGGAACCGGCCGCTTTCTTTTTCAGCACCCCACCCCTGCCCGATCTCAACCGAAAATTAACCCTGTTGGCAGACGCTCCGACAAAGGTCGCCGTCCCTTAAAACCGGCCCCGACCAGGCACAGCGAGGGATGCGAGATGACAGTGGCAGCGACCGGCAGTGACGAACACGCCCCCCTGTTTTCCAACCGCCTGCTGACGCGCCTGACGATTTCCGTCGCGGTTCTTGCCGGCGTGACCGTCGCCATCAGCCTTGCCGGCCGCATGCTCGGCGAACGCATCGCGCTTGCCGGCCATACGGAAAGCGCCCAGCCGGTGGATATCGTCATCGGCCAGGACCAGATCCGGCTTCCCGCCAACACGATCCGCTTCGAGGAACAGCGCCAGACCGGCCGCGCCGAACGGGTCGATCTCTACCTGACCTGGCCCGAAATGAAGGGCTATTCCAATGCCGAGCGCGCAAAATTCAACGATGCCGGCCGCCCCGAAAGCCTGATTTTCCTCAATCTTTCGCAAAGCACCATGTCGAAGGACATGTCCGGCCGGCTCGGACCGATCTATAGCCACCTGTTCGACGACCGGCCCGAGCCCGGTCCGGCGGGCCTGACCCTGCAGCCCCTGAAGGACACGTCCGGTTATGGCGGCGAGGTCTTCTTCACCGGCATGCTCCCGGATGGGTCCGACTATGCAGTGCGCTGCATGATGCCTGCCGACCCGTCGCAATCGACGAGCGCCGACTGCCAGCGGGATATCCACATCGGCCGCGATCTTTCTGTGCTTTATCGTTTTTCGAGCAGACTTTTGCCGCAGTGGCAGGCCATGGAGGCGCGCGTTCGCGACTATCTCGGCCAGTCCTTCATCGAGGACGGCCATCCTTCGTCCGCCCGCCTGAACCGATAAACCCCGTCGATAAAACCCGGCCAATCTCAGAAACCAATGATTCATCATAAACCGATTGGTAACGCTATCCCACTACTGTGCTGGGAACGGTCGTTCCGGGAAGTCCACCTCCGGATCACATGTGCAATCCAAGCATGAAGAGTAGCCTAGTGTCCCGCTCCGTATTCCTCGATTTTCTCCCCCGCTCTTGTCAGGCAATTGCCACTGCGGCGAAAGGTCTGGTGATCGTGGGGATGGTCGCCACCGTAGCCGTCGCGACCCCGGCCGAGGCCAATCCGAAATATTCCGGCATCGTCATCGACGCGAAAACCGGCAAGGTACTCTACAGCGAAGACGCCGACGCACTGCGTTATCCCGCTTCGCTCACCAAGATGATGACGCTGTACCTCACCTTCGAGGCGCTGGAGGCCGGAAAGATCCGCCTCAACACCCGCGTTCCCTTCTCGAAGAATGCTTCCAGCGAGCCGCCGACCAAGCTGGGCGTGGGCACCGGCAATTCCATCACCGTCGAGCAGGCCATGCTCGGCCTCATTACCCGTTCGGCGAATGACGCCTCCACGGCGCTTGCCGAATTCCTCGGCGGCTCGGAAGAGCGTTTTGCCCGCATCATGACGCAGAAGGCGCGTGCGCTCGGCATGACCCGCACTGTCTACCGCAATGCGAACGGCCTTCCCAATACGGCACAGGTGACGACCGCGCGCGACCAGGCCCGCCTCGGCATCGCGCTGCGCCAGCATTTTCCGCAATACTATTCCTATTTCTCGGTGCGCAGCTTCCGCTTCGGCAAGCAGACCATCAACGGCCATAACCGTCTGCTCGGCAGCGTGCGCGGCGTTGACGGTATCAAGACCGGTTACACCCGCGCTTCTGGTTACAATCTCGTGACCTCGGCTGTCGCCGATGGCCGCAGCGTCGTCGGCGTCGTCATCGGCGGCCGTTCGGGTGCAGCCCGCGACCAGCAGATGCGCAAGCTGATCGCCACCTATATGCCGAAGGCCTCGCGCCGCGGCGGTGGCGACCTGATCGCCGAAACCAAGGATGCGCCGACGCTGACCGCCGAAGCCGTGACGAAGAAAACGGCGACCGCGTCGCTCGCCGGCGGCCTCGACCTGCCGGAAAATGGCCCGATCCCGACTTATCGCTACAACGAAGCCCGCATCGAGACGGCCTATGCCGCAACGGCGGACGAAGGCTCGGAAGTCGTCGGCAAGCGGGCGCTCGCCGCCACGCTGAAGATCCAGCGAGACAGCGCCGTTCCGCCGGAAGACTTGACGGAACAGGGCGATACCGGCGGCGACGTCGACAAGCTGACCACCTCCTCCACCGTTGCCGCCGTCGCATCGGAATCCGTGCCCTCGGGCTGGGTGATCCAGATCGGCGCAACGCCGGACCGCGGCCAGGCGCAGGACCTGCTTTCCAAGGCGAAGGACCAGGGCGGCAAGGCGCTCTCCAGCGCGCAGCCCTTCACGGTTGCCGTTAACAGCGGCAGCCAGCAGCTCTACCGCGCCCGCTTCGGCGGCTTCGACGGCCAGGATCGCGCTGCCGCAGCCTGCAAGGTGCTGAAGCGCAAGGGTTTCGCCTGCTGGGCCAGCCAGCAGTAAAGACGATTGGAGCGCGCCAGCGTGTTCGGCGCGTTCTCAAAAGACTACCGCCTTGCGCCCGCAACGGCCACCGGACAGGTTTTGCATACCGGAGGCTGCGGGGCGAAGGCAGGCGGATACCGTGAAGACGGTTCTGCCATCCTCGATTTGGTATTGCGTACGAGGCAGATCATGGCGATGAACGAAAACCAGTTCGATGTCCCCCCGGAAGCGCGCGACGAAAAGCGCAAGTCGCTGAAGGGAACGCTTCACCCGCTGCACGAGGCGGCGATGCGGATCGCGGATATCGGGCTCGGCCGTTCACGCAACAAGACGAAGGATCTCGTCGGCATGCTGCTTGCGCACGGCGCCCGCGCCTGGCGCTCCGGGCAGCCCGCCGCCGGGATTCATCTCCATGTCGGCGTCAGCGGACGTCGCCATCCGGTGCGCCTGCGCATCCGCTGATCGCCCAAATTCCTTAGAGAAGTCCGAGTTCGGCCAGTTCGCGCCGAAGCTCCAGCGGAAGGTCGGCGGTGCCGTCGCCCATGTTCTTCAGATCACGCGGCGCATCGTCATCGGTGAGGTAGCGCCAGCCCTGGAAGGCACGACGCGGCTGGTATTCGGTCTCGATGACCTCCGGTCCCAGCACCAGTTCGCAGCGTGAAATGCCATCCACATCGGTAAAACTCTTCAGGCCGAGTAGCGGCTGGCGCGCTTGCACCTGGCCCTTGATCACCCAATAGAGCGAGCCGCCGTCCAGCAGCTCCTGGTCGCGCTTGGGGATCATGCGCGTGATATGGCTGGAATGCGGCTCCATGCCCGCGGCAATCGCGATCAGCGAGCGTTCGGACACCCATTCGCGCAGATCCTCGATCGAGTCCGCGCCGACACAGAGTTTGATGAGATGCAGGGCCATGGCTCTTTGAACGCTCTTGCGGCGGCCGGGTCAAGGGGCCGCCGCGTCGCACTCCACAGGGAAGAAGCGGGAAGCCTCAGCACTCCACCACGTTGACGGCGAGGCCGCCGGTGGAGGTTTCCTTGTACTTCTCGTTCATGTCGACGCCGGTCTGGCGCATCGTCTCGATACAGGCATCGAGCGGCACGAAATGCACGCCGTCGCCCTTCAGCGCCAGCGACGCCGCAGTCACGGCCTTGACGGCGCCCAGCGCATTGCGCTCGATGCAGGGCACCTGCACGAGGCCGGCAATGGGATCGCAGGTCATGCCGAGATGGTGTTCCAGCGCGATTTCCGCAGCATTCTCCACCTGTTCCGGCGTGCCGCCCATGACGGCGGCAAGGCCGGCGGCGGCCATGGCGGAGGCGGAACCCACCTCCCCCTGACAGCCGACTTCGGCGCCCGAGATCGAGGCATTGTGCTTGATGATGCCGCCGACGGCCGCTGCCGTCAGCAGGTAGTCGCGAATGCCATCCTGGTCGGCATCCTCATGGAAGTGCAGGTAGTAGCGGATCGTGGCGGGCACGACGCCGGCCGCACCATTGGTCGGCGAGGTGACAACGCGGCCGCCGGCCGCATTCTCCTCGTTGACGGCCATGGCGTAGACGGAAAGCCAGTCGTTGGCGAGCAGCGGGTTCGCCTTGTTGGAGCGCCACTCCTCCTGCAGCTTGTCATGGATCGAGCGGGCGCGCCGGCGCACCTTCAGGCCGCCCGGCATGATGCCCTCGTTTTTCAGGCCGCGGTCGATGCAACTCTTCATCGCGCCCCAGATGCGGTCGAGGCCGGAATCCAGCTCCGTGCGCGACATGGTCGCTTCCTCGTTCGCCCGCTTCATCTGGGCTATCGTCATGCCGGAGCGCCCGGCCATTTCCAGCATCTGCTTGGCGGAGGCGAAGGGGAACGGCACCTTCTTGTCGCCCGCCCGCGCCTTGCTGGCGCGCATCTGTTCGAGTTCGGTGTCGGTGACAACGAAGCCGCCGCCGACGGAATAATAGATGCGCTTCAGGAGCAGCCGGTCGTCGCGGTCGTAGGCGGAGAAGGTCATGCCGTTGGCATGGCCCGGCAGCGGGTTCTTCTTGTCGAAGATCAGGTCGGTCTTTGGCTGGAAGGCGTAGCCGGGATGGCCGGGCGGCGTGATGCGGCCGGTGCGCTCCACCTCGCCGATGATGGCGTCCATCCGGTCCGGATCGACCGAATCGGGCCGTTCGCCCATCAGGCCGAGCACGACGGCGCGGTCGGACCCATGGCCGACGCCGGTATAGGCGAGCGAGCCGTGCAGGCTCATGCGGATGGTCGCGACCTGCGCGCCGGCCGGGCGCGGCCAGTCGGACGAGAGGATGAGGTCGAGAAAGCGGTTCGCCGCCGACATCGGCCCCATCGTGTGGGAGCTCGAAGGCCCGATACCAATCTTGAAGACATCAAATACCGAAAGAAACATTCCCGGACTTCTCCTTGCCGCGGCAGGCCACGCTTTGATCCTTGAAGCTACGTTATCATGCGCCGCGCATAAGGCGATCTCCCGACATCGGGTTTTACGTGCGCGACATTGCCTTCAGGATCGGACGATAAAAACAAAAACAGCGCGCCTGGGAGAGCGCGCTGTTTATGTAAGGACGATGGCCCGGTGTTTTCAGATGCCGCCGAAGAGATAGGCGATAACCAGGACTGCGCCAAAACCAAGGACTGCACGGGCGGTGACGCCCCAGCAGGATTTCTGAACAGTGCTTTCCATGATTTCCCCGATTGGAAGAATGTCGCGATGGCGTGTTCGGCCCCGCATGGCGCCCTGTTTAATGAAGATTTCATGAAACCGCAATCGCGAAAAATGGCGAAACCAAGGCTCCGGGCACATAGGAGCCCCGCGCAAATTGCATGACCTGTCGCAAAATCAGACAGTTATCGTTTCGTGCGGGCTTTTGAGGCCGCCGTCATTCCGCCCAAGGTCTAAACAGGCCTGCGGCGGCGCTTGCAAAATGCGCGATCCATGGCAAAACGCTGAGCCATGAGCACACCCGATCTCGTCGCCCTCGCCATCTTCATCCTCCTGTGGACGGGATATTCCTGGATCACGGAACGGGCAAAGCTGTTCGACCGCGTCAGCCTCACAAGGGCGATGAGTTCGCAGCGCGCGGTTTGGATCCGCAATGCCATGCACCGCGACCTGCGCATGATCGACACGCAGATCATGGCCGGCCTGCAGAACGGCACGGCCTTCTTCGCCTCCACCTCGATCTTCGCGCTCGGCGGCTGCTTTGCGCTGCTCGGCGCCACGGAGCAGGTCTTTGCCATTTTCAGCGACCTGCCGCTGGTGTTCCAGGGCAGCCGCGCCGGCTTCGAGCTGAAGGTCGGCGGGCTTGCGGTGATCTTCGGCTACGCCTTCTTCAAGTTCGGCTGGTCCTATCGGCTGTTCAACTATTGCACGATCCTGCTCGGCGCCATCCCGATGAGCGGCGACGTGCACAAGGACCCGGCCGGCGCGGACCTCGCCGCCGACAAGGTGATCCGCATGAACATCCTTGCGGCGAAACATTTCAACATGGGCCTGCGCGCCATCTTCCTGTCGATCGGTTATCTCGGCTGGTTCATCAGCCCCTATCTGTTCATCGCGACGACCTTCGGCATCATCATCGTGCTCGTCCGCCGGCAGTTCTATTCGGAAGCGCGCCTCGCCGTGCTGGAACGCCTGGACTGACAAGGACCTTCCGCCGGCCACCTTTCGGCCATCCGCCCGGCGCAAGCTTGGCGTGACATTCTCCCATGGACCAAAGCAATGCAGCGACCCCGAACCATGACGACGACGGTGATTGACGGCAATTTGGCAGAAAGAGGCGCCGCCACGCGCCGCCTGCCACGCATCCCGTTGATCGACCAGCTCCGCGCCATCGCGCTGATCGCCATGGCGATCTACCATTTCACCTGGGATCTCGGCTTTTTCGGCTATATCGCGCCGGAGACCGCCACGACCGGCGGCTGGAAGATTTTTGCGCGGGTGATCGCCGGCAGCTTCTTGTTCCTCGCCGGTTTCAGCCTCGTGCTCGGTCACGCGCAGGGTTTTCGCCCAAGGGCGTTTTTCATCCGGTTCGCCAAGATCGGGCTGGCGGCGGCAATCATCAGCGTCGCCACCTGGTTCGCCTTCCCCGACACCTTCATCTTCTTCGGCATCCTGCACGCCATCGCGGCCGCGAGCCTTATAGGCCTTCTGTTCGTGCGCCTGCCGGTCGTCGTCACGCTGCTGGTCGCCGCGGCGGCCGTCGCCGCTCCCTTTTACCTGCGCGCACCGCTGTTCGATCATCCGGCGCTCTGGTGGGTCGGGCTCTCGGTCAACGTGCCGCGCTCGAACGACTATGTGCCGCTGCTGCCGTGGCTGGCGCCTGTGCTGCTCGGCATCGCGATGGCCCGGCTTTTCATCGCCAGCCCGCTGCCGGAACGGTTGGCGGGCTATGGCGCTACGACCAAAGTCTGGTGGAAAAGCCTGCTGGAAAAAGCGGGCCGCCACAGTCTCGCCATCTATCTTATTCACCAGCCCGTGCTGATCGCGCTCGTCTACGGCTTTTCCCTCGTGGTGCCGGCGCCTGCGGCCGACCCCGTCGAGAGCTACACCAAGAGCTGCGTCAGCGCCTGCGAGAACGAGCGCGGCGCCGGCTTCTGCCAGAGTTTTTGCGGCTGCACGCTCACCCGGCTGATGGAGCAGAACCTCTTCGCCGACCTGAACCGCGGCGCGATCGACGTGACGAAGGACGAGCGCATCGGCGCGATCTCGTCGCAATGCACGGCAAATGCCGAAACGGAAACCGAGCTGAAGGAATAGGATCATGAATGCCTATCGCATGAAGCCTCTCGCCTTTCCCTGGCCGCCGCTGATCTACGGCGCGGCCATAGCGGCGGCCTTCCTGCTGCAGGCGTGGTTTCCGCTGGCGGTGTCCGACACGAATATCTGGATTGCACGCGCGGCCGGCGGCACGTTGATCGTCACGGCGATCGTGCTGGATGTCTGGGCCATGCGCACGCTGCTCGACAGCCACACGACGATCATGCCGAACCGCTGTTCGACCCATCTCGTGACCTCCGGCCCCTACCGCTTCACACGCAACCCGATCTATCTCGGCTATACGCTGGCGACGGCCGGCATGGGCCTTGCCATGCTCAATCCCTGGTGCCTCGTCACGGCGACCGTTGCCGCCGTCATCACCAGCATCGTGGCGATCAAGCGTGAGGAACTGCACCTGCTCTCGCGCTTCGGCATCGATTTCGAGCGCTATTGCACCGGCACGTCGCGCTGGATCTGAATGGGGATTAAGTGCCGACGCCGATCTCGGCCAGGCGCGTCAGACACGCTTCCTCGACATTGTCGAGTTCGGTCAGCGTTTCCTCGATGTCACGCCGCTTCTGGCGCAACTCCTCGCGCTTTTCACTGACCTTGGCCATCAGCAATTCGAGCTGCCCGACTTCGCCCGGCGGGTCCTTGTAGACGCGGATGATGTCGCGGATTTCCGCAATGGTGAAGCCGATACGGCGCCCGCGCAGGATTTCCTGGATCAGACGACGGTCGGCCGGACGGAAGAGACGCGTGCGGCCACGGCGCTCGGGATGGATCAGCCCCTCGTCCTCGTAGAAGCGCAGGGTACGGGTGGAAACCCCGAATTCGCGCGTCAGCTCGGTTATGGTATAAAACTTGTCCACGCCTGCTCCGATCTCGTCTGAGCGGGCATTTTATTGACTTTTACGTATAAGTCAATTTTTTGCCTATCTTATCGCAAACCACCATGTTGCGAGGCCCAGAAACGCAAAGAACCCGACGATATCGGTGACCGCCGTCACGAAGACGCTGGAGGAGACTGCCGGGTCGGCGCCGGCGCGGTCGAGCAGCATGGGGATCGTAATGCCGGCGAGCGCTGCGGCGCACATGTTGATCAGCATGGCGACCGCGATGACGCCGCCGATATTGATGTCGTGGAACCACAGTGCCGCCACACAGCCGATCACGATACCGAAAGCGACGCCATGAAGCAGGCCGACGCCGGCCTCGCGGCGCACGACGCGCCAGGCATTGTGGATGTCGAGGTCGCGGGTGGCGAGCGCGCGCACCGTTACGGTCATCGTCTGCGAGCCCGCATTGCCGCCCATGCCGGCGACGATCGGCATCAGCACGGCAAGCGCCACGATCTCCTCAATGGTCGCCTCGAACAGCGAAATGACGGAGGCGGCGAGGAAGGCGGTCAACAGGTTGACCAGCAGCCACGGCGCGCGCGAGCGCACGGTCTCGATGGTCTTGTCCGACAGTTCTTCGTCGCCGACGCCGCCGAGGCGCATCAGGTCTTCCTCGGCCTCTTCCTGGATGACGTCGACCACGTCGTCGATGGTCAGCACGCCGACCAGGCGGCCGTTCTCGTCGACGACGGCGGCGGAGAGAAGGTCGTACTGCTCGAAGAGCTGGGCGGCCTCTTCCTGGTCCATCTCGGCCGGAATCGGGTGGTTCGTCTCGCGCATGATCGCTTCGATCTTCGTGTTGCGCGAGGTGCGCAGCACGCGGTCGAGATCGATGGCGCCGAGCAGGCGGAAGGTCGGGTCGATGACGAAGATCTGCGAAAAGCTCTCCGGCAGGTCGGCATCCTCGCGCAGGTAGTCGATCGTCTGGCCGATCGTCCAGAAGGGCGGCACGGCGACGAACTCGGTCTGCATGCGCCGGCCGGCCGTGCTTTCCGGATAGTCGAGCGAGCGGCGGAGCCGAATCCGTTCGGTGAACGGCAGCTTGGAGAGGATTTCCTCCTGGTCCTCCTGGTCGAGGTCTTCCAGAATGTAGACGGCGTCGTCCGAATCCATCTCGCCGAGCGCCGCGGCGATCTGGTCGTTCGGCATGTGCTCGACGATGTCGAGACGGATCGCCTCGTCGACCTCGGTCAGGGCCGCAAGGTCGAAGTCGTCGCCGAGCAGCGAGACGAGCTGGCGGCGTTGTTCGGGCTGGATCGCCTCCAAGAGGTCGCCCATTTCCGATTCATGCAGGCGCGCGACGTGGCGGCGCAGGAAGAGCAGGTCGCGATCGGCAATCGCCGCGCCGACATACATCAGGAAATCCGAGCGGATCGAACCGTCCTCGGCGTAGATGTCCTCGCCGTCGAAGGTACTGTGTTCTGCCTGTCCCTTATGGATGCGGTGGTCGTCGCCGGTGTTTTCCATCGGGCCGCTCCTTGCGTCGGGATCGTCCCACCTGGCGCGCCGGCCGAGCAGAAACGACAGGGATTACGTGCAGGGTTTCCTCGAAGCGCCCCTCGCCGGGGGCGCCGCTCATCATCGTGCTAAAGCAAAGCGCGCGGCCGGTCCATCACCGAAAGCGGCAAAAGCCGGCGTGGCGCAAAAATTTCGCAAGCTGTTGCAATTTCATGAAAATCACACGATTCGCGGCGCCCGGAAGCGGCCCGGGATTTCCCGCCTGCCGCAAACAGGCTAGGGATGGGAGCCGAGAGACAGCCGGAGAAACCATGGCGATCCTTCCCATCCTGCGCTACCCCGATCCGCATCTGCGTTCGCCCTGCCGCAAGGTGGAGCTGTTCGATGCACGGCTGGAGACGCTCGCCGACGATCTCGCCGCCACGATGCGTGCCGCCCCCGGCATCGGCATCACCGCCGCCCACGTCGGCGTGCTCGAACGGCTGACGGTGATCGAGCTCGAAGGACCGGGCTCGCTTCGCGTCTACGTGAACCCGGAAATCGAATGGTTTTCGCCGGAGCTGCAACGCCATACGGAGGGCAGCGTTTCCATGCCCGGCATGACGGACGAGGTGGAGCGCCCTGCCCGCATCCGCCTCACCTATCAGGACCTCGCGGGCGGCACGCACAGCGAGGAAGCCGACGGCCTGCTCTCCGTCTGCCTGCAGCACGAAATCGACCAGCTCGACGGCATTTTCTGGATCGACCGCCTCTCCCGCCTGAAACGCGAACGCCTCGTCAAGAAATACAACAAAAACAAAGGCTGAATCGGACACGGGAAACCGGCGTCGATAGAGTTCGGGCGGGCCTTGAAACGGCCCCAATTGATTCCTTGTCAATGTGCGACAACAAGCCCAGTGTGATGGCTCCAGCAGCCATTGCCACGGGCGCTGTTGTTTGAGGGTTGGTTACCCTGGCCCCAAAAGGAAGGAGGACGTCATGTCTTCCGATGCCAAACTTGCCGCTATTTCCGAAACAGACATGCAGACGATCCAGTCGGTCCTCTTCCGCGCCGGTTACGACCTCGGCTCCGGAATCGGCGACGACTACAAATTTAGCGCCGCCGCACTTCTCTTGATGCAGAAGGTTCGCACCGAAGAGACATCGGCGGTGGCGCTCGAAGCCTATCTCGACGACCGGTTCGGCCGCTCCACCAAATACAAGGTGCTCTTTGCGCCGCTCCTCCCGCGCTACGCGATCCAGGGCTTGCCGGTGGTCGCCAAGGCGCTGATGCGTCCGATCGAAAAGCGCCGCCGCACCAATCTCAAAGAGCTGAAAAGCTGGGAGAACGAAGGCGGGTCGACCAGCGGAGCATAGACATGTCTTCCCGTTTGACGATGTCGATCCTGCTCGTCGTGTTCTCGATCGGCCTCATCTGGTCCTATCGCCCGGACCAAAGCAGATATGAACGACTGAACCCCGCGGCGCTTCGCCAGCCGATTTCCGCGCAACAGGAAAGCGATGACGGAAATGACGGAACGAACGACTGAAACGGAAATTACCTTCGCCCACGCCTTCACGCTGGATTCCCTCGTGGAAGCGTTGCAGGCGGGAACCTATCGCCTCGTCGTCGACGAAGAACTGATCGAAGGCCTCAGCTTCCCGGCCTACAGGCGGGTCGCCACGCATCTGGAAATCCCCGCGATCGCCATCGCCACCGGAAAGCGCCAGTTCCTGCAGGTCACGTCGAAAGAGATCGACGAGGCGCTTGCCGCCGATGCCGGACGACCGCCGGATGGCCCGCGCTTCGTTCCCTGATGGAAGGCGCCAATCAGCAGCAAAGGCCCCAAACAAAAAAGACCCGCCGAAGCGGGTCTCTTTTTTTGGTGCGGTCGAGAAGACTCGAACTTCCACGGGTTGCCCCACAGCGACCTCAACGCTGCGCGTCTACCAATTCCGCCACGACCGCATCGTGGTAGGCGTCGTCTTGCGGCGACGGAGGTGCATGTAGCAAAAGCATTTGGGGTGCACAAGGCTGTGTGACAAGAAAAATGGCGGAAAGCGAAACAATTTCAACAGGTCCTGTGCAAAGCCCCGGAAACCCCTGAAATCCTTGCATGATCGCCCCTATATCTGGCAGAACGGAACGAAAAGGACGGGCCTCATGCAGCGGCAGGACATCTCCATTTCCCTTCTCGCGGTTCCCGGCTCGCCGCCGGTGCGCTGGCGCATCGCGCCGGACCTTGTTCCCTACGATGTCGCCGTCGAAACCATGGAAAAAGAGGCTGCCGCCATCGCCAATGGCGAGGCCGACGAACTCGTCTGGCTGGTCGAACACCCGCCCCTCTACACCGCCGGCACGAGCGCGAACGCCACCGATCTCATGGCGCCGGATCGCTTCCCGGTGTTTTCCACAGGTCGCGGCGGCGAATATACCTATCATGGCCCCGGCCAGCGGGTCGTCTATGTCATGCTCGACCTGAAACGCCGCCGGCAGGACGTGCGCGCCTTCGTGGCGGCGCTGGAGGCGGTGGTGATCGATGCGCTCGATTCGATGAACGTGCGCGGCGAGCGGCGCGAGGATCGCGTCGGTGTCTGGGTGCGCCGGCCGGAGCGCCCGGCCTTGGCCGATGGTTCACCCGCAGAGGACAAGATCGCGGCGATCGGCATCCGGCTGCGCCGCTGGGTGAGTTTTCACGGCTTTTCGCTCAACGTCGATCCCGAGCTCGAACATTTCTCCGGCATCGTGCCCTGCGGCATCCGCGGCTACGGCGTGACGAGCCTCGTCGATCTCGGCCTGCCGGTCATGATGAGCGACGTCGACATGCGCATCCGCGATTCGTTCGAGCGGGTGTTTGGCGAAACCGTTTCAGAAACGGACTGTCAGCCGAGGAGCCTTTCGCAGGCATAGATGATCGCATAGCCGTGCAGCACGATGGCGGCGTAGAGGCCGAAGCCGGCCAGCAGGCGCTGCGGCGCCGTCATCGGATCGAGCGCCCGGCGCGGTTTGACGCCGCCGGCGCCGATCAGGCTCAGCGCGGTGAAGACGGCGAGGCCAGCAGTCAGGAGCTGGAGCGGCAAGCCGATCCGCCAGCCGACCCACAGGATCGCCAGCGTCACGAGGAAACTTGCGACAAGCAGGCCGCGGCGTGTCGAGAAGACCTGGCGCAGCAGCTGGCCGCCGTCGAACCGGTGCATCGGCAGCAGGTTCAGCAGGTTAAAGGCGCCGAGGATCAACAGGAAGACGACCAGCACGCCGCTCGCCGCGTGGCCCGAGGCATCGTGCAACGCCACCAGCGGCGGCACGAGAAAGGCCGACATGCCGGCGCCCATCAGGGCGCAGACCGCCACCTCGAAGGTCGAATTGTAGGGCCGTCCGCCCACGGCGATGCCGCCGAGTAGCGGCACGAAGATCATGCGCACCCGCTGGTGCCCGAAAGCCCGGTAGGCCGCCATGTGGCCGAGCTCGTGCAGCACGATCACCACGGTGAGCATGGTGGACAGCAGCAATCCGCGCGGGCCGAGCCCGAAGAATGGCCAGAGTAATAGTGTCGAAAGCACCGCTAGGCCCACCTGCGTTAGCGGGTGTTCAAGAACCCCGTGCACCTCGCCCTTGCCCGTTGCCAGCCATCGGTCGAGCGCCTTCATTTCCCGGCGCAGCTGGATATAGCGGAACAGCAGAAAGGCGATGCCGCGATAGCGGTCGGTCTGCTCGACGGTGAGCGCCGTGCCGCCCGGAACAGCGCGCAGAAAACGCCGCTCCACATAATTCCGCCAGAAGGAGGCATCGAGCGCGCTGTCTTCGACCACCCGCGTCTCGCAGGCGATGCCGTCGGCATCCGTCGCCTCGCTGACCGAAAGGGTGCGCGTAATCGGATCGCCGCGGCGGTCGGGATAGGAAAAGGTCTGCTTCACGCGGTCACCCGCCAGCCGCTCGCTGGAGACGACCGAGGGATGCCAGTCCGCCTCCGCACCGAGCGGGCTGACAAGGGATGCGATACGGCCGGGCGGCGCGTGGAAGACGCGGGTGAGATGGAGGGTGCGCCTGCCGACCGGTGCTGCGATCAACAGCCAGATCAGCCCGAGATTGATCGTTAGAAGCAGGATCACCGAAAACGATGTCGACATGCCGTCCTCCCCGACCGTCATGGCAGGCAGAAACGACGCTAACGGCAAAGTCCTAACAAATGTTAAGAACCGGCCTCACGCAAAATCCATGATGACCGCATCGACCGCGAGGCTCTCGCCCGGCTTGGCGCGGATCGCGCCGACCGTCAGGTCACGCTCGGCCCGCAGCACGTTTTCCATCTTCATCGCCTCGACGACGGCCAGCGTCTCGCCGGCCTTCACCTCCTGCCCCTCGCTGACGGCGATCGACACGACGAGGCCCGGCATGGGGCAGAGCAGCATCTTCGACGTGTCCGGCGGCAGTTTTTTCGGCATCAGCGCATCGAGTTCGGCAAGGCGCGGCGTGAAGACGCGGGTGCGCACGGAAAGCCCCTGCCAGTCGATACGCAGGCCGTTCGCGAAAGGCCGGAGCTGCGCCGTCACGCGACGTC
The DNA here is from genome assembly GCF_058809275.1 of Shinella sp. GW821-FHT10F02. Classification (NCBI taxonomy): domain Bacteria; kingdom Pseudomonadati; phylum Pseudomonadota; class Alphaproteobacteria; order Hyphomicrobiales; family Rhizobiaceae; genus Shinella; species Shinella sp. GW821-FHT10F02. The sequence continues at coordinate 456,544 of NZ_JBXASL010000006.1, read as the reverse complement.
CGTCGATCGTGCCGCGCCAGACCGGTGCGCCGGGACGCCAGTCGGTGGCGACGGCATCGTCGGCGGTGAGCGAATAATATGTATCGCCGATCTTCACCACCCAGTCCTTGCGCGCCGGCATTGTCGGGCGCAGCCGGTCCCCATGGTTTGCGCGGCGCTCGGCATCGACGAGATGGGCCGACAGCGCGACGCGGGCGAGGATGCCCGCCTCCTCCGCGTCCGGCGCCATGGGCGCAAAACCGTCCGGATATTCCTCGGCGATGAAGCCTGTGGAAAGCCGGCCTTCCCGCCAGCGCGGATGGCGCATCAGGGCCGCGAGGAAGGGCACGTTGTGCTCGATGCCATCGACCGTGAAACCATCCAGCGCATCGCTCATCGCGTCGATTGCCTGAAGCCGCGTCGGCGCCCAGGTGCAGAGCTTGGCGACCATCGGGTCGTAATACATCGAAATCTCGGCGCCTTCGTAGACGCCCGTGTCGTTGCGCACGATCGCCTCGCCGCTCTTGCCCTCAACGGGCGGGCGGTAGCGGGTGAGCCGGCCGATCGAGGGCAGGAAGTTGCGATAGGGGTCCTCCGCGTAGAGCCGGCTTTCCACCGCCCAGCCGTTCAGCGTGATGCCGGCCTGCGCCAGCGCCAGCTTTTCACCGGCGGCGACGCGGATCATCTGCTCCACGAGGTCGATGCCGGTGACGAGTTCGGTCACCGGATGCTCGACCTGCAGGCGCGTGTTCATTTCGAGGAAGTAGAAATTGCGCTGGCGGTCGACGATGAACTCCACCGTGCCGGCGCTCTGGTAGTCGACGGCCTTGGCGAGTGCCACCGACTGCTCGCCCATCGCGCGGCGCGTCGCCGCGTCGAGGAAGGGCGACGGCGCCTCTTCCACGACCTTCTGGTTTCGCCGCTGGATGGAGCACTCACGCTCACCGAGATAGAGCGTCGTGCCATGGGCATCGGCCAGCACCTGGATTTCGATATGGCGCGGATCGACGATGTATTTCTCGATGAACACGCGGTCATCGCCGAAGGAATTCTTCGCTTCCGAGCGGGCCCGCTCGAAGCCGTCGCGCACCTCGGTTTCGTCCCAGGCGATGCGCATGCCCTTGCCGCCACCGCCGGCGGACGCCTTGATCATCACGGGATAGCCGATCTCGCCGGCGATGCGCTCGGCATGCGCGCCATCCTCGATGACACCGAGGAAACCGGGCACGGTCGTGACCTTTGCTGCATTGGCGAATTTCTTCGATTCGATCTTGTCGCCCATGGCGCGGATCGCCTTTGGCTTGGGGCCGATGAAGACGATGCCCTCTGCCTCCAGCGCCTCGCAGAAGCTGGCACGCTCGGAAAGGAAGCCGTAGCCCGGATGCACGGCCTCCGCACCCGTCTCCTTGCAGGCGGCGATGATCTTGTCCGCGACGAGGTAACTGTCAGCGGCCGGCGCCGGGCCGATATGCACGGCTTCGTCCGCCATCTCGACATGCAGCGCGTCACGGTCGGCATCGGAATAGACGGCGACGGTGGCGATGCCCATCCTGCGTGCCGTCTTGATCACGCGGCAGGCGATCTCGCCGCGATTGGCAATCAGGATTTTCTTGAACATGCTTTCCTCCGGCAGTCTCTAAAGCGAGTCTTAGCCACTCAACAGGAAGCGCTCAAGGCACCTCAGTCGAAGGCGATGTCCGCGGTGACCTTGCGGGTCCGGTGCTCGCGCCAGATGATGAAGAGGCCGGAGGCGACGATGACCGCGATGCCGAGCCATTTCGACGGCGTCGGGAAATCGCCGAAGATCGCATAACCGAGCACCGTCGCGGAAATGATCTCGAAATATTGGAAGGGGGCGAGCAGCGAGAGCGGCGCCATGCGGAAGGCGCGCACGACCAGCATATGCGCATAACCCGACAGCGCGCCGAGGATGACGAGCAGCACGAGCGCAAAGGCGGATGCCGGCAGCGACGGCGCGAAATCGGCGATACCGGCCGAATGGCCGGCGAACAGCGCCACGCCCATGAAGATCGTGCCGCCGAAGCCAGCGATCGTCTGCATGGTCAGCGGTGAATCGGCGTCGCCGATGGCGCGGTTCATGAAGAGGTAGATCGAGTAGAGGAAGGCGCAGGCGACCGGCAGCAGCGCGGTCCAGCCGAAGAGCACGAAGCTCGGCTGGATGACGATGAGCGCGCCGCCGAAACCGACCACGATGGCCAGCCAGCGCCGCCAGCCGACCTTGTCGCCCAGGAAGGCCGCGGACATGGCGGTGAGGATGAAGGGCTCGACGAAATAGATCGCGAACACATCGGCAAGCGGCATGTATTTGACGGCCGCGAAGAACAGCAGGCTCGCAGCGCCGTGGATGACGCCGCGCAGCAGGTTCAGCCAGGGGCGTTTCGGCCGCAGCGTGGCGCTGCCGGCGGCCGTGAAGATCAGCGGGATCGTGCAGACGACCTGGAAGAAGAAGCGATAGAAGGTCACCTGCCCAGGCGACATGTCGGCGAAGGTTGCCATGTATTTGGCGATCGCATCCATGCAGGGAAGCAGCAGCATGGCGACCGCCATGAGCATCACGCCCTGCATGGTGCCTCCGCCCGCCTGCTGGTTGGTGCCGGTTGCAGCGTTCATGATGCGACTCCCTCGTTCTCCCCTGCATAGCTCTTTTCCACCGGCAGGCAATGCCGGAAATCCAGCCCCGGAAGGCCGGCGTGCGGGCGGCGCGAAGCGGCGCATTTGAGGTAGAATGCAATCCCGCATTGCCTGTAAACTCGCCTGATAAGAAATGGAGGCCGTGATGACCTTTCCCGGCGAAAACAACACCATCCCCTTCCCCTCGGGCCGCGCCGACGGTGATACGCTCGGCGGGCGGATCTGGCGCGCGCGCGATGCGCTGGCTCTGTCGCTCGAAGGCCTCGCCTCCCGCCTCGGCCTGCCGGAAGACACGGTCAGCGGCTGGGAACGCGACCACGCCGAGCCCGACACCAAGGCGATGTTCATGCTGGCCGGCGTGCTCTCCGTCTCGCCCTCCTGGCTGATCGCGGGCATCGGCGAGGCACCGGCGGACCCCTCCGGCGACGAGCACCTGCATCCGCTGCTGCGCCAGCTCAACGAGGTCCACCGGCTTCACGACCAGACCGGCAAGGCCATCGCCGCGCTGGAGGCGGAGATCGCCAATTTGATCAAAAAAGATCAAGGCTGACTTTTTTCCATTTGCCGCACTTGAGGCCTCGGGCCGGCTCTGCAATGGTCCGCCCGAAAAGAATCCGCATGAGGAGAGACGAAGATGGACGTACGCGCCGCCGTTGCCGTTCAGGCCGGAAAACCGCTGGAAGTCATGACCGTGCAGCTCGACGGCCCGAAGGCCGGCGAAGTGCTGGTCGAGGTCAAGGCCACCGGCATCTGCCACACGGACGAATTCACCCTGTCGGGCGCCGACCCGGAAGGCCTCTTTCCGGCGATCCTCGGCCATGAGGGCGCCGGCATCGTCGTCGATGTCGGGCCGGGCGTCACCTCGCTCAAGAAGGGCGACCACGTCATTCCGCTCTACACGCCGGAATGCCGCGAATGTTACTCCTGCCTGTCGCGCAAGACCAACCTCTGCACGTCCATCCGCGCCACCCAGGGCCAGGGCCTGATGCCCGACGGCACCTCGCGCTTCTCGATCGGCAAGGACAAGATTTTTCATTACATGGGCTGCTCGACCTTCGCGAACTATACGGTGCTGCCGGAGATCGCGCTCGCCAAGGTCAACCCGGACGCGCCCTTCGACAAGATCTGCTACATCGGCTGCGGCGTGACGACCGGCATCGGCGCCGTCATCAACACGGCCAAGGTAGAGGTCGGATCGACGGCGATCGTCTTCGGGCTTGGCGGTATCGGCCTCAACGTGCTGCAGGGCCTGCGCCTTGCCGGCGCCGACATGATCATCGGCGTCGACATCAACAACGACCGCAAGGCCTGGGGCGAGAAGTTCGGCATGACGCATTTCGTCAATCCGAAGGAGGTCGGCGACGATATCGTGCCCTATCTCGTCAACCTGACGAAGCGCAACGGCGACACGATCGGCGGCGCCGACTACACGTTCGACTGCACGGGCAACACCAAGGTGATGCGCCAGGCGCTGGAATCCTCGCATCGCGGCTGGGGCAAGTCGGTGATCATCGGCGTTGCGGGTGCCGGCCAGGAGATCTCCACCCGTCCGTTCCAGCTCGTCACCGGTCGCAACTGGATGGGCACCGCCTTCGGCGGCGCGCGCGGCCGCACCGACGTGCCGAAGATCGTCGAATGGTACATGGAGGGCAAGATCCAGATCGACCCGATGATCACCCACACCATGCCGCTCGAAGACATCAACAAGGGTTTCGACCTGATGCACGAAGGCAAGTCGATCCGCAGCGTTGTGGTATACTGACAAGAACACCGCTTTTGCTGTTCTTGCCTGCCGGGAGTTGCTAGACTTCCGGCAGCATCGTTTCAGGAAGCCACCATGTCGCAGGGCATTGCCGTATCGCTGACCTTTAATGACTGACGCCATGCCCACCATTTACGTTGACGCCGACGCATGCCCGGTGAAGCCGGAAATCCTGAAGGTTGCCGAGCGCCATGGCATGCCGGTGACTTTTGTCGCCAATTCCGGCCTGCGGCCCTCGCGCGATCCCATGGTCAAGAACGTCATCGTTTCCGGCGCTTTCGATGCCGCGGACAACTGGATCGCTGACAATGTCGGCGCGGACGATATCGTGGTGACGGCCGACGTGCCGCTGGCGGTGCGTTGCGTCGAGAAGGGCGCGCATGTGACCGGGCCGACAGGGCGCCTCTTCGACAAGGCGAATATCGGCATGGCGAGCGCCATGCGCGATCTCGGCGCGCACCTGCGCGAGACCGGCGAAAGCAAGGGCTACAACGCCGCTTTTTCGCCGCGCGACCGCTCCGCCTTCCTCGAAACGCTCGACCGCCTCTGCCGCCGGGCGAAAAATGCCAAGGCGGGGCCTGTGGCATGAAGGAAGGGCCTGGACCCAGGATCTACGGGCGCCATGTGCCCTTCTATGTCGGCATCGGCGCCGCCGCCTTCAGCCTGGGCGCGGCACTCTGGCTGAAGCCGGATTTCGCCATCGATATCGGGGCCGTCGCCTTCTTCCTCTGCTACCTGCTGCTGACGGGCTGGCGCGTGCCGCGCCTGACGGCCGCCCATCTCGAACATTACGCGACGGACAGCGACGAGCCGGTGGCGATCATCTTCGCCGTGACCTTCGCGGCCGTCGCCGTCTCGATGGGCTCGCTCTTCGTCGTGCTGAACCGTCCGGCTGCTTCGGGAGCCGAATTCGTCCTCGCCTTCGCCTCCGTGGCGCTCGGCTGGCTCACCATCCACACGATGGCGGCCATGCACTATGCCCATCTCTACTGGCGGCCCGGCAGCACGGAAACCAGCCCCGACGTCGGGAAAAGCCTGGATTTCCCGGGCGATGCCGCGCCCGGCGCCTATGATTTTCTCTATTTCGCCTTCGTGATCGGCATGACGGCGCAGACCTCCGACGTCGCGATCACCTCGACGCCAATGCGAAAGGTCAACCTGCTGCACGCGATCGTCTCCTTCTTCTTCAACACCGTGCTGGTCGCCGCCGCCGTCAATGCGGCCGTGGCGCTCGCCTCCTGACACAACCGGAGTTTCCTGATGAAAGTGCTTTCCCAGAACACTGCCTTCGGCGGCATGCAGGGCGTGTTCGCCCATGATTCCGAAGCCTGCAATTGCGAAATGACCTTCGCGGTCTTCGTGCCGCCGCAGGCGATCCGCGAGCCGCGCCCGGTGCTCTGGTATCTGTCCGGCCTCACTTGCAGCCATGCCAATGTGATGGAAAAGGGCGAATACCGCCGCATGGCCGCCGAGCTCGGCCTCATCATCGTCTGCCCGGATACCAGCCCGCGCGGCAACGACGTGCCCGACGAAATGACCAACTGGCAGATGGGCAAGGGCGCCGGCTTCTACCTCGACGCCACGGAAGCGCCGTGGGCAGAACACTACCAGATGTACAGCTACGTCACGGAGGAACTGCCGAACTTCGCAAGCCAGCACTTCCGTATGGATATGTCGCGCCAGGGCATCTTCGGCCATTCCATGGGCGGCCACGGCGCCATGACGATCGCGCTCCGCAACCCGGAACGCTTCAAGAGCTGCTCGGCCTTCGCGCCGATCGTCGGACCATCGACCGCCGACTGGTCGGCCCCCGCCTTCGAAAAATACCTCGGCACCGACAAGACGACCTGGCGCCAGTATGACGCCTGCGCGCTCGTCGAGGATGGCGCCCGGTTCCCGGAATTCCTGATCGACCAGGGCAAGGCGGACGGTTTTCTGGAAAACGGCCTGCGCCCCTGGCTCTTCGAAGAGGCGATCAAGGGCACCGATATCGGCCTGACGCTGCGCTTGCAGGAGCGTTACGACCACTCCTACTACTTCATCTCGACCTTCATGGACGATCACCTGAAGTGGCATGCCGAACGCCTCGGCTAAGATCATGGTATGGCGGGGGTGCATGGCTGACATGCCACCCCTGCCCTTGCCCTTGCCGTGCGGATCGGCAATATTCCACCCGGTAGACGGCTACCGCCGGACGTTTCGTCCGGTCACGATCGCGGGGACGGCCTCGCTCCTTTGAAACGGAGTGGCACCATGCCCTGGATTCTTCTGACACTCGCCGGCCTTTTTGAAATCGGCTGGGCGATCGGCCTCAAATATACCGACGGCTTCACCAAACCCCTGCCCACGGCGCTCACCGCCGGCTCGATGGTCATTTCCATCGTGCTGCTCGGCCTTGCCGTGAAGACGCTGCCGATCGGCACGGCCTATGCCATCTGGACCGGCATCGGCACGGTCGGCACGGTGATGCTCGGCATCTTCCTTTTTGCCGAACCGGTGACGGCGATCCGCATGGGCTGCATCGCGCTCATCGTCACCGGCATTCTTGGCCTGAAGTTCGCTGCCTAACGCCGGTTGTCGAGGGCGAAAGCGCCCGGGCCTGCTGTCGTCAAATAGAGGAAGACGAAGCAGAACAGCACCGCGGCGTCGCCACGGTTGTTGATCGGGAAGAAGCTGTCCGGCGCATGTTTCATGAAGTAGGCGACGGCCATGAAGCCGCAGAGCACGAAGGCCACCGGCCGCGTGAAGAGCCCGACGAGGATCAGCAGACCGCCGACGACCTCCAGCAGGCCCGCAGCGCCGATGAGGTTCATCAGGTCGCCGAAGGGCTGCTCCGCGGGCGGGAAATTGAAGAATTTTTGCGTGCCATGCTCGATGAAAAGCAATGCTGCCATGATCCTGAGTGCTGCAAGCGCCTGCGGCTGGTAAGCGGAGAACCGATCGAACATGCGTGGACGTCCCTTCCGTTTCAGTCAGAGCGGAATGTTATCGTGTTTCTTCCAGGGATTTTCCAGATTCTTGTTGCGCAGCAAACGCAGGGCGCGCGCGATGCGCTTGCGCGTCGAATGCGGCATGATCACCTCATCGATGTAACCGCGCTCCGCCGCCACGAAGGGCGAGAGGAACCGGTCCTCATACATCTTGGTGTGCGCCGCGATCTTTTCCGGATCGGCGATATCCTTGCGGAAGATGATCTCGACCGCGCCCTTGGCGCCCATCACCGCGATCTGCGCCGTCGGCCAGGCATAGTTGAAGTCGCCGCGCAGGTGTTTTGAGGACATGACGTCGTAAGCGCCGCCATAGGCCTTTCGCGTGATCAGCGTGACCTTCGGCACGGTCGCCTCGGCGAAGGCGAAGAGCAGCTTGGCGCCATGCTTGATGAGCCCACCATATTCCTGCGCCGTGCCCGGCAGGAAGCCCGGCACATCAACGAAGGTGACGACCGGGATACCGAAGCAGTCACAGAAGCGCACGAAGCGCGCTGCCTTGCGGCTGGCGTCCGAATCGAGCACGCCGGCCAGCACCATCGGCTGGTTGGCGACGAAACCGACCGTCGAGCCTTCGATGCGCCCGAAGCCGCAGACGATGTTCTTGGCGAAATTTTCCTGGATCTCGAAGAAATCGCCCTCGTCGACGGTCTTGAGGATCAGTTCCTTGATGTCATAGGGCTTGTTGGCATTGGCCGGGATGAGCGTGTCGAGCGATTCGTCGATCTCCTCGACCGACTGGAAGCACTCGATCTCCGGCACGGGCGACGTATTGGACTGCGGCAGGAAATCGATGAGGCGGCGGACCTGCAACAGCGTATCGACGTCGTTGTCGTAAGCGCCATCGGCGATCGAGGATTTCGTCGTGTGCACGGAGGCGCCGCCGAGTTGCTCGGACGTCACCGTCTCGTTCGTGACGGTCTTCACCACGTCCGGGCCGGTCACGAACATGTAGGACGTGTCGCGCACCATGAAGATGAAGTCGGTCATGGCCGGCGAATAGACGTCGCCGCCGGCGCACGGCCCCATGATCACGGAAATCTGCGGGATGACGCCGGAGGCGAGCACATTGCGCTGGAACACTTCCGCATAACCGCCGAGTGCTGCCACGCCCTCCTGGATGCGCGCGCCACCCGCATCGTAAAGGCCGATGATCGGCGCGCGGTTCTTCAGCGCCATATCCTGGACCTTCATGATCTTCTGGGCATGGGTTTCGGAGAGCGAGCCACCGAAGACCGTAAAATCCTTGGCGAAAACGAAGACGGTGCGGCCGTTGACCGTGCCCCAGCCGGTAACGACGCCGTCGCCGGCAATCTTCGTCTTCTCCATGCCGAAATCGGTCGAGCGGTGCTCGACGAACATGTCGAACTCCTCGAACGAGCCCTCGTCGAGAAACACCTCGAGGCGCTCGCGCGCCGTCAGCTTGCCGCGCTTGTGCTGCGCATCGATGCGCGCCGCACCGCCGCCCATGCGGGCGCGCTCGCGCCGGACTTCGAGCTCGTGGAGAATTTCCTTCATGATGCCTCGGTTCCTCCCGTGTCACCAAGGACTTAGCACGCGGAACCGGGGGCTTTGAAGAGGCGTTCTCCAGATCGATGGTCTATAGGATCAATCGCAGCTGATCGTCTGGGTCACGACGCAGGGCGCGACCTTCTTCGTCGAGCCTTCGGCCAGCGCGCGCGACCGCACCGTCAGCGCCGCCTCGGACGGAATGACGAGCGCGCGCTTCGGCGCGCCGGAATAGGCCTGGACGGAGCGCACCGTCGCCGTGCGACGCTTGCCGCCGGCATATTTGCGGCCCTTGCCGGGCCGCTTGGCATAGGAGGCCTTGCCCGCAGCGACTGGCGCCAGATGGTAGGCGAGCGCCACGCGCTTGGCGATCGCATCGCCGAGCGCCGCCTCGCGGCCTTTACGGGCCGGCATGAAGCTGTTGACCGTCAGCGTTTTGCGCGACGAGGCGCCGCCGCCGAGATCGGCGAGCGTCACCGTGACCTTTGCGGAACTGTGCCCGTCGCTCGCCTGTTTCACGCCGGAAACGCGGATATCCATGGCAGCGCGATCGATCTGCACCGGGCGGCGGGTCGCCTTGGCGGCGCGCTTCAGGTGTTCGCCGGTGCGCTTCAGCACCGTGTTGGGCACGCTGTCGTCGCCGCTCACCACGACCTTGCGGATATCGCGGACGGGATAGCCGTCATCGGCATGGGCGGTGGTGGAAACGAAGAGGCAGGCGGAGAGGAGAGCGCGGACAAGGAACTGCATGAAACTACCGGTATGCGATGTCGGATTTCGGCCGCGTGCCAAAATGGTGCGGAAATCTTAACAAAGTCTTTTCAGCGCGGGATTTCCACAAGCACGGAGGCGGCCACGTCCATCTCCTCGCGGCGCAGTTCGCGGCGGCGGAAGGCTTCGTCGTCCATGCCCCAATGTTCGATCTGCCAGTCCTCGTCGACATGGGCGAGCGACCAGGCCTTGTCGGTGTCGATCACGCCTTCGGCAAGCGCCAGCGCCAGCAGTGCCGAGCCGGTAAGCGTGGTGACCGTGTGCAGGCAGGCCAGCGCCAGCGGATGGCGCCAGGCGGAAAGGGCTGCGGAAAACGCCGCGATCGCCGGCGCCGGCTGTTCCTGATGGATCACGCCTTCGACGAGGATGAAGCGTGCGCCCTTGGCCTCGGCGGCCCAGCGGATGACCGGATCCCAGCCGTCGCGCTGACGCTCGACGAGGCCTTCGGGCGAATCGGCGCGATAGCAGAGAAGGTCCGTGCCGGCGAAACGCACGATCTCCTCGAAGACGGCATCGAAATTGTCGGCAACGCCATCGACGGCGGTGTTGACGAGGCGGGTCACCGGCATCTTCGCCGGATCGATTTCCTCGCCCTGCCCGTCCCACTCCGCCTTCAGGCGATCGGCGATCGGCTGCGCCGGCACCGCGAGCAGTTTCTTGGCCGGCGTGCGCACCGGGCGGCCGTCGAGCAGGATGCGGAAGCCTTCTTCCGCCAAATCGGTGGAAACGTCCTTGTAGAAACGCTTCGGCAGCGGGCGCTTCATCTGGATCTGCGCGCGGCGCACCGGATCGGGGTCGCTCATCGCGTCGGAAAGGTCGCTCAGGATGTCACGCATCGGAAATCTCCAACCAGTCGAGGAGGTCGGCGGGCGTGCGCAGGATATGGTCCGCCCCCGCCTCCACCAGTTCGGGCACGCTGGCATAACCCCAGGCGACGCCCACGGCCTTGGCGCCCGCCGCCTTGGCCATCTGCATATCGTAGATCGCATCGCCGACGACAATGGTCGCCGCCGCATCGATGCCCGCTTCGCTGCAGCATTCCGTCACCATGCCCGGATGCGGCTTGGAGGGGCAATCGTCCGCCGTGCGCGAGACGAAGAAAGTCTTTTCGAAGCCATGCGAGGCGCGGATGAGATCGAGGCCGCGGCGCGACTTGCCGGTGACGGCGCCGAGGATCAGGTCGTCCTGCCGCTCCAGTCGCGCCATCAGGTCGGCGATGCCGGGGAAAAGCGGCTCCTGGAAACCGGGCTCATTGCGCACGCCCCCATAGATCGCCTTGTAATGCGCGGTCATCGCCAGCGCCTCGTCGTCGACATGCGGCTTGCCCTGCATGCGGGCGATCGCGATGTCGAGCGTCAGGCCGATGATCGCCTTGGTCTCGGCAACGTCCGGCCGCGCATAACCGAAATCGGCGAAGGTGCGCGCCATGACCTCATGGATCAGCCCGACGCTGTCCACCAGCGTGCCGTCGCAATCGAAGAGAACGAGCCGCATCAGTCGTCGTCCCCTTCCGCAGCACTCAGGTCGAAACCGAAGAGGTTCCAGGTCTGCACCATGTGCGGCGGCAGCGGCGCGGTGATCTTGAGGCGCCCGCCGGACGGATGCGGAATGTCGATCTGGCGCGCGTGGAGGTGCAGCTTGTTCTGCACGCCGCCTGGGAAGTTCCAGTTGACGTCCGCGTCGAAATATTTCGGGTCACCCAGGATCGGATGACCGATATGGGCGGCGTGCACGCGTAGCTGGTGCGTGCGGCCGGTATAGGGCTCCATCTCCAGCCAGGCGAAGTTCTGCGCGGCCTGCTCGATAATGCGGTAGAAGGACACCGCGTGGTCGGCGCCGTCCTCGCCGTGCTTGGCGATGCGCATGCGGTCGCCGTCGGGCGTCTGCTCCTTGACGAGCCAGGTGGAAATCTTGTCCTCGCGCTTCTTCGGCACGCCCATCACCAGCGACCAGTAGGTCTTCTTGGTGTCGCGCTCGCGGAAGGCGGCAGTGAGTTTTTGCGCGGCGCCGCGCGTGCGGGCGACGACGAGCACGCCGGAGGTGTCGCGGTCGAGGCGGTGCACGAGGCGCGGCTTCTCGCCCTTCTGGCTCGTCCAGGCTTCCAGCATCTGGTCGATGTGCCGGTTGACGCCGGAACCGCCCTGCACGGCGATGCCGGCCGGCTTGTTCAGCACGATGACCTTGTCGTCCTCATGCAGCAGCATGCGCGACAGGAGTTCGCCATCCGGCGAATGCCTGAGGTCGCGACCGGCGATCGGCCCGGACTTCACCTTGGCATCGACTTCCATCGGGGGCACGCGGACCACCTGCCCCGGCTGGATGCGGGTGTCGCTCTTCACGCGCCCGCCATCGACGCGCACCTGGCCGGAGCGCAGCAATTTCTGGAGCTGGCCGAAGCCGAGGCCCGGATAGTGGACCTTGAACCATCGGTCGAGGCGCATGCCCGCCTCGTCGTTGTCCACCTGCCTGTGTTCGATGCCTGCCATCTTCGCCTTCTTTCGTTGCGCCGTGCTTTAGCGCAAGAACGGGCGGAGGGGAACAGCTTAGAAAGCGCGGAAAGTCAGCGTGGTCAGCGAGCGCACGATGCCGGGAATGGAGGCAACGTGGTCGTTGATAAACTTGCCGATCTCTTCCTCGCTGTCGACATAGATCTTCAGGAGCAGATCGTACTCGCCGCTGGTGGAATAAAGCTCCGAGATGAGTTCCGTAGCGTAAAGCGCATCCGCGACCTCGTAGGTCTTGCCCGGAGCGCATTGCAATTGCACGAAAATCGGCTTCATCGGTCCTCCCGCGCCATTGGCGGCATGTTTTTGTCTTGACGCAGTTTCGGGTGCAAAACCGCTTCACACTTTTGCTGAAACCGCTTTGTCCGCCCGATTCCGGCGGCATTCTGCGCCTGTTATGGCGGAATTGCCCCGCCGATGGCAAGGCCGACCGAAAGTCGCACAGACTGTTAAAATTCGATGAAAATACAACCATGAAGTTTTACATGCAGGAAAGGCGCAACTGATAAATTGCACCAACTCAAACCAACCTCGTTGAACGCCATGACTCAGATCGTGACAGTCTCGCCCGCCACCGCCGCCTATGCCTCGCAGGGAATGCGACCGCAGGTGCGTGCGAACACGCTGTTCGAGGAGCGCATCCACCACTGGAGCGAGGACGCCAAGATCCGCGGCGATGCCCGTGTGCTTGCGGTGCTCAACGTCATTCATCCGCCGGCGCTCGCGCTGGCACTCATCACGGCGCCCGGCAGCACGCCGCAGGTGACCGTCGCCGAGGCGCAGCGCCTCTATGGCGAAAACGGATCGCCCCCGCTGCCGGAAACCGTCTGATCCTCCCTCAGAAAAATCAGCCGTCCTCCAATCTTCTTGAAGGCCCCCGCCCCGGGGCCTTTTCTTTGCTCCTTTCCCCCTACGACAAAAAATTGCTCGGCAGCGACGCAGCGCTCTTGCCAAAGCGCAGGCAAGGTCGTTATCTGGGGCCGACCTCGCTGGGAGAAACCGGTCGCCTTTTACTAGGCAAGACCGGTGCCGAAGGAGCAACCGCCCCGGAAACTCTCAGGCAAAAGGACCAGCAAGGTGCCGTCGGAACTCTGGAGAGAAGCGTGAAAACGCTCGCCGAAGGGATAACAATCTCAGGCGAAGGGACAGAGGGGGCTCAGGAGAACGGCGCAGATGCGCCTGGATTGTGAGCCGGCGCCCGGAAGAATCATGGGCGCCCAAAGACTGGGAGGGCGCCTTTTGGACGTATCGTCAGACCTCAAGAAAACCCCGCTTCATGCGCTGAACCTGTCGCTCGGCGCCCGCATGGTGCCGTTCGCCGGCTATGAAATGCCGGTGCAATATGCGGCGGGCGTGATGAAGGAACATCTCCACACCCGCGCGGCGGCCGGCCTGTTCGACGTGTCCCATATGGGCCAGGTCACGGTGCGCGCCCGCTCCGGCGACAATGCGGATGCCGCGCGCGCGCTCGAAACGCTGGTGCCGGTCGATGTGCTCGGCCTTGGCGAAGGCCGCCAGCGCTATGCGCTCTTCACCAATGACGACGGCGGCATTCTCGACGACCTGATGATCGCCAACCGCGGCGACCATTTCTACGTCGTCGTCAACGCCGCCTGCAAGGAGGCGGATTTCGCCCATATGCAGGCGAAGATCGGCGATACCTGCGAGCTGACGCTGCATGACGACCGTGCGCTGGTCGCGCTCCAGGGGCCGCATGCGGAATCGGTGCTCGCCGAGCTCTGGGCCGATATCTCCTCTATGCGCTTCATGGACGTGCGCGCCTGCGACCTGCACGACGCCGACTGCATCGTCTCGCGTTCGGGCTATACCGGCGAGGACGGGTTCGAGATTTCCATTCCGGCAAACCTTGCCGAAGCCGTCTGTCGCCGCCTGCTCGACCATCCAGACGTGCTGCCGATCGGTCTTGGCGCCCGCGATTCGCTGCGCCTCGAAGCCGGCCTCTGCCTCTACGGCAACGACATCGACACCGGCACGACGCCGGTGGAAGCGGCGCTCGAATGGGCGATGCAGAAGGTCCGCCGCAAGGGCGGCGAGCGTGCCGGCGGGTTCCCGGGTGCCGATATCATCCTCAACCAGCTCGAAAACGGCACGGACCGCCGCCGCGTCGGCCTGAAGCCGGAAGGCCGTGCACCCGTGCGCGGCGGCGCCGTGCTCGCCACCGATGCCGAGGGTGAAGACGTCGTCGGCACCGTCACCTCCGGCGGCTTCGGCCCGAATGCCGATGGCCCCGTCGCCATGGGCTACGTCACCAAGGCTGCATCCGCGCCTGGCACCCAGCTTTATGCCGGCGTGCGCGGAAAATTTCTGCCGATCACCGTATCGGCCCTGCCCTTCGTCAAGAACACCTTCAAACGCTGACCAGAAAGGTTCGTCCATGCTGAAATTTACCGAAGAACACGAGTGGCTGAAGATCGAAGCCGGCGTTGCGACCGTGGGCATCACCACGCACGCCGCTGAACAGCTCGGCGACCTCGTCTTCGTCGAACTGCCCGAGGTCGGCTCCACCTTCGAAAAGGGCGGCGATGCGGCCACCGTCGAAAGCGTCAAGGCGGCCTCCGACGTCTATTGTCCACTTGACGGGGAAATCGTCGAAGTCAACGAGGCGATCGTTGCCGATCCCTCCCTCGTCAACAGCGACCCACAGGGTGCCGGCTGGTTCTTCAAGCTGAAACTCGCCAACGCGTCTGATGCCGACGGCCTGCTGGACGAAGCCGCCTACAAGGAGCTTGTCGGCTGATGTCTCTTCCCAAGGATTTCGCCTTTACCGATTACCAGCCCTACGACTTCGCCAACCGTCGCCATATCGGCCCTTCGCCGAAGGAGATGGAAGCCATGCTGGCGGTGATCGGCTATCCCACCCTCGATGCGCTGATCGACGACACCGTGCCGAAATCGATCCGCCAGGAAAAGCCACTCGAATGGGGCGCCGCGATGACCGAGCGCGAGGCGCTCGACAAGCTGCGCGAGACCGCCAACCGCAACAAGAAGCTCGTCTCGCTGATCGGCCAGGGTTATTACGGCACGATCACGCCGCCGGTGATCCAGCGCAACATCCTGGAAAACCCCGCCTGGTACACGGCCTATACGCCCTATCAGCCGGAAATCAGCCAGGGGCGCCTCGAAGCGCTGATCAACTACCAGACCATGGTCTGCGACCTGACCGGCCTCGACGTGGCGAACGCCTCGCTGCTTGATGAAGCGACGGCCGCCGCCGAAGCGATGGCCATGGCGCAGCGCGTGGCGAAATCCAAGGCGAACGCCTTCTTCGTCGACGAGAACTGCCACCCGCAGACGATCGCGCTTTTGAAGACCCGCTCCGAGCCGCTCGGCTGGCAGATCATCGTCGGCGATCCCTTCACCGATCTCGATCCCGTCGACGTCTTCGGCGCGATCTTCCAGTATCCCGGCACCTACGGCCATGTGCGCGATTTCACCGGCCTGATCGCCCGCCTGCACCAGACCGGCGCGATCGCCGTCATGGCGGCCGATCCGCTGGCGCTGGCGCTTTTGAAGTCGCCCGGCGACATGGACGCGGATATTGCCATCGGCTGCACCCAGCGTTTCGGCGTGCCGGTCGGTTATGGCGGGCCGCATGCGGCCTATATGGCCGTCAAAGACGCCTATAAGCGCTCCATGCCCGGCCGCCTCGTCGGCGTCTCCATCGATGCCCGCGGCAACCGCGCCTACCGCCTGTCGCTCCAGACCCGCGAGCAGCACATCCGCCGCGAAAAGGCGACGTCGAACATCTGCACCGCGCAGGTCCTGCTCGCCGTCATGGCCTCGATGTATGCCGTCTTCCATGGTCCGCAGGGCCTGAAGGCGATTTCGCAGAATGTGCACCAGAAGACCGTGCGCCTCGCCATGGGCCTGGAAAAACTCGGCTACACCGTTGAACCGGAAGTCTTCTTCGACACGATCACCGTGCATGTCGGCAAACTCCAGGGCATCATCCTGAAGACCGCCGTCGCCGAAGAGGTGAACCTTCGCAAGATCGGTGACGACCGCATCGGCATCAGCCTCGACGAGCGCTCGCGCCCCGTCACGCTGGAAGCCGTCTGGCGTGCCTTCGGCGGTGATTTCGAAGTGGCGGAGTTCGAGCCGGATTACCGCCTGCCGGAAGACCTGCTGCGCACCAGCGAATACCTGACGCACCCGATCTTCCACATGAACCGGGCGGAAAGCGAGATGACGCGCTACATCCGCCGCCTCTCCGACCGCGACCTCGCGCTCGACCGTTCGATGATCCCGCTCGGCTCCTGCACGATGAAGCTGAACGCGACGGCGGAAATGCTGCCGATCACCTGGCCGGAATTTGCGGAGATCCACCCGTTCGTGCCCGCCGACCAGGCGCAGGGCTACCGCTACCTGATCGAGGACCTGTCGCAGAAACTCTGCGACATTACCGGCTACGACGCCGTCTCCATGCAGCCGAATTCGGGTGCGCAGGGCGAATATGCCGGCCTCCTGACGATCCGCGCCTATCACCTCGCCAATGGCGACACGCATCGCGACGTCTGCCTCATCCCGACCTCCGCGCACGGCACCAACCCGGCATCGGCGCAGATGGTCGGCATGAAGGTCGTCGTCGTGAAAGTGTCCGACAATGGCGACATCGACATGGAGGATTTTCGCGCGAAAGCCGAGCAGCATGCGGACAACCTGTCCTGCTGCATGATCACGTATCCCTCCACGCACGGCGTCTTTGAAGAGAACGTGCGCGAGATCTGCGAGATCGTTCACAAGCACGGCGGCCAGGTCTATATCGATGGTGCCAACATGAACGCCATGGTGGGTCTGGCCCGTCCCGGCGATATCGGCGGCGACGTCAGCCACCTCAACCTGCACAAGACCTTCTGCATCCCGCATGGCGGCGGCGGTCCCGGCATGGGTCCGATCGGCGTCAAGGCGCATCTGGCGCCCTACCTGCCGGCGAACCCGACAACCGGCGAGGCCGGTGCGGTCTCGGCGGCCCCCTTCGGCTCGGCCTCCATCCTGCCGATCTCCTGGAGCTACTGCCTGATGATGGGTGGCGCCGGCCTGACGCAGGCGACGAAGGTGGCGATCCTCAACGCCAACTACATCGCCGCTCGCCTCAAGGGTGCCTATGACGTGCTCTACAAGTCCGCCAAGGGCCGCGTGGCGCATGAATGCATCATCGACACGCGCCCGCTCGTCGACAGCGCGGGCGTGACGGTCGACGACGTCGCCAAGCGCCTCATCGACAGCGGCTTCCACGCGCCGACCATGAGCTGGCCGGTCGCAGGCACCCTGATGATCGAGCCGACCGAATCGGAGACCAAGGCCGAGATCGACCGCTTCTGCGATGCGATGCTGTCGATCCGCGAGGAAGCCCGGGCCATCGAGGAAGGCAAGATGGACCGGGTCAACAACCCGCTGAAGAACGCCCCGCACACGGTGGAAGACCTCGTCGGCGAATGGGACCGCCCCTATTCGCGCGAGCAGGCCTGCTACCCGCCGGGCGCCTTCCGCGTCGACAAATACTGGTCGCCGGTCAACCGCGTCGACAATGTCTACGGCGACCGCAACCTCGTCTGCTCCTGCCCGCCGCTGGAGGACTACGCGCAGGCGGCCGAGTAATCGACCAACCTCTCCACCGTCATGGTCGGGCTTGACCCGACCATCCATCCCGCTGGCACGCCGCGGAAGGTGGATCCTCGCGTCAATCCTCGGGTTTAACCCGAGGACGAGGATGACGAAGGTGGGTGGGGCGAGGTTTGTCCTCAACCTGATGAGCCCCGGCCGATCCATCGGCCGGGGCTTTTTCATTTCGGGCAGGGAGGGAAAGGCTCAGGGCGAGACGGCGACGTCCACCCAGAAGCGGGTAAAACCTTCCGCGAAATCGCGGTAGCCGCTGAGCGTCGAGGGTTTGACCGCATAGGCATTGGCGCCGTTCTCGTAGGCGCTGTTGACGTCGGAGGTGTTCGAGGACGAGGACAGCATGATGACCGGCGTCACCGCCGTGCGCGTGCGCCCGCGCAGCCGCTTGAGCAGATCCATGCCGTTGGTGCCGGGCATGTTGATGTCGAGCAGGATATAATCGAAGGCTTCCGTCGCGAGCCGGTCGCTGGCGACCTCCGCATCGGCGACATGGGTGATCTCGATGGGGCTGCCGGCATCGCTGAAGGCGCGCATCACGAAGCGCACATCCACGGGGTCGTCATCGACGACGATCAGCTTCCTAAGCAGGCTTGCCACGATCGTTCCCCCTTGATTTCACCGGATGTGGAAACGTCACGATGAAGCGTGCGCCCGGAGCATAGCTCGTGTCAAGCGCTATCACGCCATTGTGGCTCTCGACGATCCGGCGCGCCAGCGCGAGGCCGACGCCGGTGCCCTGGTAGACCGATTCGTCACGGTGAAGCCGTTGAAACACCTCGAAAATCCGCCCCACATGCTGCGGGTCGATGCCGATGCCGTCATCCTCCACGACGAAGTCGATGGCGCCGTCATTGTCCCGGCTATAGACGCGAACGACGGGTGCCTCGCCGGGCCGGCAATATTTCAGCGCATTGCCGATGAGGTTCTGCGCCAGCCGCTTCAGAAGCTCCGGATCGCCCTGGATGTCCGGAAGGGCCGCGACCTCGATCCTGCCGCCGCTTTCCTGCACATGGCCTTCCAGCAGCACCAGAGCGTCGCGCACCACATCGGAGAGCGCGACCGGCTTCGGCGCGGTGATGCGATAGGCGATCTGCGAGAATTCGAGCAGGCTGTCGATGATGCGGCGCATGCGCACGGCACTCTTGCGCACATGATCGGCATAGTGCTGCAGTTCCGCGAACTCGCCGCGGTGAAGGTCTTCGGAAATCATCTCGGCGAACATGGAGAGATGGCGCAGCGGCGCCTTCAGGTCATGCGAGACCGTGGCGGTGAACTGGTCGAGCGCCTCGTTCTTGCGGCGCAGCTCGTTCGTCTGCGCCTCCACCTGCTGCTGCTGGCGCTTCGCCTCGGTAATGTCGCGCCCGACGCTGACAACCTCGCTGACGCTTTCCCCGTCGAAGCTCGCGACGGCCGTCCAGTGCATCCACATCTCGTGGCCGTCATGGTTGTCGATGCAGATTTCCAGGGTCTTGATGGGGTGCTCGGGCGTATAGTTCGCGATGTTCATCAGCTCGGCCGTCTGCTCCGGCGCGCAGGCGACGTCCGGCAGATAGCGGCCGATCAGGGCATCGGTCGTCGAGCCGACATGGCTGGCATATTTGTCATTGGCAAAACGCACCATAAGCTTCTTGTCGAAGCGCAGGATCATGTCCGGCAGGATCTGCAACAGCGAGAGATAGTCGCGGCGCTTCTCCTCCAGCGCCGCCTCGGCGCGCTTGAGGTCCGTGACGTCGACGCGCAACGCGACGATATCGCCGGTTTCCGTGACGTGGCTCTCCGAACGCATCCACCGGTCGCCGCCATAGGCAAAGACCGCACCGCCCGAATCAGGCGTGCGGTGATCGCGCAGGCGCGCCTCCACCAGCGCCTCTGCCTCCGGCGTGCCTTCCTCGATATTCGTATAGACGCCTGCCCTGATATTGGCGCGAATGATGCTTTCGAGGCTGGCGCCCACCCGCACATTCTCCTTGGCGGGGCCGCAACGCTCCTTGAAGGTCCGGTTGAACATCATCAGCCGCTCTTCCTGGTCGAAGACGGCAAAGCCTTCCGGCATGGTGTCGAGGGCTGCATCGAAGCGCTGGCCAAGCAGGATCTGCTCGCCATGGCTGCCGCCGGAGAGCAGGCTGCGCAGGAGAAGCGCGTAACAGGAGCCGGTGCCCTCGTCCGGCACGGCGATCACATGCGCGGTCGCATCGAAGAGCGAACCATTGTCGTGGTGGAAGGAAAAGGCGTGTGCATTCTCGCGCCCGGCAGACGCGTAGCGGGCGAGGATCGCGGCGGGGGCCGGCCCGTCGATGACGGCCGATTCGGCGGGCTTCCGGCCATCGCGATTCCAGCCGAAAGTGCGCGCAGCCGCCTCATTGAACGAGACGACACGCGCCTCGGCATCGACGATCAGGGCCGGAAAGGGCAGGTTCTGGTAAAGTGCCGCGGCAAAGCCGGTCATCGCGCGCGTCCCCTCCCTGGCGATCCGCCGGTACCCGATCCGGGTGCCGCGCGTCGGAGACTAGGCAAATCCGGCGGCGAAGGAAAGTCGTGAGGTTTTGCAGTCCTGCACCCCCGGCATTCCGGGTTCAGCCGGCGCGCACCGTGGGCTGGCCGGCGGCAGCAAGCGCTGCAAGGTCGGCGGGCTTCAGCTCGACCGATTCGCCGCAGCCGCAGGCAGACGTCTGGTTCGGGTTGTGGAAGGTGAAGCCGGAACGCAGCGTCGTTACCTCGAAATCCATCTCGGTGCCGAGCAGATAGAGCACGGCTTCCGGCGCGACCCAGACGCGCGCACCGTTGCGCTCGATCAGGTCGTCCTTGGCGTTTGCTTCGGTCACGAGGTCAATGGAATATTCCATGCCCGCGCAACCGCCCTTCTTGATGCCGACGCGTATACCCTTGGCGTCACCGCCGGCATTGTCGACGATCGCCTTGACGCGGTCTGCCGCCGCATCGGTGAGCTTCATAACTGCAAAGGCCATGGGCCGTTTCTCCTTCGCCGACCGGGTTCAAGGCCCGGCGGTTTCCGAATCTAAATCTAGTGACCCCGCGTTAAGGGATCAATACCAGCCAACAGCAACCTGCGCCTCTTCCGACATGCGGTCCGGCGTCCACGGCGGATCGAAGGTCATCCGGACCTCAACGCCGGACACGCCCTCGACCGCGCCGACGGCATTCTCCACCCAGCCGGGCATCTCGCCGGCCACGGGGCAACCGGGCGCCGTCAGCGTCATGTCGATCTTGACCATGCGGTCGTCTTCGATGTCGATCTTGTAGATCAGGCCGAGCTCGAAGATGTCGGCCGGGATTTCCGGGTCGTAGACCGTCTTCAGCGCGGAAATGACGTCGTCGCTGAGGCGCGCCAGTTCGTCGGCCGGGATCGCCGAATGCACGATGCCGTCGCGGACGTCGATCTTGTCTTCCGTTGCGTCGAGGGACATGGGTCCACCTCCTCAGGCAAAAAACTTGCGGGCATGATCAAGCGCATCGGCGAGAGCATCCACCTCGGCGCGCGTATTGTACAGGCCGAACGATGCACGGCATGTGGAGGTGACGCCGAAGCGTTTCAAGAGCGGCTGCGCACAATGGGTGCCGGCACGCACCGCCACACCCGCCCGGTCGATGACCATCGAGACGTCATGCGCGTGGATGCCTTCGAGCTCGAAGGAGAAGATCGAGCCCTTGCCCGGCGCCGTGCCGAAGATCTTGAGCGAATTGATCGCCGAGAGCCGCTCATGCGCATAGTCGCGCAGATCCGCCTCGTGCGTCGAGATTGCCGCGCGGCCGATCTTTTCCATATAGTCGAGCGCATGGCCGAGGCCGATCGCCTGCACGATCGGCGGCGTACCGGCTTCAAAACGGTGCGGCGGGTCGTTGTAGGTGACGATGTCTTCCGTCACGTCGACGATCATCTCGCCGCCGCCCTGGAAGGGACGCATCTCCTTGAGGCGGCCCATCTTGCCGTAGAGCACGCCGATGCCGGAGGGGCCGTAGAGCTTGTGGCCGGTCATCACGTACCAGTCGCAATCGATGTCGCGCACATCGACCGGCATGTGCACGGCGCCCTGCGAGCCATCGACCAGCACCGGAATGCCTCGCTCGCGGGCGATGCGGCAGATTTCCTTGACCGGCACGATCGTGCCGAGCGCATTCGACATATGCGTGATCGCAATGAGCTTGGTGCGCTCCGTCAGGCATTTTTCGAAGTCTTCGATGTGGAACGCACCCGCATCGTCCACCGGCGCCCAGACCAGCTTGGCGCCCTGCCGTTCACGGATGAAATGCCACGGCACGATGTTGGAGTGGTGCTCCATGATCGAGAGCACGATCTCGTCGCCCTCGCCAATCTTCGGCATGCCGTAGCCGTAGGCGACCGTGTTGATCGCCTCGGTCGAGGATTTGGTAAAGATGATCTCGTCGACCGAAGAGGCATTCAGGAAACGGCGCACCTTTTCGCGCGCCGCCTCGTAGGCGTCCGTCGCCGCATTGGACAGGAAATGCAGGCCGCGATGCACGTTTGCATATTCGTTCGAATAGGCATGCGAAATCGCGTCGATCACCGACTGCGGCTTCTGCGCCGAGGCGCCGTTGTCGAGATAGACCAGCGGCTTGCCATAGACCGTCTTCGACAGGATCGGGAAATCCTTGCGGATCGCCTCGACGTCATAGCCTGCTGTGGGCAAAGCGTGTTCCATCTCATTCGTCCTTTATCAGGCGTGCTTTTCGAGCCAGGCGGCGATGACGCCTTCCAGCGCCTCGACCAGCGGCTCGTCTTCCAGCTCCTCGACGATCTCGGCGACGAAGGCGTTGACCAGCATGGCGCGCGCCTTGTTCTCCGGAATGCCGCGGGCCATCAGGTAGAAGAGCTGGACGTGGTCGATGTCGATCACGGTCGCACCATGGCCGCACTGCACGTCGTCGGCGAAGATTTCGAGCTCCGGCTTGGCCGAGAAATCCGCTTCGTCCGACAGGAGCAGCGTGTTGCACGACATCTTCGCGTCGGTCTTCTGGGCATCGGGCGCAACGCGGATCTGACCCTGGAAGACGCCGCGGGCGCGATCGAAGATCACGTTGCGGATGACTTCCGTCGACGTGGTGTTCGGCACGTTATGCCCAACCGTGAAGGTCACGTCGTTGTGCGTCTCGCCGCCGAGCAGGTTGATGCCGCGCAGGATCAGGTCCGAGCCCTCGCCCGCCACCACGACGTGGATTTCCTGCCGAACGAGCTTGCCGCCGGCATTGATGACATAAAGGCGCAGTTTCGCATCGGTGCCGAGCGTGATGCGGATCTGACCGAGATGGGTATCGGCAAGACCCTGGCCCTGGAAGATGATCCAGGTGATTTCCGCGCCGTCGGCAAGCGAAATGTCGCTGACAGACGTCACCAGGGCCGCGTTGTCGCTGACGGCCAGGTAGCGCTCGATGACGGTCGCCTTGGTGTTTGCGCCGAAGGTTGCCGGGAAGCGCGTATGCGTCTGGCCGGCATTCTGGATCGCCTGGATTTCGAGCGGGGCTTCAAGCTCGGTCCCGGCCGGGAAATCGAGCACGAAACCATCGCGCACGAAGGCGCCGTTGATGCGGCCGATCGTGTCGTCGCTGTCGCGGGCGGTCAGGCCTTCCGCGGCGGTGCCGTCGGCGAGCGCATCGGCGAAGGTGCGCAGCGTTACGCCATCGGCGGAAGCGCGGCTATCGGCAACGCCGTTGACGACCGAAAGCACCGTCGAGCCCTCGACCAGCGGGCCGACCTTGGCGGCAGATGCCGCCGGATCGAAGGCCGGCACGGCGCGCAGCAGCGCCTTGAGGTCCGTATAGTGCCAGGCCTCGACGCGGCGCGTCGGAAGGCCGGCATCCTTGAAGTCGCTGATCAGCACGTCGCGGGCCGCGAGCACGGCGCCATCGCCCGGCAGTTCGCCGATCGCATGGTCGTAGGCTTCGCAGAGCGCCGTTTCGGCGACGGACAGCTTCATGCCTGTCTGCATGTTCATGAGATCACTCCTTCACCGTGCTCAGGCAGCAGCATCGATGATGTCGGCATAGCCGTTTGCTTCCAGCTCATGGGCCAGCGTCTTGTCGCCGGACTTGATGACCTGGCCCTTGTAGAGGACGTGGACCGTATCCGGCACGATGTAGTCGAGCAGGCGCTGGTAGTGCGTGATGACGACGACGGCGCGGTCGGGCGAACGCAGCGCGTTTACGCCGTCTGCAACGATCTTCAGCGCGTCGATGTCGAGGCCGGAATCCGTTTCGTCGAGGATGCACAGCTTCGGTTCCAGCAGCGACATCTGCAGGATTTCCGCACGCTTCTTCTCACCGCCGGAGAAGCCGACGTTGAGCGGACGGCGCAGCATTTCCGGCGCGATCTTCAGTTCGGCGGCCGATTCCTTGACGCGGCGCATGAAGTCCGGCGTCGTCAGTTCCGCCTCGCCACGCGCCTTGCGCTGCTCGTTCATCGCGACCTTGAGGAACTGCATGGTGGCGACGCCCGGGATTTCGACCGGGTACTGGAAGGCCAGGAAGATGCCCTTGGCGGCGCGCTCGGACGGGTCGAGTTCCAGGATGCTCTCGCCGTTATAGAGGATCTCGCCCTCGGTGACTTCGTAGTCTTCGCGGCCGGCGAGGATATAGGAGAGCGTCGACTTGCCGGAGCCGTTCGGACCCATGATGGCGGCGACTTCGCCCGCCTTCACGGTGAGGTTCAGGCCGCGGATGATCTCGGTGCCGTCTTCGGCGATGCGGGCGTGCAGATTCTTGATTTCAAGCATGGTTTCTCGGTCCTGCGTTCGGAGCGCTCAAACGCTCCCGTCTTGGTTTCAGAAGCCGAGGAAAAAATGGACCACCGGAAGCATCATGGCGGAGAAACCGCCGAGGCCAAGCCCCACTACCGTGCGTACCGCCAAATTCCGAACATTGGGCGCATACGCTGCCAGTCCACCGCAAACCACGGCATAATACGTCAGATTGACCGGATCCATGTCGTCTTCTCCCGATGAGAACCGCACCGTCTAATATAACGGATCACGCGGGAACTTCATCGAAAGACCTGCCCGGTCGCCCGGCGGAAATCCGCCGGGATATTCCTTACCCGGTCAGCCGACCGAGCCTTCCAGCGAGATGCCGATCAGCTTCTGCGCCTCGACGGCGAATTCCATCGGCAGTTCCTGGATGACTTCCTTGACGAAGCCGTTGACGATCAGCGCGATCGCCGCTTCGGTCGGGATGCCGCGCTGGAGGCAATAGAAGAGCTGGTCTTCCGAGATCTTCGAGGTGGTCGCCTCGTGCTCGAACTGCGCCGTCGCGTTCTTCGCCTCGATATAGGGCACGGTATGCGCGCCGCACTTGTCGCCGATCAGGAGCGAATCGCACTGGGTGAAGTTGCGCGCGTTCTCCGCCTTGCGGTGGGCCGAAACCTGGCCGCGATAGGTGTTGTTGGAGAAGCCGGCGGAAATGCCCTTCGAGACGATGCGGCTCGACGTGTTCTTGCCGAGGTGGATCATCTTGGTGCCGCTGTCGATCTGCTGGTGGCCGTTCGACACGGCGATCGAGTAGAACTCGCCGCGCGAACCATCGCCGCGCAGGATGCAGGACGGGTACTTCCAGGTGATGGCGGAGCCGGTTTCGACCTGCGTCCACGAGATCTTGGAATTCTTGCCCCGGCAATCGCCGCGCTTGGTGACGAAGTTGTAGATGCCGCCCTTGCCGTCCTTGTCGCCCGGATACCAGTTCTGGACGGTGGAATATTTGATCTCGGCATCGTCCAACGCAACGAGCTCGACGACGGCAGCATGCAGCTGGTTTTCGTCGCGCTGCGGCGCGGTGCAGCCTTCGAGGTAGGACACGTAGGCGCCCTCTTCCGCGATGATCAGCGTGCGCTCGAACTGGCCGGTGTTCTTCTCGTTGATGCGGAAGTAGGTCGACAGTTCCATCGGGCAGCGAACGCCCTTCGGCACGAAGACGAAGGAGCCGTCGGTGAAGACAGCCGAGTTCAGCGTCGCGTAGAAATTGTCGGACGTCGGCACGACGGTGCCGAGATACTTCTTCACGAGATCGGGATATTCGCGGATGGCTTCCGAGATCGACATGAAGATCACGCCGGCCTTCTTCAGCTCTTCCTTGAAGGTCGTGACGACCGAGACCGAATCGAACACGGCGTCGACGGCGATCTTCGAGGTCTGCACGCCGGCCAGGATTTCCTGCTCGCGCAGCGGAATGCCGAGTTTTTCGTACATTTTCAGAAGTTCGGGATCGACTTCGTCAATGGACTTCGGGCCGCTCTGGTTCTTCGGAGCCGCGTAATAATAGAGGTCGTTGAAGTCGATCTTGGGATATTCGACGCGCGCCCAGGTCGGCTCTTCGAGCGTCAGCCAGCGCTGATAGGCCGCAAGACGCCATTCGAGCATCCAGTCGGGCTCGCCCTTCTTGGCCGAGATGAAACGGATGATCTCCTCGGAAAGCCCCTTCGGAGCCTTCTCCATTTCGATCGTCGTCTCGAAACCGTATTTGTACTGGTCGACGTCAATCTGACGGACCTGATCGATCGTTTCCTGCACCGCAGGCATATCGTTCTCCAATCTTGCCGGATACAAGGTCCGGCAGTTTGTCAACGTCTGGCGGGACCTCCCGCCGCTTATGTAGGCGCCAAAGGCGGACTTTCCCACCTTTTGGCAAGCGAAAACTTGAGTTTCCGCAAGATTCCCCTCAGGCCGCGCGCCGCCGTGAGACGACACGCGAAAAGGCCGCGAGAAAGCGGTCCACATCCGCCTGCGTAGACCCCGCACCGAGCGACACGCGCAAGGCGCCAAGGGCCGCATCGAAACCCATGGCCGTCAGCACATGGCTCTGCCCGACCTTGCCGGAGGAGCAGGCTGAACCGGCGGAGAGCGCAATACCTTCGAGATCGAAGGCGATCTGCCCCGTTTCCGACTTCAGGCCCGGCAGGCTGAAGAACGAGGTGTTGGCGACACGCTCGATATCCGCGCCGTGGATGATGATGTCGTTGGTCGCCATGCGCATGCCGGCCTCCAGCGCATCGCGCAGGCCGGCGATCCGGGCGTTGCGATCCGCAAAATCGGCAGCGGCAGCACGCGCCGCCGCGGCGAAACCGGCGAGTGCGGCCGGGTTTTCCGTGCCCGAGCGATGCCCCTTCTCCTGCCCGCCGCCGCGGATCAGCGGCACGGGCATCAGCACCTCGCCCCGCGAGACGAGCGCGCCGGCACCCTTCGGGCCGCCGAGCTTGTGCGAGGAGAGGATCAAAAAGTCCGCTTCCAGCGCCTCGATATCGACCGGGATACGGCCAGCGGCCTGCACCGCGTCCACGACGAGCAGTCCGCCATGGCGGTGCACGATTTCGGCCGCCGATTTCACCGGCTGAACGATGCCCGTCTCGTTGTTGACGAGCATGACGGCGACCATCGGCAGGCCCTTTGCCTTGTCGTGGCCTTTAAGAAGCGTTTCCAGCGCGGCGAGATCGACGAGACCGGCAGGCGTCACCGGAATCGAGGTCAGCTTGTCGCGCGAAAATCGTCCGCCTTCGCGGATCGCCGGATGTTCGATCTCCGAATGGTAGAGATGACTGATGGCAAGCGGCGTGCGGCCCATGCGGTAATCGGGCGTCAGGACGAGGTTCGCAGCCTCCGTCGCACCGCTCGTGAAGATCACATGCGCCGGGGCGGCGTGGACCAGGGCGGCGACGTCGCGGCGCGCGGCTTCCACCAGCATGCGCAGCGCCCGGCCCTCGCCATGCACGGAGGACGGATTGCCGACCGTATCGAGCGCAGCAAGAACGGCCTCGCGCGCCGCAGCCGAAAGCGGCGCGGTGGCGTTCCAGTCCAGATATGTGCGCTCCGTCTTCGTCATTCTTTATCCGTACTCGCCGGGCATCTCACAAAGCGGCGTGCATTTTTCTTGAAATTTCCGTCGGGCTTGCCTTATGACACCAATCTCACGGCGCCCGATGCGCCCATACAGTTTCGAATGGTTCTAAACTAGGTTCTAGAAAAGCTGACTGGTTTCGTCAAGACTTCAGTTGACAAGAATCCGTTTTGGAATCCGAACTTGCCGGAGTGAGAATGCCCGAAATCATCTTCAACGGACCCGCCGGTCGCCTCGAAGGCCGTTACCAGCCGTCCAAGCAGAAGAACGCCCCCATCGCCATCGTGTTGCATCCGCACCCGCAGTTCGGCGGCACGATGAACAACCAGATCGTCTACCAGCTCTTCTACATGTTCCAGAAGCGCGGCTTTACGACGCTGCGCTTCAATTTCCGCGGCATCGGCCGCAGCCAGGGCGAATTCGACCATGGCGCGGGCGAACTGTCGGATGCGGCCTCCGCGCTCGACTGGGTGCAGAGCCTGCACCCCGACTCGAAAAGCTGCTGGGTCGCCGGCTATTCCTTCGGCGCCTGGATCGGCATGCAGCTCCTGATGCGCCGCCCGGAGATCGAAGGTTTCATGTCGATCGCCCCGCAGCCGAACATCTACGACTTCTCGTTCCTCGCCCCCTGCCCGTCGTCCGGCCTCATCATCAACGGTGATGCGGACAAGGTGGCACCGGAGAAGGACGTCAACGGCCTCGTCGAAAAACTGAAGACGCAGAAGGGCATCCTGATCACGCACCGCCTGGTGCCAGGTGCCAACCACTTCTTCAACAGCCAGACGGAAACCCTGATGGCGGAGTGCGAAGACTATCTCGACCGCCGCCTCGCTGGCGAACTGACGCCCGAACCGGCCGCCAAGCGCATCCGCTGAGCGGCCGAAAGGTCCCAACACAAGAGCCCGATGGTCCGCCACCGGGCTTTTTTCATGCCGTCAATTTGCCAGCTTGAAAACGTCGAGCACCACGGCCGGCGGCTCCGCCTCGCGCACGCAATCGCGCCCGGCATTCTTGGCGGCGTAGAGTGCATCGTCCGCCCGGCGCATGGCAAAACGCAGCGGCTCGTTCGGGCCGATTTCCGCAACACCGAAGCTTGAGGTGACGCGAAGCGCCTCCGGCAGGCCGGGAACCGGCGACACCGCTCTTGCGGCCCGGAGAGCATGCGCGAAGAGAAGGGCCGCATCCTTGCCGGTGAACGGCAGAAAAATCACGAACTCCTCTCCGCCGATGCGCGCGACGAGGGCGCCCGTCGGCGCCGCCGCCTTCAGCATCTCCCCGAACGCGCGGATCACGGCGTCGCCGCCCTGGTGCCCATAGGTATCGTTTACCGACTTGAAGCGATCGAGGTCGCAAAGAACGATGCTATGCGGCCCTTGCCGTGCGATCAACGCATCGACGCGACTGTCGAAGCCGCGACGGTTCAGGACGCCGGAGAGAACATCGACTTCCGCATTGGCCTTTTCATCCGCCATGATTTCCAGCACCAGCACACATAACAGAACGAGGCCGATAGTGACGATGAGAACGGCTCCGATGCTCTGCGAGTACAGCGCGAACCGGCTGGAAAGGTAGTCACTGGCCACGCTGCCTGACCCGGCATGGACCGCGATCGCAGCCTTCAGCGGAAAATGTACGCTTGTCATGACCAGCAGAACGACGAGCATCCGGTCAACGAAGGCCGCGGCGAGTGCGCGCGACACGGCCCAAGCGCTCATGGCGACCGCGATCGCCAGCGGTGCCTGATACGTCAAAGCATGGACCAGCGTTCCACGCGGCAGATCGTAGATCACGTAGTTGAAAATCACGAAGCCGGAAAAGAGCGCGGCCAGATGCCTACGATTGGCCTGCAAGCCGTAAAGATGACCGATGCCGACCCGAAGCATGAACGCTCCGCCGAGGATCGATGCGAAGGCCAGGACCGTCCAGAGCCTCGGTGGGGGAAAATTGGCAAGAAGAAACTCGAAAACAATGGAAAGCGACGAGACAGCAAAGGTGCCGGCAAACCATCGCGCGGCAATGCGATTGCGGCTCCTGACGGAAACCGCGAGAAAGAAAAAGCAGAAACATTGCGCGATGAAAAAGTTCGCCGCCATCAGGAAGCCCGCGCCACTCATCGGTCACCTTACGCAAGACACATTGGATAAGCATCCCGTGCGGAAAACGCGGAATGGTCCGCCACGATGCTAAGAGGCCGCCGCCAAAAAAGCGTTAATCTTCAAGGGTCGGTTTCTGCAATACGCCGCCGCTGACGGGCGCCTTGACGCCGGTCGTGCCCGGGAAAGTGAGCGGCAGGCCGCGAAGCGAGCGCACGGCGAGATAGGCCCAGGCCTCCGCCTCCATGCTGTCGCCGTTGAGATCGACCGCTTCGGCGACGACAACCTCCGCCCCTTCGACCTCGGCGAGGGCTGCGAGATCGCCCATGATCACCCGGTTCAGCCGGCCGCCGCCGCAGACGACGTAGAGTTTCGGCCGCTCCGGCAGATGGCGGGCGGAGCGCAGGATGGCTGCCGCCGTGACATGGGCCAGCGTGCGCGCACCGTCTTCGAGGCTGGCATCCGCGCCTTCCGGCGGGCGAAAATCGTTGCGGTCGAGCGAGCGGCGCACCGGAGAGGTGAAGAAGGCGTGGCTGAGGTAGCGGTTGGCGAGGTCGGGATCGACACGGCCCTCCGAGGCGATCATGCCGCCCTGGTCATAGGGAATGCCGGCATGAGCCTCGACCCACTGGTCGATCAGCGTGTTGCCGGGGCCGCTGTCGAAGGCGACGATCTCGCCGCCGCTGCCGATGAACGTGATGTTGGAAATACCGCCGATATTGACGAAGACGACCGCCCGGCCGGTGGAACGGGAAAGGCCGGCGGCCAAGGCTGCGTGATAGACGGGAATGAGCGGCGCGCCCTGCCCGCCATGCGCCATGTCGTTCGCCCGCATATCGTAGACGACGGCGATGCCGGTCTCGCGTGCCAAAAGCCCGCCGTCGCCGAGCTGCACCGTCAGGCCTGCATCGGGCCGGTGCAGCACGGTCTGGCCGTGGAAGCCGATGACATCGACATCAAATGCCTTCAGGTTGTTTTCGGCGAGGAAGGCATTGACGGCCTCCGCGTGACGGAGCGTCAGCTCACGCTCGATTTCCGTAAGGTCACCCGGCCGCTCTTCGCGGCTGCCGATCGCCTTGGCGGTCTCCAAGGCACCTTGCAGGCGGCGGCGGAAGGCGGCATCGTAGGGGCGCCCCATGGATGGCCCGCGCTCGACGACGGCCTCGCCATCCGTGCGCAGCAGCGCGACATCGATGCCGTCCAGGCTCGTGCCGCTCATCAGACCGATTGCCGTCCGCAGTGCCGTCATCTCGTGCGCTCCAGAATCACTTTTGGAGTGATTATGCGGTGAAACAGTGATAAACGCCCGGCGGTCCGCCGGAAAATTGCATCCGGCCAAAAAACATCCCGTCCATAGCATTCCCGCCGAGAGAGACAGGCCATGTCCGAATTCAAGTCAGATTTCCTTCGCACGCTGAAAGAGCGCGGTTTCATCCACCAGATCTCCGATGAAACCGGCCTCGACGACCTTCTCGCCAAGGAAACCGTGACCGCCTATATCGGCTTCGACCCGACGGCGCCGAGCCTGCATGCCGGCGGCCTCATCCAGATCATGCTGCTGCACTGGTTCCAGAAGACCGGCCACCGTCCGATCTCGCTGATGGGCGGCGGCACCGGCATGGTCGGCGACCCGTCCTTCAAGGACGATGCGCGCCAGCTGATGACGCCGGAAACCATCAACAGCAACATCGCCAGCATCAAGAAGGTCTTTTCGAGCTACCTGACCTACGGTGATGGTCCGAAGGACGCGCTGATGATCAACAATGCCGACTGGCTGCTCGGCATCAACTATCTCGAATTCCTGCGCGATGTCGGCCGGCATTTTTCCGTCAACCGGATGCTCTCCTTCGACAGCGTGAAGACGCGCCTCGACCGCGAGCAGTCGCTGTCCTTCCTCGAATTCAACTACATGATCCTGCAGGCTTACGATTTCGTCGAGCTCAACAAGCGTTACGACGTGCGCCTGCAGATGGGCGGCTCCGACCAGTGGGGCAACATCATCAACGGCATCGACCTCGGCCACCGCATGGGCACGCCGCAGCTCTACGCGATGACCTCGCCGCTGCTGACGACCGCGTCGGGCGCGAAGATGGGCAAGTCGCTCTCCGGCGCCGTCTGGCTCAACCCGGACATGCTGTCGGCCTATGATTTCTGGCAATACTGGCGCAACACGGAAGACGCCGACGTCTCGCGCTTCCTGAAGCTCTACACGACGCTGCCGATGGACGAGATCGCCCGGCTCTCCGCGCTCGGCGGTGCCGAGATCAACGAGGTGAAGAAGATCCTTGCCACGGAAGTGACGGCGATGCTGCATGGCCGCGAGGCCGCCGAACAGGCCGCCGAAACCGCGCGCAAGACTTTCGAAGAAGGCGCGATTGCCGAGAACCTGCCGACGATCGACGTCACCGCAAGCGAACTCACAGCCGGCATCGGCCTCCTGAACCTCATCGTCAAGGCCGGCCTTGCCGCCTCCAACGGCGAAGCGCGCCGCCACGTCCAGGGCGGCGCGGTGCGCATCAACGACGCCGCGGTTTCCGAAGAGCGCCGCATGATCGGCTCCTCGGACGTCTCCGCCGATGGCGTCGTGAAACTGTCGCTCGGCAAGAAGAAGCACATCCTCATCCGCCCGGCTTGATCGGCCGCGCAGCACCCCAGATCAAGGCCGCCTCCGGGCGGCCTTTTTCATTGGAATTCGAAGATGTTGCGGAAGACGCCGGGCGCGATGATCGACAGCGGGTTGATGGTGAGTTTCGGCTTGTCGAAGGGGCCTGCCAGCTTGAAGGTGATGCCGATGAGGCCGCGGTCGTTGCCGTTGCCGAGGATGATGCCGATGAGCGGCAGCTCGGCGAAGAGCCGGTTGAGGCCATAGGCGGGCATGAAGGTGCCGGTCATGTCGATCCGGCCGTTGGCGTCGCGCACCGTGCCCTGGAAGGTGGCGCCCACCGCCTCGCCTCGTACCACGCCGTTTTCCAGGCTGAGCGAGCCGCCGCCGGTGCGCACCTGCGCAAAGCCGCGGGAGAAGCGCACGGCGCTGACGTCGATTTCGCGGCGCACCGCCTGGTTGAGGCTGCGCCCGTCTTCGCCGGCCGGCGTGGAGACGAGCGAGCGCAGGCGCTCTTCGCCGACGAGCGAGAAATTGCGGATGTCGACGGAGCCGCGCCAGCCGCTGTTGGAGGTTTCCCGCAAGCGGACGTTCAGCAGGCCGCCGCGCATATGGCTGTAGACATCGGCGAAGCGCGCCACAGCGCCGGCGTCGCCGCTGGTGAGCTGGATGGCGTCCGAGCCGCCGTTGCGGGCAAGCTGCGCCACCACGGGCGCGCCGCCGGCCGTCACCGCCGAAAGGTCGACGCCGGAAATGCGGCTGCCTGTCGTGGCATAGCGCAGGCTGACATTGGAAAGGCTTTCGCCATTGAAACCGACGGCCCGCGACAGGTTGGCCTGCACGGTGATGCCCTGCTTGTCGCCACCCCCTTCGCCGCTGCCGGCGTTCTTGAGGCGCGCCAGCACGGAGCGCACGTCGGCAGCCTCGCCGTCCGCCACGACGGAATAGCCGGATTTGCCGCGCTCCAGCTTCAGCCGGAACCGATCGTCGGCCGAAAGTCGGACCGTCGAGAAGTTTGCCGCGTCCAGCCTTGCGCCGCGGAAGGTGAGATCGCCCGCGACATTGAACCCGTCGCCGGCAAAGCGGAAATCGGAAACCCGGGTGACGCCCTCCTTGGTGTCCGCCGTCAGCGTGACCTTGCCGCCGATGCCGGCACCCTTGGTCCAGCCGATCCAGGGAATGGAGACCGCGGCAGCACCCACATCCGCCTCCACCTGGCGCGGCCCGTCGCCGTCCTGCTCCATCCGCATGGCGATCGCGCCATCCAGCACATCCTCCAGGCCCGGCAGCAGCTTGCGCCGGTCCTTGTTGTCGAGCGTGCCGGACAGGATCGTCTTGCGCTTGATCGTGCTCGCCTTGCCGACGGGCTCGAGCAGTTCGAGATCGAGCGTCACGCCGTCTATATCGGCCTTGGCCTTGAGGTCGGCCTGCTTGGGATCGATCGCCAGCAGGCCGTGAAGGCCGGTGACCTCGCGCCCGGCGATCGGCTTGGCGACATCCACGTCGTTGAGGGTGAGCGCGGCAGTCCATTCCGGTGGCGGCGGATTGTGCGAGGAGATGACGCCGAAATGCGCCTTCACCTTCGCCT
Organism: Shinella sp. GW821-FHT10F02; assembly: GCF_058809275.1. Lineage (NCBI taxonomy): Bacteria > Pseudomonadati > Pseudomonadota > Alphaproteobacteria > Hyphomicrobiales > Rhizobiaceae > Shinella > Shinella sp. GW821-FHT10F02. Next base: position 422,605 of record NZ_JBXASL010000006.1, on the reverse strand, counting down.
CGACCTGCCCGCTGAAATCATCCGGCGCAAAACCGGTCGCCGGCAGTGCGCGGATCGGCCGATAGGTCACGAGTTCCGCAATCGCATCGGCATTGCCGGCGACGTCGATGTCCATGTCGGCCATCAGCGGCTTGGTGTAGTTATCCGGCAAAACGAAGGTGCCGCCCTTCAGCGCAACCGAGCGGCCGGACGGGAAATAGGCAGCACCGCCGGTGATCTGGATTTCGGTGCGCGGCCCGCGCAGGCGAAACTTCCCGGACGTATCGCGCAAGGGCGGGATCTCGCCCGCCACGTTCATGCGCGCGCCCTCGATGTCGAAGTCGATCTTGAGCTCGTCCGGACCGAGATGCATCGGCACGCCCGGCAGACGCTCGCGGCCTTCGGCGAGGTAGAATTCGATGCGGCCATTGGTGACGGTGCCGCCAAAGATGTTCTTGATCACCCAGCTTCGCGCGGTCTTGGCCATCCAGAACGGCCAGAACTGCTTGACGGCCGCCGATTCCAGCTCGCTGGCGATCATCACGAAGCTGACTTCCGGCGCACGGTCGCTGAAGCGCATGGCAAGGGAGCCCGCGACATTGCCCTTCTCGCTGGAAACGGCCATCTGCTCGAACAGCAGGTTCTTCGTCTTCGGCAGATAGTAGCCGTTGACCTTGGCGTCGAAGCGGATCGGCGCCTCGGTGGAATCGACCGGCCGGCTGATCGCGTTGCTGAAGACCAGATCGATGGCAAAGCCCTTGTCCGCCCGGTCGGAGACGCGGTCGAGGTCGATGAGGCCGCCGGTGAAGGGGAAATGCGACTGGCCGACGCTCGCATCCGGCGAGGCAAGCTCGATCGATCCCTTGTCGAAATTATAGACGGCCTTGAGGGTGGAGGGGCGCAGCTCCGCCGCGATTCCATCGCCATAGACCGCGCCGGCGGCGACGTTGATGGTCAGGCCCAGCACCGGTTTCGTGCCGGCAATCTCGCGCACGGAATTGACCGAGACATCCGCCGTCGTATCGATGCCGGCATGCACATTGCCGTTGACGTCGTTACCGAGCAGGAATTTTGCCAGCGCCACGTTGCGGATCGAGCCGTCCAGCGTGCGGATCGCCCCTTCCGTGCCCGAGGCGGTGAGGTCGATCTCGCCTTCCGAACCGTCCAGCGAAAAATGACCGTCGATCGACATGGTGCCGTCGCCGTCGCGGGTGAATTGCAGGCTGGCGATGGCGAGCGTGATCGGCTTGCCGTCCGGCCCCTGGAATGTCGCACCGAGGTCGGAGATGCTGACGGTCTGCATGCCGTTGGCGTCGATCAGGCGGTTGACGCCGTCGAGCCGCTCGAAGGTGGTTTCGAGATAGTCCGGCACGTCGGAAATGCGCAGCGCCGCGAGATCGAGCGGCTTGCTCTTGGGCAGCAGCGCCGCGTTGAACATGACGCCGTCGACATCGAGCCGCGAGACGGCAAGGCGGCCGGAGGCAAGCCCCAGCGGATCGAGCACGATGCCAATCGAATCGGTCGTCGCCAGCTCCTTGTCCGATTGCAGCTCGATGATGCGGACGTTTTCCGCCTTAAGTGCAAACCCGTTGAAGCCGGCGAGGCGCAGCACGGTGTGATCGACCGACGCGCGGTAGCGGGGGCCGAGCGCCTGGTTGAGGGCAGCGACGGCGCGGGCATTCAACGTGCTGTCGAAAAGCCCGGTCTCGACCAAGCCGATGAGCACCGCGCCGAGAAACAGCACGAGAGCGACGGTCGCGGCGACGATACGGCAGGCGATGCCCGTGCGGCTTGCCTGCGCCGCATGCAGGACGATGGGTTCGTGCGCCTGCGCGGACGGCAATTCATGCAGCGGAACGATGTCCTGCTTGCGGAACACGACTCTCTCGCCGCGGATATCTCCCATCTCGCGCTTGTTTCCTTTGCCCCTGCGCGCAACCTATCCCACGGAATCGGTGCGCATCGTCCAGTGGCCGTTGGACGATTCTGTCTGCCACTATATATGCGGGAGGCCGGGTCCTTGACTCAAAAAGCCGGCCAAAGAAAGGAAATCCCATGGCAGAACTCGTCCCAGGCGCTGCGGCCCCGGACTTCACCCTCCCGCGTGACGGCGGCGGCACCATTTCGCTCTCCGCATTGCGCGGCCGGCCCGTCGTGCTGTTCTTCTATCCGAAAGATGACACGGAAGCCTGCACGACGGAAGCGAAGGATTTTACCGCCGCCAAGGCGGATTTCGAGGCCGCCGGCGTCGCCCTCGTCGGCCTTTCGCCGGATCCGGTGAAGAAACACGACAAGTTCGTCAAGAAACACGAACTCGACGTGCCGCTCGCCTCCGACGAAAGCCTGGAGACGCTGCAAGCCTATGGCGTGTGGAAGGAAAAGAGCATGTATGGCCGCACCTATATGGGCGTCGAGCGCACGACCGTGCTCGTCGATGCCGAAGGCAAGATTGCGGAAATCTGGCCGAAGGTGAAGGTCAAGGACCATGTCGCGGCCGTGCTCGACGCCGCCAGGAAACTTTAAAACCCCGCATAAGGCATTGGAATGATAAAACTTCCGCATATCGAAAGCCTACGCGGCGGCACCACGGCGGCAATCTCTGCCGCCGATCTCGACCTGAAGACGGAGCTCGCGCAGGAGACCGCGCGCCGCTGGTTCGCCCGTACGCTTTCGATGCGCTCGCCGCGCGATCCGGTGCTGCCCTCGCGGCCCGGCCGGCCGGAAAAGCCGGAGCTCATTCCGCCCAAGCACATGAAGAAGCGCTCGCTGCACACCGAGAAGGGCCGCATCGCGCTGCTCCATGCGCTCGCCCATATCGAGCTCAACGCCGTCGACCTCGCGCTCGACATCGTCGCCCGCTTCACCACCGAGCGCGTGCCGCATTCCTTCTTTGACGGCTGGATGCAGGTGGCCTTCGAGGAGGCGAAACATTTTCGCCTCATCCGCGATCGCCTGCGCGATCTCGGCGCGGACTATGGCGACCTGCCGGCGCATGACGGGCTGTGGCAGGCCGCGCACGACACGCGCAACGACCTGGCGGCCCGCCTCGCCGTGGTGCCGCTGATCCTCGAAGCGCGCGGCCTCGACGTGACGCCGACGCTCCAGGCCAAGATGCGCGAGACCGGCGACGACGCGAGCGCCGACATCCTCGACATCATCTACAACGACGAGAAGGGCCATGTGGCGGTCGGCGCGAAATGGTTCCGCTTCCTCTGCGCCCGCGAGAAGAAGGACCCGTCGGCCACCTTCAAGGAGCTGGTGCGCACCAATTTCCGCGGGCCGCTGAAGCCGCCGTTCAACGACGTGGCGCGCGCCGAGGCCGGCCTCACGCCGTCGTTCTACCGCTCGCTCGTTTCCGTCAGCCAAAGCTGATAATTGGCGCCAAAACGACGCCGGGAAAGGCTTTATTAACCCTAACAATGTGTAATTCCCCGCACGAGACCAGCACAACCGGTCGGGGGTATCAACTGTGGCGGAGCGTCCTGAAAACCGCATCTTCGGAAAGCGCGCGAAGCAGCACGTCGTGATCTTTGCGAGCGGCGACAAGATCCGCCACATGACCATCCGTCCCTGGATGGCCGCCGTCACGTTCTGTTTCGCCGGCATGTTCACCGTCGGCTATCTCGCCGCCACCTCCTATCTCGTGCTGCGCGACGACCTGATCGGCGCCACCATGGCACGCCAGGCGCGCATGCAGCATGACTACGAGGACCGCATTTCCGCCCTCCGCGCGCAGGTCGACCGCGTCACCAGCCGCCAGCTCCTCGACCAGCAGGTCGTGGAGGAGAAGGTGGAGAAGCTGATGCAGCAGCAGTCGGCCCTCTCCGCCCGTCACGGCAAGCTCGACGCGCTTCTGAGCCGCGCCGAAAGCAGCGGCGTGGAGGCAACCGCTCCCCTTACCGAAGAGACGCCGGTGATCGACGGCCGCCGGGCGGACGCCGCCGGCGCCATCGATGCCATCATGGGTGGCGCGGGCGCGGCGCCGCTGAAGACGACGCAACTTGCCTATGCCGCCACCAGCGAATCGGTTGCCGACCGCGCGGACCGCCTGTTTTCGAAGGTCACGCTCTCGCTGAAGGATCTCGAACACGAGCAGATCAACCGCATTCAGTCGCTGACCGCCGGGGCTTCGGAAACCGCCGACGCGATCCAGACCATCCTGCGCCGCACCGGTTTCGATGTCGCCGAGGAAACGGCCGAGAAGCCGGCTACCGATTCGGATCTCGCCATCGGCGGCCCGTTCGTCGAGCCCGTCGCCTTCACCGATCCGTTCGAAGAATCCATAAACGACCTCGACGATGCGCTGGAACGTCTCGATAGCGCCCGCCGCACCGCGCGAAAACTGCCCTTCGGCAACCCCTCGCCCCAAAGCAGCATCACCAGCCGCTTCGGCAATCGCACGGATCCGTTCCTTGGCCGGCTGGCGCTGCATGCCGGCATCGATTTTCGCGCCCGCACCGGCACGGACATCCACGCCACCGGTGCCGGCACGGTCGTGGTCGCCGGCCGCAACGGCGGTTACGGCAACATGGTGGAAATCGACCATGGCGACGGCCTGACGACCCGCTACGCACACCTTTCCCGCGTTCTCGTCAAGGTCGGCGACCATGTGGACGAGGCGGATCCGGTCGGCCTTTCCGGCACGACGGGCCGCTCCACAGGCCCGCACCTGCATTACGAAGTGCGCCGCGACGGCAAGGCCATAGACCCCATGCGCTTCCTCACCGCGGGCATGAAGTTGACCACCTATATGGATTGACGTAACGCAAGGCCGAGGGCTTGCGGATGGCAAAAGCATCCGCCACACAGTTCAAATTGCTTGGTGATTCACCAAATTCGCTGATTTCCTTGACTTTCCGGCACTTTCGGCATATCTGCGCTGCATCCTAGCGGCGTGTCGACCGCTGAAACCCATTGCGTTCGCAAGAACCGGAACGGAAATAGTTTTCCCTTTGACCACTTTTGCTGATCTTGGCCTGAGCCCGAAAGTCCTGTCTGCCGTCACGGATTCGGGCTATACGATCCCGACTCCCATCCAGGCGGGCGCCATTCCGCCGGCTCTGGCACGGCGCGACATCCTCGGAATCGCCCAGACGGGCACCGGCAAGACTGCCTCTTTCGTTCTGCCGATGCTGACGCTTCTGGAAAAAGGCCGCGCCCGGGCACGCATGCCCCGCACGCTCATTCTGGAGCCGACGCGCGAACTCGCAGCGCAGGTTGCGGAAAACTTCGAGAAATACGGCAAGAACCACAAGCTGAATGTCGCGCTGCTCATCGGCGGCGTGTCCTTCGACGAACAGGACCGCAAGCTGGAGCGCGGCGCGGACGTCCTGATCTGCACGCCCGGCCGCCTGCTCGACCACTGCGAGCGCGGCAAGCTTTTGATGACCGGCGTCGAAATCCTCGTCATCGACGAAGCCGACCGGATGCTCGACATGGGCTTCATCCCCGATATCGAGCGCATCGCCAAGCTGATCCCCTTCACGCGCCAGACGCTGTTCTTCTCGGCCACCATGCCGCCGGAAATCCAGAAGCTGGCCGACCGCTTCCTGCAGAACCCGGAGCGCGTCGAAGTCTCGGTCCGCTCCTCGACCGCGACGACCGTGACGCAGCGCCTCGTCGCCACGCACAGCAAGGATTACGAGAAGCGCGCGACGCTGCGCGATCTCATCCGCGCCCAGGAAGACCTGAAGAACGCCATCATCTTCTGCAACCGCAAGGTCGACGTTGCCGACCTCTTCCGTTCGCTCGACCGCCACGGCTTTTCCGTCGGCGCGCTGCACGGCGACATGGACCAGCGCTCGCGCACCACGATGCTGGCCAATTTCAAGGAAAACAAGCTTACCCTCCTCGTGGCATCCGACGTCGCGGCCCGCGGCCTCGACATTCCGGATGTGAGCCACGTCTTCAACTTCGACGTCCCGATCCATGCCGAGGACTATGTCCACCGCATCGGCCGCACCGGCCGGGCTGGCCGCTCGGGCGCCGCTTTCACCCTGGTATCCAAGCGCGACGGTAAGTTCGTCGACGCCATCGAGAAGCTGATCGACCGCAAGGTCGAGTGGCTGAACGGCGGCCTCGATGCCCTGCCGCCGCAGGCCGAAGGCGAGGAGCGTGAACAGCGCTCGCGTGGCGGCCGCGAACGTGGCGGTCGTGATCGCGACCGCTCCCGTGGCCGCAAGGGCGAAGCCCGCGTGACCGAGACACGTCCCGAGGCACGCCCCGCGCCCGGCATTGAGACCAGCGAGACCGAAGAGAAGGTGGAAGCCGTGAAAGCTGAACGCAAGACGGAAGGGCGGCCGCAGACTCCCGCTCGCAACCCGCGGGCCGCGAACCATGCCGCCCCGCGTCCGGCCAACGACGACAACCGTGATCGTCGCAACCGCTACCGCCGCGACGACGATGACGGCCCGACGCCGCTCGGCTTCGGCGACGAGATCCCCGCCTTCATGCTGATCGCCGGCAAGGCCTGATCTCCTAGCATGTCCATTCCAGGCATCGATGTGCCAGGCCTCGGTTGCGGCCTGGCCATTTTGCGTGAGGGTAGGCTCCTGCTCTACCGGCGCCTTCGTGCACCCGAAGCCGGCTCATGGAACATCGTCGGCGGCAAGGTCGACCATATGGAACGCGCCGTCGATTCCGCCCGCCGCGAGGCGGAGGAAGAATCGGGGCTGGCGATCGGCGCCGTCGAGCTTCTCTGCATTTCCGAACAGATCATCGCGGAAGAACGCCAGCACTGGCTGTCGCTCATCTATGTGACGGAGGATTTTGCCGGCGAGCCGCGCGTCATGGAGCCGGAGAAACTGCCGGAATTCGGCTGGTTCGCCCTCGACGCCCTGCCCTCGCCGCTCTCGCGCTTCGCTGCCGATGCGGTGAAGGCGCTACGCAGCCAGATTTAGAACCGCGCCGTAGCACCAATGATGAAGGTGCGGCCGCGGCCGTTCTTGACGCCGCCGTAACTGTCCATCAGGCCGGCATTCGCCTTCATGTAGCTCTCGTCGAAGACGTTCTCGATATTGACGAACACCTTGGCGTTCTCGTTTATCTGCCAGGAGGCATGCGCGTCGAACAGCGTATAGGCGTCGAGTTCGAAGGCCATCTCCTGGTTGATATAGGCCTGCTTGCTCTTGCCGACATAACGCATGCGCCCGCCGACGGTGAGCGCTTCGTCCAGGAAGCGCATGCCGACGTCGATCGTCGCAAAGTCGTCCGGCAGCCGGCCCGTATCGCCGCCGACGCCGGCAGCAGCACCCTCCGGCTGGTTGGTGTCGGCGAGCGTCAGCGAGAAGCCGGCATAATAACGGCCGACATCGTAGCCACCTTCGACCTCAAGCCCCTTCATGACCGTCGTTCCATCGACGTTGACCCAGCGCGCGGCGCCATCCTCGCCGATGTCATAGGTGATGTAGTCGCGGATGCGGTTGTGGAAGTAGCCGACCTTCAGCCAGGCGGTATCGCCGGGCGTGAGCAGATCATCCGTCGTCATGTTGACGCCGAATTCCCAGCCGCGGCTCTTTTCCGGCAAGAGGTTGGGGTTGTTATTGACCGGGTCCGAGGAGCCGTCGAAGCTGTGGCCGCCCGGGTAGAACATCTCGGCCGCCGTCGGCGGGCGCGATGTGTGGGCATAGGTCACGTAGGGCTGCAGCCAGTCGAGCGGGCGCGCGGCAAGGGTGATCTTCGGGTTGACGTCGCCGCCGTCGCGCGACAGTTCTTCCATCGGGCACGGCTGGCCATCGGGCGCGCAACCATTGGTGCCCGGCGCGTCATAGCCGCTGATGCCTTCCAGCGACCAGTAATCGTAGCGCAGGCCGCCGGTCAGGTCGAAAATGCCGTGCGTGATCGTCGCTTCGCTGAAGACGCCGGCCTTGACCAGCGTTCCATCCGGATTGGCGCCGCGCTTGGCGTTCCCCTCATATTTATCGCGGCTGTAAGCTCCGCCATAGGTGAGCTTCAGTTCGGTCTCGTCGCTGAGGTCGAAGCGCATGCGGTTGGAAATGTCGAAGCCGGTCGTTGTGTTGGTGCCCTTGCGGCCGTCAAAGGTGGTGACATTGCCATTGCTGCCGTCGAATTCGAGATCGGTGATGTTGAGATAGGCGTTGATGCTGAGATCGATCAGGTCGCTGCCCGGCTGGTAGGTGTATTTCGCCGTATAGGTCTGGTTCTCGATCTGCCAGTTGTAGCCGGAGCTGCCCGGCAGGAAGTCGTTGCCGTACCAGATGGCGCCGAGCGCAAGCTTGTGATCGGAATCCGGCGAAAGGTTGATCTTGAACAGGCCGGATTTCGGATGCTGGTCGCCGGCAAACGGATAGGTCACGCCGTCGCCATTGTCGTAGGGGCTCTTCTTCGTGTCGCTGAGCGCGCCGACGATGCCGATCTCGCCCTCGCCGCCGACATCGGTGCGCGCTGCGCCCGTCAGCAGGCGAGAATAGTCGAAACCGTTCGTGCCGGCGCGCACCGAGGTCATCACGCCATAGTTGAGGCCGGGCAGCAGCACGTCGTCAACATCGAGCGTGCGAAAATTGGCAGCACCCGCCAGCGTGCCCATGCCCTCGGCACCGGAGACGGCGCCGCGCGTCACGTCGACGCCGACCAGCATGTTCTGCTCGACATAGAGCATGTTGTCGAAGGTGCCGCCGTGGCCGGAGAGGTTACGAAAGGTCTGCGGCACGCCGTCGATCATGCTGTTGACGCGGCCCATGCCTTGCAGGCCGCGGATATTGACGGTGATGCCCGGCTGGTCCGACGGTTCGCGGGTGAAGGTGCCCGGCGCGGAACGCAGCACCTGCGCGACGTCGCCGGCGTAATCCTCCTGGATCTTGACGCGATCGGCCTTCGAAACGGCGGCCGGGATATCGATGATGCCGTCCCCGTCGCTGTCGCCCTCGATGTTGATCTGCTGGAGGTCCGTGGCGGCCGCATCCTGCGCCTTGACGGGTGCCGCGGTGGCCAGGAGCGCAAGCGCCATGGCCGTGCCCGCAAGAAGCGTCGACGCGGAAGAACGATCGTATGTCATGGAAACCTCACCGGACATTTCGTCCACGCAAACTCAGGCGTGAACTGTCCGGTAATGGACAACATGACAATATAAGTCAAGTTTGATTGCGGCGTTTTCCGGGCGGGTTTTTATCGCGCGCGCAACGCCGCCTCGTAGGCCCGACGCACCCAGATCGCCATGACGTCGGGATCGTCGAGCGCCTCGTCGGGAATGGACCAATAGGGCATCTTCACCGGCTTGCCGCTCTTGCCGTCGTAATACCATTGCCGGCTGCCGGCGGCGGCAAAATCCGGCGCGCTTTCCTCGTCGGCCTTCAGCAGTATCTCGTCCTGCACCTCCAGCGCCAGGATGCGGCCCTCGTGATAGATGCCCTTGCCGCCGAACATGCGCTTGATCGTCACCGGCCCCAGCGCTTGGAACATCTCTTCGATCCCGTCACGATCCATGCTCTACCCCTTTAGAACGCCGCCGGCGGCCAGCACCGCCTCCGGCGTGTCGACATCGATATGCGCGGCCTCGCCGATCTCCACGTCGACGATGTCGAGCCCGGCGCTCTCGACGATATGCCGCGCGCCGACATCACCTTCCAGAGCGCGAATGGCGGCAAAGGTCGCGCGCGGCAGCACGACGGGATTGCCACGCTTGCCGCCGGAGACGGCCCGCACGATGGCGTGCCCGCCGGCCGCAGCGAAGGCATCGAGCAGCAGGCGCACATCGGCGCCGGCGACATGCGGCATGTCCGCCAGCATGACCACGACGCCGTCGCAGCCCGGCCCAAGCGCGGAAATGCCGGCGCGAAGAGAGGTCGACATGCCCTGCGCGTGGTCCGGATTGCGCACGATATCGATTCTCAGCCCCGCAAGCTCCGCCTCGATCTCCTCCGCCCGGTGTCCCGTGACGACCAAGACCCGCGCCGGCTTTGCCTCCAGGGCCGCCTCCGTCGAGCGGCGCACCAACGCCTCGCCGTCGAAGGCGGCCAGCAGTTTGTGGCTGCCGTTCATTCGGCTGGCCCGGCCGGCGGCCAACACCAGAGCTGCGACGGAGAGAGGCTGCTCCGGTCCGCGCAGGTCGCGCGGCTGCGGGCGGGTCGGGATTTCCGCGAGAAGGCCGCCGACGCCCATTCCCGTTATCTCCATCGGCCCCGGATTCTCCCCGGCGAAAATACGCGCGAGGATCCAGTCGAAGCCGTTTTCCTTCGGGCTGCGGGCGCAGCCCGGTGCGCCGATCACCGGCACCGTGCCCACGCGGCCGAGAACCAGCAGGTTGCCCGGATCGACCGGCATGCCGACATGGTCGACCACGCCGCCCGCGGCGCGGATCGCGGCCGGGATCACGTCGTTCTGGTCGGTGACGGCGGAGGCGCCGAAGACGAGGACGAGGTCGTTGTCCGCGGCCGAGCGATGGATCGCCTCTGCAAGCACGCCCGCCCGGTGCGGCACCCGCACCTCGCCCGTGAGCCGGCTACCGGACGGCTGCAGGCGCTGTTCGACGAGGCGGCGCGTCTTGTCCATCACCGAGACCTTGAGCGTCGGAAGTTCGGTCGCGACGAGGCCGACGCGGTGCGCGGCGAAGGGTTTGACCTCCAGCGCCCGGCTGGTCGCCATGACGGCCGCGGCCTTTCGTGCAAGATCGCCGGAAACGGCAAGCGGAATGATCTTGATCGTCGCCACCATGTCGCCGGCCGCGACGCTGGCGTGGTCCGGCAGGGTGGCGACGGTGATTGCCGGATCGACCCGGTTGAACCGGTCGATCGCCGCCCGGTCAGCGACAAAAAGCCCGTTTGCCGTCGCATGCAGGTTGATGCGGCCGGTCGCGGGCGGGGTGAAGGTCAGATGATCTGGAGGGATTGCCGCGGCAATCAGCGATGCCGCCTCGTCCTCGCCGATGTCGCCCGTTTCGAGCCGCACGGCGATGACGGTCTCGACACCGGCCGTGGTCAGGGCGTGCCGGTCCTGCGCAGTCACCACATGTCCCTTGTGCAGCGACAGGCCCTCGACCCGCACGCCATGCGCCAGGCGCGCGCCGACAGAATCGGCAACCGGGACTTCGCCGAAAATCATGGCCCGGCCCCGAGCAAGGGCCGGCGGCGCAGATGCGCGACGATATCCGCCAGGATGGCGACGGCGATCTCCGCGGGGCTGGCGGCACCGATATCGAGGCCGATGGGGGCGGAGATGCGGGCGATCGCCGCCTCGCCGTGTCCGAGCGTCGTCAGGCGCTCGATACGCTTGGCATGGGTCTTACGGCTGCCGAGCGCGCCGACATAGAAGCAGCCGGTGGCCAGCGCCTGCGACAGCGGGACATCGTCGATCTTCGGATCATGCGTGACGGCGACGAGCGCCGTATAGGCATCGAGTGGCCGCGCCTTCAGCACATCCTCCGGCCAGTCGGCGACGAGGTCGATGCCGGCAAAACGCTCTTCGGTGGCAAAGGCCGTGCGCGGATCGATGATCGTGATATCGAAACCGGCAATCCTCGCCATCTGCGCCAGCGCCTGGCTGATATGGACCGCGCCGATGACAACGATGCGCGCCGGCGGCAGATGCACGTTGAGGAAGAATTTTCGCTCTTCCGCCTCCACCACGCCGGATTTTCCGGAGCGCAGGGCACTTGCGATCGCTTCGCCGAGCGGTCCCGCAACCGGATCGCCCTCGCGAATGACCCGGTCGCGCCCGTCGCCGAGATCCGTCAGGTGGATGACGGCGCGCCGCGCCGTGCGTTCCGCATTCAGCTTGCGCAGCAGGTAGGGATCCATCAGCCGATACGCTCCACATAGACGCGGATGCGCCCGCCGCAGGAGAGGCCGACGCGCCAGGCGGTCTCGTCGGCGACGCCGAATTCCAGCATGCGCGGCTCGCCCTCGGAAATGACCTCCATCGCCTCGCCGATCACCGCACCCTCGACGCAACCGCCGGACACGGAGCCATGGAAGTTGCCCTCGCCATCGATGACCAGATGGCTGCCGACAGGGCGCGGTGCCGAGCCCCAGGTCTCCACCACGGTGGCGAGCGCCACCATGCGCCCGTCGTCCATCCAGCGTTCCGCGATGGTCAGCGGGTCGAGCATGTCGTTTGCGGTCGCGTCCATTTTCACCTCCTCATACCGCCGGCAGGAAACGCCGCGGGTCGCCGGCACCGCGCGGGGCGGCACCGGAAAGTGCTGCGACCAGATCGGCCATGGCATCCAGATTGTGCACCGGCCGCAGGTCGTCGACATGCGGCAGCATGGCACGCACCCCGCGCGCCCTTGCTTCAAACCCTTCGAAACGTAGCAGCGGGTTGAGCCAGATCAGCCGCCGGCAGGAGCGGTGCAGCCGGTCCATTTCCGTTTCCAGCAGTTGGATGCCCTCGCGCTCCAGCCCATCGGTGATGAGCAGCACGACGGCGCCCTGCCCCAGCACGCGGCGCGACCACAGCCGGTTGAATTCCTTCAGCGTCTCGCCGATGCGCGTGCCGCCGGACCAGTCGCTGACCGTCTGGCTGCACGCCTCAACGGCGAGATCGGGATCGCGATGGCGCATCGCGCGGGTGACGTTGCTGAGCCGCGTGCCGAACAGGAAGGCATGCATGCGGCGGCGATGTTCGGCGAGCGCATGCAGGAAATGCAGGAAGATGCGCGTGTACTGGCTCATGGAGCCGGAAATATCAGCGAGCACGACGAGCGGCGGATGAACCGTCTTCGGTTCGCGATGGCGCGGCAGGATCAGCGCGCCGCCGGTGCGCATGGCGTGGCGCATCGTGGCGCGGGCATCGATCGCCACCGGCCGGGTGGAGCGGCGGAAACGGCGCGTGCGCACCTCGTCCATCGGCAACACGAGGTTGGATATGGCGCGCTTGGCCTCGGCAAGCTCCGCCGCAGTCATCTGCGCGAAATCTGTCCGGCGCAGCACCTCACTGCCGGAAGCGGTGAAGCGGGCGTCGATCTCGATATCCGGCTCGTCGCGAAGGCGCTGCTCCTGCCGTCCGAACAGCGCATCGGACACGCGGGTCTCGCCCGCCTTGCGCTTCTCCCGCTCCTCATGCCGCGTGACGACCGGCGACATCAGCGCGATCATCTTCCCCACGAGGTCGCGCGCACGCCAGAACAGCCGGAAGGCCTCGTCGAAGACGGCGTCGTCCTCATGGCGCTTGACGAGCGTCGCATGCAGCGCAGTATAGAATTCCTCGCGGTCGCCGATGCCGATCGCCTGCACGGCCTCGATGGCGTCCGTCACGGCCGCCGGCCCGATGCGCAGGCCGGCCTTGCGCAGCACGCGGGCGAAAAACACGATATTGTCGGCAAGCCGTCCATCCACGGCATTCGAAACATCGCTTTCCGCCGCCATCACCATCGCTCAGCCCGCCGCCGCCAGACCGGCCTTGACGTCGTCGAGCAGCTTGCGGCCCTCAGCGCCATCGATGCGCGCAATGTCGTCCTGGTATTTGAGCAATGTGCCGAGCGTGTCGGCGACCGTCTCCGGATCGAGCGCCACTCTGTCGAGTTCGGTGAGCGCCGTCGCCCAGTCGATGGTTTCGGCGACACCGGGATTCTTGAAGAGATCGAGTTTGCGCAGCTTCTGCACATAGGCGACGACCTGGCGCGACAGCGTGTCGTTGCAGCCGGGCACCTTGCGGCGGATGATTTCCAGCTCCTGGGCGGCCTGCGGATAATCGACCCAATGATAGAGACAGCGCCGCTTCAAGGCGTCATGCACCTCGCGCGTGCGGTTCGTCGTGATGATGACGATGGGCGGCTCGGCGGCACGGATCGTGCCGAGCTCCGGCACTGTCACCTGGAAATCGGACAGCACTTCCAAGAGGAACGCCTCGAAGGCCTCGTCGGTGCGGTCCAGCTCATCGATCAGGAAAATTGGCGCACGGCCGTCCGGCGCGGAAAGCGCCTGGAGCACCGGGCGGCGGATCAGGTAGCGCTCGGAGAAGATATCGGCCTCGATGCGGCCGCGGTCGGTGGTGCCGGAGGCTTCGGCGAGGCGGATCTCCAGCATCTGCGCCGGGTAGTTCCACTCGTAGACCGCCGAGGAGATATCGAGGCCTTCGTAACATTGCAGGCGGATCAGCGGGCGATCGAGCGAGGCGGCCAGCACCTTGGCGATCTCCGTCTTGCCGACGCCGGCCTCGCCTTCCAGGAACAGCGGCCGCTTCATGCGCAGCGCGAGAAACAGCACGGTGGCGAGCGAGCGCCCGGCGAGATAGTTGCCGGCCGAAAGCATCTCCACGGTTTCGTCGATCGATTGCGGGATGTGTCCGCGCTGGTAAACCACGCCGCTCCTCCGTTCTGGAGGTCGAACTTATAGCGTGTGGTAGCCCCGGTCCATATAGAGAAGCGCCGGTTTGTGCTCGCCGGTGGAAATGCCCATCACCTCGCCGATGAGGATCATGTGCGTCGCCATGACCTTCAATTCGACGAGCCGGCAATCGAAGGCGGCGCGCGCATCCATCAAGACTGGGGCGCCGGTCACCAGTTCTCCCCAATTGCCCATGGCGAAGCGCTTTTCCGACGTCATGGCCGGGTCGCGGCCCGAAAAAGCATTGGCGAGTTCGACTTGGTCGGCGGACAGCGAGTTCAGTGCGAAATGGCCGCTCTTGGAGAAGATCGCATTGTTTGGATTGGAGGCGTTGAGGCAGGCAAGGACCATGGCCGGATTGTCCGACACCGAGCAGGCGGCGGTGATCGTCACGCCGCGCTTCTCGCCCTCGTGCGCCGTCGTCACGATCTGCACATGGCCGGCATAGCGGCTCATCGCATCGCGGTAGAGCGACGGGTCCAGCATCAATCTGTCCAACACGGCATTCTCCTTCAACACAGGAGATACATGGCGAAAGTGAAGAAAAATGTAAGCCCCGTCGTCGAATTTTCCTGTCCTGCCAGAGACAAGCGGGGAATTGCGACGATATTTTCTTTGACCCCGCCGGTGCGGCCCTTACAAAGGGCATCATCGCGATCCATGGATTGAGAATGAAGACCTTTTTCTTCGCCAGCCTCATCGGCGCCTCGGTATTTACGGCCCTGCCGGCGACGGCCGCCGGCCTCACCTTCGCGGTCGTCGCGCCCGCGGACGGGCCGCTTGCGATCCTCGGCCAGCAGGTGCGCGACGGCGCGCGCTTTGCGGCGGAGGCGAATGGCGACACGGTCGTGGAGATCGCGGAAGCCTGCGACGAGACCGACGGCGACGGGATCGCCAAGCAGATCCTGGCCGCGGACGCCGTCGCCGCCGTCGGCTTCCTCTGCACGGAAGGGCTTGCGGCGTCCTTGCCGGCGCTCGCGGAAGCAAAGGTGCCGGCCATCACGCTTTCCGTGCGCTCGGGCATCCTGATGGAAGACGCGCTGAAGAAGAACTGGCCGCTCTTCCGCCTGGCACCCGGCCCGAAGGCGGAGGCCGACAAGGCGGTGGAGGTCATCACTCGCGACTGGAAATCCGAGCCCTTTGCCCTCATCGACGACGGCACGATCCATGCCCGCGAGCTGGTCGAGGCCATCCGGCTGCGGCTGGAGGAGGTCGGCATGAAGGCCGTTTTCGTCGATACCTATCGCCCGGCGCAGGAACAGCAGCTCACCCTCGTGCGCCGCCTTTCCCAGACCGGCGTGACCCATGTCTTCGTCGGCGGCGACCGCACGGACATTGCGGTAATCGCGCGGGATGCAAAGGCGGAAAAGGTGTCGCTGGCGCTGCTCGGTGGCGAGGCGCTGCTGGGTGCCGATCCCAGCGTGCCGATGACCGACGGCGTGGAGGCGATCGCGCTGCCGGACTATGGCGCGCTGCCGGAGGGCGAACCTGTCGCAGCGGCACTGAAGGCGAAGGGCATTTTTGCGGAAGGTTACGTGCTGCCCGCCCACGCCGCCATTACCGCGCTTGCAACCGCGGCTGCTACGGGTCGAGACCTTCCGCAAAAACTCGCCGGCGGCAGTTTCGCGACGGCGATCGGCACGGTCGCTTTTGGCGCGGACCATGAACTCGGCGACAATCCCTATCGCCTGCTTGTCTGGCGCGGGGGTGCCTTTGTGCCGGCCGGGACCGCGCCTGAGAGCGAATAGATGAAGCCTGGCGCGAAAAACAGCATCACCGATGTCGCCGGCCTCAAGGTCGGCAATGCGACGGATCATGACCTGCGCTCCGGCGTCACCGTCGTCGTCTGCGAAGACCCCACCACCGCCGCGGTGCAGGTGCTCGGCGGCGCGCCGGGGACGCGCGAGACCGATCTTCTGGAGCCCCACAACACCGTACAGACGGTTGACGCCATCGTGCTTGCCGGCGGCTCGGCCTTCGGGCTGGATGCCGCGTCCGGCGTGCAGGCGGGCCTGCGCGAGGCGGGGCGCGGCTTTGCCGTCGGACCCTTTCGCGTGCCGATCGTGCCTGCCGCCATCCTGTTCGACCTGATGAACGGCGGCGACAAGGACTGGGGGCGCTACCCGCCCTATCGCGAACTTGGCTATGCGGCGCTCGCTGATGCGGCCGCCGATTTCGAGACCGGCAGCGTTGGCGCCGGCACCGGCGCGCTCACCGCGACCGTCAAGGGCGGTCTCGGCTCGGCCTCCAGCGTGCTGGAGGGTGGCTTCACCATCGGCGCGCTGGTGGCGGTCAATGCGCTGGGCTCCGCGACTATCGGCGATACACGGCATTTCTGGGCGGCGCCCTTCGAAGAAGCCGACGAGTTCGGCGGCCTCGGCATGCCCACGCCCTTCCCCGCAGACGCCCGCATGCCGCGCACCAAACTGTCGCGACGCCCGACGGGCATGGAAAATACCACCATCGCCGTCATCGCCACCGATGCGGTGCTGAGCAAGGCGGAGGCCAAGCGGCTGGCGATCGCCGCCCATGACGGCTTTGCCCGCGCGCTGTGGCCGGCGCACACGCCGCTCGATGGCGACCTCGTCTTCGGGCTCGCCACCGGCAGGAGCGGCCGCACGCCGGCACCGGAGGATTTCATCGCGCTCTGCGCGGCCGCCGCCTCCACCATGGCCCGCGCCATCGCCCGCGGCGTGCACGATGCGGTGCCGATGCCCGGCGATGTCATGCCAAGCTGGTCGATGCGGTAAATTCGCCCGTTGTTCGCCCCTGCCGGGGATGGTATGGCGACGCCAAAATCCGTGCCCCACATCCTTGTCCAAGGAACCTGACATGACCCTTCCCATCCGAATCGCGCCCTCCATCCTCGCCGCCGACTACGCCAAGCTCGGCCAGGAAGTGCGCGACGTCGTCGCGGCCGGGGCGGACTGGATCCACCTCGACATCATGGACGGCCATTTCGTGCCGAACATTTCCTTCGGCCCGGATGTCATCAAGGCGCTGCGCCCGCACACCGACGCCTTCTTCGACTGCCACCTGATGATCGCGCCTGCCGACCCCTATCTCGAAGCCTTTGCCAAGGCCGGCTGCGACAGCATCACGGTGCATGCCGAGGCCGGCCCGCATCTCGACCGCTCGCTGCAGGCGATCAAGGCGCTGGGCAAACGCGCTGGCGTGTCTATCAATCCCGCGACGTCGGAAAGCGTGCTCGACTATCTTCTCGACAAGATCGACCTCATCCTCGTCATGACGGTCAACCCCGGATTCGGCGGCCAGAAATACATTCCGTCGATGCAGGAGAAGCTGCGCCGCGTGCGAAAAATGGTCGGCGACCGGCCGATCGACATCCAGGTCGATGGCGGCATCGCGGTCGATACGATCGCGCTGCCCGCCGCGGCCGGCGCCAATGTCTTCGTCGCCGGCTCCGCCATCTTCAGCGGCGGCCATGTTGACGCCTATCGCAAAACCATCGACACTCTGCGCAGCAATGCGGAGGGTGCGCGGGCGTGACGGTTTTCGGAAGGGCGGCGATCGCGCTGCTCGCCTCCCTGCTGGCTGCGGCCGGCGCATCGGCCGGCGACTTCGCGAGCTACCAGACGCTCGGCTTCTCGCCGGATGGAAAGGTCTTCGCCTACGAGGAATTCGGTGTCCAGGACGGCTCGGGCTTTCCCTATTCCAACCTCTATTTCATCGACACGGAGAAGGATTCCTTTCTCTCCGGCACGCCGATCCGCGTGCGCATCGATGACGAGGAGGCGGACCTCGCCAAGGCGCGCGCCGAAAGCCTCGGCAAGGCGAAAAGCCTGATCGAACAGCACAAGGTGCTCTCCAATCCCGGCGTGCTGGCCGCCTTCAACCCGGTGGGCGAAGTGGGCGTCGATCGCAAGCGCCTCGAATATCTGCAATATGCCATCGAACCCACGCCCGGCGGCAGCTTTGCGCTGGCAATAGACGATATCCCGCTGGAGGTATCGGACCGATGCCGGGACCTCGTGATCGAGGGCGGCAAGGGTTTTCGCCTGAAGCTCGTCACGCGCGACGGTGCGGCGGCCGACGAGGTGCTCCACGAGGACACGCGCGTTCCGGACAGCCGCAACTGCCCCCATTCCTACCAGATCTCCGGCGCCGTGACCTTCAGCCCGCTCGGCGCCGATCCGGTCCATGTCGCGCTGGTGCTCGTGCGCAGCTTCGGCTTCGAGGGCAGCGACGGCCGCTGGATCGCCGTTCCCTTCCGGCCTTGAGCATGGAACTTGCGGCGAGCACGACGGGCGCAGCTTTCCGTGAGCCCACGCCGATCCTGCCCGCCCTGCCGCTGCATCTCGGCGGCGCCGTGGGCTGGGGCCTGCTGATGGCCGCCTGTGCCTATGTCTCGCTTGCGATGCAGGGGCGCGCTGAGACCTTTCACCTCGATACGATCCTCTCCATCTATGCCGCAGGGGGCTTTGCCGCCTGGCTCATCGCGTTGCCGATGGCCCGCCTGCTGACGCGCCGCCGCAACGTCGAGACGCGTTTTGCCGCGCATTTCGCGCTGCTCGGCCTCGGCACCGTCGCCTTGACCGCCTTCTTCTTCGCCATGGATTACCGGCTGTTCTATGCGCAATGGCACCAGCCCTTCGGCACGCGCATCTGGGCCTACCAGTTCGTGTTCACGTCGCTCGGCGCCTGCTACCAGTTTCTCGTCATGGGCCTCGGGCTCTACCTGCCGGCGGGATTGCCGCTGCTTGCGGGCGCCAGCCTGTGGCTCGCGCGATGCATGCCCGCATACATGCGTTGAGCTTGCCGGCCATCTTTGCTAAAGCGGCGGCAACGCCCACCTGAGAAAGTCTTGAGCCGATGATCCCCCGCTATTCCCGACCGGACATGGTCGCCATCTGGTCGCCCGAAACGAAGTTCCGCATCTGGTTCGAGATCGAGGCGCATGCCTGCGACGCGCTGGCGGAGCTGGGCGTCATCCCGAAATCGGCGGCCGAGACCATCTGGGAAAAGGGCGGTAAGGCGGAATTCGACGTCGCCCGCATCGACGAGATCGAAGCCGTCACCAAGCATGACGTCATCGCCTTCCTGACGCATCTTGCCGAATTCGTCGGCCCCGACAGCCGCTTCGTGCACCAGGGCATGACGTCGTCCGACGTGCTCGACACGACCTTCAACATCCAGCTCGTGCGCGCCGCCGATATCCTGCTCGCCGACATGGACCGCGTGCTGGCCGCGCTGAAGGCCCGCGCCTTCGAGCACAAGGACACGATCCGCATCGGCCGCAGCCACGGCATCCATGCCGAGCCCACGACGATGGGCCTGACGCTCGCCCGCTTCTACGCCGAGATGGACCGCAACCGCGCGCGCCTCGTCGCAGCCCGCGCCGAAATCGCCACCGGCGCGATCTCCGGCGCCGTCGGCACCTTCGCCAATATCGATCCGCGCGTCGAAGAGCATGTCTGCGAAAAGCTCGGCCTGACGCCGGAGCCGGTCTCCACGCAGGTCATCCCACGCGACCGTCATGCCATGTTCTTCGCCGTGCTCGGCGTCATCGCCTCGTCGATCGAGAACGTCGCGATCGAGATCCGCCACATGCAGCGCACGGAAGTGCTGGAAGCCGAAGAGTTCTTCTCGCCGGGCCAGAAGGGCTCGTCCGCCATGCCGCACAAGCGCAATCCGGTGCTGACGGAAAACCTGACGGGCCTTGCCCGCCTCGTGCGCATGGCCGTGACGCCGGCGATGGAAAACGTGGCACTCTGGCACGAGCGCGACATTTCCCACTCCAGCGTCGAGCGCGCCATCGGCCCGGATACGACGGTGACGCTCGACTTCGCGCTGAACCGGCTTGCCGGCGTCATCGAGAAGCTGGTGATCTATCCGGACAACATGCTGAAGAATCTCAACAAATTCCGCGGCCTGGTTCATTCGCAGCGCGTTTTGCTTGCCCTTACGCAAGCCGGCGTTTCGCGCGAGGACGCCTACCGCCTCGTGCAGCGCAATGCGATGCGGGTCTGGGAACAGGGCAAGGATTTCCTGGAAGAGCTGCTCGCCGACACGGAGGTGCGCGCCGCCTTGTCCGAAGAGCAGATCCGCGAAAAGTTCGACCTCGGCTACCACACCAAGCATGTCGACACGATCTTCCGCCGCGTCTTCGGCACCGTCTGAAATCGATCCCCAAACGTGCCGGCGAAGCCCCTTCGCCGGCCGGAAACTCTGTATTAGACTTCCCTTGCGTGCAATGCCGCACGCAATCTGGGGGCTGAACATGAAGTTTCTTGCTGCCGCATTCCTTGCCATAGGCTTGAGCCTGTCGTTCGTCGGTACGAGTTCCGCGCAAACGACACCGGAAACGATTCCGCAAGACCAGATCCCACAATCTATAGTCTCTCTACTGAGATCAGACTTCGACATCATCAATGTGGCGCCAATTTCCGAAAGCTACGCCGTCTTCCTCAAAAAAGAGGAACTCGTCATTATCTGCCAAATGGGCTTCAAAGACGACGCTTTCTCGACCGACAAATGCTATCTACTGAGGAAGTAAGGGCCAGAAACGGCGATGGCGCCAATGGCGCCATCGCCCCCCTCTGACGGGCGGCCTTGCGCCCTCCTCCTGGCGCTCGTTCCACCCGCGAACGTTCTATTGCGGCTCGTCGACCACGATCTTGCGGTAGAGATGCCAGGTGGCATGGCCGAGGATCGGCATGACCACGGCAAGGCCGACGAAAAGCGGCACGGTGCCGATGATGAGCAGCGCCGCGACGATCAGGCCCCAGCAGGCGATCGGCACGGGGTTGACCAATGTCGCGCGCAGCGACGTTTCCATCGCCGAGACGGCGCCGACATCCCGGTCGAGCAGCATCGGAAAGGCGATGACGGTCGTCGCCAGCACGACGAGGGCGAAGCAGAAGCCGATGGCATTGCCCGCCAGCATCAGCAGCAGCCCGTTTTCGGAGCTGAAGATGGAGGCGAGGAACAGCGCGAGCGACTGCGGCGGCTCCGGCCCGAACAGGTTGGTGTAGAGGATCTGCGCGAAGACGAGCCAGGCGACGAAAAGCGCCATCAGCATGGCGCCGACGGCAAGGATCGAAGGGAGTGCCGGCGAATGGCGCACCTCCAGCGCATGGCGCCAGGACGTGTCCATCCCGCGCTCGCGCCGCCGGCTGATCTCGTAGAGGCCGATGGCGAAGAAGGGACCGAGCAGCGCGAAACCGGCGATCAGCGGAAAGATCAGCGGCAACAGGTTGGCGCCGGAACTCCAGGTGACCAGCACCACGCCCGAGATCGGATAGATCAGGCTGAGGAAGACATAGTGCGAGGGTTTTGCGCGAAAATCGTCAAAACCGCGCGCCAATGCATCCCACACGTCGGACAGCCCGATCCGGCGGATCGCCGGACGCGCCACCACGCTGTCTGGGCCTGCCATCACATGAAAAGTCGCCATGATCACGCCTCCTTGCCGGTTTGAAACCGTCACGGCCCGTGCGCGCGTGGAGGGCAATCGTCCGCCAGTACGGCCGGCCGTCATTGCATCGAAGATGGCGGATTATACACCCGGGCGGCGATTTGTCCTCCCCTCTTGACTTCAGGACTTCGTGAACGCACATGCGACCGCATGAAAGCGTCAGAAGCAGAAATCCTCATCGTTCCCGGCTACACCAATTCCGGGCCGGAACACTGGCAGAGCCGCTGGCAGAACAAGCTCGGCTCGGCGCGCCGCGTCGAGCAGGCCGAGTGGTCGAAGCCCGTACGGGAAGACTGGGTCCAGCGCGTGGTCGAGGAAGTGGCGGCCGCGACGAAGCCCGTCGTCCTCGTCGCCCATTCGCTCGGCGTCGCCGCCGCCATCCATGCCGCGCCCCATTTCGGTAACAAGGTCGCCGGCGCCTTCCTTGTCGCACCGCCGGATGTCGCCAACCCGGACATCCGCCCGAAACACCTGACGACCTTCGGGCCTTATCCGCGCGAGCCGCTGACCTTCCCGTCGCTGGTGGTCGCGAGCCGCAACGACCCGTTCGGCACCTATGAACATGCCGACGACGTCGCGGCCGCATGGGGCTCGCTGCTGCTCGATGCCGGCGAGGCCGGGCATATCAACACGGAATCCGGCCACGGTCCCTGGCCGGAAGGCACGATGGTCTTTGCGCAGTTCCTGAGCCGCCTCCAGGCCCCCGAATGACGCTTCTATGACGAAGGTGGTATTTCGTCATTAAGAGGAATTTCATAGAAATCCTGCACGCTCTGGCTGTTTAGTTCAAGCAGGCGCCGCGTTTCATGGCCAAACCTTTCGGTTCGACCTCCATTGCCGTGCGAGAAGCGGAGCCCGAGCCGTTTTATCGCCAGCTTTTTGCGCGCTCCGGCTTCGGTTTTGCGGCGCTCGACGCCGACGGCCGCATCATCGATGCGAATGCCAGCCTGCTGCGCGCATTCGGCGTCGCGTCCTTCGCGGATCTCCCGCCTTTCACGGATTGCGTCTCGCCCAAGGATCGCCCGGCCATCGCCTTCGCCATGCGCCCGCACCTCGCCGAACAGGCGCCCTGGGAAGTGCGCCTGCTGCGGGCGGACGGCAGCGAATTCTGGGTGCTCGCCTCCTTCATCGAACCGCCGGCCCTTCCCAGCGAGGCGCTGAGCCCGGCAATGATCGTCCAGACGATCGATGTCGATGAACGCAAGCGCAACGCGCTCGAACTGGCGGAACGGGAAAGCCGCTGGAACCATGCGCTGGAATCCGCCGGCCAGGGTGTCTGGGACCATGATTTCGCGCGCGGCGACCTTTTCTATTCCCGCCAGTGGCGCACCATCCGCGGCCTGCGCCCTGACGATCCGATCGACACCTCGCTCGACACCTGGATCCAGACCGTGCATCCCGACGACCGAGCGCATGTGCTGGCCGAAATCGCCAAGCAGGAAAGCGGCGAAGCATCCTTCAACGTCTTCAGCTACCGCGAACGGCACAAGGACGGGCACTGGATCTGGATCGAGAGCCGTGGTGCGGTCGTCGAATACGGCCCAGACGGCAAGCCGAGCCGTATCGCCGGCACGGACACGGACATCACCGAGCACAAGGAAGCGGAAGAACGGCTCGCGCAGATGTCCCGTCGCCTGGAACTGGCCCTCGATATCTCGCGCATCGGCGTTTTCGAGATCAACCTCAAGACGTCCGACGTGCGCTGGGACGACCGCATGATCGGGATTTACGGCCTGGACGGAGATCCGGATTCCGAGACCTGGGAGCGCGCCCTTCATCCCGACGATCGCCTCAAGGCGACGATGACGGTCGCCGACGGCATCTTCCGCGGCCAGGACTTCGTCAACGAGTTCCGCATCATCCGCGGCGATGGCGAGATCCGTCATGTGCGCGGCCGCGCCGCCCCCTATGTCGACCTCACCGGCGTGCCCCGCCTCATCGGCGCGAACTGGGACGTCACCGACGACGTGCGCCTGCAAGAGGAGCTGAAGCGCGCCAAGACTCTCGCCGAGGCCCGCAACGACGAATTGGAAGCGGCACGGGCGCGCATTGAATATACCGCCCTGCACGACCACCTGACCGGCCTGCCGAACCGCCGCTATCTCGACGCGACCATCCAGGCGGCCGCGAAGGAGGCTCAGGAGACCGGCAGCCGGCTCGCGGTGCTGCATATCGACCTCGACCGCTTCAAGGAAATCAACGACACGCTCGGCCACCTCGCCGGCGACCAGATGCTGGTGCATGCCGCGGGCCTGCTGAACGCATTGAAGGGGCCGGACGATTTTGTCGCGCGCATCGGCGGCGACGAGTTCGTCTTCCTCTCCACCGGCTCCGGTGGGCGCAACCTTGCGACGCTTGCCGAAGCGATCGTCGACGCCATGCGCAAGCCCGTGACCTTCAACGGCCATATCTGCCGCTTCGGCGCTAGCGTCGGCATTGCCAGCCTTTCGGGCGCGGCGATCGATGCCAAGCAGCTGCTCGTCAATGCCGACCTCGCCCTCTACCGCGCCAAGAACCGCGGCCGCAGCCGGCATGAATTCTTCACCAGCGATTTCCAGGCGCAGATCATCGTCAACAAGCAGACGGCCGACGAGATCCTCTCCGGCATCGAGCAGCGGCGCTTCCTGCCCTATTACCAGCCGCAGTTCTGCGCCCGCACGCTCGATATCGTCGGCGTCGAGACGCTGGCCCGCTGGGATCACCCCACACGCGGCATTCTCGCGCCCGATGCCTTCCTGAAGATCGCGGAAGACCTCGACTGCGTGGCGACGATCGACCGCATCGTGCTGGAACAGTCGCTTGCCGATTTTGCGCGATGGGAAACACAGGGGCTGGGCATCGCCAAGATCTCGGCCAATGTCTCGTCGAAACGCCTGCACGACCCGGAGCTTGCCCATTCGCTGCGCACGCTCGACATCCGCCCCAAATCGCTCTCCTTCGAACTGCTGGAATCGATCTTCCTCGACGATTGCGACCGCACGGTGCTGGAGAACCTCGCCGAGATGCGCAGGCTCGGCATCGATATCGAGATCGACGATTTCGGCACCGGCCATGCCTCCATCGTCAGCCTGATGAAGCTGAGCCCCCGGCGCCTCAAGATCGACCGCCAGCTCGTCAAGCCGGTCAGCCGCTCGCCGGGCCAGCGCAAGCTCGTCGCCACCATTGTGGAAATCGGCCGCTCGCTGAACATCGAGGTCGTCGCCGAGGGCGTCGAGACGCCGGCGCATGTCGCCATCATGCGCGATCTCGGCTGCGATATCCTGCAGGGTTACGCGCTCGCCCGCCCCATGCCGGCCGACACCATACCGGATTTCGTGCAGCGGCAGGAATGGCGCGCGCAGGCCGGCACCGTGCGCGACCTGCAGAACGAAGTCCGCCGCGCCGTCATTCGCTAGAAACGAAAAAGCCGCCCGGCATCACCGGACGGCTTTTCCTATAGGTGATTGCAGCCGCTGATCAGCTGGCTTCGACCTGGGCGATAGCGACGGCGAGAAGCTCCAGCATCTGGACGCGGATTTCGTCTTCGCTGCGGGCAACACCGGCAGCGTCGAAATCGGCCTTGATCTTGCGCACGACATCCTCATGGCCGACTTCCTCGAAATCGGCGGCGACGACGTCCCTCGCATAGCTGTCCGCGTCGGCGTCCGTCTTGCCGAGCAGGCCGGCAGCCCAGAGGCCGACGAGCTTGTTGCGGCGTGCCTCGGCCCTGAAGCGCAGCTCCTCGTCCAGCGCGAACTTGGCCTCGAAGGCCTTTTCCCGATCCTGCATGTTGGTCATCCGTGACTCCCGTAGATTCTTTTGCCCGTTGGGTTCCCCGCCCATAAATCAAAACGACGGCAAAAGTGCAACGCGAACTTTCGTGAGTTCGGAAGTTCCGGGAAGGCCGGAAAACGGGGGATCGGGCGAGACGCCGATTGTTAAAGTGCAGCATTTCGTTTATGGGAGCGCAAACGAACGACACCTGCGCGGCCCCCAAGCGCGCCAACAACAGAGAAAAATCCATGAACCGTCGCCGCCGTATTTACGAGGGCAAGGGCAAGATTCTTTATGAAGGCCCTGAGCCAGGCACGCTGATCCAGTTCTTCAAGGACGATGCGACCGCCTTCAACAAGAAGAAACACGATGTGATCGACGGAAAGGGCGTGCTGAACAACCGCATCTCCGAGTTCCTCTTCACGCAGCTCAACAAGATGGGTATTCCGACCCATTTCATCCGCCGCCTCAACATGCGCGAGCAGCTGATCAAGGAAGTCGAGATCATCCCGCTCGAAGTGGTCGTGCGCAACGTCGCCGCCGGCTCACTGTCCAAGCGCCTCGGCATCGAGGAAGGCACGGTCCTTCCGCGCTCCATCATCGAATTTTATTTCAAGGCCGATGCGCTCGAAGACCCGATGGTCTCCGAAGAGCACATCACCGCCTTCGGCTGGGCGAGCCCGCAGGAACTCGACGACATCATGGCGCTCGCCATCCGCGTCAACGACTTCCTATCCGGCCTCTTCCTCGGCGTGGGCATCCAGCTCGTCGATTTCAAGATCGAGTGCGGCCGCCTCTATGAAGGCGACATGATGCGCATCATCATCGCCGACGAGATTTCGCCGGACAGCTGCCGCCTGTGGGACATCGCGACCCAGGAGAAGATGGACAAGGACCGCTTCCGCCGTGATCTCGGCGGGCTACTGGAAGCCTACCAGGAAGTCGCCCGGCGCCTGGGCATCATCAACGAAAACGAGCCCGTGCGCGGCACCGGTCCGGTCCTGGTGAAGTAACCCTTCACCGGCCAGCCGAACATATTTGGTTTGAAGAGGAAGACATGATCAAGGCACGCGTAACGGTGACGCTCAAGAACGGTGTTCTGGACCCGCAGGGCAAGGCGATTGAAGGCGCGCTCGACAGCCTCGGCTTCGAGGGCGTCGGCGCTATCCGCCAGGGCAAGGTTTTCGACCTGGAACTCGCCACCGCCGACCGCGCCAAGGCCGAATCCGACCTCAAGGCGATGTGCGACAAGCTGCTGGCCAACACGGTAATCGAGAATTATACTATCGCCCTCGCCTGACGGTTGAAGGACATAGGCAATGGCAGAGGTCACGAACGAACTGCTCTACGAGGTGCTGAAAAGCATCCATGCCCGAATGGACAAATTGGACACGGGGCTTTCCGACCTTCGTAGCGAGATGATCACGATGCGCGGAGCAATCGTGACCGTGCAGCAGGACGTTCATCACATCTATTCGCGGCTAGAGCGCGTCGACCAGCGCCTCGACCGTATCGAAAACCGCCTCGAACTGCGTGAACTCGCCGAGGCCCAGGCAAGGTTTGAACCACACCCATGAAGTCCGCCGTCGTCCAACTTCCCGGCCTCAACCGTGACCGCGACATGATCGCGGCGCTGACCAAGATTTCCGGCGTAGCACCGGTCACCGTCTGGCAGACGGAAACGGACCTGCCGGATGTCGACCTCATCGTCATCCCGGGCGGCTTCTCCTACGGCGATTACCTGCGCTGCGGCGCGATTGCCGCCCGCATGCCCGTCATGCAGGCGATCAAGGCGAAGGCGGAAGCCGGCGTGAAGGTTCTGGGCGTGTGCAACGGCTTCCAGATCCTGCTCGAAGCGGGCCTGCTGCCCGGCGCGCTGATGCGCAATGCCTCGCTGAAATTCGTCTGCCGCGAAGTGAAGCTGGAAGTGGCGAATGCCGAGACCGACTTCACCCGCGCCTATGACAAGGGCCAGATCATCCGCTGCCCTGTTGCCCACCACGACGGCAACTTCTTTGCCGATGCCGAGACGCTTGCCGCGATCGAAGGCAATGGCCAGGTCGTGTTCCGCTACGCGGAAGGCACCAACCCGAACGGCTCGCTGAACGACATTGCCGGCGTCATCAACGCGAAGGGCAACGTGCTCGGGCTGATGCCGCATCCGGAAAACCTCATCGAGGCCGCGCATGGCGGTTCGGACGGTCGCGGCCTCTTCGCATCGGTGCTCGACGTAATCGCTGCTTAACGCACGCTTGTTATCAAGGGCGCATGTCCATTCCCGAAAGGCTTTTCATGCGCCCTCTTCTCCCAGCCAAGCTTCTCCTGCCGCTTGCCGCTATCGCGGCTCTGGCCGCTTGCCAGACGAAGACCCCGGCGCCGAAGGTCAATGGCGGCGCGCTGCCGACCATGGAGCGCGTGGCGCTTGCCGCAAACAGTTGCTGGTTCAAGTCGGGCGACCCGGCCTTCAAGGCCTATCGCCTCGCGCCGGAGCTGAATTCCTTCTCCGGCCGCCCGCGCATCCTCGTCGTGCACCGCAATTCGCCGGAATCCCGTCCGCTGCTCGTCGTGCAGGCGGAAGGCAACCCGGCAAAGCTCGATGCCTTCGGCCCGATGATGGGAGAAGCCGTCGGCGCGCGCATCGCGAGCGATGTCCAGCGCTGGGCCGGCGGCGGCAAGGGCTGCTGAGCGTTAAAACTCAATCCCAGTAGAACGATTTCCGGACCTCGCGGTGTGCCTCGGTGCGGGTGATGCCGATGTCGCGCAGCTCCTCGTCGGTGAGTTCCAGCAGGGCATGGCGTGTGCGCCGCTTCAGGCAATGGGCGCGCAAGGCGAGCCAGGTGCGATAGGCAATTGCGCGCACGGATTTCCTGGGCTCAAGGCCGGATTCGGCGAAGATTGTATCAATTGTCATTGTCAATTCTCCTGAAAAGCCACTGCAATAGTAGCAATCGATACATTCAAGAGATAATTGACTCTATCGGCGGTGCAATATAAGAATTGCCACCATGACAAATTGGCTTCCCGATCTCCAGGCCTCCGACGGGCCGCTTTATGTCCGCATTGCCGACCAGATCGAGCAGGCAATCAATGCCGGCGCGCTCGCATCGGGCAGCAAGCTGCCGCCGCAGCGCAACCTCGCCTATGATATCGGCGTCACCATCGGCACCGTCAGCCGCGCCTACAGCATGGTGCGCGAACGCGGCCTCGTCAGCGGCGAAGTGGGGCGCGGCACCTATGTGCTGGGCACATCGGAGCACAATCCCTCCCCTGCCGTCGATCCGGTCAGCGCGAGGCTCGCCGGCACGCGCGCGGCCAATGCACCGCCTGGAAAACTGCGCTTCGACACGACCGCGGCGACTGACATCGGGCAATCCGCCGCCGTCACTGATATTCTGGCGGCGATCTGCCGGGAGCAGCCGAACGAGATCGCGAGCTACACCCGCAATTTCCCCCGTCACTGGCTGGAGGCCGGCCAACGCTGGCTCGGCAGCGGCGGCTGGCAGCCCGGCATCGACAGCATCGTGCCGACGCTTGGCGCGCATGCGGGCATCATCGCCGCCGTCTCCGTCATCACCGCGCCCGGCGACCGTATCGTCTTCGAGCACCTCACCTATTCCCAGGTCAGCCGCGGCACCGCCCTGCTCGGCCGCCAGACGGCGCTCGTCGAATCGGATGCCTATGGCGTGATCCCGGACGATTTCGAGCGCGTCTGCGTGCAGCAGCACCCCAAGCTCGCCTTCCTGATGAGCGCCGCGCAGAACCCGACGCTCGCCACCATGCCCGAGGACCGCCGCCGCGCCATCGCGGCCATCGCCAAGCGGCACAATGTCTGGCTGATCGAGGACAATCTCTACGGCGCCACCGTGGACAATGGCATTCCGCTGCTTGCCGAAATCGCACCCGACCGGACCTTCCTCGTCGGCGGCCTTTCGAAAAGCGTGGCTGCCGGTGTGCGCGGCGGCTGGATCGCCTGCCCGCCGCACCTGGCGCAGCGCGTGCGCATTGCCCACAAGATGGTGAGCGGCGGCCTGCCCTTCCTGCTGGCCGAAGTTGCCGCCCGCCTCGTGCTTTCAGGCACGGCCGATGCCATCCGCAGCGCCGTCGCCGACGAGGTGCAGGCGCGCGAGGCCATTGCGCGGGAGATTTTGGCAGGGCTGGACTTCGCGTCGCATCCGCGCGTGCCGTTCCTCTGGCTGAAACTGCCCGATCCCTGGCTTTCCGGCACGTTCCGCCAGGCCGCCTTTGCCGAAGATATCCTCATCGACGACGAGGACGAGTTCAAGGCCGGCCGCTCGGAGAAGACGTTTCACCGCGTCCGCATTGGCTTCTCGCCGCCGGAAAACCGCGAGGATGTCGCGTCCGGCCTGACGCGTCTTCGCCGGCTGCTCGTCCATGGCCCGACGGGTTACGACAGCCTCGCCTGACGGCCTCGTTCGCCTGTGATTGCAGGTCATTTTCCTGTCGCACTGCAAAGCAGCATGAGGTAAAGAGACCGCAAAGCTGCCCTCCACCGACAAGACGAGCGACGATGACCATTTCGAACACCCGCCCGATCACCCCGGAGCTGATTGCCGCCCATGGGCTGAAGCCGGATGAATATGACCGCATCCTCTCGCTGATCGGCCGCGAACCGACCTTCACAGAACTCGGCATTTTCTCCGCCATGTGGAACGAGCACTGCTCGTACAAGTCCTCCAAGCGCTGGCTGCGCACGCTGCCGACCAAGGGTCCGCGCGTCATCCAGGGCCCGGGCGAAAATGCCGGCGTGGTGGATATCGACGATGGCGACTGCGTGGTCTTCAAGATGGAGAGCCACAACCACCCCTCCTATATCGAGCCCTACCAGGGTGCTGCGACCGGCGTCGGCGGCATCCTGCGCGACGTCTTCACCATGGGCGCACGCCCGGTCGCGGCGATGAACGCGCTGCGCTTCGGCGCGCCGGACCATCCGAAGACCCGCCACCTCGTGTCCGGCGTCGTTGCCGGCGTGGGCGGCTACGGCAACTCCTTCGGCGTCCCGACGGTCGGCGGCGAAGTCGAGTTCGACGAGCGCTACAATGGCAATATCCTCGTCAATGCCTTTGCGGCGGGCCTTGCCAAGTCCAACGCGATCTTCCTTTCGGAAGCCAAGGGCGTGGGCCTGCCCGTCGTCTATCTCGGCGCCAAGACCGGCCGTGATGGCGTCGGCGGCGCGACCATGGCCTCCGCCGAATTTGACGAGTCGATCGAGGAAAAGCGCCCGACCGTGCAGGTCGGCGACCCCTTCACCGAAAAGTGCCTGCTGGAAGCCTGCCTCGAACTCATGCAGACCGGCGCTGTCATCGCCATCCAGGACATGGGTGCCGCCGGCCTCACCTGCTCCGCCGTTGAAATGGGCGCCAAGGGCGACCTCGGCATCGAGCTGAACCTCGATCTGGTGCCGGTGCGCGAAGAGCAGATGACTGCCTATGAGATGATGCTGTCGGAAAGCCAGGAGCGCATGCTCATGGTTCTGGAGCCCGCGAAGGAAGAAGTCGCCAAGGCGATCTTCGTCAAGTGGGGCCTCGACTTCGCCATCGTCGGCTACACGACGGACGACCTGCGCTTCCGCATCCTGCACCAGGGCGAGGAAGTCGCCAACCTGCCGATCAAGGACCTGGGCGACCAGGCGCCGGAATATGACCGCCCCTGGCGCGAGCCCGGCAAGCCCTCGCCGCTGCCGGCAAGCCTGGTGGCCGAGCCTGCCGACTACAATGAGGCCGTGCTGAAGCTCGTTGGTTCGCCGAACCAGTCGAGCCGCCGCTGGGTCTACGAGCAGTATGACACGCTGATCCAGGGCAATTCGCTGCAGATCCCCGGCGGCGATGCCGGCGTCGTGCGCGTCGAAGGCCATGCCACCAAGGCGCTCGCCTTCTCCTCCGACGTCACCCCGCGTTATGTCGAGGCCGATCCGTTCGAAGGCGGCAAGCAGGCCGTCGCCGAATGCTGGCGCAACATCACGGCGACCGGCGCCGAGCCGCTGGCCTCAACCGACAACCTCAACTTCGGCAACCCGGAAAAGCCGGAAATCATGGGCCAGTTCGTCAAGGCCATCCAGGGCATCGGCGAAGCCTGCCGCGCGCTCGATTTCCCGATCGTCTCCGGCAATGTCTCGCTCTACAACGAGACGAACGGCATCGCGATCCTGCCGACCCCCACCATTGCCGGCGTCGGCCTGCTGCCGGACTGGTCCACCATGGCCAAGATCGGCGGCGCGAAGGACGGCGACCAGCTGATCCTCATCGGTGTCGACGGCAGCCATCTCGGCCAGTCGGTCTATCTGCGCGACGTGCTCGGCATCGTCGATGGCCCGGCACCGGAAGTCGACCTGCATGCCGAACGCCGCAACGGTGATTTCGTGCGCTCGGCCATCCGCAACGGCCAGGTCACCGCCTGCCACGACATTTCCTCGGGCGGCCTCGTGGTCGCACTTGCCGAAATGGCGATGTCGTCCGGCAAGGGCGCCACGGTGGATCTTTCGGGTTCCAACGGCCCGGCCCATGCGCTGCTCTTCGGCGAAGATCAGGCGCGTTACGTCATCGCCGTCCCGTCCGATCTCGCCAACTTCCTCAGCGCCAATGCCGAGGGTGCGGGCGTGCCGTTCCGCCGTCTCGGCACGGTGGGCGGCGATGCGCTCGTCGTGGAGGGCCGCCTGTCGCTCGCCATTGAGCAATTGCGCAACACCCATGAATCGTGGTTCCCTGACTTCATGGATGGCAACGGCAACGCCGCTGCCGCCGCGGAATAATTATAAGGGAGCAGTACCGATGCCTATGTCACCCGGCGATATCGAAGACATGATCAAGTCCGGCATTCCCGGTGCGAAGGTTGTCATCCGCGATCTTGCCGGCGACGGGGATCACTATGCGGCCGAGGTCGTCGCGGAAGCGTTTCGCGGCAAGACCCGCGTGCAGCAGCACCAGATGGTCTATGACGCCCTGAAGGGCAATATGGGCGGGGTGCTGCATGCGCTCGCCCTCCAGACCTCCATTCCGGAGTAATCCACGATGGCCGGTCTCCTCGATGAACTCGTCTCCGGCGTGGTCGATGCGGCTCTCAAGGAGGTGCTGAAGAAGACCGGCGTGCGCAAGACAACGGCCAAGCGCACGCGCCGCAGGACGACGACGCGCAAGAAGACCTCCGGCGGGCTGCTCAGCGACATCCTCGAAGCGGCGCTGAAGCCGGCGGCGAAGAAGCCGGCCCGGCGCCCGCGCAAGCAGGTAAGCCGCCGTCGCACCGCCGCCAGCCGCTCGCGCCAGCGCGGCCGGTAGGGCGCGACCATCGCGCAACAGCCCAGGAAATCGTAAGGGAGCCCCTTGCGTTTTTTCTGAGGGCCTTCTGGCAATTGTCATCCGAGATTGTTATCTAGGGCGGACGGTTCATCGCATCGGCCCTTGAAGCCGATTTGCCAAGGAATACTGCAATGAGCATCCACGATTTCATCGCAAACGAAGTAAAGAACAACGACGTCGTCGTCTTCATGAAGGGCACGCCGGAATTCCCGCAGTGTGGGTTCTCCGGTCAGGTCGTGCAGATCCTCGACTATGTGGGTGTGGACTACAAGGGCATCAACGTGCTCGCCGACGCCGACATCCGCCAGGGCATCAAGGACTATTCCAACTGGCCGACCATTCCCCAGCTTTATGTGAAGGGTGAGTTCGTCGGCGGTTGCGACATCGTGCGCGAGATGTTCCAGTCGGGCGAATTGCAGTCCCATCTTCAGGAACAGGGTATTTCGATCAAGGGCGCTGCCTGACGCTTAACGGTCCTTCCGGCCGGCCAAGCTTTTAAAGGCGCCGCATTCCCAGCGGCGCCTTCTCTCTTTTATGGAATAAATTCTTATGTCCGGACTATCCCCCGAATCGGCCCAGCGCCTCAAAGGCATGGGCAAGATAGAATTCATTGCGCTCATGGCGCTGCTGATGGCGCTCAATGCTCTCGCCATCGACATCATGCTGCCCGGCCTGCAGGAAATCGGCGCCAGCCTTGGCGTCGAGAACGAGAACCACCGGCAATATGTCATTTCCGCCTACCTGATCGGCTTCGCCTTCGCGCAGCTGCTCTACGGCCCGATATCGGACCGGTTCGGCCGCCGCGCGCCGATGTTCTTCGGCCTCGGCGTCTATGTCGTGTCGTCGCTGGCGGCGATCTTCGTGCCGAGCTTCGCAGCACTGCTGGCGCTGCGCTTCATCCAGGGCATCGGCTCGGCCGCCATGCGCGTCATCACCATCTCCATCGTGCGCGACATTTTCGGCGGCCGCACGATGGCGGAGGTCATGTCGCTGATCATGATGGTCTTCATGGTCGTGCCGGTGCTGGCCCCGGGCACGGGCCAGGTCGTCATGCTGTTTGGCGACTGGCACCTGATCTTCGTCTTCATGGCCGTCATGGCCTCGGTCGTCTGGGCGTGGATGTACTTTCGCCTGCCGGAAACCCTGCATGCCGATGACGTGCGCCCCTTCACGGTGCGCTCGGTGCTGCAAGGTTTCCGCATCGTGCTGACCAACCGCGTGGCGCTCTGCTACACGCTGGCGAGCACCTTCATCTTCGGCGCGCTGTTCGGCTTCATCAACTCCGCACAGCAGATCTATGTCGGCATCTACGGGCTTGGCGTCTGGTTCCCGGTCGCCTTTGCCGGCGTCGCGGCCTTCATGGCGCTGTCGTCCTTCGTCAATGCGCGGCTCGTCGGCCAGTTCGGCATGCGCCGGCTGTCGCATGGTGCATTGCTCGGCTTCCTCGCCGTCAACACGCTGTGGCTGCTTCTGACGCTCGTCTGGGCGCCGCATGTGCCGTTCGCCATCTTCATCGTGCTCTTCGCGCTGTCGATGTTCCAGTTCGGCTGGATCGGCTCGAACTTCAACTCGCTCGCCATGGAGCCGCTCGGCCACGTCGCCGGCACGGCCTCCTCCGTGCTCGGCTTCATGGGCACGGCCGGCGGCACGATCCTCGGCGCGATCATCGGCCAGGCTTTCAACGGTACCGCCCTGCCGCTCGTCATGGGCTTCTTCTCGCTGTCGATCATCGGCCTGATCTTCGTGCTGATCGCCGAACACGGGATGCTGTTCCAGCCGCATAACCAGCCGGTCTGACGAGCTCCATACCTCTCCGCCGTCATGGTCGGGCTAGACCCGACCATCCACGCCGCGGGTGCAGATGGATCCTCGGGTCAAGCCCGAGGATGACGGGAGGAGAAGTTGCAGGCAAAGAAAAGCCCGGCTACCATTGGCAGCCGGGCCTTTTTGTTGGGCCGAAAGCCCCCTCAGTCGACGAAGACCTCGCGGCGCAGCATCTCCCAGCTGTCCTTGTCCGGCGCCACCAGCAGGCCGCCCTCGACATGGTGCGGCTGATAGGGCGAGCCGTCGAAGCGGGCGGCATAGGCGCCGGCTTCCTGGGCGATCAGCGTGCCGGCCAGGTGATCCCAGGGCATCAGCTTGTTGTACATCAGGTAATGCAGGTGGCCGCCGGCGAAGGTGCGGTATTCGTGCGCCGCGCAGCGATAGTTCGAAACGAAGGCCACCTTGGCGAGGTTCGACAGGATGCGGGCGCGCCGCTCGCGATCGAGAAAGCTGGTGGAGGCCATGCCGGTCATGGCTTCGAGCGGTGCCGCACCGCGCGTTTTCAGCTTGACGGCCGGGCGGTGATCGCCGGTCTGCCAGGCGCCGCCGCCCTTTTCCGCCATCACGAAATCGTCGCCCATCGGGTCGTAGATGATGCCGCCGACGGTCTCGCCGCCGGAGACGATCGCCGCCATGACGCCGAAGAGCGGCACGCCGGAGGCGAAGTTGAACGTGCCGTCGATCGGGTCGACGACGATGGCAAGCTCGGCATCGGCCAGTTTCGGCAGCAGCGCCGGATCGGCCGCAACCGATTCCTCGCCGACGAAGAGCACGCCCGGAAACTGCGCAGCGACCTCTTTCTTGATGAAGCGTTCGGCCGCTTCGTCGGCCTCCGTCACCAGGTCGTTGGCGTCCGCCTTGGTGCGGATGTCGCTCTTGGCGAGCGCGCGAAAGCGCGGGCGGATTTCGGCCTCGGCGGCCTGTGCAAGCACCAGCGCCAGGGCATTGATGTCAATCGTCGTCATTCGTGTCTTACCGTTTCGAGGGAGGAGAAATCGAAAAGTTTCGGGTCGAGGAGATGGGACGGGTTGGTGTGGCCGAGTGCCCGCAGCATGGCATCCTTGCGGCCCGGCATGCGCGTCTCGATATCGGCCAGCATCGCCTTCATCGCATTGCGCTGGAGGCCGTCCTGCGAGCCGCAGAGATCGCAGGGAATGATCGGAAACTGCATGGCGGCGGCGAATTTCGCGAGATCCTCCTCCGCCGCATAGGCGAGCGGGCGCAGCACCATGAGGTCGCCTTCGTCATTGAGCAGCTTCGGCGGCATGGCGGCGAGCCGGCCACCGTGGAAGAAGTTCATGAAGAAGGTTTCGAGAATGTCTTCCCGGTGGTGGCCGAGCACCAGCGCATCGCAGCCCTCTTCGCGCGCGATGCGATAGAGATTGCCACGCCGCAGTCGCGAGCACAGCGAACAATAGGTCGCGCCCGCCGGCACCTTCTCCTTCACGATGGAATAGGTGTCGCGGTATTCGATGCGGTGCTTGATGCCGATCGAGGACAGGTATTCCGGCAGGATATGTTTTGGAAAATTCGGCTGGCCCTGGTCGAGATTGCAGGCGATGAGCTCCACCGGCAGCAGGCCGCGCCATTGCAGGTCCATCAACAGCGCCAGCAGGCCATAACTGTCCTTGCCGCCGGAGACGCCAACGAGCCAGCGCTTCTGGCCCTTCAGCATGGAAAAGTCGTCCATCGCCTGGCGCACTTGGCGAAGCAAGCGCTTGCGCAGCTTGTTGAAGGAGACGCTCCTGGGGGCATCCACAAAGAGCGGATGACGGCCGTCGTCCGGTGCGTCGTCGTCGGTATCTGCAAATGCGAGGGTCATGGGTTTGCAATGCCCCGAACGCGGCTCACAATCAAGCCCCGAAGACCGACCAGCCCGTCCGCGCCGCCAGCATTTCCAGCGCCAGCGAGCCGAGCAGCGAGTTGCCGTTGTCGTTCAGCCCCGGCGACCAGACCGCTACCGAGGCCTTGCCCGGTGCCACGGCGAGGATGCCGCCACCCACGCCGCTCTTGCCCGGCAAGCCGACGCGATAGGCGAAGTCGCCGGAACCGTCATAGTGGCCGCAGGTCAGCATCAGCGCGTTGATGCGGCGCGCGCGCATATGCGAGACGACGCGGTGGCCGGTCAGCGGGTTGGTACCGCTGTTGGCGAGGAACAGCCCCGTCTTGGCGAGCTGCCGGCAGCTCATCGCCAGCGCGCATTGATGGAAATAGACGCCGAGCACCAGTTCGGCCGCGTGGTCGAGCTTGCCGAAGGAGCGCATGAAATTGGCGAGCGCGAAATTCCGAAACCCCGTCGCCTGCTCGGACCGCGCCACGGCCTGGTCGATGATGATGTCGTCCTCATCCGCAAGGTAGCGCAGGAATCGCACGATCTCGCCGATCGCCTCCTTCGGCGTATGCCCGGCCAGAATGAGGTCCGTGATGGCGATGGCGCCGGCATTGATGAAGGGATTGCGCGGAATGCCGCCCTCGTGCTCCAGCTGGACGATGGAGTTGAAGGCAGATCCCGAAGGTTCCCGCCCGACCCGCTTCCAGATCGCCTCGCCATGTTTGCCGAGCGCCAGCGTCAGCGTGAAAACCTTGGAAATGCTCTGGATCGAGAAGGCTTCTTCCGCGTCGCCCGCGAGATACGTCGTGCCATCGACGCTGACGACGGCCATGCCGAACTTCTGCGGGTCCACATGCGCAAGCTGCGGAATGTAATTCGCCACCCTGCCCTCGCCACGCCGTGGCGACAGCGTCGCATGGATCTCGTCGACGATAGCCTGCAAATCCGTCATGCCGTTTCCCCCAAAAGAAAAAGCCGCCAATCTCTTGGCGGCTTTTCCAGATTTCGCAAGGTGTCGACCGCGATTAACGCGAGTAGAATTCGACGACCAGGTGCGGTTCCATGACGACGGCGTAGGGCACGTCGGAGAGAACCGGGATGCGGACGAAGGTGGCGACCATCTTGTTGTGATCGACTTCGATATAGTCCGGAACGTCGCGTTCAGCGAGGCCAACGGATTCCAGAACCGTGACGAGCTGCTTGGACTTGTCCTTGACTTCGATGACGTCGCCCGGCTTGCAACGGTAGGAACCGATGTTGACGCGAACGCCGTTGACCTTGACGTGGCCGTGGTTGACGAACTGACGGGCAGCGAAGACCGTCGGGACGAACTTGGCGCGGTACACGATCGCGTCGAGGCGCGATTCGAGCAGGCCGATCAGGTTTTCCGGGGTGTCGCCCTTGCGGCGCTCGGCTTCAGCGAAGATCGCGCGGAACTGCTTCTCGCGGATGTCGCCATAGTAGCCCTTCAGCTTCTGCTTGGCGCGGAGCTGAACACCGAAGTCCGAAAGCTTGGACTTGCGGCGCTGGCCGTGCTGGCCGGGGCCGTATTCGCGGCGGTTGACCGGGGACTTCGGACGGCCCCAGATGTTTTCGCCCATGCGGCGGTCGATTTTGTACTTGGATGCAGCGCGCTTGCTCATCGCATTTCCTCTAGTCTTGTTATTGCCTGCCCGTTGCCGGACCGGCTGAAGGAAACACGCCCTCCTCTGAACCTTTTCGAGGCTCCGACAGGTTTCTCACGATCGCGACCGGAGAATCCACGGGACATGTCAAATGAAACACCGGACATTGCTGCCCGGCGTTGGCGGGTCATTAGGCGGGTTTCACAAATTTGTCAACGCGCGGCGCCCGGAAAATCCGACTATTCCGCCGCATCCTGCCGGGAATCCGTCAGGTCCGGCCCGTTAGCGTCGCCAGGCTTCGTCTCGCAGCCGAGATCCGGGAAGGCGACGATGCGGTGGCCGGCGAGATCGCTGTGCACCACGACCAGCCCCTGTTCCTCGAAATAACCGAGCAAACGCCGCGCACGGCGGGCGGAATGGGTGCCGTAGGCGCGCGCGATCATCGCATCCGAGGGGCAGGCAAGGCCGCGCACGGCGGCTTGCGCGACGAGCAGGAAGACGCCCTGCAGGTCCTCGGTGACGCTGCGGGACAGATCGAGCGCCCTCGCCCAGATTTCCGTTCCCGCCGTCTCGGCATCGACGCCGGATCGCGCGACCGCCATCTTGCGCCGGAAGGCCGGCAGCGAGAGCGGCGCGCCGGGCACGCGGCGGATGCGGCAGCGCACGAGGAAATCCTGGAACAGTTCAGCATCCGCCCTAAAGGCCGCATCGGGATGGCCGAGGATTTCGGCCAGCGTGCGGTCGAGCAGGTCTTCGCGTTCCTCGGCGGTGATTTCAGGCGCCGCAGCCTTCGCCGGCTCCGCCACCGGCTCCGGCCGGGCGCGGGAGAGTTCGGCGAGGATATCCGTCGTCGGCCGCGGCGCCGGCGGTGCGCGGCGAACGAGCGGGCGCGAAAACTCTTCCGGATCGGGCGTGAAGATCAGGTCTTCGACATCCTGGGGTGCGTCCGGCAGCGGCATCAGCTTGGGACTGGTCGAGCGCGCGGAGGTTTCCACGGCGCCGATCTCCACCGGCAGCGGGCGGCGCGACAGCGCCGGCCCGAGCGCCACGAAGGAGCCGCGCGGCAGGTCGCGGAACATTTCCGCCTGCCGGCGGTCAAGGCCGAGCAGGTCGGCGGCGCGTGCCATGTCGATGTCGAGGAAGGTGCGGCCCATCAGGAAGTTAGAGGCCTCGGCCGCGACGTTCTTGGCGAGCTTGGCGAGGCGCTGCGTGGCGATGACACCGGCCAGGCCGCGCTTGCGGCCGCGGCACATCAGGTTGGTCATCGCGCCGAGCGAGAGTTTTCGCGCTTCTTCCGACACTTCACCGCCGGAGGCCGGCGCAAAGAGCTGCGCCTCGTCGACGACGACGAGCACCGGATACCAGAAGTCCCGGTCCGCATCGAAGAGCGCATTGAGGAAGATGCCGGCCGCGCGCATCTGCTCGTCGGCCTCAAGTCCTTCGAGCGAGAGCACGCAGGAGACGCGGTGCTGGCGGATGCGGTTGGCGATGCCGACGAGTTCGGCTTCCGTGCGCTCGCCGTCGACGACGACATGGCCGAATCGGTCCGACAGCGTGACGAAGTCGCCTTCGGGATCGATGATGACCTGCTGCACCCATTGCGCGGACTGTTCGAGCAGGCGGCGCAGCAGATGCGACTTTCCCGAGCCCGAATTGCCCTGCACCAGCAGGCGGGTCGCCAGCAGTTCCTCGATATCGAGCCTGGCCGGTGCACCGCCCTGCACCGTTCCCATGTCGATGCCGACCTTCATGCCATTCCTCGTTTCCGTCCGAAAGACAGCCGCGGTTCTATTGGACCGCGCGCATGGCGGGAGGTCTATCACCGATCCGCGCGATTTGTCCGCAACAACGCGCAAAACCCACAGTTTTGCGGCAGACCCCAGATGAGGGTCAGACGAAGAAATCGACCTTTCCTTCATCGAGGTCGTAACGGGCTCCGACGATCTTCAGCTTACCGGCCTCAAGTTTGCTGGTGATGACGTCGGTGGAAATCCGCAAGCGCTCAACCACGCGCTTGACGTTTTCCCGAACGGAATTGTCCAGCAAATCCCCCTCCAGCCTGGTGGAATGCAGGACGGAGGGCAGGATCGGCGCCACCATGGCTTCGATCGCGCTGTCGTAGTCCGCACCATCCTTCACCGCCGCGACAGCCGCGGCCACCGCACCACAGCGTTCGTGGCCAAGAACCACGACCAGCGGCACGCCGAGATGCTCGACCGCATATTCGATGCTGCCGAGTCCGACCATGTCGACCGTGTTTCCGGCGACGCGCACGATGAACAGGTCGCCCAATCCGCACGCAAACAGCAGTTCCGGCGGAACGCGCGAATCGGAGCATCCCACAAGCACGGCAAAGGGGTGCTGCGCTTCGGCAATTTCCAGCCGGCGCTTGCGGTCGATGTGGAGAAC
This sequence comes from Shinella sp. GW821-FHT10F02, assembly GCF_058809275.1. Classification (NCBI taxonomy): domain Bacteria; kingdom Pseudomonadati; phylum Pseudomonadota; class Alphaproteobacteria; order Hyphomicrobiales; family Rhizobiaceae; genus Shinella; species Shinella sp. GW821-FHT10F02. Next base: position 382,157 of record NZ_JBXASL010000006.1, on the reverse strand, counting down.
CGGAACACGATCGGCGACGAAATCGTCATTCCCTTTTTTCAAGAGCGCCAGCGCCTCTTCCGGCGAGAGACCGGTCGGCGCGGGCGCATGCGCAACGACCGTATTGTCTGCGGCGGAGGCAGACGCTGCAACGCCGGTGCCGAGCACAGCCGCACCGCAGCAGGCGCCCTTCAGGAAAAGACGCTTCGAAAGTTTCATTTCCATGTGTTCCTCTTCACGGAGCCGATGGCAATAACCGCACATCCCGGACAAAGACGCCAAGATGCCCCTCAACGCCGACATCCCGTAAATTCAGGCGCCTCAACGGTTTGTGCGTGAGTTCGATTCGATTTGCAATCCAAAGCCCTGCATCAGGCGACGGGTGGAGAAATCGGGGTTGCCGGAGGTGAAGACGGCGATGTCCTCGCCCGGCGCCAGCGTTTCGAGCGGCGGAACGAGGCGGCGGGCCTGGCGGGCGATGGCTTCCGCCGGATCAAGCCAGTCAACCGGCCAGGGGGCAAGCTTGCGGAAGAGGTTCGCCATGAAGGGATAATGCGTACAGGCGAGCACGACGATATCCGTCTTGCGGCCGTCCTGTTCGATGAAACATTGCGCGATCTCGGCGCGCACCGAGTCGTCAGCGAGCGTGTCGCCGCGGATATAAGCCTCCGCCATCGGCGCAAGCCGCTCCGAGCCGACGAGGCGCACGTCGCACTGGCTGGCAAAGGACTGGATGAGGTCGCGCGTATAGGCGCGCTTGACCGTGCCCGGGGTGGCGAGCACCGAGACGAGGCCGGAGCGCGTGCGCTCGGCGGCGGGCTTGATGGCGGGCACGGTGCCGACGAAGGGCATGGCCGGAAAGGCGGCGCGCAGATCCGCCCCCACAAGCGTGAAGGCGGTGTTGCAGGCGATGACGCAGATTTCCGGGTCATGTTCTGCGAGCAATCTGTCGAAGAGCGCGATGACATGCGCCTTTAGCGCCGGCTCCTCCCAGGGACCGTAGGGAAACCCGGCATCGTCCGCGACGTAGATAAAGTGCCGCTCGGGCATCAGCACGCGCGCCTCGCGCAGAACGGTCAGCCCGCCGATGCCGCTATCGAAGACGAGGATGGGTTTCGCACTATTCGTCGTCGTCACGGGGCACCTTGGGCCGGCGGTTGCGTGTGCGGTTCGGGTTCGTCGCGCCGCGCGGTGATTCCGGGGTGAAACGGTCGAGGCAGGAGATGATGCCGCGCAGCACCTGGATCTCCGTGCCGGTGAAGGAAGGACGCGTCAGGATGGCGCGCAGGTTCTCCACCAGTTTGGGCTTTTTTTCGGCAGGCCGGAAATAGCCGCGCGCATCGAGCGTCTCCTCGACATGGTCGAACAGGCCCTGCAACTCTTCCTTCTTGGCCGGGCGCTGCGGCAGCGCGTCGAACGGCGTGTCCTCGACGGAGGCAAGGCCGCTCTTCATCCACTCGTAGCTCATCAGCAGCACGGCCTGGGCGAGATTGAGCGAGGCGAAGGCGGGGTTGACCGGGAAAGTCACCAGTTCGTCGGCAAGCGCGATTTCCTCGTTGGTGAGCCCGGTGCGCTCGCGACCGAAAAGGATGCCGGTCTTTTCGCCGGCCCGGAAACGCACGCGCAGGTCATCGGCGGCAACGACGGGGGACCGCACTTCCTTGTAGCCGTAGCGGTCGCGCGCGGTCGTCGCATAGACGAATTCGAGATCGGCGACGGCCGCTTCCAGCGAGGGATAGACCTTGGCCGCCTCGATGACATGGTCGGCCTTGCTGGCGGCGGAGATCGCCTTCTCGCTCGGCCAGCCGTCGCGCGGATTGACCAGGCGCAATTCGGCAAGGCCGAAATTCGCCATGGCGCGTGCCACCATGCCGATGTTTTCGCCCAGTTGCGGATGAACGAGGATGATCGCCGGTCCTTCGGCGATCAGCGTGCGTTCGCTGTTCGTGCCTGCCATACCCATATTTCCCTAGAAAAGTCGGGCTTCACTGGCACAATTGGCTGAAAATGAAAAGCGGCAGCCGCTTATTCCGGGTTTTCCTCTGCCGTGCCGCTTCCGCCATTGGCGCCCTCCTGGGCAATGTCCTGCAACTCCTTCTTAAGCGACGCGGCCTCCTCGAAGCTCGGGCGCTCGATATCGTTGATGACGGCCCGGCCGTCCTCGTCGATGACCTTGAAGACGAGTTTTTCCGGCTCCCAGTCCGCGGCGCGCTCGCCGAAGCAGTGGCTGTTGTCGAAGGTCACCGTGACGTCCTCCGCGCCGCCCGCCGGCTGGCCTTCCGTCACCGTGATGTCCTTGAGCGCGCAGCCGTCCTGGCCGCCGATGATGGGATCGTAGTCGAAGGGCGAGCCGCCGTCGTCATAGGCGGGGTACTTCGCGGCTTCCTTGTACTTGGCCACGAAATCCTTGCTGTAGAGCCGCGTCAGAAAATCCTCGGAAAAGTAGTCGGTATAGGGCGGCGGGGTGTCGCTGTCGGTGCCCATGTCCTGCCAGTTGGTGGTCGCCGCGGACATGATTTCCGAGACCGGCGCCTTGTAGTCGGCCGCCTCGACGGAAACGGGAAGCAGAAGGACGAGCGCAACGAGACCGAAACGCGACATGACATTCTCCATTGGGTGACGGCAGGCCCGGATGGGCGCCGTGAGCGAACTTTCCTGGAACGGAATTTTGGCGAAACTTATTCCGTCCGCCGGCGAAAATAAACCGCCTCATCCGATCGTTGGCTTTGCCTTGCCGGCCTTGAATGCTATAGGGCCAAACGGTTCTTTCAAGTCCACGATCCGGGGCGCCCAGCCCCTACAAAACACGAGGCTCTCCATGGCAAAGATCAAGGTCGCCAACCCCGTCGTCGAGCTCGACGGCGACGAGATGACGCGCATCATCTGGCAGTTCATCAAGGACAAGCTGATCCATCCCTACCTGGACGTCGACCTCGAATATTACGACCTCGGCATGGAAAACCGCGACGCCACCGACGACCAGGTGACGATCGACGCGGCCAACGCCATCAAGAAGCATGGCGTCGGCGTCAAGTGCGCGACGATCACTCCGGACGAAGCCCGCGTCGAGGAATTCAAGCTGAAGAAGATGTGGAAGTCGCCGAACGGCACGATCCGCAACATCCTGGGCGGCGTCATCTTCCGCGAGCCGATCATCTGCAAGAACGTGCCGCGCCTCGTGCCCGGCTGGACCAAGCCGATCATCGTCGGCCGCCACGCCTTCGGCGACCAGTACCGCGCCACCGATTTCAAGTTCCCCGGCAAGGGCAAGCTGACGATGAAGTTCGTCGGCGAGGACGGCAAGGAAATCGAGTACGACGTGTTCGACGCCCCGTCCGCCGGCGTCGCCATGGGCATGTACAACCTCGACGATTCGATCACCGAATTCGCCCGCGCCTCGCTGAACTACGGCCTGCAGCGCAAGGTGCCGGTCTATCTCTCGACCAAGAACACCATCCTGAAAGTCTATGACGGCCGCTTCAAGGACATCTTCCAGGAGGTCTTCGACAAGGAATTCGCCGAAAAGTTCAAGGAAGCGAAGATCTGGTACGAACACCGCCTGATCGACGACATGGTCGCCTCGGCGCTGAAGTGGTCCGGCGGTTACGTCTGGGCCTGCAAGAACTACGACGGCGACGTGCAGTCGGACATCGTGGCCCAGGGCTTCGGCTCGCTGGGTCTCATGACCTCGGTTCTGATGACGCCGGATGGCCAGACGGTGGAAGCGGAAGCCGCGCACGGCACGGTGACGCGCCACTATCGCCAGCACCAGAAGGGCGAGGAAACCTCGACCAACTCGATCGCCTCGATCTTCGCCTGGACGCGCGGCCTCGCGCACCGCGCCAAGCTGGACAACAATGCCGAGCTCGCGCGCTTTGCCGACACGCTGGAAAAGGTCTGCGTCGACACGGTCGAATCCGGCTTCATGACGAAGGACCTGGCGCTGCTCATCGGCCCCGACCAGCCTTGGCTCTCCACCACCGGCTTCCTCGACAAGATCGACGAAAACCTCCGCAAGGCCATGGCGGCCTGAGCCAGACGATCTCCCGAAAGCCCGGCCTCGCGCCGGGCTTTTTCTTTGTCCGCTCTTGCGGCGGCAACCCCGCGCCCTATCCTCCCGTCCACCATTTGTGAGAGGAGAACAGCATGGCCGAGGACCTGATCTTCTATGCCAATCCCATGTCGCGCGCGCGCATTGCCCGCTGGATGCTGGAGGAAGTCGGCGCGCCCTATCGCACGGAATGGCTGACCTTCGACGGATCGATGAAATCGCCCGACTATCTGGCGATCAACCCCATGGGCAAGGTGCCCTGCATCCGCCACGGCAAGACCATCGTGACGGAAGCCGCCGCGATCTGCGCCTATCTCGCCGATGCCTTTCCGGAGGCCGGCCTCGCGCCGCCGACCGACCAGCGCGGCGACTATTACCGCTGGCTGTTCTTCGCCGCCGGGCCGCTGGAGATGGCGGTTTCGATCAAGGCTTTCGGGCTGGAGGTGCCGAAGGAGCGTCACCGCAGCATCGGCTGCGGCAGCTACGAATCGGTGATGGACACCCTCGCCTATGCCGTAACGCAGCATCCCTACATCACCGGCGACAGCTTCACCGCCGCCGATGTCTATGTCGGCGCCCATATCAGCTGGGGCCTCCAGTTCGGCTCGCTGGAGCCCCGGCCGGAATTCAAGGCCTATTGGGACCGGCTGAAGGAACGCCCGGCGAGCAAACGCGCCACCGCCATCGACGACGAGGAAATGCACCGCCAGCTTGCGGCAGCGAAGGCCGGCTAGGGCGGGTTATCACCCGCCCCGCCTTCATCAGACCGGCTGAAGCGGCAGGTGGATTTCCGTCAAGAGTTCGCTTGGCGGCACCTCGCGCGGATTGTTGAGATAGGTCTCGAACATCACCTCGTCGCGGATGGAGCGGCCGGAGGCCGGCAGCCAGGTGGCGTAGAGCCACCGGTAGGCCGCGCCCATATTGGCATACGGCCCCTGGTGGCGCAGCACCGCATAATCGCCGCCTGCAAGCGTTCGGCGAACCAGCGGGGCTTCGGCGGGAACGGCGCCGTCCGCCGTAACGCAGGCGAAGGAGCGCAGCTTGTCCTCCGCCACGAGATCCGGATCGTCGAGAAAGACCCCGACCATGCGCATGTCCGGCCGGAAGATGTTGCGGGAGAACAGCGCGCCGTAAAGCGCCTCGAAGGCCTTGCCGATGCCCATATAGGACCCGGCATGGGGAACGCCGAGCAGCGTCTGTTCAGGTAGGGTGCGGATGGTGATGTCGTACATGCGGGTCGGCTCCTTGCCGCTTTGGGGTTCGAAGGCGCGATGGCTCCCCTCCCGCCGGTAGCGCGCCGGCGGCATGCCATAGGCAGCCGCGAAGGTGCGCGTGAACGACTGGAGATTGCGGTAGCCCCATCGCGCGGCGATGTCCCGTACGGTTTGGTCGGACCGCACCAGGTCTCCCGCGGCCCGGTGCAGACGAAGCCGGCGGACGGTCGCCGCCAGCGTTTCGTTGTGCACGGCCCGGTAGACGCGGTGCCAGTGATGCGCCGAAAGGCAGGCGATCTCCGCCAGCCGGTCGAGGTCGATATCCTCGTCCAGATGATCGTAGATATAGGCGGATACGCGCGACAGACGCTTCTCGTAGCTCGCCCAGATTTCATTCTCGCCCATGCCGCACCTCTTTCGTCGGGACCCATTCAACCAAGCATGCGGCGATTTCACAAATCCTGCGCTTCTGCCTTGCCTTGCAATTTTCACAAGGCTTTGACGTCCGTCATTGCAAAAACGGGCGACTCGGCGTGAGATGCGCTCGCCGGCCAGCCTTTCCCCTTCCACCGGCCTCCTGAGGCGCCCCATGACCGATACCCTGATGCCGAAGCTCGCCAGCGTTTTCGCGGAGGGTTACGGGCCGGCGCGACTGAAGGCGGACGTGCTGTCCGGCCTCACCGTCGCCATCGTCGCGTTGCCGCTGTCCATGGCGATCGCGATTGCCTCCGGCGTCACGCCCGACCGCGGCCTCTATACGGCGATCGTCGGCGGCTTCCTCGTCTCCGCACTCGGCGGCAGCCGCTTCCAGGTGGGCGGACCGGCCGGCGCCTTCATCGTGCTCGTCGCCGCGACGGTCGCGCGACACGGCGTCGAAGGCCTGCTGCTTGCGACATTTCTCTCCGGCATCATTCTCGCGCTCGCCGGCTACCTGCGGCTCGGCAAATTCATCAAGTTCATTCCCTATCCGGTGACGGTCGGCTTCACCGCCGGCATCGCCGTCATCATCTTCGCCAGCCAGATCGGCGAGCTCCTCGGCCTGAAGCTTGGCGGACAGGAGCCGGGACCGATCCTCGAAAAGCTCGCGGCACTCTGGGCGGCGCGGCCGACCTTCAGCCCCGCCGCCTTCGGCGTTGCCGGCGTCACCATCGCCATCATCCTGCTGCTGCGGCGCTTCCGTCCCGCCTGGCCCAATCTCCTCATCGCCGTCGCCATCGCATCCGCGGCAACCGCCCTTCTCTCCTTGCCGGCCGATACGATCGGCACCCGCTTCGGCGGCATTCCGCGCGGCCTGCCGGTTCCGGCGCTGCCGTCCTTCTCGCCGGACCTCGTCATCGCCGTGCTGCCCGATGCGGTCGCCTTCGCGCTGCTTGGCGCCATCGAATCGCTGCTCTCCGCGGTCGTCGCAGACGGCATGACGGGGCGGCGCCACCGCTCCAGCATGGAGCTTATCGCGCAGGGATTCGCCAATATCGGCTCGGCGCTGTTCGGCGGCATCTGCGTGACGGGCACGATCGCCCGCACGGCGACGAATGTGCGTTCCGGCGCCACCAGCCCGGTTTCCGGCATGCTGCATTCGGTTTTCCTGCTGCTCTTCATGCTCGTCGCCGCACCGCTCGCAAGCTACATTCCGCTCGCGGCGCTTGCCGGCGTGCTGGCGGTCGTGTCGTTCAACATGGTCGAACGGCCCGCTATCGCCGCCCTCTTCCGCTCGTCGCGCGGGGATGCTGCGGTGCTCGCCGTCACCTTCCTGCTCGTCGTGTTCCGCGACCTGACGGAAGGCATCGTCGTCGGCTTCCTGCTCGGCGCCGTGCTGTTCATCGACCGCATGGGCAAGGCGGTGAACATCCGCGAGGAGACGGTGCCGCAGATCGTGCGGGCCATCGAAAATGCTGGGGAAGACACCGGCCTGCCGGAGCGGCCCGTCATCGCGAACGATCCGGATACGGTGATCTACCGCATCAGCGGCGTGTTCTTCTTCGGTGCTGCGGCCAGCGTCGGCTCCGTGCTCGACCGCATCGCCGACCAGCGCCGCAACTTCGTGCTCGATTGCGCGGACGTGCCGCTGCTGGATTCGACGGCGGCGAGCGTGATCGAAGGCCTCGTGCGCAAGGCGGAACGCGCCGGCGTGCGCGTGTTCATCACCGGGCTCAAGCCCGACATGCGCCGCATGCTGGAAGCCCACGAGCTGCACCCGCCGCGGGTCACCTTCACCGCCACGGTGGACGCGGCCATGAACGAGATTGCCGCACGTTAGCCGATGGCGATGCCGACGGGGGAAATGACGGGTGCGCGCATGCGCTCCGCGAGATCGGCAAGGCCGGCCGCGGGCACCGCGCGCATGACCTGGTTGCGCCCGCCCGCCTTCGCTGCATAGAGCGCAGAATCGGCCGCCGAATGCAGGCGGTCGAAATCCGTGCCGAAGGTGGCGACATCGGCAAGCCCGATACTGACGGAAACCGCGATGTCGCGGCCCTCGTTGCTGATCGCGAGCGACTCGACCTCGCGCCGCAGCCCTTCCGCGAACTGTTCGGCGCGCGCGATGTCATGCCCCGGCGCGTAAAGCGCGAACTCTTCCCCGCCGAAGCGGCAGAACAGCATGTTCGCCTCCAGCCCGGCGGAAATGCGGGCGGAAAACCGTTTCAGCACGATATCGCCCGCGACATGACCATGCGTGTCGTTGATCGCCTTGAAGCGATCGAGGTCGAAGATCATCAGCGTGCCGGGCGAGCGGTCGGCCAGCCGCTTCTGCATGTCGTCCAGGAAAGAGCCGCGATTGGCGATGCCCGTCAGCGCATCGGTGCGGGACGCCTGGCGATAGAGCGCCTCGCCGCGCTCTTTGATGAGCACCAGCATGGCGACGGCGGCGAGAATCGTGTGGGCGAAAAGCTCCAACGTGAAGACCGCGAACCAGGTGGAATAGGCGGTGCCATGCGCCAGCGGCGCCGGCACAAGCAACGCCATGGGGATGCGCAGCGAATAGATGATGCCGTGCGTCAGGAAAAAGAACGCGGCGATCGTGCGGGTCGGCAGCGGCTCGGCGCGACGCTCGCGCCAGATATCAGCGGCGATCCACAGCGAATAGGCGGTGATGATTACCGAAATCACGACGATGCGGTTGTTGACATCAGCCGTCACCGGCGGCACCAGCAGGTAGATGAGGGACCAGGCAAGCGGCCCGGCCAGCAGCACGACGGGATAGACGCGGCGGCGATCGAAAACGCGAAAACCGGCCCACATGAAAGCGTAGCCGCAGGCTGCAAGCGCGTTGCCGAGACCGACGGTCAGGAGCGGCGGCCCGATTGGGCGCAGTGCGAAGAGCAAGGTGCAGAGCGATCCGATCCACATGGAAAGGCACCAGTACCCGGCCGCTGCCGCATGCCGGCGGTCGGTGAGCCAGACCTGCAGCAGGAAAATCCCGATGACCGTCGTCGCCAGGAAGGTGCAGATCATCAAGGTCGATATGCTGATGACATCTTCAATCAAAACAAACACTCCGCGCGCGGACAGGCTAGGCGGAAACGTTGAAGACTTCGCAAACGAAAACGGCGGGCAAGGCCCGCCGTTCTACCGTCAAAAATGTCTTCGTCAGCCGGCTATGGCACGGGCGACCGCCTCGATCGCTTCGGCCGCCTTCGCGCCGTCCGGTCCGCCGGCCTGCGCCATGTCGGGCCGTCCACCACCGCCCTTGCCGCCGAGCGCCTCGGAGGCGCGGCGCACCAGATCGACCGCGCTGAAGCGGCCGGTCAGGTCGTCCGTCACGGCGACCACGGCGCTCGCCTTGCCGTCCGGCGAAACGCCGACGAAGGTGACCACGCCGGAACCGAGGCTCTTCTTGCCCTCGTCCGCCAGGCTTTTCAGGTCCTTCGGCTCGACGCCGGTGACGACCTTGCCGAGATATTTGACGCCCGCGACCTCGCGCACGCCATCGTCGCCGCCACTCGTGCCGCCGCCGCCAAGCGCCAGCTTCTTCTTCGCCTCGGTCAGTTCACGCTCCAGCTTGCGGCGCTCATCGACCAGCGCCTCGACGCGGGCGAGCACTTCGCCGGGCTGGGCCTTCAGCGTGGTGGCAAGCGCCTTCACGCGTTCGTCCTGCTCGGCGAGATAGGCGCGGGCCGCCTCGCCCGTCAGCGCTTCGAGGCGGCGGATGCCGGAGCCGACGGCGCTGTCTGACAGGATGCGCACGAGGCCGATCTCGCCGGTGGCCGCGACATGCGTGCCGCCGCAGAGCTCGACCGAATAGGGCCGGTTGGCCTTCGCGCCGCGCACGCCGGTGCCCATGGCGACCACGCGCACCTCGTCGCCGTATTTTTCGCCGAACAGCGCCATGGCGCCTTCCGCGATCGCGTCGTCCACCGTCATCAGGCGGGTCGTGACCGGCGAATTCTGCACGATGATCTCGTTGGCCATGTCCTCGATGACGCGCAGTTCCTCCGCCGACATCGGCTTGGGGTGCGAGACGTCGAAGCGCAGGCGTTCAGGCGCGACCAGCGAGCCCTTCTGGGCGACGTGGGTGCCGAGGACTTCGCGCAGCGCCTCATGCAGCAGGTGCGTTGCCGAATGGTTGGCGCGCAGGCGCGAGCGGCGGGCGTGATCGACGGTGAGCGCTACCGCGTCGCCGACCTTCAGCGTGCCGTCCTTGACGGTCGCGACATGGACGAAAACGCCCTCGCCCTTCTTCTGCGTGTCCGACACGTCGAGCTTGGCATTGTCCGCGGAAATGACGCCCGTGTCGCCCATCTGGCCGCCGGATTCCCCGTAGAACGGCGTCTGGTTGACGACGAGCTGCACCTCGTCGCCGGCCGAGGCGGCATCGACCGCCTTGCCATCACGCACGATGGCCTGGACGACGCCTTCGGCGGTCTCGGTGTCGTAGCCGAGGAATTCGGTCGCGCCGAACTTCTCCTTGAGCTCGAACCAGATCGTCTCGGTCGCCTTGTCGCCGGAACCGGCCCAGTGCGAGCGGGCTTCCGCCTTCTGGCGCTCCATCGCATCGGTGAAGCCGGACAGATCGACACCGATCTCGCGGGCGCGCAGCGCGTCCTGCGTCAGGTCGAGCGGGAAGCCATAGGTGTCGTAAAGCTTGAAGGCGGTCTCGCCATCCAGCATGTCGCCCTTGCCGAGCGTGGTCGTTGCGTCGGAAAGCAGCGTCAGGCCACGTTCCAGCGTCGTGCGGAAACGGGTCTCTTCCAGCTTCAGCGTCTCGGAGATCAGCGCTTCGGCGCGCTGGAGTTCCGGATAGGCACGGCCCATCTCGCCGACGAGCGTCGGCAGCAGCTTCCACATCAGCGGGTCCTTGGCACCGAGGAGCTGCGCGTGGCGCATGGCGCGGCGCATGATGCGGCGCAGCACGTAGCCGCGGCCGTCCTTTGCCGGCAGCACGCCGTCGGCGATCAGGAAGGCGGAGGAGCGCAGGTGATCGGCAATGACGCGGTGGCTGGCGCGCGCCTCGCCCTCGGCCTTCACGCCGGTCGCCTCGACGGAGGCGTCGATCAGCGCGCGGAAGAGGTCGATGTCGTAGTTGTCATGCTTGCCCTGAAGGAGAGCCGCGACGCGCTCCAGGCCCATGCCGGTATCGATCGACGGGCGCGGCAGGTCGACGCGCTCTTCCTTGGTGATCTGCTCGAACTGCATGAAGACGAGGTTCCAGATCTCGATGAACCGGTCGCCATCCTCTTCCGGCGAGCCGGGCGGGCCGCCCCAGATATGATCGCCATGGTCGTAGAAAATCTCGGAACAGGGACCGCAGGGGCCGGTATCGCCCATGGCCCAGAAATTGTCGCTGGTCGCGATGCGGATGATGCGGTCGTCGGAAAGGCCGGCGATCTTCTTCCAGAGGCCGAAGGCCTGGTCGTCGGTGTGGTAGACGGTGACGAGCAGGCGGTTCCTGTCGATGCCGAATTCCTTGGTGATCAGGTTCCAGGCAAGCTCGATCGCGCGCTCCTTGAAATAGTCGCCGAAGGAAAAATTGCCGAGCATCTCGAAGAAGGTGTGGTGGCGCGCGGTGTAACCGACATTGTCGAGGTCGTTGTGCTTGCCGCCGGCGCGCACGCATTTCTGCGCGGAGACCGCCGTCGAATAGGGACGCGATTCCAGGCCGGTGAAGACGTTCTTGAACTGCACCATGCCGGCATTGGTGAACATCAGCGTCGGGTCGTTGCGCGGCACGAGCGGGCTGGACGGCACGACCTCGTGTCCGTTCTTTCGGAAATAGTCGAGGAAAGTCGACCGGATTTCATTCACGCCGTTCATATCGCGTCCTTCATCTCTGCACCGTCTGCACCTGAAAACCGGCGCATTACCCACCCAATTGTCCCGCAACGACGGCGCAACCGCCTCGCCGGCTGCTGCCTATTTCCCAAACCGCACCCGATTTGGGAAATAGGCAGCGAATTCAAAATCCTACGGCGTCCTTGCGCGTCCTGTTCGACGCGCGACGCCGCAGAGTGCCCGCCCGGAAGGTCCGTGAAGGCCATCCACCCACGAATTCCGTCGAAACTGCGCGCCTGCCGCCTGTCTTGCGGAAGGCCGGAAACCTTTGGTCGCGCGCGAGAACTGAAGGCTTTTATCGCCCGCCTCGGCACCTGTCCAGACATCAAAAAACCGGCCCTTCACGAAGAAGAGGCCGGTTTTTCGATATTCTTGCGGGCGTTGCGCGGCGATTACATCGCCGCAGCGTCGTCGTCGCTGGAATCGTTCGGATCAGGGCCACCGTTTTCCAGGAAGCGGTCGGCGATGAGGCCGGCATTCTGGCGCAGTGACGTCTCGATCTCGTTGGCAAGATCCGGATTGTCGCGCAGGAACGTCTTGGCGTTCTCGCGGCCCTGGCCGAGGCGCTGGCTGTTATAGGAGAACCAGGAGCCCGACTTTTCGACGATGCCGGCCTTGACGCCGAGGTCGATGAGCTCGCCCGTCTTGGAGACGCCCTCGCCATACATGATGTCGAACTCGACCTGCTTGAAGGGCGGCGCCATCTTGTTCTTGACGACCTTGACGCGGGTCTGGTTGCCGATGACCTCGTCACGCTCCTTGACCGCGCCGATGCGGCGGATGTCGAGGCGGACGGAGGCGTAGAACTTCAGCGCGTTGCCGCCCGTCGTCACCTCCGGCGAACCGTAGACGACGCCGATCTTCATGCGGATCTGGTTGATGAAGATCACCATCGTGTTCGACTTGGAGATCGACGCTGTCAGCTTGCGCAGCGCCTGGCTCATCAGGCGGGCCTGGAGGCCGGGCAGGCTCTCGCCCATCTCGCCTTCGATTTCGGCGCGCGGCGTGAGCGCGGCGACCGAGTCGATCACGAGCACGTCGATTGCGCCGGAGCGCACCAGCGTGTCGGTGATTTCCAGCGCCTGCTCGCCGGTGTCGGGCTGCGAAATCAGGAGGTTTTCCAGATCGACGCCAAGCTTGCGGGCATAGACCGGGTCGAGCGCGTGTTCGGCGTCGACGAAGGCGCAGATGCCGCCCTTCTTCTGGGCTTCCGCAATGGTCTGCAGCGCCAGCGTCGTCTTGCCCGAGCTTTCCGGGCCGTAGATCTCGATGATGCGGCCCTTGGGCAGGCCGCCGACGCCGAGCGCGATGTCGAGGCTCAGCGAACCGGTCGGGATCGTCTCGATCTCGATGACGCTGTCCTTGCCGCCGAGTTTCATGATGGAGCCCTTGCCGAAGGAGCGCTCGATCTGGGAGAGTGCCGCCTCGAGTGCCTTGCTTTTATCCACTGCTTTATCCTCTACGAGCCGCAAAGTGTTCTGTGCCATTCCGTCCACCTTTAGGTTATTGAAGCAAGACAGGCAACGAACCCGCCGATGAAAGCTATGTACACATTTTGTTCTCATTTCGCAAGGTGCATTTATCCTTTTGAATGTTTTTGTGAATCGGGGGCGTGTTCTATTTTCGTTTCGGTGGGATAAAGCCACGCAGGAACAAGGGTATACCCGCCTTGGTGCCGGGCCTTCGGGGCCGAATCGGGCGGGTGCGAAGGAAGACGATGACGGGAAAGACGATACTGGTGATGGGCGGCGCCCATGTGGACAGGCGCGGACGCATTGCCGGCGAGACGACGCCGGGAGCGAGCAATCCCGGCGGCTGGTTCGTGGAAGCGGGCGGCGGCGCCTTCAATGCGGCGCGCAACCTCGCGCGGCTGGGGCATGCGGTGCGGCTCGTCTCGCCGCGCGGCGGCGATGCGGACGGCGATATCGTCGCGGCGGCCGCAGCGGCGGCGGGCATCGAGGACACCCCCTTCACCTTCCTCGACCGGGCGACGCCGAGTTATACCGCGATCATCGAACGCGACGGCAACCTCGTCATCGCGCTCGCCGACATGGACCTCTACCGGCTGTTCTCGCCGCGGCGCTTGCAGCAGCGGGCCATGCGCGAGGCGGTCGCGGCGGCGGGCATGATCCTCACGGATGCCAACCTGCCGGCCGAAACGCTCGGCGCGATGGCGAAGGCCGCGGCGGCCGCCGGCGTGCCGATCGCCGGCATCGCCATCTCGCCGGCCAAGGTCGTGCGGTTCGAACAAACCCTCTCCGCCCTCGCCTTCCTGTTCATGAACGAGGCGGAGGCGCGCACGCTGACGGGGGCTGCACCGGAAAACCCGGCCGACTGGCCGAAGGCCTTGCGCGCCGCAGGCCTTGCCGCGGGCGTGGTGACGCGCGGCGGGCGGGGCGTCATCGCCTTCGATGCGAAGCGCGCGGTCCTGGTCACGCCACCGGAAATCCCGGCGCTCGCCGATGTTACCGGTGCGGGCGATTCGCTGGCCTCCGGTTTCGTCAGCGCCTGGCTTGCCGGGCGCGATCTCGGCGAGGCGCTGCGCCACGGGGCGGCAGCCGCCGCGATCACCGTGCGCTCGCCGCTGGCCGTGGCCGAAGAAATGTCGCAGGCGGCCCTTGCCGCCGCACTTTCTCTTGTGCCCCGGGCCGAATGGATGGCATGAGACTTTCTTGCCGAAAATTCCGCCTGAAAATTCGACCAGATTTCCGCAAGGATCCAGCATGACCAGACCCGCCTCCGCCCTCCTGCCGATGCAGTATTCGGAAGAAGTCGCCGCCGCCAAGGCGCGCGGCGCGCCGATCGTCGCGCTCGAATCGACGATCATCACCCATGGCATGCCCTATCCGGGCAACCTGGACATGGCCCGCAGCGTCGAGCGCATCATCCGCGAGGAAGGCGCCGTACCGGCGACGATCGCCGTCATCGATGGCGTGCTGCATATCGGCCTCGACGATGCGACGCTCGAAACGCTCGCGAAGACCGAAGGCGCCATGAAGCTGTCACGCGCCGACCTCGCCTTCGCGATCGCGGAGCGGCGCACGGGCGCCACCACCGTCGCCGCGACGATGATCGGTGCCGCGCGCGCCGGCATCCGGGTTTTCGCCACCGGCGGCATCGGCGGCGTGCACCGCAAGGCGGAAGAGACCTTCGACATTTCCGCCGACCTCGACGAGCTGTCGCGCACGGGCGTCATCGTCGTGTGCGCCGGCGCCAAGGCGATCCTCGACATTCCGAAGACGCTGGAAGTGCTCGAAACACGCGGCGTACCGGTCGTCACCTATGACAGCCCGGTCTTCCCCGCCTTCTGGTCGCGCGATTCGGGGCTGAAGAGCCCGCTGACGCTGAACAGCCCGGCGGCCATCGCCAATTTCCAGACGGTGCGCGACCAGCTCGGCGTCGACGGCGGCATGCTGATCGCCAATCCGGTGCCGGAAGCCGAGGAAATCCCGCGCGAGGAAATGGAGATCTACATCGCCCGCGCGCTCGACAATGCCGAACGCGACGAGATCGCCGGCAAGGCCGTGACACCCTACCTGCTCGACAGCCTCTTCCGCCTGACCGACGGCCGCAGCCTGAAGACGAACGTCGCGCTGGTGGAGAACAACGCACGACTGGCGGCGGAAATCGCCGTGGCGCTGGTGGATTGACGATCCGGAGGTGGCCGGTTTGCGCCGGCCGCCTCCTCCGCTTTTATCCGACCTGGATCAACCCGCGCGTTTTAACACCCATTGGAAACTGCTCTGCCAGAGCGTGGTCGGGATTTCCTGCTCCAGTGTCTGGACGAGTGCCGCGAGGCTGACGCTGCGCAGCTTTGCGCGCCATGCCTCGTCGGCATCCCACATGACACGGGCAACCGCGCAGGGGCCGGCTTCGCAATAACCTTCGGGACGGCAGGGATTGTTGGCGCGGATATTGCTGCAGGCGAAGGTCCGTTCCTTGCCTTCGACAGCCTCCACGACATCGAGAAAGGTTATTTCCGCGGTCGGGCGGGCAAGGCGATAACCGCCGCTCGGCCCCAGCGTCGATTCGACCAGCTTCGCCTGGGAAAGGCTTTGCAACGCCTTGGAGAGATATTCCTTCGGCAAGCCGTGGAACTCGGCGAGAGCCTTGGTGGAAAGATAACGCCCGTCTGGAAGTCCGGCGAGAATGGCACAACAGTGCAGTGCCCATTCGACTTGGCTCTTGAGGATCATCAAACCCATCCGCGCAATAAGGATATTTATTATCCGTATTCTATGCTTTTTGTAAACGGCGGGGTGAGGAGATTTCTCAGGCGAGGCGCAACGGCAGATTCGTTATCCTGGGCACGGAAGCCCACGAATAGCTAACGAGTAAAATTTGCGTTGAAAGGAGAATGCCGGAAGCCTGAAAGCTCAGGCCTTGCCGATGGTCGGAGTGGAGAGATTCGAACTCCCGACCCTCTGGTCCCAAACCAGATGCGCTACCAGACTGCGCTACACTCCGTCCGTCCCGGCGAAGGGGAGATACACGCATCCGCCGGCTGCCGCAACAGCTAATAGGCGCTTTCGGGCGCTTGTAGCGAGAAATGCGGGGATGGTCTATTGCGCCTTGCGCTGGGATTCCAGGAGTTCATTCTGAACGCGGTTGCCGGCGCGGATGCCGAGGCGTTTGACGGTGCCGCCGTTGAGTTCCAGCACGTAGTCGATCGGTCCCTGCGAATCGATGATCGCTTCGGAAAGCGGCTCGGCGTTTTCCTTGATGGCGCGCACCTTGCCGTCCTTGGCGATGAACAGCATGTCGAGCGGCAGGTAGGTGTTCTTCATCCACATGAAGACCTGCCGGGTTTCGCCGAAGGCGAAGAGCATGCCGTGGTCATCGGCCATTTCGCGTCGGTTCATAAGGCCTTGCTCGCGCTGGCGCGGCGTGACGGCGAGTTCGACCGTGAAGACGTGGCTCTTGCCATCCTTGGTCACGATCGTCAGCGGCTGCTTATCAAAGGTTTCCGCGGCATGGGCTACGAGCGAGAAACAGAAAAAAAGCGCCATGACGGCGCTCGCCAGGCGCGCGAAGCCGAACGTCCGCGCGAGACACACCATCAGTGCGCCCTGTTGCCGGGAACCGGCATGTCCGGGTGGATTTCCGCGGCCATCAGGCCCTTTTCACCATCGCCGAAGCGCACGAGCACGACCTGGCCAGGACGAAGCTCGGTGAGGCCGAAGCGGCGCAGCGTCTCCATGTGGATGAAGATATCCTCGGTGCCCTCGCCGCGCGTCAGGAAGCCGAAGCCCTTGGTGCGGTTGAACCACTTGACCAGCACGCGCTCCAGCCCGCTCGACGGCGTGACCTGGACGTGGGTCTTCACCGGCGGCATTTGCGAGGGATGCACGGCGGTCGACTGGTCCATGGAAAGAATGCGGAAGGCCTGGTAGCCGCGGTCGCGCTTCTGGATCAGCGCGACGACGCGCGTTCCTTCCAGAACCGTCTGGTAGCCATCGCGCCTGAGGCAGGTGACGTGCAGCAGGACATCCTGCATGCCACTGTCCGGCACGATGAAGCCGAAGCCCTTGGCGACGTCGAACCATTTGATGATGCCGGTGATCTCGATCAGATCGACGGCGTCATTGCTCTGGTCATCACGGGTCGTGATTTCCTTTGAAGACACCCTGTCCACCATGACCTGCCAGCCCCTCGTTTACGCGTCACATGAGTTTACGGTTAACTGATTCTTGATAACCAGAATAACATTGTCCCGATGCGAATGCGCAAGCCCCTTTGAAAGTTTTGCCGGCCCTATTGGTAGGCTGCAAGGCTTGCCTGAGGCTGACAAAACCCTACTCTTTCGGACGACCCCACATTCAGAGGATTTTCCAATGCGTTATCTCCACACGATGGTCCGCGTCAAAGACGTCGACCAGTCCCTCAACTTCTACTCGACGCTGTTCGGCCTCAAGGAAGTGCGCCGCTACGAGAACGAAAAGGGCCGCTTCACGCTGATCTTCCTGGCGGCCGCCGAGGATGTCGACGCCGCGCGCGAAAATGCGGCGCCGTGCCTGGAGCTCACCTACAACTGGGACACCGAGGATTATGCCGGCGGGCGCAATTTCGGTCACCTCGCCTATGAGGTCGACGATATCTATGCGCTCTGCCAGAAGCTGATGGACAACGGCATCACCATCAACCGCCCGCCGCGTGAAGGCCACATGGCCTTCGTGCGCTCGCCGGACGGCATTTCCATCGAGATCCTGCAGAAGGGCGAAAACCTGGCGCCAGCCGAGCCCTGGGCCTCGATGGGCAATACCGGCGTCTGGTAGGACCGGCCCGGCAAGTCCTGCGGGACGCAAGCTCCGGGCAAAGCTTGCGTCCTATAGCTTTGTCACAAGACCATCGTTTCGCCGTATTTGGCCGGGATTTCTTGCCTTCCGGTCGATCGCCAGCGAGAGGGGCGCCTTGGCCGATTCCGGCCGGTTTGCTTCCCGTATTGCGTTCTCGGCTCCACACGCTTCGGCCTTTACACTTTTGGCCGAAACGGTAACATCGCGGCAACCGCAGCCTGGCCCTTCGGCTTTTTTCGCTTGCGGTTGCGACTGTTTGAAGAAATGGCCCGATCGGCGGCAAGACCGAGGGCGCGAACGTCGAAAGCGGGGGAAAGCCTTTGCAGGATATGCAGGGAAAGTGGCCAGGCCTGAAGGCGCTGCGGTATGGATTGCTGCTGGCCGTGTCGGTCGCCACGCTCTCGGGCTGCGTTTCCGCAGTCTCCACGGATATGCGCGCGGAAAACAAGGCCGTGCAGGAAAATGAAGAGACGGTCGCCGAGGGCAGCACCGACGACACCACCACGCCGGTGGTGACCGCCGACGCCGCTCAAGGCACGGCGAAGGATCCATCCGTCACGGCCGACGCCGGAGCGACGGCGGGCGGCCAGGTCGCCGGCGAAGAGGCCGGGCGCGACATGGCGGGCCTCGTCATGCAGCAGACCACGCTGAATGCCGGCCAGTCGAGCATCTATGCGAATGGCGGGCAGACGAGCACCGCCTATGCGACGCAGACGTCGGGCACGAATGCCTCCGTCAAGAGCCT
Source organism: Shinella sp. GW821-FHT10F02 (assembly GCF_058809275.1). Taxonomy (NCBI): domain Bacteria; kingdom Pseudomonadati; phylum Pseudomonadota; class Alphaproteobacteria; order Hyphomicrobiales; family Rhizobiaceae; genus Shinella; species Shinella sp. GW821-FHT10F02. The sequence goes on along the minus strand of NZ_JBXASL010000006.1, from coordinate 363,602 downwards.
CTATGCCGGTTCCGGCGAGGCGCAGGGCGCGGACCAGTCCGGCCGCTTGCCGGTCGAGGACATGCCGCAGGTCGAATCGAACGGGCAGCAGCCGCTCGAAACGCTCGGCGACGAGCAGGCCGAAGTGGTGCTGCCGGACAACGTGCCGATCCCGAAGACCGCGCGCACGGCGCTCGTCGCGGAGGCAGCGGCCGGCAATGCCGCCGATCTCGCCCTCACGACACCCGCGGAAGACAGCGTGACGCTGCCGGAAACGACGGCTCAGGTCGCTCTTGCCGAGACGCAGACGAAGAAGGACCAGCCGCGCAAGACGGTGACGCTCGCCTCGCTCTTCGCCAGCAAGCGCGAAGCGAAAGACCAGTTCGACGGCGATCGTTTTGCCGAGCAGCCGCGCCGTGTCCTCAACCGCGACAGCGCAAATGCGACGCGCAAGGCGTCGCTCGGCACGCTCCCCGGCGTTTCGACCGCCAATGCGCTGTTTTCGACCGATCACTCGGAATCCGAGGAGGTCGAGGACGACGCACCGCAGTTCAAGGAAGTGGCCTCGCTTGCAGGCCTTGCGCGGCTCGCGCCGAACGGGTTGTGGCTGCAAACCGAAAAGGTGAAGACCGGCTGTTTCAAGCCGGAATTGCTGCAGGTGCTGAAGACGATCGAAACGCATTATGACAAGCCGATCATCGTTACCTCGGGCCTGCGCGATCTGAAACGCAACCGCGCGAAACAATCGCTGCATACGCGCTGCGAGGCCGCCGATATCCAGATCGCGGGCGTCACCAAATGGGAGCTTGCGGAATATCTGCGCAGCATGCCCGGTCGCGGCGGCGTGGGCACCTATTGCCACACCGAATCCGTGCATATCGACGTCGGCCCGGAACGCGACTGGAACTGGCGCTGCCGCCGGCGCAAATAGGCTTTCGACCTAAGCTCCTGTAATTGGTGCACTTTCCCGCATCCGAAGCCGCCCCCAGGGCGGCTTTTCATTTTTTTGTCACAACGGCTTTTTCCCGCTTGCGGAAGCCAAAGCGCCCTTCTATAAGACGCCCACCGCACGCGCCCTTCGTCTATCGGTTAGGACGTCAGATTTTCATTCTGAAAAGAGGGGTTCGACTCCCCTAGGGCGTGCCACCTCCCCCACCAAAATCCATACCTTTCTCCATTGAGACCATTTTGCTGTCTCGGTGAATGCATCGGGTTTTAGCTTCGATTATCTCAATTTTTCGGCGCAATAGGATAGCGCTGTCAATCTGAAATCTTGGGGAAGATGCCTTCTGCGGCATAGACACAGTAGAATGAAGACGCGCGCTCGTTCGAAACAAGTCCCGACAGCACTACCAAACCCAACGGAATCATGGATGTGCACAATGGAAAGTTTGGAAGCAGCCATCACAGAAGTCGTAGAAGGAAACATAAATTGCCTCGCTGTCGTTCTGGCCGCTAGCCATCCCGAGCTACAGGATGCGGCTGCGAAAATTCCCCGACTAAAAGTATCCCGCTTCGCGTTAATAAGAGTATTGGAGGAGTGGCGCAGTGGCCACTGCAGTGCTGATGCCGTCCATCAGTGGGCGTCATTTGTACGACGTGGCTATATTTCCGGTAACACCAACGGAGCGCTTCATCCCATTGATATCGCGTACGATGCAGGTGACGAGGAAATGATCGTAGAAATCATCGGAAGGTTCGATGAGATCGGAGATTTAATTGATGGGGACATTGACGATAGTGAGCAGGAAGAAATGTTGAGAATCCTGAAGGCATAGCCAACAGTTTTATATCGCTCGCCGGTCAATCAGACGGCTACGCCGCCTATGACGAGCGCCGCGGTAACTCAATGATTTTATTCGAGTCCTTTACCCCGCGCGTCCCACTTCCCCACCACATCACGTATTCATGACCGCCCGAAGCTTTTCGTGCTCGCTCCGGCGTGGAACGACATATGGTTAAGGATCGTTGAGGATTTACGGCTGCGATCTTACGCGGTCGGGAGAGAGGCCCCGTCGAGTATGGCCCAGCGCTCCGGGGTCTCGATCCGCTCAGTCGCACCGCTCGTCCGGCCCAGCATGCCGGACGAGCGGCTGCGTGTTGCCGACAACGGCAACGGAGCTGAGCCAACGGGCACCGCCGGGAGGGTCAACGGCGGCAACCTCAGGACCTTCAGCAAGGATTATATGGGAAGGCTCCCGCGAAATTGCCAGTCGTCAATTCAACGACGGCGCCCTGCCCTGTGGGTTCCGGTTTCCACCGATGAAAAAGTTGCGATTTTCGCGATTTTCCGTCTTGCGCATCCGGCCGGTCCTGATTAGAAGACGCCCACCGCACGCGCCCTTCGTCTATCGGTTAGGACGTCAGATTTTCATTCTGAAAAGAGGGGTTCGACTCCCCTAGGGCGTGCCACTTTCCCTCCCCGAATACAGTCTCGACCTCTTTGGACCGGCTCGTCGATCGAGCGGGAAAAAAGAGAAAAATCCTGCCTTTAGGGCTTGCGCAAATCAATAGGCCCGACTAGAAGTCGCCCACCGCACGCGCCCTTCGTCTATCGGTTAGGACGTCAGATTTTCATTCTGAAAAGAGGGGTTCGACTCCCCTAGGGCGTGCCACTTCCCCCGTCGAATTCTCCCAAAACACATCCGTCAGAACGCCTTTGCCGCGTCCAGCACGCGGAACTGCATGCGCCGGCTGCCCTGCCAGCTATCGGCCGAAAGCGTGCCCGCGAAGTGCACCGCCTGGCCGCGCTCCTTCATCAGGAACATGCCGAGATCGGCCTCCGCCGCGCGGAACGCCATGGCATCGATCCGCCCGCCATCGGGACCTTCAAGCGCGATGCGCAGGTGGTTGACGCCGACAGGGCGCACATCGCGGACACGGTGTGCCGGCAGCGCGAAGATCGGTTGCGGATGGCCGGAGCCGTAGGGGCCGGCCTGTTCGAGCTGGTCGGCGAGCGCCAGGGTGGCGCCGCTGGCGCTCATCGCGCCGTCGATCTTCAGCGTTTCCACGGCCACGAGATCGCGCACGGTGCGCTCGGCGCGTTCCTCGAAGAAGGTGCGCAGGCGGCCGAGATTGGCCCGCTCCACCGTCAGGCCGGCCGCCATGGCGTGGCCACCGCCCTTCACCAGGATGCCCTCGTCCACAGCGGCGCGCACCATGCGCCCGAGATCGAAGCCGCTGATCGAGCGGCCGGAGCCGGTGCCCTTGCCGGAGGGATCGAAGGCGATGGCGAAGGCGGGACGGCGGAAGCGGTCCTTCAGCCGCGAGGCGAGCAGGCCGACGACGCCTGGATGCCAGCCCTCACGGGCCGTCAGGATCACCGAGGCGCTTTCGCCGGTGCCGTATTCCGCCTGCGCTTCGGCTTCCGCCTCGGCGAGCATGGCGGCTTCCATGGCCTGGCGCTCGCGGTTGAGCTCGTCGAGCTGCTTGGCGATGCGTTCCGCCTCGCCGGGCTCGTCGATGGTCAGCAGGCGGCTGCCCAGCGCCGCATCGCCGATGCGCCCTCCGGCATTGATGCGCGGGCCGACGAGGAAACCGAGATGGTAGGGCGTCACCGGCCCGCCGATGCCCGCCTGCTTCAGGAGCGCCGTCAGGCCGGCATTGCCGAGATGGCGCGCGGCGACGAGCCCCTTCACCACATAGGCGCGGTTGAGCCCCTTCAGCGGAACAACGTCGCAGACCGTGGAGAGCGCCACGAGATCGAGAATGGATAGGAGATCGAAGCCGGCGGCCCGCATATCGCCCCGCGCGCGCAAAACGCGCTGCAAGGCCACCAGCACGAGGAAGACGACGCCGGCGGCGGAGAGGTGCCCCTGCCCCGACAGATCGTCTTCGCGATTGGGATTGACCAGGGCATGGGCTGGCGGCAGGTCCTCGCCGACCTGATGGTGGTCGATCACCACGACATCGATGCCGCGATCGCGCGCGACCGCCAGCGATTCGTGGCTGGTCGAGCCACAATCGACGGTGACGATCAGCTGCGCGCCGCGCTCGATGAGCTGGGCGATGGCGTTGGGATTCGGGCCATAGCCCTCGAAAATGCGGTCGGGAATGTAGATTTCCGCCTGCACGCCGAAATGCACGAGGAAACGGTAGAGCAGTGCCGAGGAGGACGCGCCGTCGACGTCGTAATCGCCGAAGATCGCCACGCGCTCGCCGCGCTCCACGGCGCGCGCCAGCCGCTCCGTCGCCGCCTCGCAGTCCATCAGGCTGTAGGGCTCGGGCATCAGGCGGCGCAGCGTCGGATCGAGGAATTCGAGCGCGGTCTCAAAAGGCACGCCGCGGCCGGCCAGTACGCGCGAGATCAGGTCCGGCAGGCCATGCGTCTGGCTCATCGCCAGCGCGCGGTTTTCCCCCGCCTGGTCGAGCCGCGCCACCCAGCGCTGGCCCGTCGCCGAGCGCTCGACGCCGAGAAAGGCGCGGCTGACGGGATCTGCGTTTTCCAGCATGCTCATGGCCGCTCCTGCCTGCCGACCCCCCTCTGCCCTGCCGGGCATCTCCCCCTTAAGGGGGGAGATTGGATGGGGCGATGTCTTGCCCATCACCAACGATGCGATTTGAGCACAATTCCCGCCGCTTGCCGATCTCCCCCCTTGAGGGGGAGATGCCCGGCAGGGCAGAGGGGGGTAGCGCCAGATCGCGACGGCAGAGAATCAAGCCGTCTTCGGCCGCTCGATGCGGATCACCTGCGGTTCGCCGACGAGATAGCCTTCGCCCTTGATGGAGGCGACCGCCTTGCGGACCGAATCTTCCATCGTCGCATGGGTGACGAGGATGATGGTCTTCGGATCGGTCGATTCGGTCGTGGACTGCGCGCGCTGGACGATCGATTCGAGCGAGATGCCGTTTGCCGCCATGTGCTTGGCGATGCTGGCGAAAACGCCGGTGCGGTCTTCCACCGAGAGGCGGATGAAGTAGCCGCCGTGGTGCTTGCGGATCTGCGCGCGCTTGTAGGGCGCAAGGGACGCGGCCGGGCGGCCGAGCGCCGGGACGGTTTGCGCGCCGGGGCGGCTTTTCGCGATGTCGGCGATGTCGCCGAGCACGGCGGACGCCGTTGCGTTGCCGCCCGCACCGGGGCCGACCATCAACAGCTCGCCGAGAATGTCCGATTCGATTGCAACGGCATTCGTCACGCCATCGACTTGCGCGATGACCGAATCGAGCGGCACCATGGTCGGGTGCACGCGCTGTTCGACACCGGTATCGGTCTTCTGCGCCACGCCGAGCAGCTTGATACGGTAGCCGAGGTCGGCTGCGGCACGGATGTCGTCGATCGAAATGTTGGTAATGCCTTCGAGATAGATATCGTCGGCCGAGATTTTCGTGCCGAAGGCGAGCGTCGTCAGGATCGACAGCTTGTGCGCCGTGTCGTTGCCCTCGATGTCGAAGGCCGGATCCGCTTCCGCATAACCCAGGCGCTGGGCTTCCTTCAGGCAGGCCTCAAAGGACAGGCCTTCCTTCTCCATCTTGGTCAGGATGTAGTTGCAGGTGCCGTTCATGATGCCGTAGACGCGGGAAATCGTGTTGCCAGTGAGCGACTCACGCAGCGCCTTGATGACCGGGATGCCGCCGGCAACAGCCGCCTCGTAGTTGAGGATGCAGCCGTTTTTCTCCGCGATGCCGGCAAGCTCGACGCCATGCGCGGCAAGCAGCGCCTTGTTGGCGGTCACCACATGCACGCCGCGCGACAATGCCGCCTTGACTGCTGAATAGGCCGGATCGCCCGCCCCGCCCATCAACTCGACGAAGACGTCGATCTTCGCCTCGCGGGCGAGCGCGACGGAATCGTCGAACCATTCGATGGCGGAAAGATCGACGCCGCGATCGCGGCCCTTGGTGCGCGCAGTGACGGCGACAATCTCGATCGGCCGGCCGCACGTCGTCGTGAGCATGTCCCTGCGTTCGACGAGAATCTTCGCGAGCGAAGCACCAACGGTGCCCAAGCCCGCAATGCCGATCTTCAGGGCATCAGCCATGGTCATGTCCTAACGTTTTGGAAAAAGCCCTCCGCCTGGCGCGGAGGGCGGATGGTGTCAGCGATGGGCGTTCAGCGAGATGACGTTGTGCATCGTCTCGTCGGCCGTGGAGAGGAACTTCTTGATGTTGCGCGCCGCCTGGCGGATGCGGTGCTCGTTCTCGACCAGCGCGAGGCGAACGTAATCGTCGCCCATCTCGCCGAAGCCGATGCCCGGGGCAACCGCGACGTCGGCCTTCTCGACGAGAAGCTTGGAGAATTCCAGCGAGCCGAGATGGCGGAACTTTTCCGGGATCTTGGCCCAGGCAAACATGGTTGCCGCCGGTGGCGGAACCTCGAAGCCGGCCTTGCCGAAGGTATCGACCATGACGTCGCGGCGGCGCTTGTAGATGCTGCGCACTTCCGCAATGTCCGCACCGTCGCCGTTCAGCGCATGCGTCGCCGCCACCTGGATCGGCGTGAAGGCGCCGTAGTCCAGATAGGATTTCACGCGGGTGAGTGCCGCGATCAGGCGTTCGTTGCCGACGGCAAAGCCCATGCGCCAGCCGGGCATGGAGAAGGTCTTCGACATCGAGGTGAACTCGACGGTGATGTCGATGGCGCCCGGAACTTCCAGCACGGACGGCGGCGGCGCGTCGTCGAAGTAGATTTCCGAATAGGCAAGGTCGGACAGCACGATGATGTCGTGCTTCTTCGCAAACGCGATGACGTCTTTGTAGAAATCGAGCGTCGCGACATGCGCCGTCGGGTTCGACGGATAGTTGATGATCAGCGCGAGCGGCTTCGGGATCGAGTGGCGCACGGCGCGCTCAAGCGGCGGGAAGAAGCTCTCGTCCGGCTCGACCGACATCGAGCGGATCACGCCGCCGGCCATCAGGAAGCCGAAGGCGTGGATCGGATAGGTGGGGTTCGGGCAGAGGATGACGTCGCCAGGCGCAGTGATCGCCTGCGCCATGTTGGCGAAGCCTTCCTTCGAGCCCAGCGTCGCGACGACCTGCGTCTCCGGGTTCAGCTTCACGCCGAAACGGCGGGCGTAATAGGCGGCCTGGGCGCGGCGCAGACCGGGAATGCCCTTGGACGAGGAATAACGATGGGTGCGCGGGTCCTGGACGACTTCGCAGAGCTTGTCGACGATCGCCTTGGGGGTCGGCAGATCGGGATTGCCCATGCCAAGGTCGATGATATCGGCGCCACCCGCTCGCGCGCTTGCTTTCAAACGGTTGACCTGTTCGAAAACATACGGCGGCAGACGCCGGACCTTGTGAAACTCTTCCATCTTTTACCCCGTTGAGCGCGGAGCCCCTCCGGCGGCTCTGCCGGAAGACGCAAAACTCCACGCGAATCAAGTGACCGGATAAGGGCGAAAGCGTTCAAAATGAAGGCGCTTCGCCTGCGCCGGCGGTCCAGGGGACCGCCCATCGCTTTGCTGCCAAACGGCAAGAAAGGCAAGTGCTAATTCGTGCCCTGGATCTCAGAAAGTGTCGCCGCGCCGTGTCCGTCGCGCAGAGCCTGCAATTCGGCGAGCTGGCGACGGTATTCCGCCTCCGAAATCACGCCGGAACTGCGGCGGCGCGACAGTGACGACAGGCGCGCCGAGTAGCTGGCTGCCTCCTCGTCGCTCATCTGCTTCGTCTCGGCGCTGACGATCGCGGTGATGTCCGGATAGACATCGGCGCGGTTGGCGCCGCTGTTGACCGTCGAGGGCGTCTCGCTGGAAGCGCAGGCGGCAAGGACGACCGGCATGGCGGCCATGAGAAAGGCGGCGCTCAAGCGCCTGAATTCGAACGCCATGTGGCAGTATGCTCCTGTCGAAACGACCGGTTCCGTATCTTTCCGTGAAAGGCTGTCAGGCCCTTGTAATCTGTTTCGCAGAGAATGTAAAAATACAAAAGTAACAATAAAATCGGGAGGGAACGATGGCCGAGGACAGCAAAGCGAACGACCGCGATGCAGCCGGAAACAAGCCCGGTTTTCAGCCCTTCGACCCCGCCGCGATCGAACCCTATGTCGTGAAGGACCCCGAGGCGCTGACGGTCAACCTCGCCCGCACCGTCGAGCAGCTCGGCAAGGCGGCGTCGGCCTGGCTGGCGCCGCGCGAAAGCGGCGAGAAGGTCGACACCGTCTCCGAGCCGATGGTTGACATGGTGAAAACCCTCTCCAAAGTCTCGGAATACTGGCTGACGGACCCGCGCCGCACGCTGGAAGCGCAGACCATGCTGCTCGGCAGCTACTTCAACATCTGGTCGCGCACGCTGAGCCGTCTTTCCGGCGAAGAGCCGGACGCCACGCCCGATCCGCACAGCAAGGACAAGCGTTTCAGCGACGAGGACTGGGTGAAGAACCCCTTCTTCGATTTCCTGCGCCAGGCCTATTTCGTGACCTCCGACTGGGCGGAAAAGCTGGTCGCGGACGCCGAGGGTCTCGACGAGCACACGCGCCACAAGGCGGGCTTCTATGTGAAGCAGATCGCCAGCGCGATCTCACCCAGCAATTTCGTCACCACCAATCCGCAGCTCTATCGCGAGACCGTTGCCTCCAATGGCGCCAACCTCGTGCGCGGCATGAAGATGCTGGCGGAGGACATCGCCGCCGGCCGGGGCGACCTGAAGCTGCGCCAGACCGACACGAGCAAGTTCGCCATCGGCGAGAACATGGCGCTGACGCCCGGCAAGGTCCTGGCGCAGAGCGATGTCTGCCAGGTCATCCAGTATGACGCGACGACGGAGACGGTGCTGAAGCGCCCTCTCCTCATCTGCCCGCCGTGGATCAACAAGTTCTACATCCTCGACCTCAACCCGGCGAAATCCTTCATCAAATGGGCCGTCGACCAGGGCCATACGGTCTTCGTCATCTCCTGGGTGAACCCGGACGAACGCCACGCCGCCAAGGACTGGGAGGCCTATGCGCGCGAGGGCATCGGCTTCGCGCTCGACACGATCAAGCAGGCGACCGGCGAGGAAGAGGTCAACGCCATCGGCTACTGCGTCGGCGGCACGCTTCTGGCTGCGACGCTGGCGCTGCACGGGCAGGAGGGCGACAAGCGCATCCGCACCGCGACGCTCTTCACCACGCAGGTCGATTTCACCCATGCCGGCGACCTCAAGGTCTTTGCCGACGAGGAGCAGATCGACCTCATGGAACGCGGCATGAAGGCGACCGGCTATCTCGACGGCTCGAAGATGGCGACCGCCTTCAACATGCTGCGCGCCTCCGAGCTGATCTGGCCCTATTTCGTCAACAATTACCTGAAGGGCCAGGATCCCATGCCCTTCGACCTCCTGTACTGGAATTCAGATTCCACGCGAATGCCTGCCGCCAACCATTCGTTTTACCTCAGGAATTGTTATCTGAACAATACCCTCACAAAGGGCAAGATGGTGCTCGCCGGCAAGACGCTGTCGCTGAAGGACGTCAAGATCCCAATCTACAATCTCGCGACCAAGGAGGACCACATTGCGCCGGCGAAGTCGGTCTTCGTCGGCAGCCAGTTCTTCGGCGGCAAGGTCACCTATGTCATGGCGGGCTCGGGCCATATTGCCGGCGTTGTCAATCCGCCGGACAAGATGAAATATCAATTCTGGACCGGTGGCCCGGTGAAGGGTGCCTTCGAGGAATGGGTCGAGAAGGCAAACGAGACGGCCGGGTCCTGGTGGCCGCACTGGCATGCCTGGATCAAGGCCGAGGACGACCGCATGGTGCCGGCCCGCAAGACCGGCGGCGCGATGAACTCCATCGAGGAAGCCCCCGGCTCCTATGTGCGCGTGCGTGCCTGACGCGACATGAAATTCGACCCGCCGCTCGTCTCCGGCACCCTCGTGCAGCGCTACAAGCGCTTCCTGTTCGACGCCATCCTCGACGACGGATCGGCGATCACCGGCTCCTGCCCCAATACCGGCTCGATGCGCGGCCTCACCGCACCGGGCTCGCGCATCTGGATGTCGCTGAGCGACAGCCCGACGCGAAAACACCGGCATCGGCTGGAACTGGTGGAAGCGGACGACACGATCGTCGGCATCAATACCGGCCTGCCGAACCGCCTCGCCGAAGAAGCGATCCGCGCCGGCCTCGTCGCCGATCTCGGCACCTATCCGGTTCTTGAGCGCGAGAGGAAATACGGCCGTAATTCGCGCATCGACATCCTGCTCTCCGGGGACGGCCGCCCGTCGGCCTATGTCGAGGTGAAGAACGTGCATTTCCGCCGCACGCCCGGCCTTTCGGAATTCCCCGATACAGTGACGGAGCGCGGTGCGAAACATCTCGAAGAGCTCGGCGACATGGCGGAAGCCGGTTTTCGCGCCGTCATGCTCTATCTCATCCAGCGCGAGGATTGTTCGCGCTTCCGCATCTGCGCGGACCTCGATCCGGCCTATGCGACGGGCTTCCGGCGGGCGATCGCGCGCGGCGTCGAGGCCTATGCGGTCAAATGCGCGGTTACATCCCAGCAAATCCATCCTGTCGCAGCGATCGCGATGGACGAACCCGGTGTCGCTGATTTATGACGGTCTCTAAAGATTAGCGAAAGTTCGACCATGGTGACCTATATCGACGCGACCTCCGCGCCGCTGAAGAACACGGGCGTGATCCGCCTCTACGACGCGGAGGCCTTCGCCGGCATGCGCAAGGCCTGCCAGCTCACCGCGCGCTGCCTGGACGAGCTCTATCCGCTGGTGAAGCCGGGTGTCGCCACCGATGTCATCGACCGTTTCGTGTTCGAATTCGGCATGGATCACGGCGCGCTTCCGGCAACGCTGAACTATCGCGGTTATACCAAGTCGAGCTGTACCTCGATCAACCACGTCGTCTGTCACGGTATTCCGAACGACAAGCCGTTGCGCGAAGGCGATGTCGTCAATATCGACGTCACCTTCATCCTGGACGGCTGGCATGGCGATTCGAGCCGCATGTATCCGGTCGGCGAGATCAAGCGCGCCGCCGAACGGCTCCTGGAAGTCACCCATGAATGCCTGATGCGCGGCATCGCCGCCGTGAAGCCGGGCGCGCGCACCGGCGCCATCGGTGAGGCGATCCAGATCTATGCGGAAGTCGAGCGCTGCTCCGTCGTGCGCGATTTCTGCGGCCACGGCGTCGGCCGGCTTTTCCACGATGCGCCGAACATCCTGCATTACGGCCGCGCCAATGAGGGGCCGGAAATGAAGGAGGGCATGATCTTCACCATCGAGCCGATGATCAATCTCGGCCGCCCGCATGTGAAAGTGCTGTCCGACGGCTGGACGGCGGTCACGCGCGACCGCTCGCTCTCCGCCCAATACGAGCACACCGTCGGCGTGACGGCGGACGGCTGCGAGATCTTTACGCTTTCGCCCGGCGGCCTCGACCGCCCCGGCCTTCCGGCATAGGTCGCCCATGGCAGGATCGCGCGGACGAAAGGACACGGCATCCTCCACCACGACGGTGGACGAGCCCGCGACCGCCGACGATCTTTTCGACCCGATAGACGAGCGCGGTCATTTCTATGAGCGCCCTGCCCGCACGACGAACGCCAAGGCGATCCCGGCTGTTGAGGAAAAACACTATCACGGCCACCGCGAGAGGCTGCGCCTGCGCTTCCGCGACAGTGGCGACGGCGCGCTTGCGGACTACGAAATCCTTGAACTTCTGCTGTTCCGCCTCATTCCCCGGCGCGACACAAAGCCGGTGGCGAAGGCGCTACTCGACCGCTTCGGCACGCTTTCCGGCGTATTCGGCGCCACGCCCGCGCTATTGCAGGAGGTGAAGGGCATCGGCGAGGCAGTGGCACTCGACCTCAAGCTCATTTCCGCCGTCGCACAGCGCACGCTGAAAAGCGAGATCCGCAACAAGACCGTGCTCGCCTCCTGGTCCTCCGTCATCCAATATTGCCACGCCGCCATGGCGCACGAGCCGCGCGAACAGTTCCGCATCCTCTTCCTCGACAAGCGCAACACGCTGATCGCCGACGAGGTGCAGGGGCACGGCACGGTCGACCATACGCCGGTCTATCCGCGCGAGGTGGTGCGCCGGGCGCTCGAACTGTCGTCGACGGCGATTATTTTGGTCCATAACCACCCCTCCGGTGACCCGACCCCGTCGCGGGCGGACATCGACATGACGAAGACGATCGTGGAAACGGCGCGCCCGCTTGGTATCACGGTGCATGACCACATCATCATCGGCAAGGATGGGCATGCCAGTCTCAAGGGACTGAGACTTATGTGAAATCCCAAAATCGGGTGAACCGGCTTTCATCCGATTGAAACGGTTCGCTGTCACATTCGGTTGACGTAAAAATGCGAGGCGAAGACAATTGCTGCAACGCAATATGATTCTTCCCGCAAAAGACTGGGGCACCCTCACATGCAGGAATTCGATCTCGTCGTCGTGGGCAGCGGCCCCGCAGGCCGCCGTGGCGCCATCCAGGCCGCCAAGCTCGGGCGCAAGGTTCTCGTCATCGAACAGGGCAAGCGCGTCGGCGGTGTTTCCGTGCACACCGGCACGATCCCGTCGAAGACGCTGCGCGAGACCGCGCTGAACCTCTCCGGCTGGCGCGAGCGCGGCTTTTACGGCCGCTCCTATCGCGTGAAACAGGAAATCAGCGCCGACGACCTGCGGCGCCGCCTGCTCATCACGCTCGACCACGAGGTCGACGTGCTGGAGCACCAGTTCGCGCGCAACCGCGTGCAGCACATCCGCGGCAAGGCGAAGTTCGTCACGCCCGATACGATGGAAATCGCCAAGGACGACGGCGAGACCGTGCATGTGAAGGGCGCCGGCATCATGCTTGCGGTCGGCACCAAGCCCTATCGCCCGAGCAGCATTCCGTTCGACGGCGTCAGCGTGCTCGACAGCGACGAGCTGCTCGACATCCAGAGCCTGCCGCGCTCCATGGCCGTCATCGGGGCCGGCGTTATCGGCATCGAATATGCCACGATCTTCAGCGCGCTCGACACGCAGGTAACGGTTATCGATCCCAAGGCGACGATCCTCGATTTCATCGACAAGGAAATTATCGAGGAGTTCACCCATGATCTGCGCGACCGCAACATGAAGCTGATCCTCGGCCAGAAGGCCGACAAGGTGGAGAAGCTCGAAAACGGCAAGTGCGAGATCACGCTGGACAACGGCCGCCACGTCACCTGCGACATGGTGCTCTATGCCGCCGGCCGCGTCGGCGCGACGGACAGCCTCAACCTTGCTGCAGCCGGCCTCACCGCCGATTCGCGCGGCCGCCTCAGCGTCAATCCGGAGACGTTCCAGACCGAAGTGCCGCATATCTTCGCCGCCGGCGATGTCGTCGGCTTCCCGGCGCTTGCCTCGACCTCGATGGAACAGGGCCGCATCGCCGCCCGCGTCGCCGTTGGCGCGATCGCCAAGGAGCCGCCGAAATATTTCCCCTACGGCATCTATGCCGTGCCGGAAATCTCGACCTGCGGCCTCACCGAGGAAGAGGTCAAGGAACGTGGCATCCCCTATGAATGCGGTATGGCGCGGTTCCGCGAGACCTCGCGCGGCCATATCATGGGCCTCAATTCCGGCCTGCTGAAGATGATCTTCTCGCTGAAGACCCGCCGCCTGCTCGGTGTGCACATCGTCGGCGAAGGCGCCACGGAACTCGTCCATATCGGCCAGGCCGTGCTGAACCTGAAGGGCACCGTCGAATATTTCGTCGAAAACACCTTCAACTACCCGACGCTCGCCGAAGCCTACAAGATCGCCGGCCTTGACGCCTGGAACCGCATGGGCGACCTGTCGCAGACGGCATGAAGATCCTGTCGCTGAACGTCTGGGGCGGTATGCTGCACGCGCCGCTCATCGACTATCTCGTAGCCGTCGATGCCGACGTCTATTGCCTGCAGGAGGTGCCGCGGGCCGTCGCCGCGCGGTCGGACTGGCTCACCTATCGCGACGGCGTGGTGGAACTCCAGCAGCGCGCCAATCTCTACCGGGACATCGACACCGCCCTTTCCGCCCATGACGGCTTCTTCGCGCCGGCCATGCGCGGCGAACTTCTGGACGGCGGCCAGGCCTGCTGGCAGGAATTCGGCCTCGCCACCTTCATCCGGCAGGACATCGCCGTCATCGGCCAGGCGCTCGATTTCGTGCACGGCGCGTTTTCCCCGCACGGTTTCGGCGCCCATCCTCGCGCCCGCAACGCCCACGCCTTCCGCCTCTACGACTACGCGGCCGATCGCGCGTTGTCCGTCGTGCAACTCCACGGCCTGCGGACGGAAGACGGCAAGGGCGATTCTCCCGTCCGCGATGCGCAGGCCGACGCCCTCGTCGCGCTCATCGAGCGCCTGCATCGCAAGGACGAAGGCCTCGTGCTCTGCGGCGACCTCAACCTGCTGCCCGACAGCCGCACCTTCAAGACACTCGAACAGCTCGGCCTCACCGACCTCGTCACGACCCGCGGCTTCACCGACACGCGAACCTCGCTCTACAAGAAGCCCGGCCGCTATGCGGACTACATGCTGGTAAACGCGGAAGTGCCGGTCGCGGAGTTCACGGTCGTGGAAACGCCCGAAGTTTCCGATCATCGGGCGCTGCTTCTCACCTTCGGCTGACGGCAGGTCGGAGGCTTGCCCGCTGCTGCCCTGATCTGTTCCGGCGCACGAGGAATTCAGCAAGAAGAAGATTGGGTATCCAGCATCCCCACGCCAGCGCGCCGGCCACCTCGTCGTAGGACAGGCCGGCCACGACGGAGAGCCCGAGGTAGATGCGAAGTGTCACAGCAGCCATTGTCAGCGCGGCGGAGCGGATCATCCAGCGGCGATGCGCGGCCAGATCTCCCGTCATCGCAAGAACGACGCCGTAGACCGTCGTGCCAACCCAGGCAATGGCTAGGCAAGCAAAGCCAGAGGCTGCAACAGCGCCCGATTCGGTGCCCACCGCCAGAACGAAGCCACCCGCTCCGGAGGCGAGAATTGAAATCGCATATACCCTCCCGAGCGTTCGGTGAAGGGTGATGCGGCGTTGCCGCAACGCCGGCCATAGTTGCACGGGCACGAGAGCAAGCGCGACCGACGCCAGCACGATATGGGCATAGAATGCGAGCGGCCGCAGGTTGGCGTGATAGACGAAGTCGGCCATCGTCACCTCGACGCCTCCGAGGAGAAAGCGAAAGGAGGCAATGGCCACCACGGGACAAAGAATCCAAAGCAGGACGAACCTGCTGATGGCGACAGTTGATTTCAACATGCAGCACACTCCGGCATTGCGGCCGCGCTATTTGCACAGCAGGCGGCGAACGCGTTTTCGACACGGTCATCACTGGCATAATCGAGCGTATTGGCGGGTTTCGTTGTGCTGCGCTTTGTTGCGGAGGCCGCGTGTGGCTGCCCGGTCTACGCGGAAGCATTCTGTCCAAACGCAAAAAGGCCGCCCAACGGGCGGCCTCTTCGTATTCAATGGGGTCGATCCGATTACTCGGCGTCGCCTTCAGCGGCCTTCTTCTTGGCCGGGGCCTTCTTCTTCGGAGCGGCTTCTTCGCCGTCCGTTGCTTCGGCCTTGGCGGCAGCCTTCTTCTTCGGCGCGGCCTTCTTGGTTTCCTTTTCGGAACCCTCTTCGTCTTCAGCCATCAGCTCGTCCTTGGACACGGCCTTGTCCGTCACCTTGATCTCGCTGAGCAGGTGATCGACGACCTTTTCTTCGAAGATCGGCGCGCGCAGCGAGGCGGCGGCACCCGGGGTCTTCTGGAAGTATTCGAGGATCTGCTTTTCCTGGCCCGGGAACTGGCGGAGCTGCTGATAAAGCGACTGCTGCATCTCTTCGTCGGTCACCTGGACGCCGGCCTTTTCGCCGATTTCCGAGAGAACGAGGCCGAGGCGGACGCGGCGTTCGGCAAGCTTGCGGTATTCTTCGCGAGCGGCTTCTTCCGTCGTGTCTTCGTCAGCGAACGTCTTGCCGGACTGCTGGAGGTCCGTGTTGATCTGGCGCCAGATGTTTTCGAATTCGGCGTCGACCAGGCGTTCCGGCGAATCGAACTTGTACATCTCGTCGAGCTGGTCGAGGATCTGACGCTTGACCTTCTGGCGGGTGACCGAGCCGTACTGGCTTTCGATCTGGCCGCGGACGATTTCGCGCAGCTTGTCGGCCGATTCGAGGCCGAGCTTCTTGGCGAGGTCGTCGTTGATTTCGACGTCGGCGGCGGCAGCGACTTCCTTGACGTTGATGTCGAAGGTGGCTTCCTTGCCGGCGAGGTTTTCAGCCGGGTAATCGGCCGGGAAGGTAACGGTGATGACCTTCTCGTCGCCAGCCTTCAGGCCGATGAGCTGCTCTTCGAAACCCGGGATGAAGCGGTTGGAGCCGATGACGAGTTCCGCGTCTTCGTCCTTGCCGCCGTCGAAGGCTTCGCCATCGACCTTGCCGAGGTAATCGATCGTGACGCGGTCGCCGTCGGCGGCCTTGCCCTTCTTGGTTTCGTAGGAACGCGCGCTTTCGGCGATCTTCAGGATCTGCTCGTCGACCTCGGCAGCGTCGACTTCAACGACTTCGCGCGTGACGGCGATGCCGGAAGCGTCCTTCAGCGTGATCGCCGGGATGACTTCGTAGGACAGGGTGAATTCGAAATCGGCTTCGGCGGCAAGGATCTTTTCCGCTTCGGCCTGGTCTTCGGTCATCACGATTTCCGGCTGGGTCGCCGACTTTTCGCCACGCTCGGAAAGGATCGCCGACGGACGGTCGCGGATGATCTCGTTGACGAGCTCAGCCATGATCGACTTGCCGTACATTTTCTTGAGATGGGCGAAGGGGACCTTGCCCGGACGGAAGCCGTTGATGCGGACACGGCCCTTGGCGTCTTCAAGACGCTCGTTCATCTGAGCTTCCATGTCCTTGGCCGGGATAACGACCTTGATTTCGCGCTTCAGCCCTTCAGCGAGCGTTTCGATAACCTGCATGTTCAAACCTTCAATTTCGAGTTGGCGGTGCTCAAACCGGCCTGCCGGTTATGGCGAGCACCCCGCCGGTCCATTTGCCAGCGGTGGCTTTACTGAATTCCGTGGCCTTTTGGCAAGCAAAATGGCGCTCTCAAATGTCCACACCCCGCGGAAACCTCCATTTCCACGGTTCGTGGCTCTGGTGCGGGTAGAGAGACTTGAACTCCCACGCCTTGCGGCACCAGAACCTAAATCTGGCGTGTCTACCAATTTCACCATACCCGCGTCTCAGATACTGCAGTGCCACGGGCGGCATGGCCGCTGCCGTGGCGCCCTCCGAGCGCGGCGTCTCTATATCACCCGTTTCCGGCGGATCAAAGGAAAAATGCGGGCGGCGCGATCCAGCCCGTTCTCGTCAATAGAGCGGTTCGTCATAAATCGGCTCGCCCTTCAGGATGAGCCGGGCGATCTGCGGCGTGCCCTCCTTCGAGACGCGCGCCTCCACCTCCAGTTCCTCCTGGTTGCGGGCATCCTCCAGCACCTTGCCCTCGCCTTCCGGCACATAATAGCGCTCGATGCCGTAGCTAACGAAGATGTTCTCCGGCAGGACATTGTCCACCGACGAATAATATTCGAAGGGCAGCGTGCGCAGCACGACGCTGCCTTCCGCCGGCGCCAGGTCGCCGAAACTCGCCTCGCTCGCCGTCCACAGGCCGTCCGCGCCGGGCTTCAGCCGCACCGACATGCGCACCTGCTGGCTGTCCTTCGGTATCTCGCCCGTCACGATATCCTTCGCGATCGTCGAGATCGGATAGGACAGGATGACATAGTCGCCGCGCAGCAGGTCGCGCGGATCGACGGGCAGTGTCTTCAATTTAATGTCGGCGCCGCTGCGCAGGATCGAGGCGCGGCTTTCGACCATATAGCCGAGCACCGCGGTCTGGAGGGCCGCGGCGACGATGGCGGCGGCAAGCGGGGGCACGCGGAAGAAATTGGATATCGTCATGTTCACGCCTCCACCTTCGTTTCAGCCTTGGAAAACCGTCGCTCCAGCGCGATCACGCCCCAGGCGATCAGCGCCACCACCAGGCCGGAGACGAGGAAGAAGCCGGACGTGCCGATGATCGAGCCGATCGTTTCGGAGGCGAGATAGAGCGTCTCGGCAGCGAAAGCACCGTAGCCGAGATAGCGCACGGCCCCGTTCTCCTTGCCCGAAAGCGCGATGCCGGCAATGGCGGCGACGAGCGTGAGGATGCCGAGGAACAGCCGGTCTGCCACATTGTCGAATTCGGCATGCAGCACGAGAAGGCCGACCATCAGCACCAGGTAGGAATAGAAGGCGGGTGCGGCGCCGGCGCTGCGGGCAAAGGCATGGAGCGGCGACTGCGGCACGGCGGCCAGCAGATAGGCGACCGCGCCGAAGGCGGCAATCGCGATGGCCGTCGTCGGCGTCTCGTATTCGCTATAGATAAAGGCGAGCCAGGTGACGAGCAGCAGATAGGCGAAATGGCGGACCCGCGCGGCGCCGGTATACCGCACCAGCAGGATGATGATGACGGCCATCAGCGGCATCAGCCAGAGCAGCACGGTCTCGTTGGCGCTGTAGGATTGCGTCCAGTCCGCACCGGAAACGACGAAGGCGAGGAAACCCGCGACGGCGGTGACGGCGCCCGAGCGGAAGAGCGCAGCCGCCAGGACCGCGCCGACGAACCAGACGAGCATCGCCTGGAACGTATCGCCGGAGAGATGGTACATCTGCCCGACGAGCGCGATCGCGCCGCCGAAGGCGAGCGTGCCGAACACCAGGAAGGCGGCGGCCAGCCGCTCCGCGCCGCGCGTGATGAGCACCGCGCCGGCCAGATAGGCGCCCCAGATTAGCCCGACGATGCCGACAAGCCGCACGAGGCGCGGAATGGCATCCCAGTTGGCGGCGACCAGCAGCAGGACTGCGGCAGCGACCAGCAATGCCGCAATGATCATCAGCACGCGGCCGAGGCTGAAGGAACTGGGGCGTGAATCGTATTCCTTGAGCAGCCGCCCGACGGTTGGCGCGTCGATCAGGCCCTGCACCTCCCAGAGTTTGAGGTCGCGCTCCAGCCTGCCCCTGTACATGCGTTCCTGCTCCGTTCCAAAAATACCACTCGATCGCGCCGATTCCGGCTCTGTCAACAGGGACGATATAGGTTGCGGAGAAATTCGCAATCGGGGCGAAAACTCGAAAAATGGGCAAATCTTCGCGAGTTACGCCCTTGAATGCGGACCAATGACCACCAAGATTAACGGGAAATAAAGAAATACATGGTAATTCTAGCCCTCAAGAGCCGATCGGCTCGGCGGTTTCGGGCATGCAGCGGGCGCATATCATCCATGCCCATATTGCACTGCACAAAATCGACGGGCGCGGTTATAGTTCAGTCATCGGATCAGAGATGGTCCGGCCCGGAAATCAAGGCGCCGCGTTTCGTAAGGCGACAGAGGACCGGAAGAGCGGATTGGTCGAACGCCTGGCATGATGCCTGAAGACCCGATGTCCGGAAACGGGGATCGACATGGAATTCGGGGCGACGCACTCCTCCTCCCAGCGTCGCTTCGATACGATTGGCAACACTCCTCCTCCCAGTTGCCAGTCACCTTCAATGACGCCCGCTGGATCTCCTCCCCCAGCGGGCGTTATTATTTGCGCCAGACGCATGGCGCACCCTCCCTTTCCCGGCAAAATCCTTCGACGCTGCGTAGATCCGCGCAAAGTTTGCGCAATCCCGCGCGCCTGGCGCCGAACGCATGCAAGCGGCGCACGGGTGCCATTCCGATCGCGCTCTTTTTCACACGGCGGCGCCATCCTATATTCCTCTCATCGGTCGGGCGACGATCTCCTCCTCCCAACGTCCCCGACAGGATCGGCACCCCTCCTCCTCCCAGGTTGCCGATCGAGACCAGAAACGCCCGCCGGATCTCCTCCCCGGCGGGCGTTTCTTTTTGCACTGCACCCAACCAGAGATGCATACCGGCCTTAACCTTTGTGGCCGAAAGCCCGGATTTTGGCCAGAATTTTGCCAAAATTTCTGCTTGACATGCGTAAAACGCATGGGTGCCGTGCTGGAACAGCGCTGTTCTTTTCGGCGGCGCAGCGTATATTCCGTTTCATCAGATCAGGGCGGCGCCAAAGACGAGCGGCCGCCCAGTACGAAGCCCAAGAAAGGGGTAATCACATGAACCTGGCACGCTCTTTTAACAACTGGCGCAAGTATCGTCAGACCGTCAACGAACTCGGCCGCATGTCGGACCGCGAGCTCCGTGACCTCGGCATCGGCCGCAGCGATATCCCGTACATCGCTCGCAAGGCTTCCAACTAAGCCGAACGACCGTTAACGGTCCTTTTTCGAACGCCCTCCGGTTCCCGCCGGAGGGCGTTTTGCTGTGCGAGACTTATTGCGGCGCACAATGTCGCGATTCATCGTCTGCGACACGCCTGCTTTTCTTCTCCGAAAATGCTGAAAATCTCTATCCGCCTGGAATATCGGCACTTTCTGCCTATTCTGCTCGCACCGTTCGCAACTGCCCGATCCGTGATCGTCTTATTGCACAAATGCATAGCAGCTGCATTTTCTTTGCACTGCACATTAACAAGAGTGTCGCGTATATAAGCATCACAAACCGGTTGACAGACGTCCCGGACAACCGCTTCGAGGAGCAAAGACGATGAACCCGATCCGCATTGCAAAGAACTGGATTTCTTACCGCCGCACGATGAACGAACTCGGCAACCTGTCGAACCACACGCTGTCCGACATCGGCCTGACGCGTTACGACATCCGCGACATCGCAGCCCGTTCCTTCCGCTAAGACATCAGCCGAATTTCCGCCGCTGCGGCCGGAATAGGCGACGCGCGAGGAACGCTTCAAACGGCACCATCTGGTGCCGTTTTTGATTCAAGCTTTTGATTTCGGGGTGATGGAAAGCCGCACGCCGCCGTGGTAACGAACCGGCCATGAACAACACCTCCTCCCCAGCCCCCATCCACGTCATCGGCGGCGGTCTTGCCGGCTCCGAAGCCGCCTGGCAGATCGCCGAGCGTGGCGTGCCCGTCATCCTGCATGAAATGCGCGGCGTGCGCGGCACGGATGCCCACAAGACGGACGGCCTTGCCGAGCTCGTCTGTTCCAATTCCTTCCGCTCCGACGACGCGACCAGCAATGCGGTCGGCGTGCTGCATGCCGAAATGCGGCTGGCCAGCTCGCTGATCATGCGCTCGGCCGATGCCAACCAGGTGCCGGCCGGTGGTGCGCTCGCGGTCGATCGCGACGGCTTTTCCGTCGCCGTCACAGCCGCGCTCGAAAGCCACCCGCTGATCACCATCACGCGTGAAGAAGTCACCGGCCTGCCGCCGGAGGAATGGGACCAGGCGATCATCGCGACCGGCCCGCTGACCGCGCCGTCGCTCGCCGCAGCGATCCAGGCGCGCACCGGCGCCGATTCGCTCGCCTTCTTCGATGCCATCGCGCCGATCGTGCACACGGCGAGCATCGACATGGATATCTGCTGGTTCCAGTCGCGCTATGACAAGGTCGGCCCCGGCGGCACGGGCAAGGACTATATCAACTGCCCGATGGACGAGGCGCAATACAATGCCTTCATCGACGCGCTGATCGCCGGCGACACGACGGGCTTCAAGGAATGGGAAGGCACGCCCTATTTCGACGGCTGCCTGCCGATCGAGGTGATGGCGGAGCGCGGCCGCGAGACGCTGCGCCACGGGCCGATGAAGCCGATGGGCCTCACCAATGCGCACAACCCGACCGTCAAGGCCTATGCCGTCGTGCAGCTTCGCCAGGACAATGCGCTCGGCACGCTCTACAACATGGTCGGCTTCCAGACGAAGCTGAAATATGGCGCACAGGCAGAGATCTTCCGCCTGATTCCCGGCCTCGAAAATGCGGAATTCGCCCGGCTCGGCGGCCTGCACCGCAACACCTACATCAACTCGCCGACGCTGCTCGACCGCTCGCTGACGCTGAAGGGCCGCCCGGGCCTGCGCTTCGCCGGCCAGATCACCGGCTGCGAAGGATATGTGGAAAGCGCCAGCATCGGCCTGCTCGCCGGCCGGTTCGCCGCCGCCGAGCGGCTGGGCGAGACGCCCTCGCTGCCGCCGGAAACGACCGCCTTCGGCGCGCTGCTGAACCATATCACCGGTGGCCACATCGTTTCCGACGACGAGCTGGGAAAACGTTCCTTCCAGCCGATGAACGTCAATTTCGGCCTGTTCCCGCCGCTGGAGCCGGGCGCGGTGACCAGGCCCGAAGGCCTGAAGCGCTTTCGCGGCAAGGACAAGGCGATCGCCAAGAAGCACGCGACCGCCGCCCGCGCGCTGGAAGACTGCGCGCGCTGGTTAAGCCTGTGAATTAGTGCGGCTGGCCCGCGGCCTGCGGGTCAACGCTGGCGATACCAGGCATGAAGCTGCCCAGCAGCCACAGCGAGACTTCCGCGGCGTCCCGCTCGTCGCGGAACTCGAAGGTGCCGCCCTCATAGGCGGCATTGGCGAACTTGACATCGAGGCGCTTCGGGCCGGCGCCGTTGACGCGCACCGTGCCAGGTTCGATCAGGTGGCAAGAATAGTGGTGGCCGTGCGCATTCATGCAGCCGGCCTTGCCGTCATGCAGCCGCAGGAAAACCGTGCGGCCGTTGGCCGTGGTAATCATCTCGCGGATCGCCTCGTCGGGAAACGCCCGGCCGAATTCCAGGATCGCCAGGCCGGCATCCTCGCCCGCCAGTTCCTGCTCCTCCTCCCGGCGAAACATCTGACGAAAGACCAGGCCGGCCAAGAGCAGGCTGGCGATGGTGATGGTCCAGAGCATCGGCGCGACTCCTCCGCGAAAAACGTCCTGACGCTGTAGCCGACAAGGCTTGCGCCAGTTTTGCGTCCCATCAATTTTTTAGAAAGGCCCGCGCCGCATCGCCCGCCACATCCACCATTGCCGCCGCCACTGCGCCGGCTGGGGGGAGCGTTCCAACACCGCAGCGCCCGCCTTCTCGGCGGCGTCCAATATATGCGGAACGAGGGCGACGGGCAAAAAGGCGGGGCGATTCGCCGGTGAGACACCGCCTGCGGCCCGTGCCTTGGCCAGATGCTCCCGGCCGAGACCCACGAATGCCTGCACCGCGCGCGTTGCCGCAGCGGCATCACTGCCACCGAGAAGCGCTTCCGGCGTCAGGCCTGTCGCGGCCAGGAGATCGGCCGGCAGATAGACTTGCCCGCGGCGGCGGTGGATCGGCAGCAGCAGGAGCGTTCCGGCCACCGTCTGCGCCACGCCGCCATGGCCCGCCGCATCCGCCGATTTCGGCGCGGTAGCTGGATCGAGGATGAGGCTTGCAAGCTGTATCAGCGCGGAAGCCGTCTCGCCGGCATAGCCTTCGAAGGACGCACGGCTCTCCATCGGGTCATTGTAGACGTCGAAGATGCGCGCCTCGATCATGTCCGTCAGCACGGCGATCGGCAACCGGTGTTCCCTGACGCAGGCCATCAGGCCGGCGGCGAGCGGATTGGCCATGGCGTCGCCGTCGGCCTCGCCCTCCAGCAGGTCGCGCCACCATTGCAGGCGGATTTCGCCGGGAAGCGCCTCGCGCACCACATCGCGCACGCGGGCGATCTCGGCATTGAAGGCATAGAGCGCGGCAAGCGCGCCGCGCTTTTCCACCGGCGCCAGCAGGCAGGCGAGATAGCGATCGCGATCGGTCTCGCGAAGCACCGTCAGGCAGTGCTCGTAATGGGCGTCCGTCTTGTCGGTCACGTCGAAAAAACCGCCTTCCGCGTCACACCGCGATCAGCGCCGCGGCAACCGCCCGGCTTTCCGCCAGCATGACATTGAACGTGCGCACGGCGGCCCCCGTGCTCATCGGATCGGAGCTGATCCGGCGCTCCTTGAGCGCCGCCTTGATATCCGCCGGCAGCGGGCGGATGTCCTTGCCGGTGCCGACGAGCAGCACCTCGATATCGCCCGCCTCGTCCAGCACGCGCTGGAGGTCGGCGACCGTCAGCGCCTCACCCTCCTCCTTGTCCCAGCCGTGGATGCCGGAGGGCAGGCAGAGGATGGAGCCGCGATGCGACATGTCGGCAAAGCGGAAACCGCCATTGCCATATGCGTCGATCGGCGCACGACCGGGGAAGTGCGCCTCGCGGATTTCGATGCCTTTAGCCATTGCTTTCCGTCGCTTCCGTAACCGAAGCCTTACCGCCCTTGCCCGGGCGGTAGCGCTCCGGCTGCAGGCGGAACAGGATGAGGATCGGTCCGGCAATATAGATAGAGGAAATGGTGCCGATCGCCACCCCGAAGAGCAGCGTCAGCGCGAAGGTGCGGATCGCCTCGCCGCCGAACAGCGCAAGCGCCGAAAGCGCGATCAGCGTCGTCGCCGAGGTCAGCACGGTGCGCGACAGCGTGCGGTTGATCGCGTCGTCGATCAGGATCGGCAGCGGCATCTGCTTGAAATTCCGAAGATTTTCGCGGATCCGGTCATAGACGACCATGGTGTCGTTCAAGGAATAGCCGGCGACAGTCAGGAGGGCTGCGACGGCGGTGATGTTGAACTCGATCTTGGCGAGCGCCAGGAAGCCGAGCGTGAAAAACACGTCATGCGCCAGCGCGATGATCGCGCCGATGGCGAAGTGCCACTCGAAGCGGACCCAGATATAGGCGACGAGCGCCAGGAGGCCGACGACGAAGCCGAGCGTCGCGGTGTCGATCAGCTCGCCGGATATTGCCGGGCCGACCACCTCGACGCGGCGGAAGTCGTAATCGTCTTCGAGCTCGCCGCGGGCGATGAGCACGGAGGTCTGCTCGGCATTCTCGCCCTCGCCGGCCGACGTCAGCCGCACCAGCGCGTGGCGCGCATCGCGGTGCTTGGTGACGTTCAGCACGTCGACGCCGGCATCCGTCAGGCGCGCGGCGATATCGTCGGGATCGGCATTGCCCGCCTTCGCCTGCACTTCGAGCGCCGCGCCGCCGGTGAAATCGATACCGGGCTTGAGCTTTCCGGCAATCAGCAGGCCCGCGATGGAGAGCGAGAGCACGGCCGTCAGCAGGAAGACGACGTTGCGTACCGCCATGAAGCGCAGATTGAGGCTGTCGAAGAAGCCGGAGCGCACGCCCTTCGGCAGGTGCGTCGCGTGGCTGCGGTTAAGCCAGGCGCTGACAAGGCGGCGCGTCAGCGTGAAGGTGGTGATGAGCGTTGCCAAAAGGCCGATGCCGACGGCAAGCGCGAAGGCGCGCACTGGCGCCGCCGAGAGCAGGAAGAGCACCGCGATGGCGATGAACATGGTGATGGAGGCATCGAGCACCGTGGCGCGGGCCCGGCGGAAGCCGACCAGCACCGCGCGCGAGAGCTCGCGCCCGCCCTTCACCTCCTCGCGGATACGCTCGAAGATCAGCACGCTGGCATCCACCGTGATGCCGACGGTCAGCACAATGCCGGCGATCATGGAGAGAGACAGCGGCGCGCCGACCAACGCCAGCACGGCGAAGGTGAGGATGACGTTGAAGAACAGCGCCAGCGAGGCGATGACCCCGAGAACGCCATAGAAGAAGGTCATGAAGGCGACGACGGCCCCGACCGCGACGACGAGCGCGGCGGCCATCGTGACCCGCGACGTCGTGCCGAGCGCCGGCTCGATCGAGCGCTCCTCGATGATGGTGAGGGGTGCGGGCAGCGGGCCGCTGGCGATGATGCGCGCGAGGTTTCCCGCACCCTCCGCGTCGAAATCGCCGGAAAGCCGGCCGACGCCATCCGTAATGGCGCCCTGGATGCGCGAGGTCGAGATGATCTGGCCGTCGAGCAGGATGGCGATGGTGCGGCCGCTGTTTTCGCGTGTGAAGGCGGCCAGCCGCTCGGCCGCTTCGCCTCTCAGCACGAATTCGATGAAGGGCTCGCCATTGGCGGCCGGCTGCGCGGAGGCGACATCCGACGCGGTGAAGAGATCGTCCTGCCGGACAAGATAGCCGACTGGCGGCTCGCCGGTGGAGTAGAGCACTTCGGAGCCCGCCGGCGCGCCGTCCTCGATCGCCGTGTTGACCGGCACGCTGTCATCGACCAGCCGCGCGGTGAGCCGCCCGACCTGCGCCAGCATGTCCTTGACGCGCTGCGGGTTGGTGAGGCCCGGCATGGCGACGACGATGCGGTCATGCTCGCCGCGCCCGACGACAAGGGTCGGAATATCGAGGCTCTCGACGCGGCGGCGCACCGCATCGACGGCGCCGAGCGAGGCAGCCCGGACGGAATCGTCGATGGCTGCGGCCGACAGGACGAGGCGGAATACGTTGGTTTCGGGCTCGCTGAGCGTGCCGAGATCGAGACCTGCGAGAGTCGTGCGGGCGGCTTCCAGGCGATCGGCGGCCGTCACGGTCACGTCGATCGTGTCGTCCGCGCCGTTGAGGTCGCTATAGGGAACGCGCGCGGCGCGCAGCGCATTGCCGATCGTTTCCACGGCGGCGCGCAGCCGGTCGGCGGCGATGTCGCTGCGCGAAACCTCCAGCACGAGGCGGGAGCCGCCGGTGAGGTCGATGCCGGGCTCGAGGCGGTGCATCGTCAGCCAGCCCGGCAGAAGAGCGGCCGTGCGCGTGGGCAAAAGGCTGGGCAGAATGACAAGAAGGCTCGCCACGAGGACGAGCCAGAGGGAAACGGTCTTCCAGCGGGCGGATTGCTGCATCGCGGTCTCGCCTACGGCAATTCCAGCAAAAGGGCGGAACGCGGTCCTGCTGGCATTGCGTAAAAACAAAAACAACCCGGCACGGACGCCGGCTGAAAACCAGTCGGGCCGTCCGGCCGGGTTTTTGCCCGGCCAGGCGGCAGGCCAAGTTATTCCTTGACGGGTTCGCCCTTGACGCGAACTTCGCTGATGCCGCTGCGCACGACGCGCACCTTCATGCCCTCGGCGATTTCGACTTCAAGCTCGTGGTCGTCGACGACCTTGGTGACCTTGCCGACGATGCCACCGCCGGTGACGACCTGGTCGCCGCGACGGATGTTCTTCAGAAGCTCTTCGCGACGCTTCATGTTGGCACGCTGCGGGCGGATGATGAGGAAATACATCACCACGAAGATCAGCAGAAACGGCAGGACCGACATGAGAATGTCTGCACCGCCAGCTGCCCCGCCGGGTGCCGTCTGGGCGAAGGCCTCGGTAATGAACATCAGCTACTCCTTGAAATCTTGAATTTGTGCGGCCTGAGGGGCCATTTCGGTTGCCGGAATATAGGCAAGCAGGCCTTGAATGCAACACACGAGACTGAGAAGCCGGCTCTTTTCAAGCGCTTTCCCCCTTTTCGCCACCCGCCGCCCCATGTTACCCGGCAGGGACGCATGAGGAGAGAGAAATTGCAGGAAGACCACGTCAAGCTTTTGCTCGCCGAAATCGGCCGTATCAATGCCGCGCTGGAACGCCTCGCCGGCCCCGCGCCCGCCATCAACGACTGGAACGCCGCCGACGTCTTCGTCTGGTCGCCGGCCCGCCAGCACCTCCAGCCGGTGAAGCGGCCGAACCGCATCGACATCGAGCTCATCCGCGGCGTCGACCATGTGCGCGATATCCTCGTCGACAACACGGTGCGATTCGCCCGCGGCCTGCCGGCCAACAACGTGCTGCTCTGGGGCGCGCGCGGCATGGGCAAGTCGTCGCTGGTGAAGTCGGTGCATGCGCTTGCGGCCAAGGAGACCGGCAGCGGCCTGAAACTCGTCGAGGTGCACCGCGAGGATATTTCGACGCTGCCTGCGCTGATGGAAATCCTGAAGGACGCGCCCGCGCCGATCATCATCTTCTGCGACGACCTCTCCTTCGACCATGACGACACGTCCTACAAGTCGCTGAAGGCGGCGCTGGACGGCGGCGTGGAAGGCCGGCCGGACAATGTGCTGCTCTATGCCACCTCCAACCGCCGGCACCTCCTGCCGCGCGACATGATGGAGAACGAGCAGTCGACGGCGATCAATCCCTCCGAGGCCGTCGAGGAAAAGGTGTCGCTCTCCGACCGCTTCGGCCTCTGGCTCGGCTTCTACAAGTGCAGCCAGACCGAATATCTCGAAATGATCGACGGCTATGCCGGCCATTTCGACCTCGACCTGCCCGCGGAACAGCTCCACGCCGAAGCGCTCGAATGGGCGACGACGCGCGGCTCCCGCTCCGGCCGCGTCGCCTGGCAATATGTGCAGGACCTCGCGGGCCGGCTCGGCAAGCCGCTGGTGAAATGACGGCCGGCCGATGCGCTTCGTCAATCCGATCCCCTTCGTCCGTGATATCGGTCGCTCCCGGGATTTCTACCGCGACAGGCTCGGCCTGAAGGTTCTGGAGGATTTCGGGACCTTCGTGCTCTTCGAGACCGGCTTTGCGATCCACGACGGACGCGCGCTGGAGCAAACGGTCTGGGGAAAGGAAGCGAGCAAAGAAGAGCCCTACGGGCGAAAGAACCTGCTGCTCTATTTCGAGCACGAAGATGTCGATGCAGCGTTCGCCGCCATCGCGCCGCACGTAGAGCTGATACACCCGGTCGAACGGCAGGCCTGGGGGCAGCGTGTGTTCCGGTTTTACGATCCGGACGGGCATGCAATCGAGATCGGCGAGCCGCAGGTGAAATAAGCAAGGCGACGGGACCACCTTGCTTTGATCGGTAAACCTCGCCCCACCCTCTGTCGTCATCCTCGGCCCTGAGCCGAGGATCCACATCCGCGGCGTGGCCGTGGATGGATGGTCGGGTCAGGCCCGACCATGACGGAGGAGAGGTCGAGCGGCTTTATCAGAAACAACAAGGCCCGGTCGAACCGGGCCTTGTTGTTTTTCCTATGGACGACCAACCTATTCCAGGAAGGTCATCGGGTTGACCGGGGTGGCGTTCTTGCGCACCTCGAAGTGGACCTTCGGGCGGGTGGCGTTGCCGCTCATGCCGGACGTGGCGACCGTCTGGCCGCGCTGGATCTTCTGGCCGCGCTGGACGCTCAGGTCGCCGGCATGGCCATAGACCGTGACGGTGCCGTCATCGTGGCGCACGAGAACCGCGTTGCCGAGTTCCTTCAGGCTGCTGCCGGCATAGATGACCACGCCGTTTTCGGCGGCCTTGATCGGCGTGCCTTCCGGAACCGAGATGTCGATGCCGTCGTTGCGGTTGCCTTCGACATTCGCGCCGTAACCGGCGATGACCGCGCCTCGCACCGGCCAGCGATATTTGCCGATGCCGGTGGATTCGGGGGCATCTTCCGTCACGTCCGACTTTTCCGTCGCTTCGGTCACGGAGACGGTCTTCACCGGTGCCTTGTAGGTTTCCGGCTTCTTTTCCGTCGTCTCGACCTTCTTTTCCTTGTTGACCGAAACCGAGGCCGTCGTCGTCTTGTCCGTCGTCGTTTCGGCGCTCGCGCCGCCGGCCGGTATCGTCAGCTTCTGGCCGATGCGGATGGACGCGGTCTCAAGGCCGTTCGCCTTCTTCAGCGCATCAACGGAAACGCCGTTGCTGCGCGCGATCTTGGCAAGCGAGTCGCCCGGCTGCACTTCGTAGCCGGCCTTGCCCTTGCCTTCGCCGGCCTCGGCGACCTTGGAATTCGTCTGGCCGCTTTCCGACTTCACCTTGTCCCGCGTGGAGGTGCCGGGCAGGATGGCGACGTTCTGCTCGCCCTTGCGCTCCGGCGTCGGCAGCTTTTCGCCGACCTTCAGCGTGTGGTCCGTCGAGGCCTTGGCGGCACTTGCCGTCGTGCTAAAGGTCGGGATGACGATCTTCTGGCCGGGCTCGGCATCCGCAGCGCGCTTCAGGCCGTTGGCGGCGAGAATTTCCTTTTCCGGCACACCATAGCGGTTGGCGAGCGTCTTCACGCTTTCGCCCTGGCGCAGCATGACGACCGGTGCGTTCTTCGTCGACCAGCCGGCCTTGCCCTTGACGGTTGACGTCGTGAGCGTGTCGACTTCCTTGACCTTGCGCTCGGGAAGCTCCTGGGCCATCGCGACGTCGCGTTCGGCTTCCTGGCGGGCGCCGGCGGTCGGGTCGTTGAGTTCGCCGCGCTGGACGGTCATCGGCGTCGTGGCGAGCCGCGTGCCGGAGCCGCCGGTGGTGGATGTGTTGATCGGGTCGTAGGAGACCGTGCCCTGATCCGGGAATTCCTGGTTCAGCGCCTGGTCGCGGGTGCCCATCTGGTCGGTTGCGACGACCTGCTGGCCGTTGCCGACCGAGCCGCGCGGCACGACATTGTTGCCGAACAGCGTGCGGCGCGGGACCGAACTCGTCGTGATATTGTCTGAGCCGGAGGAAGAGAAGAGGCCGCCAAAACGGGAGACGTCCGAGCTGCACCCGGTCGCTACGCTTGCCAGCAGGGCGGCGGCCACGAGGCGGGTCGCGGTCCTACCAAAACTCGGCGATACACTCTTACGCATGAGACTACCCAATCGGTACGCTACTTGATGTAGACCGATTAAAGCGCGTTAGAGTTACTGCACGGTTAAGGACGGGCTATCCGCAACAGGTTTTTGATGAATTGATAACCATGGTGCCCCCGCACCATGGCAAAACGAGGGTGAAAAGCCTCAGAAGCCCGTCGCGTACATGCTGTCGGCGCGCGAGATGCGGCCGTTGACGCGGGCGACATTCTCGACATCGGCAGCACTCGGCTGGAAGATCGCCGAGATGGGCGTCGCGCGGCGCGTGGCCCGCTCGCCGAGGACGGCGGCGTTTTCGAGGGCGGCGTCTGGCGCCGTCATGTCGAGGGCGCTTTCATTGTAGGCGATGGCTTGCAGTGCAGCGACGGCCGGCTCGCGTGTTCCGGCATAACGCGCGCTGCGCTGGTCCTGCGCCGGCATGCTGTCGAAATATTCGACATAGGCGCGGTAATAGGCCTTGCGGTCGTCCTTCTCCAGGAAATGACCGAAGGCGGCATATTCGCGCTTTTCGAGTTCTGATGTGTCGAGGTTGTCGCGTTCGGCAGCGGTCAGTGCCGGCAGGCTGGAGGTCGTTTCTTCCCTGGCGACGCTCAGCACGAGCAGCGCATCGACCGTCAGGCCGACATGGGAGGACGGGTCGTAGCTGCCGCCGGCGAGATGCGCGGTCGATCCGGCCTCGGCATTCTCCTCGACAGCCTTGCCCGCAGCCTTGCCTGCGAGATAGGCGAGGCTGTCGCTGGTCGAACTGCTGGTGATCCTGTTCGAGACGTACATTTCCCTCTCCATCGGAACGGCCTCAAAAAACCGGCGTCCTGTGTGGAAACTTCTGCTTCGCTATCGGCCTACGCCCCGAAGCTTGCGCGAAGCTTGCGTTGGTTAACAAAAGGTTAACGCGCTGGAATCGCGACGTGAATCCGTGCGGCGCGCCGAGGCGCATGCGCTGGAAGCCCTGATTTTCCGGGAAAAACGCCACGAGACTCAGCAGGCGGATGCCTGCCAAGCCGTAAAAGCGATGGATGAGAGTTTGATTAGAGCGCCTGCGCCATCTGCGGCACGATCGGCAGATAGGGCACGTCGAAGAGGTCTTCGCGGTCGAAGCGGCTGCCGGTCTTGGTCAGCTTCAGCATGCGGCACTCGGTGTCGCTGACCATGACGGGGGCGATCAGCATGCCGCCGGAAACGAGCTGTTCGGCGAAGAAGCGCGGCAGCGCCTGGAAAGCGGCGGTGACGAGAATGCGGTCGAAGGTGCCCTCGCCCGGCATGCCGTTGCTGCCATCGGCCTGGCGCACGATGACATTGCGGATGCCGGCTTTCTCGATGGACTGCTGTGCATTGGTGGCGAGCGTGCGGTAGCGGTCGACCGTCAGCACGCGCTCCGTCAGGCGGCCCATGACGGCGGCGGTGAAGCCGCTGCCGGTGCCGACTTCGAGGATGCGCTGGCCGGCCTTGAGGCTGAGCAGATGCAGCACGCGCACCGCAAGGTCGATGCCCTCCATGAAGGAGCCGCAGTCGAGCGGCAGGACGCGGCGCGAATAGGCCTCGCCGGCAAACTGCGGCGGCACGAAGAGCGTGCGCGGCGTCTGCTCCACGGCCGTCAGGAGGTCGAGATTATTGATGCCCTGCCCGCGCAGGCGCAACGCGAGCGCGGCGAAACCTTCCTTCTCGATCACCCGTCCCGTGTTCAATCCGCATCCTCGCCGTTGAGCACGCGCTGCACGCGATCGAGCACGGTATAATCCGTGAGGTCGAGTTTCAGCGGCGTGACCGAGATCTTGTGGTTCTTGACCGCGTGGATATCGGTGCCGACGCGGAAATCGCCCTTCCGCTCGCCGAAGCGCAGCCAGTAATAGGGGAAGCCACGGCCATCGGCGCGCTCGTCGATCGTGAGGCCGAAATCGAGCTTGCCCTGGCTCGTCACCTCGACGCCATTGAGTTCGGCGGGGGTGCAGTTGGGGAAGTTCAGGTTGAAGAAGGTCCAGTCCGGCAGTTCGACGTCCATCAGCTGGCGGATGAGTTTTGGCGCGAAGGTTTCGGCCACTTCCCACGGCACGACGCGGCCGCTGGCATGGTGGTAGGCCTGGCTCAGCGCCATCGACTTGATACCCTGCAGCGTGCCCTCGATGGCGCCGGCGATCGTGCCCGAATAGGTCACGTCGTCGGCCATGTTGGCGCCGGCATTGACGCCGGAGAGAACGAGGTCCGGCTTGACGTCCAAAACTTCGCGCACGCCCATGATGACGCAGTCCGTCGGCGTGCCGCGCAGCGCGTAGCGCTTGTCGTCGATCTTGCGCAGGCGCAGCGGCTCGGAGAGCGTCAGCGAGTGGGCAAGGCCGCTCTGGTCGGTCTCGGGCGCCACGACCCAGACGTCGTCCGTCAGTTCCCGGGCGATGCGCTCGAGGGCGGCGAGACCCTCGGCGTGGATGCCGTCGTCATTGGTCAGAAGGATGCGCATCTCGTCTCCGCCCGCCGCCTCAGGCGGCCTTCTCGATCTTCTTCAGGCCGCCCATATAGGGCAGCAGGACGTCGGGCACAGTGACGGTGCCGTCCTCGTTCAGGTAGTTTTCCATGACGGCGATCAGCGCGCGGCCGACCGCCGTGCCCGAGCCGTTCAACGTGTGCACGAACTTCGTCGCCTTGTCGTCCTTGCCGCGATAGCGCGCATTCATGCGGCGCGCCTGGAAATCACCGCAAACCGAAACGGACGAGATCTCGCGGAACGTATCCTGTCCCGGCAGCCAGACTTCCAGATCGTAGGTCTTGCGGGCGCCAAAGCCCATGTCGCCGGTGCACAGCGTCATGACGCGGTAATGCAGGCCGAGGCGCTTGAGGATTTCTTCGGCGCAGGCCGTCATGCGCTCGTGTTCGTCGATCGAGCTGTCCGCATCGGTGATCGAGACGAGTTCGCACTTCATGAACTGGTGCTGGCGCAGCATGCCGCGCGTGTCGCGGCCGGCCGAACCCGCTTCCGAGCGGAAGCACGGCGTCAGCGCGGTGAAGCGCAGCGGCAGCTTGTCTTGGTCGAGGATTTCCTCGCGCACGAGGTTGGTCAGCGAGACTTCCGCCGTCGGGATCAGCCAGCGGCCGTCGGTCGTACGGAACAGGTCTTCGGCAAACTTGGGAAGCTGACCGGTGCCGTACATGGCGTCGTCACGCACCAGCAGCGGCGCATGCACCTCCGTGTAGCCGTGTTCACCCGTGTGCACGTCGATCATGAATTGGCCAAGCGCACGCTCCAGGCGGGCAAGCTGGCCCTTCAGCACGGTGAAGCGCGAGCCAGCGATCTTTGCCGCGGCCTCGAAATCCATCCAGCCGAGCGCCTCGCCGATTTCGTAGTGCTCCAGCGCCTTGTGGTTCCAGCCGGGCTTGGCTCCCCATTGCAGCTTTTCCACATTACCCGTCTCGTCGCTGCCGACCGGCACGTCGTCGAACGGGATGTTGGGAATGCGCGAGAGCTGGTCGGTAAGCTCGGCGGTGACCTGGCGCTCTTCCTCTTCCGCTGCGGGAAGCAGATCCTTGATGGCAGAGACTTCGGCCTTCAGCTTGTCGGCAAGTTCGCCGTTCTTCTGCGCCATCGCCGCGCCGATCTCCTTGGAGGCGGCGTTGCGGCGCGACTGCATGTCCTGCGCCTTCTGGATGACGCTGCGGCGCTTCTCGTCGAGGTCGATCAGCGCCTTTGCGAGGGGGCTTGCGCCGCGCTTCGCCAGGGCGGCGTCGAAGGCGTCGGCATTGTCGCGGATCCATTTGATATCAAGCATTGTCGTTCCAGGCGTTCTTTGGATGAAGGCTCACCCCGCCCGGCAGCGACCTGCGGCAATGCCGCGGGAAAAGCCTCAGTCGGCCTCGCCCGTGGTTGCTGCGACCTCGTTTTCCGCGTCCTGCGCGTTCGAGGCGTTCGCCCGCTGCCGTTCGATGAGTCGGGCCGTATAGATGGAAATCTCGTAGAGAAGGATGGCCGGCAGTGCAAGGCCGATCTGGGAAACCGGATCGGGCGGCGTCAGCACGGCCGCCACCACGAAGGCGATGACGATCGCGTATTTGCGCTTTTCCTTCAGCGTCTGCGACGTGATGAAACCGGCGCGCACCAGCAGCGACGAGATGACCGGAAGCTGGAAGACCAGGCCGAAAGCGAAGATCAGCGACATGATCAGGCTGAGATATTCGGAAACCTTCGGCAGAAGCTGGATGGAGACCTGCCCCTCGCCGCCGCCCTGCTCCATGGCAAGGAAGAACCACATGACCATGGGCGTGAAGAAGAAATAGACCAGTGCGGCGCCGATCAGGAACAGGATCGGCGAGGCGATCAGGAACGGTAGGAAGGCCGAGCGCTCGTTCTTGTAGAGGCCGGGCGCGACGAACTTGTAGACCTGCTGGGCGATCACCGGAAAGGCGATGACGAAGGCGCCGAACATGGCGACCTTGATCTGCGTGAAAAAGAACTCCTGCGGCGCGGTGTAGATCAGCTCCACATTGCGATGCGTCAGCCCCGCCCACTCCACTGCCCATTTGAACGGCAGGACGAGCAGGTTGAAGAGCTGCTTGGCGAAATAGAAGCAGACCAGGAAGGCGACGAAAAAGGCGCCGACCGCCCAGAGCAGGCGCTGGCGGAGCTCGATCAGGTGCTCGATCAGCGGCTGGGGCTTGTCTTCGATATCGCCGCTCATGCCTCGTCCTTCTTGGTCTTTGTCGTCTTGGCCTTGGCGGGAGCGGCCTTTTTGGCCGTGGCAACCTTTGCCGCCGGCTTGGCAGCGGCCTGCGTCTCGGCCTCAACCTTGGCGGCCGCCTTGCGCGGCTTCGTGGTCTTGGCGGCCGTTTCGGCAGGCTTCTTCGCCGCCGTCTTCTTCGTCGGCCCCGCCTTCAGCGGGACGGCAGCCACCGGCTCTGCCGAGGCCGGCTTGTTGGCCTCGGACGGCACGGCGAGCGGCACGCTTTCCGTCGGCGTGCTCGTGGTCGTCGACGATGTAACGGAACTGGCCGACTTCTGCAGGTCCGCCTTGATCTCGTTGCCCATCTGGCGCAGCGGATTGACCGCCTCGCGGATGGTGTTCAGCGGATTGAGCTTCTGTGCTTCGCCGATCGTCTTCTTCACATCTTCGAGATCGGCCTCGCGCAGCGCCTCGTCGAACTGCTGGCGGAAATCGCTCGCCATGCCGCGCATCTTCGACATCATACGGCCGAACGTGCGCAGCATCTGCGGCAGGTCCTTCGGACCGACCACGATGATCAAGACGATCGCGATGACGAGTATTTCGGTCCAGCCGACATCAAGCATTGGGTATTGTCCTCATGGGCCGCGAACCACCGCCCGCGGCCAAACGCCGGTCACTTGACCTCGTCAGCCTTGTGATCGACGGTCTTCGCCTTGTCAGCGGCGGCCGCTTCCTCTTCGGACATGCCCTTCTTGAAATTCTTGATGCCCTTGGCGACATCACCCATCAGTTCCGGAATCTTGCCGCGGCCGAACAGCAGCAGCACAACCACCAGAACGATCAGCCAATGCCAGATGCTGAAAGAACCCATTCCCGTAACTCCCTTTCGAACTCGAACCCCGATGTAAGACGTTCAGGCGTCTTTTTCAAACACTAGTATGTCGCGCTGGTTAGCCGAAAGCGTGACGTCGCGCAATCCGGCCGCCAATTGATCGGCCCTGACGCGCGCCCGAACCGGCCGATCGGTGCCCGGCACGGCGAGATCCAGCAGCTCGACCACGCCGAGAAAGCGCCGCGACAGGATGCGCGCCGGAATGTCGCCGCCGGTTTCCATGACGTGCAGGCCCGACAGGCGCACCGCGACATGCACCTTCTGGCCGTCCGAAAAATCCTTGCCGTCGGCATTGCCGAGCGGCGTTTCGACGACGCCGCCGCGCACATGGCCGGGAAATTCGTTGATTTCGGAGAAGAAAGCGGCTGCAAAAATGTTTTTCGGGCGAAGATAGAGCTCTTCCGCCGTGCCCACCTGCACGAGGCGGCCGTCCTTCAGAAGCGCGATCCGGTCACCCATGCGCATCGCCTCCTCGGCATCATGGGTCACCACGATGGCGCTGGCGCGCGAATGGCGCAAGATCGCCAGCGTGTCCGCGCGGATGGAATCCTTGAGGCGCGAATCGAGGCCGGAGAACGGCTCGTCCATCAGCAGGACCGACGGCCGCGGCGCAAGCGCCCGGGCAAGCGCCACGCGCTGCTGCTCGCCGCCGGACAGGACATGCGGAAATTTCTGGGCATAGTGCGACAGTCCGACGCGGTCGAGCGCCACCAGCGCTTCGGCCTCCGCTTCCATTCGCGGCAGCGCCGTCAGGCCGAAACGAACATTTTCGAGCACCGACATATGCGGGAACAACGCGAAATCCTGGAACATCAGGCCGACGCCGCGCCGCTCGGGCGGCAGGAAGGTGGTCGGGCCGGCGATCTCGCGGTCGTTGAGCAGCACGCGGCCGGCGCTCTGCGCCTCGATGCCGGCGGCGATGCGCAGCAGCGTCGTCTTGCCGGAACCGGAGGGGCCGAGCAGGCAAAGAACTTCGCCGGGTTCCGCCGTCAGCGAAATGCCGCGGATCGTCTGCTTGTTGTGGTAGCTGTGGTGTATATCCTCGAAGGACAGGCGCGCGCCGAACATCACCGCCGATGCCCGTCTCGTCTCGATACCGTTGGAGCCTGACGGGTCCGAAGCCATTTCCGAAGTTTTCCCAGTCCCTTGGCCAGTCACTGGCCTGTCGCCGGCGACCGGTGCTGGCGATAAGCTTCGTCTATTCGTCTTCTTTTCCGCCCGGTGTCAAGAGACCGAGTTCTTCGAGGTCGAGCTGGGTGATCGGGTCCTCGTCTTCCGCCAGTTCGTCCTCGCGAAGCGGCATGGGCACCTGGAAATTGGCGGGGATGCGGCCGGTCAGCAGGCCGGCACCCTTCAGCTCCTCCAGCCCCGGCAGGTCGCGCAGGTCTTCGAGGCCGAAATGATCGAGAAAATCGCGCGTCGTGCCGAAGGTAACCGGGCGTCCCGGCGAGCGACGGCGGCCGCGAAAGCGCACCCAGCCGGCCTCCATCAGCACGTCCAGCGTGCCTTTGGAGGTCTGCACGCCGCGGATATCCTCGATCTCGGCGCGCGTGACCGGCTGGTGATAGGCGATGATCGACAGCACTTCGAGGGCGGCGCGCGACAATTTGCGCAGCTCCGTCTCGTCGGTGCGGATGACGAAGGAGAGATCTGGCGCGGTGCGGAAGGCCCAGTTGTCGTCCATCTGCACGAGATTGACGCCGCGGCCGGCATAAAGCCCCTTCAACTCGCGCATCACATGCAGCACATCGACGCCGCGCGGCAGGCGCTCGGCGATATAGGCCGCGGAGACCGGGCCGGCGGAGGCGAAGACCAGGGCTTCGGCAATGCGCGCGGCCTCATGCAGCCGGCGCGGATCGACGATCGTGCCGCCATCCGCATCGTGCGGTGCGTCGTCCTCGCCTTCGATCACGCTCACGGCCCCCCGTCCTCGTCGCCTTCGGGGTTCGGCCCGCGGCGCAGGTAGATCGGCTGGAAGGCGCCGTCCTGGCGAAGCTCCAGCCGCCCTTCCCGCACCATTTCCAGCGTCGCGGCAAAGGCGCTGGCGATTGCCGTGGTGCGGTCTGCGGGGTCGGTCAGGTAGCGCAGCATGAAATGGTCGAGCGCCGTCCAGTCCTCGAACTCGCCGACCAGCAGCGACAGGATGTCCCGCGCCTCGGCGAGCGACCAGACGGTGCGCTTCTCGATGGTGACCTGCGTGATGGCATGGCGCTGGCGCAGCGAGGCATAGGCGTTGAGCAGGTCGTAGAGCGAGGCCTCGAAGGTCGAGCTCCGTTCGACCGGGATATGTTCCGGCATGCCGCGGGCAAAGACGTCGCGGCCGAGGCGGTTGCGGTTGACGAGCCGGGTCGCTGCATCGCGCATCGCCTCCAGCCGCTTCAGGCGGAAGGCGAGGCTCGCCGCCATTTCCTCGCCCGAAGGACCGTCGTCCTTTGCCTGCCGCGGGATCAGCAGTCGGGATTTGAGATAGGCGAGCCAGGCCGCCATGACGAGGTAGTCGGCCGCAAGCTCGATGCGGATCTTTCGCGCGCGGTCGATGAAGACGAGATATTGCTCTGCGAGCGCCAGCACGGAGATGCGGGTGAGATCCACCTTCTGCGTGCGGGCAAGGTGCAGGAGAAGGTCGAGCGGGCCTTCGAAGCCGGCGAGATCGACGACGAGGCTCTCCTCGGAAAGCCCCCGCTCCTCGCCGCCCTCCTGCCACAGGTCGTCCATCGGCGCATCCGCACCGCGACCCTTCTTCTGTGGCTTCGGCCCCGTTCCCTGCACGTCGCCCCTCTAGCGTTTCAGGCCACCGCGATCATCGCGTTGAACTCTTCGCGCAGCGCCTGCTCGTCCGCCCCATCCGGAGTCGGGAAGCCCGCGCGCACCGCATTCGCCCGCCGCAGGCTGTCGCCCGTGAGCGGCGGCACGTTTTCGGTCACCGCTATCATTTCGTCCATGATGCCATGGCAATGCAACACCATGTCGAGCCCAGCGGCGATGATTCCCCGGCTTCTTGCAGCAATATCGCCTTTCAGCGCGTTCATCGACACGTCGTCGGACATCAGCAGCCCATCGAAGCCGATATGGCCGCGGATGATCTCGCTCACCACCTTGGCCGACGTCGTCGCCGGATTGTCGCCGTCGATGGCGGTGAAGACGATATGGGCGGACATCGCCATCAGCTCGTCCTTCATGCGGCGGAAGGGCACGAAGTCGCAGGCCTCCAGCTCTTCGCGGCTCGCATGCACCACCGGAAGGTCGTGGTGCGAATCGACCATGGTGCGGCCGTGGCCCGGAATGTGCTTCATGATCGGCAGCAGGCCGCCGGCCTTGAGGCCTTCCGCCGCCGCCTTGCCCATCACCGAGACGATCTCCGGTTCCTGGCCGTAGGCGCGGTTGCCGATGACATCGTGCACGCCCGGTACGGCGACGTCGAGCACCGGCAGGCAATCGACATTGATGCCGAGGCGCAGAAGATCGAAGGCATGCAGGCGCGACATCAGCCAGGCGGCGCGCAGCCCCTTTTCCGCATCCGCGCGGTAGATCGCACCAAGCGCCGCGGCATTCGGATATTGTTGCACATGCGGCGGCTTGATGCGCTGGACGCGGCCCCCTTCCTGGTCGATCAGCACCGCGATGTCGCTGCCGCCGCCGATGCAGTCGCGCATCTCGGCCGTCAGGTCGGCCACCTGCGCCGGCTCGCCGATATTGCGGCCGAAGAGGATGAAGCCCCAGGGCCGCTCGCTGCGGAAGAAGGCCTTTTCGTCGGCGGTGAGGCTCAGGCCCTTGCAGCCCGAAAGGAAGGATTTCGATTCGCTCATGTCCGCAATCTTAGAGGTTCGGTTTGGAAAGACGAAGGGTTGCGCCTTCGCGGGAATCAAAGAGGCGCGGACCTGCCGCGCCTCTTCAGAAAATCTCTGCCAGCCTCAGCGGGTGACGAGGCAGCTGCCGCCCGCGCTCTTGTAGCGACTGCAGAGCGAGTTAGCCTCTTCGCGCGAGCCGACGGGGATGCGCACACGGAAGAAGGTGCCCTTGTTGGGGATTTCCGCCTTCTTGATATCCACGCCGCGGCCGCCGATGACGCTCGAGAATTTCGAGGACAGCGAGTTGTAGCTCTTCTGCGCTTCGGCTTCCGAGGGCAGCGAGGCGATCTGGATCACGTAGCTGCCGGGGGCGACGGCAGCAACCTGCGTCTGTTCCGCCGTCTGCTGGGTTTCCGCGGGCTTGGCTTCGGCGGTCTGGGTGCCCGAGACATTGCCGTTTTCGGTGACGGTGCCGACGACGGTGACCGGCTGGTCGATCGGGCGGGTTTCCGGAACCGGCGCGTTGCCGTCCGTCGAGGTATCCGTCGCACCGATCGTCGTCGTCTTCACGGTGCGCACGGGCGCGGTGTCGTCGACCTCAACATCCGCCACTTCGGCGAGCGCAGAGCGCGGCTGGCCTTCGCTTGCCGCCTGCTCGGCGCTGAGCGAGGCATCCGCATCGATCGTGGCATTCGCCGTGGCGACGGCCTCGCCCGAGGCGCTGCCAGTCGTTGCGGTGGCCTTGGCGTCGATATCGGCGGTTTCGACCACGGGCTCGGTGACGGTTTCCTCGCGGGCGACCAGCGTGCCGTCCGGCTTGACGATCATCGTCTTGACCTTGCGCGGCGAGACGAGCGGCTTGTTGCCACCTTCCGCCGTTGCGGTCTGGGGCTCGTCGACGCCCGGCAGCAGACGGTTTTCGTCGTCCGCCTGGATAACCGCTTCAACGCCGTCTTCCGGACCGTCGAACGGCAGGGTTTCCGGCGTCAGCGTGCGCTGCACGACATCGACCGGCTCTTCCGTCGAGGTGACGAGCTGTTCCTGCTGCGGCGTGGCGGCGGCATCGCCGGCCACGCGGTCGTAGACGGCCTTGTCCTGGTTCGGAACGGTCTTGCCGCCCTTTTCCTCCGGCACGATCTTCACCGGGGTCTTGTCTGCAAGGATGACGCGCGGCTCGCCGGAACCGGCGGTGCCGCCGGTAAAGGCGGTCCAGGCGTAGACGCCGCCACCACCGACCAGCACAAGGGCCGCGATGGAGGCGGCGATCAGCAGGCCGCGGCGCGGGCGCGCCTGCTCGTCGTCATACCCGTCGCCGGTATAGAGCGTGCTCGCCTGCCCGGGATCGACCGGGATCGCCATGCGCTCCGGCTGACTCAGCGAGCGGCGGAAATCCTCTTCCAGCGCGCGCTCGAAATCGTCGACATCGTTGATCTGTGCCGTCGGCTGGGCGACAGCTGCGGCAACCGCCCCGGCGGCAACGCCCGCCTGCAGGTCTTCCGTGCGCGCCTTGGTCGACGGCTCGGTGAAGAGCTGCGCCATTTCAGCATCGATGTCGAAATCATAGTCCGGCTGGTAGACCGGCGGCTTTTCCTTCTCGATGACCGGAAGCTGCGGCACGTCGAGTTCGGTCACCGGCGAGACGCCTTCGTCCGTATCGGCAATCATCGCTGGGTCGAAGGGCAGCGCGCCATCGGCCGTCTCGGTGATGACGGGCTGCGGCGCGGTATAGGTGGAGACCGGAACGGCAACGGCGGGTTCGCGGCGCACCGGCGTCACAACCTCGACCGGCCTTGCGACCTCGGCCTTGACCTCTTCCTTCACCGGCTCGTCGTCCAGCGAAAAATCGGAAAGATCCAGGTCGATGTCGGAGAGGTCGAATTCCAGGTTCTCGAAATCGAGGTCCGGCTCGGCGGCGACCGAGGTCGGCATCGCGACCGGCTCCTGGCGGGTCTCGACGACCGGGCTCTGGATGGGTTCGAAGACCGGTTCGCGAACGGTCTCGATGAACGGCGTCCGCGCCGTCTCGGCTACCGGCTGGCGGTGCGCGACGGGCGTCGCGCGGCCGAAGATGGAGGAGAGGCTGCCGGTGGTGCGCGGCGTCGCCGTCACGGCGGCAAGCGAAGAGCGGGTTTCCGGCACGGGATAACGCTCGACCTCGGCCAGCAGCGCATCGCGGTCGTAGTTCTGGCCCGGCTCGACGGATTCGACCCGGTAGTCGGGCTCGGCTTCGAGCGTTGGCTCTTCGGCCTGCCATTGCGTTTCGGCTTCCGCTACTGCACGGGCGCGGTCCTCGCGGTTTTCGAAGGGCATTTCGGCGACGAAATGCGGCTCGTCGCGGGCATAGACCGGTTCGGCATGGAACGGCTCGGCATCCTCGCGGACCGCCTCGTCTGGCATCCAGCCGTCGAAACTCGGCTCGCCATCGGCTTCCACGGTCACCGGCAGCTGCTCGACGAAGGAGGCTTCGGCGCTGTGCTCGCGCGGCGCGCGGTCGTCGGCCAAAAGATCGTCGGCAAAACCGTCGCCGATCGAAAGCTCCAGCTCGCGTTCCAGGTCGAGACCGACATCGTCGAGCGGGTTTTCATCCGCCGCGTGCGGCTGGAAGCCTAGGAAGGCCGGCTGGCGCTCATCGGCGCTGGTGCGCTCGGGAATATAGGTTTCGACGACCGGCTCGCTGCGCTGTTCGAAGCGCGGCTCCAGCCTCTCGACGAATTTCAGGCCCGCATGCGCCGTCGGCTCGGCCTCGACG
Organism: Shinella sp. GW821-FHT10F02; assembly: GCF_058809275.1. Lineage (NCBI taxonomy): Bacteria > Pseudomonadati > Pseudomonadota > Alphaproteobacteria > Hyphomicrobiales > Rhizobiaceae > Shinella > Shinella sp. GW821-FHT10F02. The sequence continues at coordinate 321,321 of NZ_JBXASL010000006.1, read as the reverse complement.
GCGGGCACGTCTTCGTGCATGGCCGTTTCAAGCTCGTCGGCCAGCAACAAGGCGGGATCGAATTCCAGTTCCGGCTCAGGCTCGGCCGGCCGGACATCGGCAATGAGTTCTTCTTCAACAGGAGTCGGCTCGACCGCCGGCTCTTTAAAAGCGGGCTCGCGATAGTCGACGTCGCTGAGCGTGGCACCGTACTGCGGATCACCAACGATCAGCGCATCCTCGAAAGAGGGCTCGATCGCCTGCTCAGTGACGGACGGCTCTTCGAAGGAAGGCTCGCGGTTACCGATATCGCTCGTTGCGACGTCGCGCGTCGGCACCTCGTCGAGAACGGCACCGCTCTCTTCGGCGGCAGGCTCCGGCGCATCGAAAACGGGCTCGACATGGCGCGGGGCTGCGCGCTCGGCGACGACCGGCTCGACCGCGACGCGGCTCGGCGTGTCATATTGCTCGAAGGCGCGCATCAGCTCGTCCTCGAGGGCGAGCACCGGGTTGTCCCGTCGCGGCACAGTTTGCGCGGCGTCGGCGACCGGTTCGGAGGAAGGCTTGCGGACGTCCTGAAGCGGACGCGGCTCGTAGCCGACGAGACGGGCAAGCTCGGCCAACGGATCGTCGTCCGCCAGGAGATCCGTGTCAGCGGTTCCGCTTCGCGCGAAGTTCTTCTCTGCCATACTGCTTCCCACTCACAAGCTACAAAAACGCGTTTGCCAGCTTATTGTGGGGAAATGGTGACGTTATCGCATTTCGTCCGGGGCGGCCGTGCCTGTAATCGACAGGCCGGACTTAAGAACAGACGCGACAGCATTCACCAGCCCAAGTCTGGCAATACTCAATTCTCTATTTTTATCGTTAACAAACCGTAATTCCGGTTGCTCTTTGCCTTTATTCCAATGCGCATGGAAAGCACTGGCAAGATCATAGAGGTAAAAAGCGATGCGGTGCGGCTCGTGCGCCAGTGCCGCGCCCTCGATGACGCGGGGATATTCTGCCAGCTTTGCGAGAAGCTGCAACTCGCTAGGATCAGCGATCTTGCCCTCGATCGAGGCCGCGAGATCGAGCGAACCGATGTCGAGCCCCGGAAAGGCCTCGGCCGCCTGGCGGAACACCGACATGCAGCGCGCATGGGCATACTGCACGTAGAAGACCGGATTGTCCTTGGACTGCTCCGTCACCTTGGCGAAGTCGAAGTCGAGCGGCTCGCTGTTCTTGCGATAGAGCATCATGAAGCGCACGGAATCGCGGCCGACCTCGTCGACCACGTCGCGCAGCGTGACGAAGTCGCCGGAGCGCTTCGACATCTTGACCGGCTCGCCGTTGCGGAACAGCTTGACGAGCTGGCAGAGCAGCACCGTCAGCTTCGCCTTACCTTCGGAAACGGCACGCGCGACAGCCTCCAGGCGCTTGACGTAACCGCCATGGTCGGCGCCGAGCACATAGATCATCTCGTCGAAGCCGCGGTCGAACTTGTCCTTGAAGTAGGCGACGTCGGCGGCGAAATAGGTATAGGAGCCGTCAGACTTGATCAGCGGGCGGTCGATATCGTCGCCCACTTCCGTCGAACGAAACAGCGTCTGCTCGCGGTCTTCCCAGTCTTCCGGCAGCTGGCCCTTCGGCGGCGGCAGCACGCCCTTGTAGACATGGCCCTTGAAGGTCAGGTCGTTGATCGCCGTGCGGATCGGCGCACCGTTGCCGGCATGCAGCGAGCGTTCGGAATAGAAGACGTCGTGGTGGACGTTCAATGCGGCCAGATCCTCGCGGATCATCGCCATCATCGCGTCGATCGTCCTGTCCTTGACGAGCGGCATCCACTGGTGTTCCGGCATGGCGCGCAGCGTCGTGCCGAACTCTTCCGCCAGCGCCTCGCCGACCGGCTTCAGGTAATCGCCCGGATAGAGGCCCGACGGAATATCGCCGATCGCCTCGCCCAGCGCCTCGCGGTAGCGCAGGAACGCCGAGCGGGCCAGCACGTCGATCTGCGAGCCGGCGTCGTTGATGTAATATTCCTTTGTCACCGCATAGCCGGCAAAGCCCAGCAGGTTGGCGAGCGCGTCACCCACCACGGCACCCCGGCAATGGCCGACATGCATCGGGCCGGTCGGGTTGGCGGAGACATATTCCACATTCACCTTGCGCCCGGTGCCGAGCGAGCCGCGGCCATAGTCCGTGCCCTGCCGGATCATGCCGGCGAGCAGCGCCTGCCAATAGGCGACGGAAAGGCGCACGTTGATGAAGCCCGGCCCGGCGACGGCGACCTCGGCCACCTGCGGGTCCTTCTTCAGCTCTTCGACGATAAGGTCGGCGAGTGCGCGCGGATTGAGGCCGAGCGGCTTTGCCAGCACCATCGCGGCATTGGTCGCCACGTCGCCATGGCTCTGGTCGCGCGGCGGCTCGACGCTGATGCGGCCGAAATCCAGCTCGGCGCGCTTCTCACGGACGATTTCAAGTCCTTCGAGTACGTTTTTGATTCTGTTGTCGAAGTCTGTAAAAAGGTTCATCTCATCCATCCGCGCGAAGCGATCCGTGGGCGGCTGACTATCGCAATTCCGGGGTATGGTCAAACAGCCGGCGGTGCGTGCTGATCGCGTAGTTGTCGGTCATTCCCGCGAGATAATCACCGACATGGCGGGCGCGCGCCGATTCCGGCATGGTCGAAATGCGGTCCACCCAATAGTGCCCCTGCATGAGCTGCGGGTCGTCCATATAGGCGTGATAGAGGTCTGTCAGGATGGACGCCGCGTTGGCGCGCACGCGCATCACCTCCGGGTGGCGATAGATGCGGGAAAACAGCAGGCGCTTGATCTGCTTGTCCGTGACGGCCATCTCGTCGGTGAAGGTCGCAAGCACCCGGCGCGCCTTGCGCACATCCTCGGCACTTTCCGGGCGCTCCTCGCGGATCGCCTGCTGCGCATAGCCGATCACGTCCTCCACCATGGCGGTAATCTGGCGGCGCATGATCTCGTGGGTGAAGCGCGATGCTTCGAGGTCCGGATAGCGCTCGCGCACCTCTCGCATCAGTTTTGCCAGGAACGGCACGTCCTCCAGCATCTCGAAGGTCAGGTAGCCGGAGCGCAGGCCATCGTCGATGTCATGGGTGTTGTAGGCGATATCGTCGGCGATCGCCGCCACCTGCGCCTCCAGGCTGGCATAGCTCGCCAGTTCCAGGTCGTGCACGGCGCAATATTCGAGGATCGGCCGGGGCACGTCGTCGCCGTGCGTGCATTCGCCCGTCGGGCCGATCAACGGTCCATTGTGCTTGACGAGGCCCTCCAGGCTCTCCCAGGTGAGGTTCAGCCCGTCGAAATCGGCATAACGCCGCTCCAGCTTGGTGACGATACGCAGCGATTGCGCATTGTGGTCGAAGCCGCCGAAGGGCTCCAGCACCTCGTGCAGCGCGTCCTCGCCGGTATGGCCGAAGGGCGTGTGGCCGAAATCGTGCACCAGCGCCACCCCCTCGGCGAGATCCTCGTCGAGCTTCAGCGCCCGCGCCAGCGCACGGGCAATCTGCGCCACCTCGATCGTGTGGGTCAGCCGCGTGCGATAATGATCGCCGTCGGCGGCGATGAAGACCTGCGTCTTGTGCTTCAGGCGGCGGAAGGCCGTGGTGTGCACGATACGGTCGCGGTCGCGCTGGAAGTCCGACCGCGTGGGGCTTTCCGGCTCGGGATAAAGCCGCCCGCGGGTCGCCCAGGGGTCGGAGGCATAGATGGCGCGTTGCCCCGCGCCGAAACCCAGCGCATGTCTGTCCAGTGTCATTCGTCACCCGCATTCACGCCGCCCATTGACGCGGCCGCAATGCCTTCATACCTATAGTGTGCACAGCGGCAAGTCCGGCTGCAAGCTGAGCGTGAAATGCAAGCCTTTTCAGGGATTTGCCCAATGCGCTCCGCAGCCGCCCCTGCCGTCGGCGACGAAGTCGCCATCTGTGCGACAGAGCGATTCTCTCCGGATCTTGACCCCGGCAGGAGGCAGACATGAACGACAAGTCCGTAAGTATTTCCGACGCCGCCGCACGGCGCATTGCGTCAATCCTCAATTCCTCACCGGAAAAGCAGGCGTTGCGCGTCTCCGTGGAAGGCGGCGGCTGTTCCGGCTTTTCCTACAAATTCGACCTCGTCGAGGACCAGCAGGACGACGACCTGGTGCTCGAAAAGGACAAGGCCAAGGTGCTGATCGACCAGCTCTCCCTCGTCTACATGGACGGGTCGGAGATCGACTTCATCGACAACCTGCTCGGCCAATCCTTCCAGATCAAGAACCCCAACGCGGTTGCAAGCTGCGGCTGCGGCACCAGCTTCTCGATCTGAACTCACGAATCACAGGACTCCCGCATGCCGATGAAGATTGCCACCTGGAACATCAACGGCGTGCGGGCGCGCATCGACAACTTGGTTGCGTGGCTGAAGGAATCCAATCCCGACATCGTCGCCTTGCAGGAAATCAAGTCGGTCGACGAGGCGTTTCCGCGCGGTGAGATCGAGGCGCTCGGCTATCATGTCGAGACGCACGGCCAGAAGGGTTTCAACGGCGTCGCGCTGCTCTCGAAGATCCGCCCGGGCGAGGTGAACCGCGGCCTGCCCGGTGGCGACGGTGACGAACAGGCGCGCTTCATCGAGGGCGTGTTTTCCGTCGAGGGCGGCGTCATCCGCGTCTGCTCGATCTACCTGCCGAACGGCAACCCGCCGGACGATCCGGTGAAATATCCCTACAAGCTTTCTTGGATGGAACGGCTCATCGCCTTTGCTGAGGACCGGCTGGCGCTCGAAGAGCCGCTCATTCTCGCCGGCGACTACAATGTCATTCCCGAGCCGCACGATTGCTGGGACGTCAAGGTCTGGGAAAAGGACGCGCTCTACCTGCCGCCGACCCGCCAGGCTTTCCGCCGGCTGGAAAATCTCGGCCTGACGGATGCGGTTCGCGCCACGTCGGATGCGGTGCCGCTCTATACGTTCTGGGATTATCAGGCAGGATGCTGGCCGAAGAATTTCGGCATCCGCATCGACCATCTCATGCTGTCGGCCGAAGCCTCGGACCGCCTCGTCTCGACGGCGGTCGAAAAGCATGTGCGCGCCTGGGAAAAGCCGTCCGACCATGTGCCGGTCGTGGCCGTGCTCGATTACGCGGCCTGAGGCAAAAACCTAAAAGGTCTTATTCGTCCGGATTGAAGCGGATGCTCTGCGCGAGCGCTACGCCCTTGCGGCGGTCTTCCTCGCTTGCGACGGAAAAGGCTTCCTCCTGCGTCGCCTGCAGCCAGGCACAGTCCTTCGGCGGGCAGTGATCGAGAGCTGCGGTCATGAAGGCGAGCCCGCGGGCGGCCTGGCCTTCCTGGAAGAGGATGTTGCCGAACAGGCCCATCGCGCCGGCATGGCCGTTGTTGCGCGCCCGGTTCAGCCACTTCTTGGCCTGGTGCACGCTGGCACTGCCGCCCTCACCCGAAAGCATCATGCGACCGAGCTGGAACTGCGCTTCCGGAATGCCGAAGGCCGAGGCTGCCTGGAAATAGAGTTGGCGGGCCTGGGTCATGTCGACCTTCACGGGACTATCCGGAATGCCGCGGCGATAGTAGCTGGCGAGCGCGATCAGCGCATTGGCGAAGTAGCCGGTATCTTCCGAACCCGGCTCGACGCCGGCCTGGGCGATCTCGCTGTAGATCTTGAAAGCTTCGAGGTCGTTCTCCGGCACGCCGTCGCCATCGGCATACATATTGGCAAGCGCCCAGCGCGAGCCGGTATGGCCCTTTTCCGCCGCATAACGATAGGCCTCGATGGCGTCTTCCTTGCGCCCCTTCTTGTAGGAGAAGAAACCGAACTTGAAGAGGTCGAAGGGACCGCTTTCCCTGCTGACGCCGGACTGGGGATCGAATGCGAGGGCCTGTGATGCCGCTCCAAAGGAGAGCGAAAGGCAAAGACCCATTACCACTATTTTCATCGGCGACAACTCGGACTTGGGCATCACTTCTACAATTCCGTGCCCAGCCTGGTTCGCTGTGCCAAACCGGAATCGCACGGGTCTCGTGCGGATTTCCGGCAACTCCGGCGGCAATGACATCGGCTGGCTCATCGTTTCCTTGGGCGCGGTTTCACGCGTCTACTTGTCATTATCGCTGCGCCCCGTTTGTGGCGGGAAATGGACATCTCGTCTCTCGTCTAGGTGTGTAGCAAACTCTGGAAAAAAATGTGTTGCGATTCCGTCACATAATTTGACGCCTCGCTGTGGTTTCCCCAGAGAGGCTTAACCGGAGCAACAAAGTCTTAACCAAGAAAAAAGGCCCGGCGATGACGCCGGGCCTGATTCTGATCTCTTGATGGTCCGCCGATCAGAATTTGACCTTGAGCGAGGTCGAGATGGCGCTGAAGAAATCGGTTCCGAAATCGTATTGGGCATTGCCGCCGACAGTCTGGCCGTCGACGACCTGTGGCCTGGAGCTGCCGCTCGTCAGCAGGCCGACCGCGCCGGCGAGGCGCAATTCGACATTCTCGCTCACATTGTAGGAAACACCGGATCCGAGCGTCCAGGTATCCGTCTGGCTGCCGTAGCCATGGCTGGTGCCGCGGTCCCAGGTCAGGCTCATGGCACCGCTGAGCTTTTCGTTGAACTTGTGGCCGACGCCGCCGGTGACCGTCCAGCCGTCGCGATAGAGCAGGTCGAGCGAGGTGGGCACGTTGCGCGGATCGGTCGTGTCCTTCGCCGTCACCTTGATGATCTGCAGTTGGCTCCAGTCCGTCCACTTGACCGAGCCGAAGACGAGCCAGTCGGGGGCGACGCCGGTCTGGAATTTCAGTTCCAGCGAATCCGGCATGGAGGCAAAGCTCTCCACATTGTATTTCGTGCCGGGAATGAAGCCGCCGCCAGGCACCGGAAGCACCGAATTGCGCAGGTCGATCGTGCCGTCGAGATTATCGAGGTCGACCGCGCTGTTGTAGACCAGGCTGACGCGAAGCGCATAATCCGGAATCTCGTAGGCGACGCCGGTACGCCAGCCCCAGCCGCTGCCTTCGAGATCCAGCCGGCCGACGCCGCTGAGAGGAAGGCCCGTGCCGGAAAGGTCGGCCGTGAGACGCTCCTTGAAGCCGCCCACTTCCTGGTAGAAAGCGCCGCCGATCAGGCGAAGCTGGCCCTGACCGACATCGAACTTATAGGAGCAGGTCGCAGCGTAGTTGTCGCTCTCGATCTTGGTCTCCATATTGTCGTTGGCGCCGGCCCAGTTCGCGCCCGGATTGGTATGGGCGCCCCACGGCTGAGAATAGTCGGCGATGCAGTCGACGTCGTCGAAGATTCTCGCCTTCACGCCGACACGCGGAATCCAGTAGCCCTCGCTGTCGTCGATGCCGTTGTTCGGCCGACCGTTCAGGTCCCCGTTGAGCGGGTTGATGTCGACGACATTGTCGAGTTCGCGCTGCGGCGCGACATAGGTCGTGGCTGCCTCCGCCGCATAATCCGAAGGATCGAACAGAAGGTCGATATTGTAGCCGCCTCGCTCCAGGCCACCGGCCTGAGCCGATGTCGAGGCCAGCAATGCCATTGCGGCCATCACGCCGCGGCCGATCGTTTTCTTACCCATGCAATCCCCCTCACAAAGTCTTGCGCTAACGACAACTGCCTTTGCCGCGCGCCTCTCCGTCCTGACTATCGAAGACGCGCGCTTGCTTGGCAAACCCCAGTTCTCGCCTGTGATTTCCAATGAGTATTTAAGGAATTACGTAAGTTTTTTATGAAGACCCTCAATAACAGCGAGCCCAGGTAGATTTTTTCGGAATCGCGTGGATTTCGACAGATTCGTGGATATTCATTCCAACGCAGCGACGTTCTGTCACATTTCCGACACAGCCGGAATTTTGCAGCCCGCTTACCGAATAGAAAACCGCGCCGGGGTCTCCGGCGCGGTTTTTTCGTCTTCCCGGCAGATTTTAGGGGAATCAGCCTGCTTCGCTGACGCGGCCAAGCGCCACCGCGAGGCTTGCGAGCTGCTGTTCGAGCTCCGCGAAGCGTTCGCGCTCGGCCTCGACCACCTCGGGCTTGGCATTGGCGACGAACTTTTCGTTCGACAGCTTGCCCTCGATGCGGCCGGCTTCAGCCTTTGCCTTGTCGATCGCCTTTTCGAGGCGCGCCTTCTCAGCCGCCAGATCGATCAGGCTGCCGAGCGGCAGGCAGGCGGTCGCCTCGCCGACGACGATCTGCGCGGCACCCTTCGGCGCCGTGTCTTCAAGGCCGATCTCCGAGACGCGGGCGAGACGGCGGATGGCCGAATCGTGCGTTTCGAGGCGCGTCTTCGTCAGGGCATTGGCGCCGACGACCACGAGCGGCGCCGTGGCGCTCGGCGGCACGTTCATTTCGGCGCGGACCGAACGGATGCCGGAGACGAGATCGACCAGCCAGTTGATCTCGTCGGCGGCCGCATCGTCGGCATAGGCCGGCGACGGCCATTCGGCGTGGCAGACCAGGCTATCCCGCGTCTTGCCTTCGCCGGCGGTGTGCGCCCAGAGCTCTTCCGTCATGAAGGGCATGAACGGATGGAGGAGCTTGTAGATCTCTTCCAGGACATAGGCCGCGCAGGCCTGCGATTCCGCCTTCGCCGCCGCATCCTCGCCCATGAAGATCGGCTTCAAGAGTTCGAGATACCAGTCGCAGAACTGGTTCCAGACGAAGCGGTAGAGCGTGCCGGCCGCGTCGTTGAAGCGGTAGGTCTCGATCGCCTCGGTGACGTCGCGCGCCGTGCGGGCGAGTTCCGTCAGGATCCAGCGGTTGATCGTCAGCGACGCCGTTTCCGGCACGAACTTCGGATCGGTCGCGACCCCGTTCATCTCGGCGAAGCGCGTGGCGTTCCAGAGCTTGGTGCCGAAATTGCGGTAGCCGGCAATGCGGGCCGGGTCGAGCTTCACGTCGCGCCCCTGCGCGGCCATGATGGCCAGCGTGAAGCGCAGCGCGTCCGCACCGTATTCGTCGATCAGTTCGAGCGGATCGATGACGTTGCCCTTCGACTTCGACATCTTCTGCCCGTTCTTGTCGCGAACAAGGGCGTGGATGTAGATCGTGTGGAAGGGTTCGATCGGGTTGCCAAGCTCATCCTTCATGAAATGCAGCCCCATCTGCATCATGCGCACGACCCAGAACGGGATGATATCGAACCCTGTAACGAGAACGCTCGTTGGATAATAGCGCTCGAGCGCTGGCGTCTTTTCCGGCCAGCCGAGCGTCGAGAACGGCCACAATGCGGAAGAGAACCAGGTGTCGAGCACATCCTCGTCGCGCGTCAGGATCTCGCCCGGCTGGAAGTTCTCCAGCTTCTCCTCGACCCAGGCCTTCCAGGGGCCTTCATGCGCGATATAGTGCTGGATGGCGGCGTGCAGCGCCTCCTCCTCGCTCTTCTCGACAAAGACCTGGCCGTCAGGGCCATACCAGGCGGGAATCTGGTGACCCCACCAGAGCTGGCGGGAGATGCACCAGGGCTCGATGTTCTCAAGCCAGTTGAAATAGGTCTTTTCCCAGTTCTTGGGCACGAAGTTGGTGCGGCCTTCGCGAACGGAATCCAGTGCGGGACCTGCAAGCGCCTTGTTGTCGACGAACCACTGATCGGTCAGCATCGGCTCGATGACCACGCCGGATCGGTCGCCGAAGGGCTGCATGACCTTCTTGTTCTCGACGTAGGGAATGTCGTTGCCTTCATCGTCCTTGACGGTGACCGCAAGGCCCTCGGCATTGATCGCGTCGATGATGCGCTTGCGCGCCTCGTAACGGTCAAGGCCGCGATATTCGTCGGGAACGAGGTTGATATCATCAACCTCCGACTCGTTCGGCAGGTTGCCGGATTTTGCGATTTCCAGCGCTTGCGCCGCATAGAAGGCATAGGGCTCGCCGTCGGCGCGCATGGCGGCTTGCGTGTCCATCAGCCGGTAGAGCGGGATATTGTTGCGACGGGCGACCTGATAGTCGTTGAAGTCATGTGCGCCAGTGATCTTAACCGCACCGGAACCAAAATCCCGTTCCGGATACTCGTCCGTGATGATCGGGATGAGGCGGCGGTGCGCCTTGGGGCCGACCGGGATCTCGCAGAGCTTTCCGACGATCGGCGCATAGCGCTCGTCCAAGGGATGGACGGCGACGGCGCCATCGCCCAGCATCGTTTCGGGACGCGTGGTGGCAATCGAGATGTAGTCGCGCTCTTCCTGGAAGACGACGTTGCCGTCGGCGTCCTTCTCGACATAGGTATAGGTCTCCCCGCCGGCGAGCGGGTACTTGAAATGCCACATGTGGCCGTTGACTTCGTTGTTCTCGACCTCCATGTCCGAAATCGCCGTTTCGAACTTCGGGTCCCAGTTGACAAGCCGCTTGCCGCGATAGATCAGCCCTTCCTTGTAGAGCGAGACGAAGACTTCGAGCACGGCTTCCGAAAGCCCCTCGTCCATGGTGAAGCGTTCGCGCGACCAGTCACAGGACGCGCCGAGGCGCTTCAGCTGGTTGAAGATCAGGCCGCCGGATTCCGCCTTCCACTCCCAGACCTTCTCGATGAAGGCGTCACGGCCCATCTCGCGCCGGCCGGGCAGCTTCTCGGCGGCGAGCTTGCGTTCGACGACCATCTGAGTCGCGATGCCGGCATGGTCCATGCCCGGCTGCCACAGCACGTCCTTGCCGCGCATGCGCTCGAAGCGGACCATGATGTCCTGCAGCGTGTTGTTGAGCGCGTGGCCCATATGCAGCGAGCCCGTCACGTTCGGCGGCGGGATGACGATGGTGAAGGTCTCGGCGCCCGGTTTTGCGCCTTCGCCGGCGCGAAACGCGTCCGCATCTTCCCATGCCTTGGCAATTCGCGGCTCGACCGCTGCGGAATCATAGTTCTTTTCAAGCATTTTCGTGCGAAGCCCGCTGTTTGTCGTCAGGGTTTTCTAAACCGGATGGCCGGCGTGAAGTCAACAATATCAGAAGAAAAGCCGCGCCGGGGGTCCGGCGCGGCTCAAACCATTTTCAAGGAGAATGGCGGCGTCGGTCAGCGGCGCGGGCCGCGCGCCACCCGTTCGATCTCTTCGCGCACCAGCCGCTCGACCAGCGTCGGCAGATTGTCGTCGAGCCATTCCTGCAGCATCGGGCGCAGCATCTCTTCGGCGATCTCGTCAAAGGAGCGGCGCGGGCCGGCATCCATCGCCTGCGCCAGCGCACCAAAGGACTGCGCCACGCGCTCGCCGACCGCGGGAGAAACGAGAGCGGCGATATCACGGCCTGCCCCGACCGGTTCGGCCACGCGTGTTTCCGCGACCGGCGTCGGCTCGGCATGGGGCGTCACGCTCTCATGCTTTTCGACAAAGGGCTCGCGCTTTTCGACGGCTTCTACCGGCGGCACGAAGCGGCCGGCATTTGCCGTCATGCGGGAAGTCATCACCGGGTTTTCTTCACGCAGCGGCAGCTGCACCGGCTCGATGGAAACGGCTTCAACCTCCGGCTCCCGGTTTGCGACATGCCGCTCGGACGCGGCGCGCACGCGGGCGGCGACATCGGCGAGCGACAAAGCGGGCTGGGCGGCCTGCGCCGGTTCAGCGCGCTGGATCGGCTGGATGGCGGAGGGACGGTGTTCCTCGCTGTGGAACCGCTCGACCACGGCCGGGTGGTCCATCAGGTTGCCGGAATGGCTGTCGGTCGTGATGTGGAAACCCTCGTCGCCATCGGCATCGGGCGCAAGCTCCGGCATGGCTTCGTTGTTCTCGATGATCTTGCGGATGGACGCCAGGATTTCATCCATGGACGGTTCACGCGCTACATTTGGCTGAGCCATTTCTATCCCCGTTCTCTGCGGCGTCCACAGCCTGCCGCTCCCAGCCTGCCGGACATCCCGAAAACCCTAGGCGAGTTCGGTGGCGAACTAAATCGCCGCGAATCATGTGTTACGAGTGATGCACAGATTTGTTTGCCCTGCCAAGGGCGAGGCTTATTCGCTGTCGACGGTTCTCAAGCCGAACCACTTGTCCTTGACGGCCTCGAAATGCACCTCGGACCGGTATTCCGCCACTTCCAGGCCCTGGCTGCGGACAGTCAGGCTGCCCGTGGCGGCGAGCAGCGAATAGCTTGCGACCACAGCGTTCCGCTGCACGGCGGCGAGGTCTTCCTGCGCATCGAGGACGTTCTGCTGGGCGTTGAGCACGTCGAGCGTCGTGCGCTGGCCGACGTTTCGCTCCTCGATGACGCCGTTCAGCGCCTCGTTAGCCGCACCGATTTGCACGCGGATAGCCGCTATGGAAGCGTTTGCCGCCTCGTATTGCGCATGCGCCGAGGCAATCGTGCGCTGGACTTCCATGCGCGCGGAATCCACCAGCAACTGGCTCTCGCCGAGCCGTTCCTTCGCCTGGCGGATCTGGCCGTATTCGGCTCCACCTTGATAGATCGGAACGGTCAAGCGAGCGGATACCGCGCCCCTGAGATTGTCCTGTGGCCCATCTTCCGTATTGACGGACTTGTAGACACTACCCTGCAAGGAAACGCCCGGCAGCATAGCGCCTTCGGCCTCCTTCACATTGAAGCCGGCTGCATCGGCGCCGCGCATGGCGGCAAGGATGTTCGGATTTTCTTGCATGCCCGTCGCCACAGCATTGTCGAGTGAACGCGGCATAGCCTTCTTGGCCGACGACGGCTGCTTGATGCCTTTCGGCGTTTCGCCGACGATCTGCACATAGGCGGCCTCGCTCTGCTTTAGCGACGACACGGCTGCGGTTAGCAGCGCATTGGCGGCAGCAAGTTCGGCTTCCGCGAGGCTGACGTCCGTACGCGTACCCTCTCCGACATTCAGGCGTGCGTTGGCAGCATTAACCTGCTCTTTGAGGAAGGCGATATTCTGTTTGCGGATCGACACGATCGTCTGATCACGCGCGATATTGGCATAAGACTCGACAGCCGCCAGAAGAATGGAAATTTCCTGCGCGCGAAGCGATTCGCGGTTTGCCAGCACATTCGCCTCGGCCGCTTTAACGCGGTAGAGCGTCTGGAAGCCGTCGAAGATCTGCTGGCTGATTGTAATGCCATAACTGGAGGTGACATAATCGCTTTGCCGACTACCGCGCCGACCAAAGATGTTGAGCGTTCCCACATCAAGATTCGTGCGCTGAGCCTCCGCCTCGGCCACACCCGTCACACGCGGACGCATCCCCGCCTTCGCGATCGGCACATTCTCATCAATGGCACGCAGAGCCGCACGGGCTGCATTCAGGTCCGGATTGTTCTCGTAGGCCTTGGCCATCGCACCGGCCAGCGTTTCAGCGGATGCGCCGTACGGCACGGCGTGGAAGGCGGTGGCGAGGGCTAGCGCAAAGGCGGTTCGACGAAGAATGGACACAGTACGAAACTCCGATCCTGGCCAGCCCGGCGCATGAGCTGCCTTTACACAATTCTCACCGGCCGCAGGCCGGGCACGCTTTTGGGCGGCGTCAACCATCCAAGGACGGTGCCGCACCGACCGCGATAATGCCTCTTCGTTCATTCGGGAACAGTCAGCAGGTCCATCGGCAAGGATTTGGTAACGACAATAGGACAGGCCCGTTGCGAAAGTGCAACAAATCGGGCCTGCCCGGGATAAAGCGCCTCAGCGCTCATTCAGAAGACGAATTCCTTCGCCCTGCGGAAGCCCGGCAGCGGCTTGACGGCCGTGTTGAAGACGTTGCGCTCGGAAACCCGGCCGCCTTCCTTGATATAAAGTCGGGCCTGCGAGGCATTGCCGTAGCCCTCGACGACGACCAGGCGACCACCGTCGCGAAGCTGCGCGAAGATCGCATCCGGCACGAATTCGACGGCGCCGTGCACGAAGATCACGTCATAGGGCGCTTCCGGCGCGTAGCCGGCCTCGAGATCGCCGGTGACGACGGCGACATTGTCGTGGCCAAGGCGGGACAGCGTGTCCGTCGCGGTCGCGGCAAGATCCACGTCGCTTTCGAGCGCCACGACGGAACTGCCGAGGCGCGACAGGATCGCGGAGGCATAACCGGTGCCGCAGCCCACTTCGAGCACCACGTCGGTATTGGCGATCTCGGCGAGCTGGATCAGCTTGGCCAGCGGCGACGGCTCCATCAGGTAGCGGCCGGGCACGAGCTGGATGTCGTTGTCGATATAGGCGAGCGGCTTCACCGCCGCGGGCACGAATTCTTCGCGCGCGACGGTCAGGAAGGCGTCGAGCACCTCGTGCGACGTCACGTCCGTCGTACGGATCTGGTTGTCCACCATCTTCGTGCGCGCTGCTTTGTAGTCAATCATCTCTAGCCCTGTGAGTAAGCGGCAGACCGCGGCACGAAGGCCCGGTTGCGATGCCGGATGCGTCGCAATTCTCTTAGTGCGCTTTCGGGCCGGGTGTCCAGTGGCGGCGACGGGTTGCGCGCAAAAACCGCGGCCCGGCCGGTTCGAACCGCGTGCTCCCGGAATATCCAAGGGTTATCATGAATAAATTACTCAACATATTATTGCCTGCTCCCTGCATAATGTCGTATTGAACACTCAGGTTTTACGGATGCCAAGGCAGCCGCACCATGTCCGTTTCTGTTGAATGGGCTTCGCTTGAACTAAGATAAGTAAGAGGAATACGCCGTGCCGAAACGGTCTCGCCTGCTATTCGCGATCTTCCTGATGGCGCTTGCCGCCCCGCACGCCGCCCCGGCGCAGACCCAGGAGACACCATCGGTCCAGACGGACGGCCAGCCGGACACGACGGGCCAGTCCACGGGCGCCGCAACAGGCGGCGCTTCGACGACGGACACGACCGCGCGCCCGACGACGACCGAAGGCACTGCCGACACCGCGACGAACCCAGCGACCGCGACCGATCCGGACGCCATCGCCGCGGAGGAAGAAGCGACCGAACTCGACGCCGTCGATGACGCCGCCGGCGAGCGCCAGGCCGGCCTGCCGCATGACCTTTCCCCCTGGGGCATGTTCATGGCGGCCGATATCGTCGTCAAGGGCGTGATGATCGGCCTTGCCTTCGCCTCCGTCGTCACCTGGACCGTGCTGCTCGTGAAGCTCGCGGAGCTTGGTGCCGCGCAGCGCTCCGCCAGCCGCGCCGTGCGCCGGCTCGTTGCCGCCCGCGGCCTTGCGGATGGCGAAGAGGCGCTCGGCCGCAACCGCGGCGTGGTCGCCCGCATGACGCGTGCGGCGCGCGAGGAAATGGATGCCTCCGAGGCCGTGCTCGATCACGTATCCGACGGCGGCGTGAAGGAGCGCGTCTCCTCGCGCCTCGGCCGCATGGAGGTGCATGCCGGCCGCCGCATCGCCAAGGGCACCGGCCTGCTCGCGACGATCGGCTCGACCGCCCCCTTCGTCGGCCTGTTCGGCACCGTCTGGGGCATCATGAACTCGTTCATCGGCATCTCAAAGGCGCAGACCACCAACCTCGCCATCGTCGCGCCCGGCATCGCCGAGGCCCTGCTGGCGACGGCGATCGGCCTTGTCGCCGCCATTCCCGCCGTGGTGATCTACAACTTCCTGGCGCGCGCCATCACCGGCTACCGCCAGAACCTCGCCGACGCTTCGGCCGCGATCGAACGGCTCGCCAGCCGCGATCTCGACGTGCGCCGCGCCGTGCGTCACGCCGCCCCGCGCAGCGAGCGCGCTAGCGGCTCCGTCGTGAAGATCGGGTGAAGTCATGGCGAGCAAGATCAAGGAAGGCGGCGGCGACGACCTGGAAGAGAACAGCGAAATCAACGTGACGCCGTTCATCGACGTCATGCTGGTGCTGCTCATCATCTTCATGGTGGCGGCACCGCTCGCCACCGTCGATATCAATGTCGACCTGCCCTCCTCCGTCGCCCAGCCGACGCCCCGCGAGGACAAACCTGTCTTCATGACGCTGAAGAAGGACCTCACTGTCTCGATCGGCAATGGCGAGATCGGGCGCGATACCTTCGGCCCGCAGCTCGACGAGGTGACGGACGGCAACAAAGACACGCGCATCCTGCTGCGCGCCGACAAGGCCGTCGACTACGGCAATGTCATGGATGTCATGAACCTGCTGCGCGCCGCCGGCTATGCCAAGATCGCGCTCGTCGGCCTCGAAGGCGCGGCGCCGGCCGCGGCCCAATAAGGGCAAAGGCGCGTCTTCGGGCGCGCCGCCTCCCTCGGCCCTCATCGCTCACTACCGCTGGAAAATATCGATCTTGTGCCGGGAAAGCAGTTGCAGCGACCTGTCCGGTGCGATCCGGTAAGTCTCGACATAACGATCGCCGAAACTGTCACGGAACAGATGTTCGAACGTGCTGCCGATGGGCGCCTTCGTCAGCTTGCTCCGCGGCTGGCCATTATAGGTGATGCTGCCCGGAATGGGCTCTATGGCGTATGCGGCGGAGCTTAATACCGCAAACGTCATCGCCACCGCCGCCAGGGTCTTTATCGTGCGCATCGGGCATTCTCCTGTCTTGTCGATTTCATCAAACTGTAGATGGGGTTGGCGAAGCCTTTGTTCCATCACAGGAGCGCACGATGCAGTTGCCGGGGGGAAAAAATTCACAATCCGCCGGAAGCCCCTTGCGCCCTTTCTAAATTCGTTCTAAACGCCCGGCACCACTCGCTTTATAGCAAAACGGACGGCCTCGTGGCGGAGTGGTGACGCAGAGGACTGCAAATCCTTGCACCCGAGTTCGATTCTCGGCGAGGCCTCCAACTTCCAATTTATCATGGACTTAGATCGCTTTGTTGTGGATACTTACCCTTAAGGTAGGCCACTCCTGGGCTTCTTGCATTTCGACGCCTTATTTTGCTTGGCGGTTACTTGAGCAAGCCACTTTCCTCGGAGCAATCAGACTCCCGACTACCGTGGCACTCACCGGAATAGGTCAATTAAGCAACTGTTTTTATTACAGAAATTTAATCTTGCATTCACTTCTCGTTCATCGGCGCGGACCTAGGCTCTGCTCATCGACAACGAGGAACCACCCCCATGAAAGTCTTCATCCGCACCCTTCTCGCCGCAGTCGCCCTCTCCGTCGCGGCAGTGCCGATGGCGCAGGCCGCCCAGCAATATGGCCATGATCGCAAGCCCGGCTATTCCCAGACCTACAAGAAGAAGGTCGTGGTCAGGAAGAAGGTGAACAGGCGCGCCTGGCACAAGGGCGAGCGTTATTCCGACTGGAAGCGCCGGCCGGCTGTGCGCGACTACCATCGCTACGGCCTGCGCAAGCCCAACCGCGGTCAGCAATGGGTCAAGGTTGACAACGACTACCTGCTGCTGAGCATCGCCACAGGCGTCATCCTCGGGGTCGCTGCGGCCCGCTGAACGACAAACCCCACCGCGGACGATCTGCGGTGGGGTTCTTGCTTGTTACGCCTCAACGGATGAGCAGCGCCGTGCCGTAAAGCCCCAGCGCAAAAACAGTGTGCGCGACCAGATTGAGGATGCGCACCGTATTGGCATTCGGCAGCTTCGACGCTGCGACACCGATACCGAGCCCCGGCTGCAGCAGGAACCACCCGGCGCCGACGGTGACGATGCCGAGGATCCAGGCCGGCAGGAAGGTCGGGACGGCAAACCACGCCTCGCCGACGAGGAGCGCCAAGATCACGCCATAGAGAATGCCGACCGCATAGTGGCTGATCCAGCCGAGCGCCAGCTCGTTGGCATAGGGTGAAGCCTTGCCGATATCGTCATGAAAAACCGTGCCGTTCTTCAGGTGCCAGAACCAGCGGCCGACCGGCGCCCAGTTCGGCCGCGACTGGCGGAACCCCTTCCAGAGAACGATCGCCCAGAGATCCATGAGCACGGTCGCGCCAATGCCGATCACGACGCCCTTCAACAGCAATTCCATATGCTTCCCTCACCCTAAAAAGCCCTGCCGGGGTTTAGAGCAGGTCCGCAGCGTCGATGCAATAAAGAGAGAGGTAACGTCAGCGCGCGTTGCGGCGGGCCTTGCGGGTCGCCCACCAGACGGCCAGGCGGCGGCGCTGGCGGCGGACGAAATGGGAATCGTGCGACAATACGAGAAGGCCGAGCGGCACCATCCAGAATCCGAGGATCGGCAGGAAGCCGAGAATGCCGCCGACGATGAGGAGAACGCCGATCAGGGTGCGCAGCCAGCGCGATTCCGGCAGTTTCATACGAAAACTTCCGATCACGATCTGCCGCGTGCGCGGGTCGATCCCGAAATGCATGTTTGTTTTTCGCGTCGTCATTCGCCGTCCATTCGCTCGAAAGCCCGGTTTTCCGGGGCTCGCCTCCCCTCCAGTTGGAGACTTCTCCACAATCAATCAAGCCTCGTGCATTTTTTTGTCAAAAAGCGCTTGGCAAATCGATCCAGCATTTGTATTACGCGCTCACTCCGCAGCGAGCGGATGATCCCTGGTAGCTCAGCGGTAGAGCATTCGACTGTTAATCGACAGGTCGCCGGTTCGAATCCGGCCCGGGGAGCCAGATTTTGAGGGGCTGCGCTGAAAAGCGCGGCCCTTCTGCTTTTCCGGCATAGACGAAATTTTTCCAGCATAAACCAAATCGAGGAGCCATCCTTTCGCAGGATGTGGCTCCCCGTCAATATCCCGTGCCGCTTTCGCTATCGCACGTTCGTCGGCTGGCGCTTGATGTTCATCTGGAGTTCGTGGCGGCTGGCGAAGCGGCCGAAGAGCAGGAGAAGTTTGCGTTCCTCCGCCTTGTCCAATCCGTTCTTGCGGCAATGTTCGATAACGTCGAGCACATTGCGGGTCTGGCGGGGGCTGAACTGGCGATTGTCGATGTGGTGCGTCATGGTAGGCTCCTCGCTTCGGCATTCGGGCAGAGGAGGAATGCGCCGGGCGGCTTATTGTTCCCGGCGCTTGGTCTTTCAGGGCACCATTCCCGCGCCCGCCTGGCCGGCGCTGCGGGCGAGGCCATAGTCGCGATCCGGCGTCGCGCGGCGAAACGTCTGGCTGCGGTCGCGCGGCCGCATGGCGGCGTCGCCGAGTGGCGTTCCGATCACTCCGTCGGCGTAGGTGCCGGTCGCGATATCGTCGTCATGGTCGACCGGGTTCACCGGAAAAAGTCTGAAAAGCATCCTGATACCTCCAATTTTCCTCCAAACGAACGGGCGCGGTTTCCGTTCCCGCCGATTGCCGGATAGACGCAAAATTAACCATGTTTCCTAACAGCTCGTTAAAGCCCGACGCTTTTCCGGGCGACCTTGCGCCTCTTTGTGATCCGACCTGTCACGATTCACGTCTTGGCGTTCAGGAACATTGACGCTAGCTTACCCTTACGTCGGGTTGGCAGAGGGGCAATCGATGACGAATGATTTGATTTCAGAACAGACATTTTCAGATCGAGACATTTTGACGGCGGCCAATTTCGCCACGCGCGCGAAAGGATTGCCGTTCCGCGCGCAGATGGTGTTGCGCAGCCTGCTCGGCCTGGAAACCGGGGCGCTCGCCATAACGGTGCCAAGCGGCCAGACCTTCGTGATCCGGGGTAAGACGCCTGGCCCGAACGCCGTCGTGAAGCTCAACAACTGGAACCTTGCCTATCGCGCCGTCAGCGGCGGCACGATCGGTGTCGCCGAAAGCTACATGGATGGCGACTGGGAAAGCCCGGACGCCGGCATGTTCCTCGAACTCGTGCTGGTCAATACCAACATCGTTCGCAACTATACGAACGGCCCGCGCGGCCTGTTGCTGCTCGTCGAAAAATTCCGCCACTGGCTGAACGCCAATACGCGCCGCGGCTCGCAGCGCAACATTTCCGCGCATTACGACCTCGGCAACGAGTTCTACTCCCAATGGCTCGACCCGACGATGACCTATTCCTCCGCGCTCTATTCGCGCGGCGCAAACGACCTCACCTCCGCCCAGGTCGCGAAATACCGCGCCCTTGCGGAGGCGACCGGCATCGGCCCGAACGACCATGTGCTGGAGATCGGCTGCGGCTGGGGCGGTTTTGCGGAGTTCGCGGCCAGCGAGATCGGCTGCAAGGTCACGGGCCTGACGATCAGCCGCGAGCAGCTTGCCTTTGCCCGAGAGCGCATGGCGAAGGCCGGCCTTACCGACCGGGTCGAGCTGAAATTCCAGGATTACCGCGACGAGACCGGCACCTATGACCGCATCGTCTCGATCGAAATGTTCGAGGCGGTCGGCGAAAAATACTGGCCGGCCTATTTTTCCAAGCTGAACGAATGCCTGAAGCCCGGCGGGCGCGCCGGCCTGCAGATCATCACCATCCTGCAGGAAGCCTATGAGGAATACCGGTCGAACCCGGATTTCATCCAGAAATACGTCTTCCCCGGCGGCATGCTGCCGACCCGCGAGCACCTGGCATCGCTCGGCCGGCAATTCGGGCTGTCGACGGCCTCCGACATCGGCTTCGGCCACGACTATGCCCGCACGCTTGCCGAATGGCGCCACCGCTTCTGGGCCGCCTGGGAACGTATCGTGCCGCTCGGCTTCGACGAGCGCTTCCGGAAACTCTGGGAATTCTACTTCTACTATTGCGAGGCGGGTTTTCGGGCGCGAAACATCGACGTGCGGCAGGTGGTTTATACGCGTCCGCTCGGCTGACCCGCGCAGGTTAAAAAAAATCCCTCTGGAAGCTCGTTCTCGGGGAACACGATTTCTTGCAAAGCGCCGCTCGGCAGCCGAAAAGACGTTTCCTGATCTAGGTTTATAACGCGAGGCTCGGCTCCCATGGCAATTCTTCCGTCCGTTCTGGATGCAATCGGCAATACGCCGCTGATCCGGCTCAAGGGGGCTTCCGACGCGACGGGCTGCGAGATCCTCGGCAAGGCGGAATTCCTGAACCCCGGCCAGTCGGTCAAGGATCGCGCGGCACTCTATATCATCCGTGCGGCGGAACGCTCCGGGGCGCTGCGTCCCGGCGGCGTGATCGTCGAGGGCACGGCCGGCAATACCGGCATCGGGCTGGCGCTCGTCGCGCAGGCGCTCGGCTACCGCACCGTCATCGTCATCCCGGAAACCCAGAGCCAGGAAAAGAAGGATGCGCTGCGCCTGCTCGGCGCCGAACTCGTCGAGGTCCCGGCCGTTCCCTACAAGAACCCGAACAACTACGTAAAACTCTCCGGCCGTCTTGCCGAGCAGCTTGCGAAAACCGAGCCGAACGGCGCGATCTGGGCCAATCAGTTCGACAATGTCGCCAACCGCGATGCTCATATCGAGACGACGGCGCCGGAAATCTGGCGCGACACGGACGGCAAGGTGGACGGCTTCGTCTCGGCCGTCGGCTCCGGCGGAACACTGGCCGGGGTTGCCGCAGGCCTTCGGGCGAAAAACCCGAACGTCAAGATCGCGCTTGCCGATCCGGATGGCGCGGCACTCTACAACTATTATGCGCATGGCGAACTCAAGGCCGCCGGCAGCTCGATCACCGAAGGCATCGGCCAGGGTCGCATCACGGCGAACCTCGAAGGGTTCACGCCGGATTATTCCTACAACATTCCGGATTCCGAGGCGGTTCCGCTGGTCTTCGACCTGATCGAGAACGAAGGCATCGCGCTTGGCGGCTCGTCGGGCATCAACATTGCCGGCGCGATCCGGCTTGCCAGGGATCTCGGCCCCGGCCACACGATCGTGACGATCCTCTGCGACTATGGTAACCGCTATCAGTCCAAACTCTTCAACGCGGACTTCCTCGATTCGAAGGGCCTGCCCGTTCCGGCATGGCTGACGGCGAAATCGGGGATCAAGGTCCCTTATCAGCCGGTCGAATAGGTCTCATGTCCCTGCCAACCACTGCCCTCTTTCGCGACGATTTTTATCTTTCGACAAACGAGGCGGTGGTGACGGTGGTGCACGAGGATGGCGGCATCGAGCTCGACCAGACCTGTTTCTACGCGACATCCGGCGGCCAGCCGGGCGATACCGGTTTTCTGGAGCGCGCCGACGGTTCCCGCATCGCGCTCGGCCCGGCCGTCAATGGCGGCACGAAAGAAATCATCATCCACCGCCCGCTGGAGGGCGAGACCTCGCCGATCGTCGGCGAGACCGTCGTCGCCCATATCGACTGGGCGCGCCGCTACAAGCTGATGCGCATGCACACGGCCTGCCACCTGCTCTCCGTCGTCTGCCCCTACCCCATCACCGGTGCGGCCGTCGGCGAGGACGACAGCCGGGTCGATTTCGACATGAGCGAGACCATCGACAAGGATGAGGTGACGGCGCGGCTGATGAAGCTCGTTGAAGAAAACCATCCGATCTTCGTGCAATGGATCACCGATGAGGAACTCGCTGCCAATCCCGGCATTGTGAAGTCGAAGAACGTGCGGCCGCCGATGGGCCTCGGCCGCGTCAGCCTCGTCTGCATCGGTGAAAACTCTTCGGTCGACAGCCAGCCCTGCGGCGGCACACATGTCTCGGAGACGCAGGAAGTGGGTGCCATCCACATCGGCAAGATCGAGAAGAAGGGCAAGGAGAACCGCCGGTTCCGCATCCGCTTCGGTGCGCCCGGTTCCGAGGCGTAGCGCTTTCTGGTTTACGCAATTCCGGGCGCAAGACCGCGTTCCGCGCCTTTGCCGGAATTGCCTGAGGAGTAAAAAATGTCCAACGACAAGAGCAGGTTCGTCGTCTCGGCTGACTGGGTGGAAAAGCAGCTCGGCGCGCCGGAATTCCGAATCGTCGATGCCGCCTGGTATCTGCCCGCGCAAAACCGCAACGGCGCCCTCGAATATGCGGCCGGCCACATTCCCGGCGCCGTCTTCTTCGATCAGGACGTGATCGCCGATCATTCGAGCAACCTGCCGCATACCGTGCCCTCGCCGGCCTTCTTCGCCACCGAAGTCGGCAAGCTCGGTATTTCGGATACGGACACGATCGTGGTCTATGACGGCCCCGGCATCTTCACGGCCCCGCGCGTCTGGTGGCTGTTCCGCACGATGGGCGCCAAGAACGTCTTCGTGCTGGATGGCGGCATCGATGGCTGGAAGAAGGAAGGAAGGCCGCTTCAGACCGACCTGCCGGAACCCGCACCCGCCGTCTTCCACACCAACTTCAATCCCTATGCGGTCACGTCCTTCGAGGAGATGCGCGGCATCGTTTCGACCGGCTCCAAGCAGATCGCCGATGCCCGCGGCGCCGGCCGGTTTACCGGCGAGGAAGCGGAACCCCGCGCCGGCATGCGCTCCGGCCATATGCCGGGCGCCAAAAGCCTGCCGTCGGGCACCTTCTCCGTCGATGGCAAGTTGAAGGACCTTACGAGCCTGCGAAAACATTTCGAGGATTCGGGCATCGACCTTTCGAAGCCGGTCGTCACCAGCTGCGGCTCGGGCATCACGGCGGCGATCATCACGCTGGCGCTCACCTCGCTCGGCCATGACAACAACACGCTCTATGACGGCTCCTGGTCGCAATGGGGTGGCCGGGACGATACGCCGGTCGTGACGGGAAAAGACTGATGGCGAAGAAGGCACAGACGGCACCGATCGCCGTCCACATCACCGCGCTCGAAATGACCTCGCCGCCGAAGCAGAGCCTGCCGGTGCCGGTCAACGTGCACACCGCCATCCTCAATGCGCCGGAAATCCCGCTCGCCTTCTACCGCTTCCTCTACCGGCAGGTCGGCAGCCGCTGGCACTGGGTCGACCGGCTGCGCATGACGGACGATACGCTCGCCAAGACGCTGTACGACAAGCGCAACAGCGTCACCGTGCTTTATGTCAACGGCGCGCCGGCCGGGTTCTTCGAGCTGTTGCAGATCGATGAGGACGTGGTCGAGCTGTCGCATTTCGGCCTGTTCGAGCGCGCGCTGGGGCTGGGCATCGGCAAGTGGTTCCTGCTCCAGACGCTCTATGCCGCCTGGTCGCTCGGGCCGAAGCGCGTGACGGTCACCACCAACAATCTCGACCATCCGCGCGCGCTCCAGCTTTACCAGATGTTCGGCTTCTCGCCGGTCGGCACGCGGGATGCCGAGCTTGTTCCGCTCGCTGACGCCGAATTGTTGGCGCTCGCCAAGCGGGATTGTCTGCTGCCGCCGGAGCCGCGTTAATCAATCTGAACGGGAGCTAACAGCCGGTTCAGCTCCCTTTCAGATCGCCTATGGCAATTTCCGTTCAACAGACGATCAAACGAACAGGAAACATTGCCATGCAACGCCGCGCCTTTCTGACCGCGTTCGCCACCGCCCTTGCCGTCCCCGCCTTCTCGGGCCTCGCGCTCGCGCAGGAAACCCCGTCCTCGGAGATCATCCTGCGCCGCCTCGACGCGGCCCCCTCCCGCCGCCTGCGCGAAGAGGAACGGGTGACGGTGCGCGAATTCAAGCGCCGTCCGGACCTGCGCGGTGCCGCCCCCTCGATCAACATCCAGTCGATCAACTTCGCCTTCGCGTCCTCGGATATCCCGCGCTCGGAATACCGCAAGGTCAGCCAGATCGCGCGCGCCATGGAGCAGCTCCTCAAGCGCCGCCGTCGCGCCGTCTTCCTCATCGAAGGCCATACGGATGCCGTGGGCTCGGCCGCGTCCAACCAGGTTTTGTCGGAACGCCGCGCCGAATCGCTGAAGCGGCTGCTCGTGCAGGAATTCGGCATCCCCTACCGCGCGCTCGAAACGGTCGGCTACGGCGAGGACTATCTGCTGGTGCCGACCCAGAACGAGGAATGGCGCAACCGGCGCGTGACGCTGCGCCGCATCGACGAATTCGTGCGCTAATTCAACGCTCCAGAAGCCTCACCGCGGGTGCCCACCGGCATCCGCGGTGATGTTGTTTTTGCGGCCGACTTCGGTGCTGGAAACGACCGGGCAACTATGTCATATGACTGTCACGAGCATTTCCCGAAGGCGATGGAGCCGTGGACGGATCGATCGGCATACAAACGGAATCTTTCGCTCGCATGGACAGCCCCACCCCTGATCTTCGCGATTTGCTTGGCAAGCGGGTGCGCATCCTGCACACCAAGCGGCGCCTCAGCATCCAGAAACGCATCGTCGTCTTCGAGCAGCAGACCTATGTGCTGCATTTCTTCGTGCTGAAATCGACCAAGGACCGTTTCGAGGACGCCGTGGGGCGGCTGGAGGCGGCCGGCATTTCCGCCCAGCATGTCTGCGCCGGCACCGCCTCGTGGGGCGATGCCATCAAGGCCGGCGGCCACTGGCTGGCGCTCTCCTACCTGCCCGGCAAGCCGCTGACCCAGAAGGCGCATCCGGCGGCGCTCGCGGCGCTTGGCCGCACGCTCGCCAAGCTCAACACGATCGAAGGGGCCGCCACCGGCGCGCTCTTCGAACGCCGACGGCCGGTCCTGCCGCATGAGGGTTACCTCGCCCAGTCCGGCGCCCTGCACAGCCCGGAAGAGCGGCGCTGGATCGAGGAGAGCCTCGCGCGCATGCAACGTCTGCCGGCCACCCAGCTTACCCATGGCGACCTCTACGGCAGCAATATCATCGAGCAGGACGAGCATTCGATCGGCCTGATCGACTATGAGCTGATGACCTATGACGTGTCGGGCATCGAGCTTGCCGCAACGATGATGCGCCCGTTCTGTCGGCAGACCACGCAGCGGCGCAGCCTGCTCGACGGTTATCTCGGCACCTGCGCTGCCGACCTGCGCGCGACCTGGCTGGCGCATGCGCCGGACCTCGTCTTCACCGCCGCCACCCGCCTGCTCGCCGCGCGGCGGCAGCGCATCCGTCACCTGAAGATCCGCGACCGGCTTTTCTCCATCGCCGAGGCCGTGCCGTTGGCATCGTTGCGCAAGCGGCTGAAAGACCGGCGCGAGGCCATCGCCAGGAACATCGTGTCCGCCGAGGCGAACGAGGCCTATTACCAGAATATCGCCAAAACCATGGTCGGCCTTTGCCTCGCCGATCCGGCGATCGACCCCGTCCGGCTCCTCGAACAATGCGACAAGGCCTTCCGCAAGGCGACCTGACAGGAATCGGGTGTCGCGAGCGCGGCCAATGATGAAAGATTGCGGCACCTTGCAACCGGAGCCGCCAAAGATGTCCCTTCGTTTCCTGCCCATGCCGACCGAAACCGCGACCGCCTACTGGAGCGGCGGCAAGGATGCCTATGGCATGGTGCCGGAGCGGCATGTCTCCGAAGGCGACGGCGTGCCCTGTCGCCATTGCCTGCGGCTCGTCGGTGCCGGCGAGACCTATCTCGTCCTGGCGCACCGCCCCTTCCCGGCCGTCCAGCCCTATGCGGAAACCGGCCCGGTCTTCCTGCATGCCGAACCCTGCGCCGCCCATGTTCCGCCGGAAGACCTGCCGCCGATGCTGACCAGCCGCGACTATATCGTTCGCGGCTATTCGGCGAGAGACCGCATCCTCTACGGCACCGGCGCCGTGGTGCCGACCGGCGACATTCCCGACTATGCCGCCACGCTGCTGGCGCGCGAGGACGTCGCCTATCTCCACATCCGCTCGGCGCGCAACAATTGCTACCAGTGCCGCATCGAGCGCGCATGAAAAAGGCCCGGATCGCTCCGGGCCTTCTTTTATTGCATGCATGCCGGATCAGGCGACGTTCAGCACTGCTTCCGGGGCGTAGGCCTCGTAGCCGAGCGCCTCGGCGACCGGACGGTTGGTGACGCGGCCCCTGTGCACGTTGAGGCCGGCGCGCAGGTGCCGGTCCTCGGCAATCGCCTTCAGGCCCTTGTCGGCGAGTTGCAGGCCGTAATGCAGCGTCGCATTGTTCAGCGCATGGGCGGAGGTGACCGGCACCGCGCCCGGCATGTTGGCGACGCAATAGTGCACCACGCCGTCGACCTCGTAAGTCGGGTCGGAATGGGTGGTGGCATGCGAGGTCTCGAAGCAGCCGCCCTGGTCGATGGCGACGTCGACGATGACCGCGCCCCTCTTCATGCCCGACAGCATTTCGCGGGTGACGAGTTTCGGCGCCGCGGCACCGGGGATCAGCACGGCGCCGATGACGAGATCGGCGGAGAAGACCTCCTCTTCCAGCGCATCGATCGTCGAATAGCGCGTGTGGATACGGCCGCCGAAAATGTCGTCGAGCTGCCGCAGGCGCGGGATCGAGCGGTCGACGATCGACACGTCCGCGCCGAGACCGGCCGCCATCTTCGCCGCATGCAGGCCGACGACGCCGCCGCCGATGATCGCGACCTTGGCCGGCAGCACGCCCGGCACGCCGCCGAGCAGGATGCCGCGGCCGCCATTGGCCTTCTGCAGCGCGGTGGCGCCTGCCTGGATGGAGAGACGACCGGCAACCTCGGACATGGGTGCGAGCAGCGGCAGGCCGCCGCGCTCGTCCGTCACCGTCTCATAGGCGATGGCGGTGACGCCGGAGGCGAGCAGGCCCTTGGTCTGTTCCGGATCGGGTGCGAGATGCAGGTAGGTGTAGAGAATCTGTCCGTCGCGAAGCTGCGCCCATTCGGAGGGCTGCGGCTCCTTGACCTTCACAACCATGTCGGACTTCTGGAAGATATCCGCGGCGGTGGCCACAATCTTCGCGCCGGCGGCGCGGTAAGTGTCGTCGTCTGCGCCGATGCCGGCGCCGGCCTTGGTCTCGACGAGAACCTCATGGCCATGGGCCACATATTCGCGCACGGCCCCGGGCGTCAGGCCCACCCGATATTCGTGATTCTTGATTTCCTTCGGACAACCGATACGCATGCGCGTTCCTCTCCCAGTGCTGTTCCCGTTCATTGCCGCCGCTTGCCGGCGGGGATCACTATGGAAGCAGAGGACGCGTGCAATGTCCTTGCAAAGCGGGTTTGCGAAACGCGCCATTGTCGAATATTCTGCGAATATCAGCGGAAATTTCGAAGGAAATTCGAATGGCGCATCTGGATGCAATCGATACTGCGATCCTGAGGGTGATTCAACAGAACGGCCGGATCTCCAATGCGGAGCTTGCGGAGCGTGTCGGCCTGTCGCCGTCGGCCTGCTCGCGCCGGCTCGACATTCTGGAAAAATCGGGTGTCATCAACGGCTATCACGCCCGCGTCTCGCCCAAGGCGCTCGACTACAAGATGATCGCCATCGTGCACATCTCGCTTTCCGGCCAGTTCGCCAAGACGCTGAACGAGTTCGAATCGGCCGTGAAACTCTGCCCCAACGTGCTCGTCTGCTACCTGATGTCCGGCGAATACGACTATATCCTGCGCGTCGCCGCCAAGGATCTGGAGGATTACGAGCGCATCCACCGCGACTGGCTGTCGGCGCTGCCCCATGTGGTGAAGATCAATTCGAGCTTTGCGCTGCGCGAGATCATCGACCGGCCGAATGTCGGCATTTAGCTCGCAATGACCCGGTTTCGGCCGGCGTTCTTGGCCGCATAGAGCCGGGCATCGGCGGCCGAAAGCAGGGCGTTCAGCGTCGTGCCGTCGTTGTAGCTGTTGGCGATGCCGATGCTGACCGTCACAGGCACGCCGTCCGGCCGGCGGATTTCCGCTTCCACGGTTCGGCGCAGGGCTTCCGCACGTTCGGCGCCGGCCTGCGGCGAGACATCCTCGCAGATCACCACGAATTCCTCGCCGCCGAAGCGGAAGACGCGGTCGGTGCCGCGCAGTGCGCGTTGCAGGCAGGCGGCTGTCTCCTTCAGCACGCCGTCGCCGGCAAGATGGCCGAAGCGGTCGTTGACGTCCTTGAAATGGTCGGCATCGATGATCATCAGCGCCATCGGCTTGCCGGCCGCCAGCATCGCGGAAAGCAGGCGCGGCGCCTCGAATTCCAGACGGCTGCGGTCGTAGACGCCGGTCAGCGCATCGCGGCCGGAACGGTCCAGCAGGTCCTCGTAACGCTCGCGGAAGGTGAGATCGGCAAAGATATCCGAGATCGGCCGCGGAGAGACGGGAATGGCGGAGATGCGCGAATAGGAGAGATAGATGGTGATCAGCACCGCGTAGGCGCAGGCCGCCATCATCTTGGCGATCCAGCCGCCCCAGAAGACTTCGACCGGCGCGCCGTTGAGGAAATGCAGGGCTGCGAAGAATCCGATCTGGTCGAAGGTCAGCACCACGACGCCGGAGACGAAGAAGCGCATGGCCGTGCTTTTCTTGAACACCCGCCCGAGCCGTTCGTAGAGCAGGATGATCGCCAGCGCATCGATATAGAGCAGCGTCGTGCCCCAGAGCATCAGCCAGCCCATTTCGTCGATGAAGGCGAGGTCCGCGATGCGGCCCGGCACAGCCCCGATCGTCTGGTGATGGCGCAGGAAGAAACCGAGGCCGACCGTCAGGAAATTGCCGGCGAGCAGGCCGTAGATCGGCGCGCGCACGACGGCGGCGTCCTCCTTCACATAAAGAAGGAGAATCATCATCAGCTTGCCGGAAAACAGCACGGAGGAGCCCGGCGAGATGACGCCGAAGGGCAGCTCGATGTAGAAGACGGCCGCGAGATAGGTTTCGAGGAAGTGCATCACGCCGAGTGCGGCAATGAAGACGCCAATGCCGATCTGATGGCGCAGATGCAGGATGCCCACCATGAAGACGAAATAGAATCCGGCCTCGACAAGAAGCAGGATCAGATTTTCAGTACCCATGGGCGATCCGCAGTTTCTTCGCTTCGCCCC
Source organism: Shinella sp. GW821-FHT10F02 (assembly GCF_058809275.1). Lineage (NCBI taxonomy): Bacteria > Pseudomonadati > Pseudomonadota > Alphaproteobacteria > Hyphomicrobiales > Rhizobiaceae > Shinella > Shinella sp. GW821-FHT10F02. The sequence continues at coordinate 291,944 of NZ_JBXASL010000006.1, read as the reverse complement.
GCAGCTAAATACAGGGCAAGAGTCGCAACAAGTCTTTTCCTGCGGATACAGGCAATCGCGCCGGTTCTCCAGCGCGTTCACGTTCTTTTGTGTGACTTTTCACAGAACGAGGCGAGAAATCGCCCGGCGGCGGTCAGACCTGCCGGCTGTCCACGCCATCGTTGAACAGCGAAGGCCCGTGCTGGTCGACGATCTGCTTTGCCTTGCGGAAGGTCGAGGCGACCGTATCGTCCCGCGAGGAGAAGAGATCGGCGCGGATGAAGCTGCGGGTGAAGACCCGGTCGCCGTCCCGCTTCTCGATCCGCCCGGCCAGGCGATACTGCCCGCCTTCCGGAATGGGAGCCGCGACGAGGGTGAGGTCGTTATAGGCTTCGGTTTCCTCCGCGACCTTCGCGGGGGCTGCCGAGTCGCCGCCGCGACCGAAGAGTTTTGAAAAGAACGATGCCATGGCCGATTGCTAACACAGGCCGCCGCGCCCTCCAAGGGGAGAGCGCCGCCAGCCCCTGCCCCTAGATGATGAGGTTTGCGAGAATTTCGTTTTCCGTGATGTCCTGGTAACGCATGCCGGCAGCGTCGAAGGCCTTTTTCAGCGCCGCAAAATTCTCCGGCGCCTTGGTTTCGATGCCGATGAGGATGGAGCCGAAATTGCGGGCGGATTTCTTCAGGTACTCGAAGCGGGCGATGTCATCGTCCGGGCCGAGCATGTTGAGGAAATCCTTGAGCGCGCCGGGGCGCTGGGCAAGGCGCAGGATGAAGTATTTCTTCAGCCCGGCATGGCGCATGGCGCGTTCCTTGACATCCGGCAGGCGCTCGAAATCGAAATTGCCGCCGGAGACGACTGCGACGACCGTCTTGCCTTCCAGCGCCTCGCGGCCGAGTGCATCCAGCGCCGTCAGGGACAGCGCGCCCGCCGGTTCCAGCACCACGCCCTCGACGTTCAGCATGTCGATCATCGTCACGCAGATCGCGTTTTCCGACAGCAGCATGACCTGATCGGCCGAAAACCGGCTGAGGGCTGCGAAATTGAGCGCGCCGATCTGTCCGACCGCGGCCCCGTCGACGAAATTGTCGACCTGGTCGAGCGTCACCACCGCACCGCTTTCGAGGCTGCGCTTGAGGCTCGGCGCACCGGCCGGCTCGCAGAACAGGAAGCCCGACGGGCCGATCCTGTCGGCAAGATAGCCGGTCACGCCCGAGGCAAGGCCACCACCGCCGACGGGCAGCACCACGAGATCCGGCAGCTTGCCATCGGGAAGCTGTGCGACGATTTCCGCCGCCACCGTCGCCTGGCCCTCGATGATATCAGCATGGTCGAAGGGCGGCACCATCAGCGCGCCGGTCGCCTCCGCATGGTCGCGGGCGGCCTTGTAGCACTGGTCGAAGAAGTCGCCGACGAGCTTGATCGTGACGAACTCGCCGCCGAAAATGCGGGTCTTGTCGATCTTCTGCTGCGGCGTCGTCACCGGCATGAAGACCACGCCCGGCACGCCGAAATGGCGGCAGACGAAGGCGAAACCCTGCGCATGGTTGCCGGCCGAGGCGCAGACGAAGCTGCGCGCGCCGTTCTCGTCGGCGAGAACCTTGCGGAAGAAGTTGAACGCCCCCCGGATCTTGTAGGAGCGTACCGGCGAGAGGTCCTCGCGCTTCAGATAGATTTCTGCGCCGTAGCGGGCGGAGAGATGTTCGTTCAGTTGGAGCGGCGTTTCGGGAAACAACCCGCGCAAGGCCTCCATGGCCGCGTCGACGTCGGATGTCATGCTCTGGTCCATATTCGATAGGGATCTGGGTTCGATAGGATTGGGTTCAAAAAGCTGCGTGTCTCGCCTTCAGGACAAGTCTTGCCTTCAGGAAGGACAGATGCAGGGGAAGCCGATCATTCTTCAAACCTTTCCGACGCCGCGCAGCAGAACCGGTCGAAACCAAGGAGGACCGCGTCGGAAGCCATCCTTGAGTTTGGACAATGCAAAGGCTATGGCATATCGACGCGACGGATACCACCCGCCCTGGCCGCCATGGCCTCTTCCCGAGACCAGAACTTGAACGCCACCATCTTCCGATCCGCCATCAACATTGCCGCCATCAGCGGCATCTACCTGTCCGTGGCGATGCTCGTTCCGGCGTTCATCGACGTCTATTACGGCCATCCCGATTCGGAGGTCTTCTTCCTCTCCGCCTTCATGACCGGCGGCCTGTCGCTCGCGACGGCGGCCGCGACGCGCGCCGGCCCACCGCCCTTCAACAAGCGCATGGGCTTCCTCGTCGTCAACATGCTCTGGCTTTCGGGCAGCATCATCGGCGCGATCCCGCTGTGGCTCTCGTCACTGAACCTCACCTTCGCGCAGGCCTTCTTCGAATCGGTCTCGGCGATCAGCACGACCGGCTCCACCGTCATCGTCGGCCTCGACGACGCGCCGCCCGGGGTTCTGATGTGGCGCTCGCTGCTGCATTGGCTCGGTGGCGTCGGGATTCTCGCCCTCGGCCTTTTCATCATGCCCTATCTGCGCGTCGGCGGCATGTCCTTCTTCAAGCTCGAATCGTCCGATACCGCCGACAAGCCCTTCGCCCGCATCGCGAGCTATACCCGCGCCTTCCTCGCCATCTACGTGGCGATCACCCTCATCTGCGCCATAACCTATGCCGCGCTCGGCATGAGCCGCTTCGATGCACTGAACCACGCCATGTCGACCGTCGCGACTGGCGGGCTTTCGACGCACGACGCCTCCTTCGGCTATTTCAAGAGCCTGCCGCTGCTCTGGGCCGCCACCTTCTTCATGACGCTGTCCAGCCTGCCGTTCTCAGTGCTCATCCTCTTCGTCGTGCGCGGGCGCATCGATGCCTGGCGCGATCCGCAGATCCGCGTCTTCCTCGGCTATCTCGTGCTCTTCGCCATTGCCGCAAGCGTGTTCCAGCGGTTGGAAAACGGCGTCGATTTCCATGAGGCGCTGGCGCATTCCTTCTTCACCGTCTCCTCCATCCTGTCCACCACGGGCTTTGCCAGCGACGACTATACGCAATGGGGCCATTTCATCGTGGCGCTCGCCTTTGTCGCGACCTTCATGGGCGGCTGTTCGGGATCGACGGCGGGCGGCCTGAAAGCCTATCGCCTGATCATCCTGTTCAATTTCATTCGCACCGGCCTCTACCGCCTGCTCTATCCGGACGGCATCCATGCCGTGCGCTACGGCTCGATGACGGTCGATGTCGATCTCCAGCGCGGCGTCTTCCTGTTTTTTATCACCTACATCGCGATCTCGGCCATCGGGGCGATCCTGCTGGGTCTGGCGGGCTATGACATATTGACGGCGATTTCGGCTTCAGCCACTTCGCTTTCCAATGTCGGCCCCGGCGTCACTCAGGCGATCGGTCCGGCCGGCACTTTTGCCGGATTCCACGATCCCGCCCTCTACCTCCTCTCTCTCCTGATGCTGCTGGGCCGTCTCGAAATCCTGACCGTGCTCGTCATCCTGACACCACTCTTCTGGAAGAGCTGATCGCGTACCGCCTTTGGCGTTCTTGACTGTTGTCACGCTTCTCCGCATCCTGCCGCCATCCGGCTGGAGGAAGACTGAATGTTTGCGTCGAAGTCCCTGTTGCGTTTGACCTTTATCGCCGCGCTCGCGCCGGCCTTCGCCTTTGCCGGGCCGCTTGCGGATGCGGCCAAGAAGGCGGAGGAGCAGGCCGCCGCCGGCGACACGGTGGGCGCACACAACACGATCCGCGATGCCTTCGGCACCTTCGCCGCCACCCTGCCCTTCACGATCGGCAAGGCCGTCTTCGTTTCCGCCCCGCCGGAAGGCTACGGCATGTATGCGGTGCGCCCCGCCTCCGACTTCAAGGTCGGCGAGGCGCTGATCTCCTATGTCGAGCCCGTCGGCCTCACCTGGCGCCCGGGCGACGGCGGCCTGCTCGAATCGCATTTCACCGTCGACCTCGAACTTCTCGACCCCAAGGGCACGGTGCTTGCCGAGCAGAAGGCCTTCGGCTCCTTCGACTTCAAGGGCAGCGTGCGCAACCAGGAAGTCTTCGCCAAGCTGACCCTCAATCTCAGCGGCCCGCCGGCCGGCGACTACGTGCTGCGCTACCGCTTCCGCGATGCGGCAAGCGGCGCCGTAGCGATCAGCGAACAGCCGTTCAAGATCGTGCCGTAACGAGGTTTTCCACAGGCAGGCAGAGAATTGTGACAAGCTGGAATCCAAGCTTTCCAGCGGCTTGACGGTCAATTATGACAGCGGCATGACAACCCCAGCCAGGTAAGGGGCATCCATGCTTTCGCTGTTTCGCAAACTCATGCCGCGCGAAGACCGCTTCTTCGATTATTTCGAGCAGCATTCCCGCACCGTCGTCGGCGCCGCCGAAGCCCTCCGTTCGGTTCTCGCGGGCGGGCCGGATCTGGAAAAACATTGCGACCGCATCGTCGAACTGGAAAACCAGGCCGACGACATTACCCGCGAGGTGCTGCTCGCCGTGCGCCGCAGCTTCATCACGCCCTTCGACCGCGGCGACATCAAGGACCTGATCCAGTCGATGGACGACGCCATCGACATGATGCACAAGACGGTAAAAACCATCCGGCTCTACGAGCAGACGCAGTTCGAGCCCGGCATGCAGGAGATGGGCGAGACGGTCGTCAAGGCCGCGCATCTGATCGCCGAGGCCATTCCGCTGCTCGACAAGGTCGGCGTACACGCCACGCGCCTCAGCGCGATCGCCGAAGAGGTCACCCGCGTCGAGGGCCGCTCGGACGAGCTGCATGACCAGGGCCTGAAGAACCTCTTCAGGCAATACGGCAAGACCGACCCGATGGCCTATATCATCGGCAGCGAGATCTACGGCGAACTGGAAAAGGTTGTCGACCGCTTCGAGGACGTGGCGAACGAGATCAGCGGTATCGTGATCGAGAACGTCTGATGGAGGCCACCCTCGCTCTACCCCTGCTGGTCGCGCTCGTCGGCATCGCGCTGCTCTTCGACTTCCTGAACGGCCTGCACGATGCGGCGAATTCCATCGCCACCATCGTCTCGACGCGCGTGCTGCGCCCGCAATATGCCGTGATGTGGGCGGCCTTCTTCAACTTCATCGCCTTCCTGTTCTTCGGCCTGCATGTCGCCGAAACGCTCGGCAAGGGCATCATCGATCCCGGCATCGTCAGCCCCCTCGTCATTTTCGCCGCCCTGATGGGCGCGATCATCTGGAATGTCGTCACCTGGATCTTCGGCATTCCGTCGAGCTCTTCGCATGCGCTGATCGGCGGGCTTGTCGGTGCGGGCCTTGCCAAGACCGGCTTCGACGCCGTTGTCTGGAGTGGTCTCATCAAGACGGCGAGCGCCATCTTCCTGTCGCCGGCGATCGGTTTCTTCCTGGCGCTCGTCCTCGTGCTCATCGTTTCCTGGCTCTTCGTGCGCCAGACGCCGTTTGCCGTCGATCGCACGTTTCGCGTCATGCAGTTCATCTCGGCCTCGCTCTATTCGCTCGGCCATGGCGGCAACGATGCGCAGAAGACCATGGGCATCATCGCCGTGCTGCTCTTCTCGCAAGGCTATCTCGGCAGCGAGTTCCACGTCCCCTTCTGGGTCGTCATCAGCTGCCAAGCGGCCATGGCGCTCGGCACCCTGATGGGCGGCTGGCGCATCGTGCACACGATGGGCTCGAAGATCACGCGCCTCAACCCGATGCAGGGTTTCTGCGCCGAAACCGGCGGGGCGATCACCCTCTTTGCCGCCACCTGGCTCGGCATCCCCGTCTCGACGACGCACACGATCACCGGCGCCATCATCGGTGTCGGCGCCGCGCGCCGCGTCTCGGCGGTGCGCTGGGGCCTCGCCTGCAATATCGTCATCGCCTGGATCGTCACGCTGCCCTCGGCGGCCGCGATTTCGGCGCTGTTCTACCTGACATTCAGTGCTATCGGAGGCTAGGCGTTTCGCTGCGGCGATAAGAGACCAGCGATTGACGTTCCGGCACGGTCCATTAAATGAGACTGATGGAACCCGCGCGTTTTTTTCAGAACTGGCATTGGAAAGCTATGAACGACAAGGTTTTTGACACCCTGACCGGCATGTACTTCACGGTCGATGACCCCGATGGCAGCTATGGCACCGGTCAGGTCATCCGTCTTGCCGCCGAGGGGGTCTATTTCGTACGCTTCGACGGCAACGAAGTGACGTTGCCCCTGGAACTCGCCTCCATCGGCGAGATGCTGGAGACCACCGACGAAGAGTTCAAGCTCTGGCGGTTCTTCGACACGATCGAAGAGCGGGACGCGTGGATCGAGTGGCTCGATGCCCCCTCCAAGCCGCGCGTCATCTCGCTGGTGAAGCCGACCAAATAGGCTCCAGCGGCGGAAGCGTTTCCGCTCCCGCCGTTCCCCCGTTTCAGTCGCTTAGAACAGATCCGGCAGGTGCTTGATTGCGTGGACCGGCTGGCCGAAATCCTGGGTCGCCAGGAAATCGAAGCTGTCGGAATGCGTGGCGTTCGACGCATCGTCAAAGGCGGCGGCACGCGCGGCAAGACCGGCGTCGTCGTGGCCGGCATCGGGGGCCGCGAGCTTCTTGAACACGAAGCTGTCGCCGTCCGCCGGCTCGCCCGCCTTGTTCAGGCTGGTGAACTTGAGCTGCAGCTTGTTGAAGAGTTCGGCCGTCTTGCCGGATTCGAAGAAATACTTGTCGGACTTGTCGTAATAATCGCCGAAGGCCTTGAGATTGAACTTGGCCGTGCCGATCACGTCGCCGCTGCCATCCACGGCCTTGAACGTCACCACGTCGCCGGCAATCTTGGTCGAGGTGATGGTCATCTTCTCTGTGCCGAGGGCATAGACCATCTTGAACTTGCTGAAATCGCCGTCCTTCTCGAGGTTCAGGCTGTAGTTGAACTTCGTCTTGAAGCTGTCCGTATATGTGGCATTGATGGCGATGCCGTTCTTCGTCTGCGCGGTGGAATAGGCCAAGGTGCTGTTATAGCCCTCTGCCTTGATTTTTAGCGTCAGGCTCGTCGTGGTCTTGCCCACCTTCATCAGAATGTCGGTGGTGCTGTCGCCGAAGCTGCTATCGACCTCGACGGTCGCCTTCAGCGTGGTCGAGGTCTGGCTGTACTTCGTCACCTTGACCGTAAAATCACCGACGCCGATGGACCCATAGGTCTTCTGGAAATAGGCCTTGGTCAAATATTTTGGAAATTTCATTCACGCCCCCAATGGTATCCCACGTTGAAACATCGGGCGCTAAAAAAGCGAAAGCATTTTTAGCTGGCAAGGGCGCTTCTGTACTTTGCTTGCGTTCCGGCCACCAAGAAAAGCAAGTGTTGCGCGGCCGGCACATTTTCGAATGCCAGCAACGGTGGCAGGATCATAAAGCGCAGAACTCCACCCGTAAAAGTCCAACCGCCCGCCACTGCATCTGCGTCGGCAGGCGAATCAGGTGGCGGTGAAATCGTATACTTGCATCGGGAAAAGTCTGGTGCGGGCGGCGGGGATCGAACCCGCACGGCCAAGGCCGAGAGATTTTAAGTCTCTTGCGTCTACCAGTTTCGCCACGCCCGCATAGCCTGCTTTTCGAAGAGTCAGCACGCTTCGTCAATAGGGCGTTTTGCAAAGGCTTGCATCGGTCGCAAAAAGGGCGCGGCCCTCAAAGGACCGCACCCCCGTTTTTCGGTGACGCTTCAGGAAAACGTCAGGCCGAAAGCTTGCCGGCGATCTTGGCGACGTGGGCGCCCTGGTAGCGGGCGGCTTCGAGTTCGATTTCGGAAGGCTGGCGCGAGCCGTCGCCGCCGGTGATCGTGGAGGCGCCGTAGGGCGAGCCGCCCTTGACTTCTTCCACGCCCATCTGGCCCTGGAAGGCGTAGGGCAGGCCGACGACCACGAGGCCGTGGTGGAGAAGCGTCGGGATGAAGCCGAGGATGGTCGATTCCTGGCCACCGTGCTGGGTGGCCGTCGAGGTGAAGACCGAGCCGACCTTGCCGACCAGCTTGCCGGCCATCCACAGGCCGCCCGTCTGGTCCCAGAAATTGCGCATCTGCGAGGCGACCGTGCCGTAGCGCGTGCCGGCGCCGACGATGATCGCGTCGTAGTCGCCGAGTTCGGCAACCGTGGCGATCTCCGCCTTCTGGTCCGTCTTGTAGTGCGAGGCCTTGGCAACCTCGTCCGACACGAGTTCCGGAACGCGCTTGACGGTCACCTCGGCACCGGCCGATTTTGCGCCTTCGGCCACGGCATAGGCCATGGTCTCGATATGGCCGTAGGCCGAGTAGTAAAGAACCAGTACTTTCGCCATCGTGGTCTCCTCAGGTCGAAGTTGCTTTCCGCTTGATCGCGGCGTCAGCTTGGATGTAGCACTTTGGGGGATCGGCGACAGAAGCCGCACGGTCGACAGACTGTTCACCCGCCATTGACAATGGCGCCCGGCACGGTCGCCATTGCTAAACGAAATCCAGAGAGCGCCCATGAGTTCCAGCCCCATCGCTACCGCCGCCATGCTCGCCATCGGCGACGAGCTTCTCTCCGGACGCACCAAGGACAAGAATATCGGCCAGCTCGCCGACGTGCTTTTCCTCGTCGGCATCGACCTGAAGGAAGTGCGCATCGTCGGCGACGACGAAGAGGCGATCGTCGAGGCGCTGAATGCGCTGCGCGCCCGCTACACCTATGTCTTCACCTCCGGCGGCATCGGCCCGACCCATGACGACATCACGGCGGATGCCATCTCCAAGGCCTTCGGCGTGCCCTGCCTGCACGATCCGCTCGCCATGCAGCTGCTCGGCGCGATGTACGAGCGGCGCGGCGTGGAGTTCAACGAGGCCCGTAAGCGCATGGCCCGCATGCCCGAGGGTGCCGTGCACATCGAAAATCCGGTTTCCACCGCGCCGGGCTTCAACATCGGCAATGTTTATGTGATGGCCGGCGTGCCGCAGGTCTTTACCGCAATGCTGAGCGCCGTCGTGCCGACGCTTGCGGGCGGCGTGCCGATGCTGTCGCGCTCCGTCGCCTCGCCCTTCGGCGAAGGCGATATCGGCAGCGCGCTCGCCGCGATCCAGAAGAACCATCCGGAAACCAGCATCGGCTCCTATCCGCGCTTTTCCGAAAACCGCTTCTCGACGGAGATCGTCATCCGCAGCCGCGAAGAAGCACCGGCGGAAGCTGCCGAACGTGATATACTCCAGATGATCGCCGAAATTGCCGTGGCCAAGGCCGCCTCTTGATCCGGATCAAGGTTTTGCCGCGGCGACAGGCGCAGGTTTCCGACGAACCAGACAGGAGGCCGAAATGACCTACAAGACCATCGTGGCAGTGCTGAGCGCTGCCGATGACGCCGGCAAGGTGACGGACCACGCATTGGCGCTCGCGCGCAAGACCGGCGGCCACGTCATCGGCATCCATGCCGAAGCGCCGGTCGTCGTGACACTGATCGCGCCCATGGAATATCCCGATCCAAATGCCGTGCTGGACCTGCAGGAGCGGGCCCAGCGCCAGTCGCGCGAGGTCGAGCAGGCCTTTCGGTCGCGCTGCGAGCGCGACGACATTTCCTATGAATGGCGGCTTTTTACCGGCACCGCCGGTTATGCCTCCGCCGGCATCATCGACAGCGCCCGCGGTGCCGACATCGTGCTCGCCGGCCAGTTCGATCCGGACATCGACGGCCCATCGCGCGAAGACATCGAGGACCTGCTCTACGAGAGCGGCCGCCCGGTCTATCTCGTCGCCAATGCCCCGGCCGGCCCGGAAACCATCGAGCGCGTGCTTCTGGCCTGGAACGGCTCGCGCGAAGCGGCCCGCGCCGCCTTCGACGCCCTACCCTTCCTGACGGCGGCCAAGGAGGTCGAGATCTTCACCATCGACCCGCCGGAAAATTCCATGCAGTCGCGCGATTTCTGCGGTGCCGAGCTTGCGGCGACGCTCGCCCGCCACGGCATCAAGACGACGGTCGCCTCCGGCTCCTCCGACGGCCATTCTGTGGCGGATGCAATCAACCGCCGGGCGACGGAAATCGATGCCGGCCTCATCGTGATGGGCGCCTACAGCCATTCGCGGCTGCGCCAGCGCCTCTTCGGCGGCGTCACCAGCGCCATGATGCGCGGCGCGCGCGTGCCGACGCTGATGTCGAGGTAGCCCGACTTCGTTGTGGATCGCCCGGCGCCAGGGCCGGGCGGTGATTTCTTTGGGCGGCGAAGTGCTTTAAACAGAGGGAATCTCTGTTTTTCTGCCATCAGGAGCCACTCCCATGTCGTTGCCCGACAAAGCCTTCCCCGTTTCCTGGGACCAGTTCCACCGTGATGCGCGTGCGCTCGCCTGGCGGCTGGCGGATGGCGACCGCGAATGGAAGGCGATCGTCTGTATCACCCGCGGCGGCCTGGTGCCGGCGGCCATCGTCTCGCGCGAGCTCAATATCCGCGTCATCGAGACGGTCTGCGTCGCCTCCTACCACGACTATGTCTCGCAGGGCGAAATGCATGTGCTGAAGGGCATCTCGCCCGAGCTGTCGCAGCAGGGCGGCGAAGGCATCCTCATCGTCGACGACCTGACGGATACCGGCAAGACGGCCGCCGAAGTGCGCGCCATGTTGCCGAAGGCGCATTTCGCCGCCGTCTACGCCAAGCCGAAGGGCCGCCCGCTGGTCGATACCTTCGTCACCGAGGTCAGCCAGGACACCTGGATCTATTTCCCCTGGGACATGGGCTTCACCTACCAGGAGCCGATCGCCAAGGGCGCGCGCGGCTGACCTTTTTGCGAAAGCGGCTTGAAATTGATTCAATGCTGCGCCGCAACAGACTGATTTGACGATTTTTTCGTGAAAAGCCGGCGGATGGGCCAAGCCTGCCCGCCGGCTTAATCTTTCCGCAATGCCTCCAACAGATAGTGCTGATATGGCCCGCCGGCGTGGCGTGCGTCCTTTCGATCCCTTCAGGCGGTAGATGCGCGGTCTGCGAATTCCCACATCCGCATCGGCGACCCTTCTCCTCGCGGCCCTCTTCTCCCCGGGCCAGGCGGTGGCAGAAGATATCCGCACCATGGCGGTCACGGAATTCGTCGAGAACAATGTGCGGCCCTGGCTGAGCGAGCCAGCCATCCTCAATGCCGTCATCGCGCAGAACGCCGCGCATGCGGCGATCGATCAGGCAGGAATCGACGCGCTCGATGCACGCTGGCGCGCCGAGCTCTTCAACGCGGAGCGGCCGATGATCGAGGCCCAGCTGTCCAACGCGCTCTCGCTCACGCTGAAGGGCCGGCAGCGCGCGGCCGAGGGGCTGATCACCGAAATCTTCGTGATGGACAATCGCGGCCTCAATGTCGGCCAGAGCGACATCACCTCCGACTACTGGCAGGGCGACGAGGCCAAGTGGCTGAAGAGCTTTGGCACCGGCGCACTCTACATCGAGGACGCGGAGCGCGACGAGTCCACGCAGCTCATGCAGGCGCAGGCGAGCCTGCCGATCACCGACCCGCACACCGGCGCCATCATCGGCACGATCACCGTCGGCGTGAACCTCGACGCGCTTTGACGCGCACGGCAGAGAATCACTTTATCCACGGATCACAACTCGGCCGGGATCGCTATTCCCTGAAGTCGGGAGACCTTAAAGACCCCTGAATTTTACCTATTATTTTTTTCACTTGTCCACAGTTACGCATGCCGCCGCACCGCCGTTCGGGGTGAACCTGCTGGTTTTGCAGGCTTCGCAGGATGTCCCCATTTTCCACAGGGGCAGGCACAAGATATAGGGTTCAAACTTCCGTCACAAACCAGCCCTTGACGGGAATCGCCCGGATGAGGTTAATGAAATCCAAGTTGCGGCGGCGGCTGGACCGTATTGTTACGAGGTCGGTTCTCATCACGAAATCGCGTTTTCTGCGCATGTGGCCGGGTGGATGATCCGCTCGCCGCATAAGGGTTTTTGCGCCCGATTTCCTGACGCGCCATTGCAGCAGATGGGACTGGAAAAAAGAACCTGTTGATACTATATTTAGTATTTGCAGCCATACTCAGCACAAGATACAGGACACTCGAGATCATCGGGTTTCCCGCACGGACTGGAAGATTTGGGCTGGCTGCAAGAGCATTGCGGCCGGACGGGGATAATTGCGCCCTGTTTTTGAGGCAGGATGCGGCAGCAGAGGACAACGGACAATGCGCATAGAACGTCGTTTCACCAAACCCGGCCAATCGGCCTATGCGGAGATCGAATTCCGCAAGGCCATCAGCGAGATCAAGAACCCGGACGGTTCCATCGTCTTCCGGCTCGCGGATATCGACGTGCCCGCGCAGTTCTCCCAGGTCGCCGCCGATATCCTGGCCCAGAAATATTTCCGCAAGGCCGGCGTGCCCGCGCGCCTGAAGAAGGTCGAGGAAAACGACGTTCCGTCCTTCCTGTGGCGTTCCGTTGCCGATACCGACGCCCTGAAGCTGCTCCCCGAGGGTGAGCGCTACGGCTCGGAAACCGACGCGCGCCAAGTCTTCGACCGCCTCGCCGGCACCTGGACCTATTGGGGCTGGAAGGGCAAGTATTTCGCCTCCGAGGAAGACGCGAGCGCCTTCAAGGACGAGCTTGCCTATATGCTCGCCACGCAGCGCGTTGCGCCCAACAGCCCGCAGTGGTTCAACACCGGGCTGCACTGGGCCTATGGCATCGACGGCCCCGGCCAGGGCCACTTCTATGTCGACCCCTTCACCGGCAAGCTGGTGAAGTCCAAGTCGGCTTACGAACATCCCCAGCCGCATGCCTGCTTCATCCAGTCCGTGGAAGACGATCTCGTCAACGAGAACGGCATCATGGACCTGTGGGTGCGTGAAGCCCGCCTCTTCAAGTACGGCTCCGGCACCGGCTCCAACTTCTCCTATCTGCGCGGCGAAGGCGAAAAGCTTTCGGGCGGCGGCAAGTCCTCCGGCCTGATGAGCTTCCTGAAGATCGGCGACCGCGCGGCCGGCGCCATCAAGTCCGGCGGCACGACGCGCCGCGCGGCCAAGATGGTCGTGGTCGATATCGACCATCCGGATATCGAGGCCTACATCAACTGGAAGGTCAAGGAAGAGCAGAAGGTGGCGGCGCTCGTCACCGGCTCGAAGATCGTCGCCAAGCACCTCAAGGCCATCATGAAGGCCTGCATCAATTGCTCGGCCGATGGCGACCAGTGCTATGACCCGGCGGCAAACCCGGCCCTCAAGCGCGAAATCCGCGCCGCCAAGAAGGACCAGGTTCCGGAAAACTACGTCAAGCGCGTCATCCAGTTCGCCAAGCAGGGCTACAAGGACATCGAGTTCAAGACCTACGACACGGACTGGGATTCGGAAGCCTATCTCACCGTTTCGGGCCAGAACTCCAACAACTCCGTCTCGCTGAAGGACGACTTCCTTCGCGCTGTCGAGAATGACGGCGACTGGAACCTGACCGCCCGCAAGGACGGCCGCGTGATGAAGACGCTGAAGGCCCGCGACCTGTGGGAACAGATTTCGCATGCCGCCTGGGCATCGGCCGATCCGGGCCTGCACTTCAACACGACGATGAACGACTGGCACACCTCGCCGGCCGCGGGCCCGATCCGCGCCTCGAACCCGTGCTCGGAATACATGTTCCTCGACGACACGGCCTGCAACCTCGCCTCGCTGAACCTGCTTCAGTTCAAGGATGCGGCCACCAAGAACATCAACATCGCCGACTACGAACACGCCGTCCGCCTCTGGACCATCGTGCTCGAAGTCTCCGTGATGATGGCGCAGTTCCCGTCGCGCCAGATCGCTGAACGCTCCTACGAATACCGCACGCTCGGCCTCGGCTATGCCAATATCGGCGGCCTGCTGATGTCGTCCGGCATCCCGTATGACTCGACGGAAGGCCGCGCCATTGCCGGTGCGCTGACCGCCATCATGACGGGCGTCTCCTATGCGACCTCGGCCGAAATGGCGAGCGAGCTCGGCCCGTTCCTGAACTTCGCGCCGAACCGCGACAACATGCTGCGCGTCATGCGCAACCATCGCCGCGCGGCTTACGGCGAAACCACCGGCTACGAGCAGCTCTCCGTCAACCCGGTCGCCCTCATCCATGGCGATTGCCCCGACCAGACCCTCGTCATCCACGCCAAGGCTGCCTGGGACAAGGCCGTGGCACTCGGCGAGAAGCACGGCTACCGCAACGCCCAGACGACCGTGATTGCGCCGACCGGCACGATCGGCCTCGTCATGGACTGCGACACGACCGGCATCGAGCCCGACTTCGCGCTGGTGAAGTTCAAGAAGCTCGCCGGCGGCGGCTACTTCAAGATCATCAACCGCGCCGTTCCGGAAGCCCTGCGCACGCTCGGCTATTCGGAAAGCCAGATCGCCGAGATCGAGGCCTATGCCGTCGGCCACGGCAACCTGAACCAGGCGCCGGCCGTCAACCCCGGCTCGCTGAAGGCCAAGGGCTTCACCGACGAGAAGATCGAAGCGGTCAGCGCCGGCCTGAAGGCGGCCTTCGACATCAAGTTCGCCTTCAACCAATGGACGCTCGGCGCCGACTTCCTCAAGGAGACGCTGAAGGTTTCCGACGAGCAGCTCTCCGACATGTCCTTCAACTTGCTGGAGCATATCGGCTTCTCGAAGAAGGACATCGAAGCCGCCAACATCCACGTTTGTGGTGCGATGACGCTGGAAGGCGCGCCGTTCCTGAAGAACGAGCACCTCGCCGTCTTCGATTGCGCCAATCCCTGCGGCAAGATAGGCAAGCGCTACCTGTCGGTCGAAAGCCACATCCGCATGATGGCGGCCGCCCAGCCGTTCATCTCGGGCGCCATCTCCAAGACGATCAACATGCCGAACGAGGCGACCGTCGAGGATTGCAAGAACGCCTACATGCTCTCCTGGAAGCTCGCGCTGAAGGCCAATGCCCTCTACCGCGACGGCTCCAAGCTGTCGCAGCCGCTCAACTCCTCGCTGATCGAGGATGAGGACGACGAGGATGATGCCATCGAGGCCCTGATCGCAGCCCCTGCTGCCGCCCAGGCCGTCACCGTCACGGAAAAGATCGTCGAGCGAATCGTCGAACGCCTGATCCGCGACCGCGAAAAGCTGCCGAACCGCCGCCAGGGCTACACCCAGAAGGCCGTCGTCGGCGGGCACAAGGTGTATCTGCGCACCGGCGAATTCGGCGATGGCCGCCTCGGCGAGATCTTCATCGACATGCACAAGGAAGGCGCCGCCTTCCGTGCCATGATGAACAACTTCGCCATCGCCATCTCGCTCGGTCTCCAGTACGGCGTGCCGCTCGAAGAATATGTGGAGGCCTTCACCTTCACCAAGTTCGAGCCGGCCGGCATGGTGCAGGGCAACGATGCGATCAAGAACGCCACGTCGATCCTCGACTACGTGTTCCGCGAACTCGCCGTCTCCTATCTCGGCCGCCACGACCTCGCCCATGTCGACACATCGGACTTCTCCAACACGGCACTCGGCAAGGGCATCCAGGAAGGCAAGACCAACCTGATCTCCACCGGCTGGACCCGCGGCCACAAGCCGACGCTCGTCCAGGGCGGCCAGGCCGGCGAGCGTGCGCTCGGCGAACCGAAGGGTGCGGCAACCGCAGCGCCCGCCAAGGCATCGTCCGGCAGCAACGTCACCTCGTTTGCCGGCAATGCTGCGCGCAAGCTGGAGCCGGCCGTTGCCATCTCCACCTCCGAAATCGTCGCCTTCAAGCGCGATTACGAGGAGCGCGCCGCCGAAGTCGCGGACGAGGTCGCCGAGGAAGCCGCGGACGGCGCAGTCGAGAGCGTCACCGCCCTCTTCTCCGACAAGGCCGCCGCCGAAGCCGCCAGCGCCAAGGCCGACGCCAAGAAGCTGGAGGCCGAACGCCGCATGCGCTCGATCGCCCAGGGCTACACGGGCAACATGTGCTCCGAGTGCCAGAACTTCACGATGGTCCGCAACGGCACCTGCGAGAAGTGCGACACCTGCGGCGCCACGAGCGGCTGCAGCTGATCACAGCACCCATGACATTTCCTTCCGGGCAGGCAACTGCCCGGAAGGGGTTTTCGGAACAAAGCATAAACTCCACGACGACAGGGAAGCCGAGCAAGACGTGAGCGGAAAAACAAACCGCATCCGGGCAACCCGCCTGACGCTGCTCAGCCGTGGCGCGACCGCGTCCAATCAGCAGCCGCGTTTTTCCTCCGACGAGCCGCTCCTTGCCAAAGAGCTTGAACGTGCAACACGGCTAGCGCGTGCCCTTCCCGCCTTCGAAGACGTGCTGCATGCCCCCGAGATCAGCGCCGCCGAGACGGCAGCGGCCTTCTCATCGAAGCCGACGCTTTGTGAGGCGCTTCGGGATGTCGACTACGGGCGGTGGAACGGGCTGTCGGTTGCCGATGTCGCGGCCGACGATCTCCAGCGCTGGATGGCGGACCCGTCTGCGGCACCGCATGGCGGCGAAAGCTTCGAACAGGTTCGCGAACGCGTGGCCGCTTGGCTGGATGGCCTGCATGGGACGGGGGGGCGCCGATTGGCCGTCACCCATGGCATCGTCCTGAAGATCGTTCTCGCGCATGTTCTCGGCGCACCGCTGACGTCGATCTGGCGTGTCGATGTTGAGCCGCTCGGCTCGCTCTCGCTAACGAGCGATGGCCGGCGCTGGGCCTTGCGGCATTTCGGCCCGGCGGCGTAGCCGTCAGCCCGCCGCGGCCAGGGTCGCAGGATCCTGCCATTCGGCGGCGGCGTGGCCCGGTATATCCACGTCCGTCTCGGCTCCGTCCGACACACGGTCCAGAACCTCACGCCATTGCGACACCAAGCCAAGATAGGTGCGGCTTCCGAACCGTTCGGCGAGCCGATATTGCTGGCGCAGCGTTATGCGCACCGTCGCGCGGCTGAAACGGTCGGACTGGGCGGGAAATTGATCGGGCTCCATCCGTCTTGCCAGTGCGTCCAGCATCGCCTTGCGCAGGAGCGGCAGGTCCGGGCGGGCGAAGCGCTCAAACAGCGCCTGGAACCGGGCATGGGCGTCGATGTCGAATTTCAGGTCCCGGCCGAGCGTATCCATCACGGGATTGGCCGGATGGAGATAACCGAGCGGTACGTGATATTTCGGGATCGGGGTGTTGGCCGAATGGGTGCGGCCCGACCGCAGCAGATGCGGCAAGAGGTGCGTGTGCGGCCCGGCGGGCGAGACGCCGCCGGTCTCCGGCCCGCCGATCTTCTGGAAAACCTCGATGCGGCCGATCCGGGTCAGCGCGACCCGGTGGGGATGGGCCGCCATGAGCGCGGCGCTCACCGGATTGCCGGGCTCGAAGAGGCTGCGCCCGGCATGGGCGCGCAACAGGGCGATCAGGTCCGCATCCCCCGTGCGGATGCAGAAGTCGCATTGCGGCAGCGCCAGCCCGATATCGAACAGCACCGCCTTCCTTTCGGCGGGGCGCACCGCCTCCGCGTCGGCGCCGAGCTCCGTCAGAACCTTGCGCCCCTCCATCGCCGAATCCCTTTCGGGCAGGCAGAGCGCCACACCGTGGCTCCAGCGCTGCGGCTTGGCGCTGAGCGTCTCATAGGCGACCGGAACGACCTGCTCGACCATGTCGGCGTTCAGTCGCATGGCGCCGCGCGATGTCGCGCGCACGAACATCGTCGGCGCGTCGGCCTCCAGATATTCGCCCCAATCCTGGTGGAACTCGGCGACGGCGCCGAAGGAGCCCATGCTCCACCCTGCCCTCGCGTCGACGAGGTGGTCTATCAAGACATCCCGGAGATCCGCCATGGTCGTTTCATCCTTCATCCGTGATTTGCGTGCGCCGGCGGAAACACCCGCCGGCGCACCCGGCCGTCAGGCGGCCTTCAACAGGTCCCCATGCGGGTCGAGTACGAATTTCGTGGCCGCTCCCTGGTCGAAACTCTCGTAGCCCTGCACGGCATCGTCGAGCGCAATGATCTTCGCGTTGACGATGTCGGCGATCGGCAGCCGGTCGTGCAGGATCGCCTGCATGAGCTGCCGGTTGTACTTCAGCACCGGCGTCTGGCCCGTGTGGAAGGACTGCGCCTTCGCCCAGCCGAGACCGAAACGCAGCGACAGGCTGCCGACCTTTGCAGCACTATCGACCGCGCCCGGGTCCTCTGTGACATAGAGGCCCGGAATGCCGATGGAGCCGGCTGCCCGCGTGATCTCCATCATCTGGTTCAGCACGATGGCCGGCTGCTCGCCGCCCGCATGGCCGCGCGCCTCGAAGCCGACGGCATCGATGGCGCTGTCGACCTCGTCGGTGCCGACCACCTCGGCGATCATGTCGCCCAGCCGGTCGCTCTTGGAAAGGTCGATCGGCTCGAAGCCGACCCTTGCGGCATGTGCCAGGCGATCCTTGTTGAAATCGCCGATCATCACGACCGCAGCACCGAGAATGCGGGCGGAGGCGGCGGCGGCAAGCCCGACCGGGCCGGCACCGGCCACATAGACCGTGGAGCCGACGCCGACGCCCGCGCGCACCGCGCCGTGAAAGCCTGTCGGCAGGATGTCAGACAGCATGGTGAGGTCGCGGATCTTCGCCATCGCCTTGTCGCGATCGGGGAATTTCAGGAGGTTGAAATCCGCATAGGGGATAGTGACGTAGCGCGCCTGGCCGCCGATCCAGCCGCCCATGTCGACATAGCCGTAAGCGCCGCCGGCGCGCGACGGGTTCACCGTCAGGCAGACGCCGGTATCCTGCGACTTGCAGCAGCGGCAGCGCCCGCAGGCGACATTGAACGGCACGGACACGATATCGCCGACCTGCAGCATCTCGACGTCGATGCCCTTCTCGATGACCTCGCCGGTGATCTCGTGGCCCAGCACGAGGCCGGGCATGGCCGTGGTGCGGCCGCGCACCATGTGCTGGTCGGAGCCGCAGATATTGGTGGAAATCACCTTGAGTATCACGCCGTGCTCGATGCGCCGGCCATCCGGCGCCTCCAGCTTCGGGTCGTCGATGTCGCGCACTTCCACCTTGCCGGGGCGCATGTAGACGACGCCTCTGTTCCTGCTCATATCCGTCTCCTCCTCAGTTGAACGCCTTTCCGGCCCGCAGATGCGCGGGCAAGATCTGGTCGGAACGCAGACGCGCATCGCCAGAGGGCGGATGCGGACCGCGTCTTTCGACGAAAGGATGGAAAAGAGGAGGAACAGGGCGGCCCGAACGAGACGCCTATTCGCCTCTCGATCGCCCACCGCAATCGGTCGAGTCTTGGGTTCAAGGCTGGTTTCCGGGCTCCAGAACCGTCCTTCCGGACACTCTCGGCGCCTTCCCAGCCTGCTTGGCCAGTGGCATTTGCCGAGATTTTGGTTCCGCTACCGTTGCGGGGGCAGCGCCGGTTTTCGACCGGCTTCCCAATTATCCATCCCGACAAAGCCGAGATGGCACCCTGAACAGGCCCAACAAACCACGCGCAGGACGAAATGACCTTCGGGAATACGACATCCTCGATAGAAGCAACGACACGGCCCGGCCTTGCGGCCGGGCCACGCGTTGTTACTGCGCCGCCCGGCGCAGTTCGGCGGCGGCTGCCACCATGTTGACGAGGGCGGGCTTGACCTCCTCCCACTTGCGGGTCTTCAGGCCGCAATCCGGGTTGATCCAGAGCTGGCGATCCTGAAGGCGCTCGCGGGCGAGCGACAGGAGATCGGTCATCTCTTTCACCTCCGGCACCCGCGGCGAGTGGATGTCGTAGACGCCCGGGCCGATCTCGTTCGGATATTCGAAGTTCCGGAAGGCGTCGAGCAGTTCCATCTTCGAGCGCGACGTCTCGATGGAGATGACGTCGGCATCCATGGCGGCGATCGTGGAGATGATGTCGTTGAACTCCGAATAGCACATGTGGGTGTGGATCTGGGTGCCATCCGCCACGCCGCTTGCGCAAAGGCGGAAGCATTCGACGGCCCAGTCGAGATAATGCTGCCAGTCCTTGTGGCGGAGCGGCAGGCCTTCGCGAAGCGCCGCCTCGTCGATCTGGATCAGCTTCGCGCCGGCCTTTTCGAGATCGACCACCTCGTCGCGGATGGCGAGGGCGATCTGGCGGCATGTCGCGCTGCGGGCGATGTCGTCACGCACGAAGGACCAGTTGAGGATCGTCACCGGGCCGGTCAGCATGCCCTTCACCGGCTTGTCGGTGAGGGACTGCGAATAGTGCCACCAGCGCACCGTCATCGGGTTCGGCCGCGAGACGTCGCCGAAGATGATCGGCGGGCGGACATAGCGCGAGCCGTAGCTTTGCACCCAGGCATGCTGCGTGAAGGCGAAGCCGGACAGCTGCTCGCCGAAATATTGCACCATGTCGTTGCGCTCGAATTCGCCGTGCACGAGCACGTCGAGGCCGATCTCCTCCTGCCAGCGGATGGCGGTTTCCGTTTCCCTTTGCAGGAAGGCTTCGTAGTCCGCATAGCTCAGGGTGCCCTTGGCATGGGCGGAGCGCGCCTTGCGGACGTCGCTCGTCTGCGGGAACGAGCCGATCGTCGTCGTCGGGAACAGCGGCAGCGTGATCGCCTCCGACTGGATCCGGCGGCGTGCGTCGAAAGCGCTCGCGCGCGTCTTCATGCCCGCGTCGATGCCGGCAATGCGGCCCTGCACCAGAGGGTCGGTCACCTTCGGCGATGCGGCACGGGCGGCGATGGCCCGCGAGGCGTCGTCCAGGGCTTGCCGAACGGCATCCCTGCCCTGCGCCAGGCCCTTGCCGAGCGTGGCAAGCTCGCCGAGCTTCTGCGTCGCGAAGGCAAGCCAGGTCTTGAGGTCCGCGTCGAGCGCCGTTTCGAGATCGAGGTCGATCGGCACATGCAGCAGCGAGCACGAGGCGGCGATTTCGACCGCCCCGGCGCCGCGGGCGGACATGACCGGGGTTAGCCGGTCGAAGACGGATGCGAGGTCCGCCCGCCAGATGTTGCGCCCGTCGATCACGCCGAGCGACAGGACCTGATCCGCACGCACGGCCTGAGCGACCGCGTCGAGTTGCTCCGGCGCGCGCGCCAGATCCACATGAAGGCCGGCGACCGGCAGGGCGGCAACAGCCGAAAGATTGTCCGCCAGCGCGCCAAAATAGGTCGTCAGCATCAGCTTCAGTCCGGGCGCGGCCCTGGCGAAGCCTTCATAGGCGAGTTTGAAGGCATGACGCTCGCCCTCGGTGAGGTCGAGCGCGAGGATCGGTTCGTCGACCTGAACCCAGTCCGCGCCTGCCTCGGCCAAACGGCGGAACAGTTCCTCGTAGACCGGCAGAAGCCTTGCCAGGAGGTCAAACGGCTTGAAGGTGGATGGCCGCGCCTTCGCGAGCTTGAGGAAGGTGACCGGGCCGAGCACGACCGGGCGCGTGTGGATGCCGAGCGCCTTGGCCTCCAGGAAGTGGGCGACCGGCTTCTGCGTGGTGAGGCGGAAGGCCTGATCCTCGGAGACCTCAGGCACCATGTAGTGGTAGTTCGTGTCAAACCATTTGGTCATTTCGAGCGCGGGAACGCCGTGGCCGTGATGCGCATGGCCACAATCGGCAGGACCATCGCCCTGGCTACCGCGCGCCATGGCGAAATAGAGCGAAAGCGGCACGTCGCCGCCATCCCAGCCATAGGCGGCGGGAATGGCGCCGACCATCACGGCGGTATCCAGCACATGGTCGTAGAAGGAGAAATCGTTGGAGGGAATCCGCGTGATGCCCTGGTCGCGCTGAAGCGCCCAGTTTTCGGCGCGCAGCTTTTTCGCCGTTTCGAGGAGGTCGGTCTCCGTGAGCTTGCCGGACCAGAAGCCTTCGAGCGCGAACTTCAGTTCACGATGGCGGCCGATGCGCGGGAAGCCGAGGGAGGCGACCGGGAGAGTTTGTTTGGACATTGTCATACCCCATTGGTTTGTGGGGGCATGGGTTGAGCGGACGCGTGCAGGCTCTGCCGTTGCCGGCGAGATGCAGCAACCACCGGGACACCCCGCCCGTGGACGTTCTGTTGTCTTGGCAGGTCTCCTGGCTCACGGGTCGTCGCCGCTGTCCGTCTTCCCAAGGCTTTCGCCTCAGTGACATTGTTGGACAGCAACTCGCCGCTCACAGTTGCGGGGGCAGCCCCGGCTTTGCCGACGGATCGACGCACCGGATTCCCTCTTAGCCCTGGGACGGACGGACGACCCAGGGAACCACGACGACGCGACTTGGCGTGATATCGCCGGCAATGTCAAGACATATAAAGAAATCTTTATGTCTTTATTTGTCGCCCGGCTTAACGCAGCGTGCAGTCCTCGCCCATGATGTCATTGCAGCGTCGGGATGTGCGGGGTACATGCAAACCTCCCGTTACGGGAATCGACCTCCCGCGAATCCCGTGATGCAGAAGGAACAGTCGATGCCGATAGTGCCGCGCCGGGGACCGATTGCCCTTGCCTACCGTGTCCTCGTCCTGCCGGGCGTCATCGCCTATCTCTTCGCCGTCAGCATCGTCGTGCTTGCCGGGGACCGGTTCTGGCTTGTTGACCTGCTGACCTTTGCCTGGCCCTATATCGTCGCCACCGGCGCGCTGCTCGTCGTTGCGGCCGTCGTGACGCGGCGCCTGAAGGCGATCGTGATCGCGCTTGCCGGGCTCGCCATCGCCCTCATACCGGCGGCCGACGTGCCGACTGCGCGCGCCTCTGCCGCGACGAGCGGCCTGAAGGTGCTGACCGCCAATCTCTACGTGCGCAACCGCGAGGACCCGGCTGTCTTCATCGACCTGCTGCGCCGGGAAAAGCCCGACATCGTCGTGCTGGAGGAGACGACGGCACGCTGGGAGCAGGCGCTTTCCGCCTCAGGCCTGTTCGCCTATGAAAGCAGCGTCGACACCCGCATCCGCGACAGCCTGAAGGTTTTCTCCACGCTGCCGATCCGGGCGGAGACCGAGCTGAAGCGCGCCTTCACCGAGGAGCGCGCCTACAAGCAGCCGCTCCGCCTCGAGCTCGACATGGGCGGCAAGCCGATCTTCCTCTATGCCTTCCACCCGGAGACGCCGCGCCGGCTCTGGCAATGGCGCGACCGCAACGACTATCTCTCGGCCGCCGCCGACGCCGTGAAGGGCGATCTCGAAAAAGCGCCGGTCATCGTCGCCGGCGACTGGAACACGCCGACCTGGTCGCCCTTCTTCCGCAATTTTTTAAAGCAGGCCGGCCTTGCCTCCACGGCGGGCGGCTGGTTGCAGCCCGTCACGCGCTTCAGCCTGAAACTCGATGCGCTTGCCTATATCGGCGCCTCGATCGACCATGTCGCCGTCTCGCCGGATATTTCCGTGCGCGCGCGCCGCGTCGGCCCGTCTTTCGGCTCGAACCACCTGCCCGTCATTGCCGAACTCACCCTGCCTGAGACCTGATGGCCTCTCGTCTCGACGGGAAAATGCCCTATCTTGGAAGAAAGCAACACGGGAGATGACGATGCCGACCGAGAAGGACAGCCCGAAGACCTCGCTGGAAGCCGAGCGCGCCCGGCAGAAGGACAAGGATGCCAAGACCGAGCAGGACGATTATCTGGAAGAGGCGCTCGAAGAGACCTTTCCGGCAAGCGACCCGATCGCGCCCGGCGACGTGAAGGACCACGCGAAGTGAGGCAGCGATGAGCGCCCGCTTCCTGTTCACCGGCCCGGAGAACGCCCCGACCACCGTGCTTCTCGCGCATGGCAGCGGCGCGCCGATGGATTCGCCGGCGATGACCGCCGCGGCCACGGCGCTCGCGGCGGAAGGCCTGCGCGTCGCACGCTTCGAGTTTTCCTACATGGCCGCCCGGCGCAACGAGGGCAGCCGCCGGCCACCGCCGAAGGCCGAGACGCTGAACCCGGAATTTCTCGACGCCATCGCAGAGCTCGCGGCGAAGGGGCCGCTCGTCATCGGCGGCAAGTCGATGGGCGGACGCGTCGCCAGCATGGTGGCGGACGATCTTTTTGCTGAGGGCCGCATCGCCGGCCTGCTCTGCCTCGGCTATCCGTTCCATCCGCCGGAAAAACCCGCACAGCTGCGCACCGCCCACCTGATGGGCCTGAAGACGCCGGCCCTCATCTGCCAGGGCAGCCGCGATCCCTTCGGCACGAAGGACGAGGTGCCGGGTTACGGACTGCCGGACAGCATCCGCGTGCTCTGGCTGGAAGACGGCGACCACGACCTCAAGCCGCGCAAGAGCATCTCCGGCTTCTCCGCCGCCGACCACCTCGCCACCATGGCGAAGACGGTGAAGGCCTGGACGCAGACGCTCGGCTAAGCCTGTTCCATGCGGAACAGCGCGCAACACGGTCCCATGCGATTGTTCAGTCACTGGATGGAACGAACCATCCCAACCGAACCAGAAGGGACCCCACAATGCGCAACTTCATTCTCGCCGCCGCAGTCGCTCTTACCGCCGTCGCTTCCTTCGCCGCCCCTTCGCAGGCCGGCTACTACAGCTACGACTACCAGCCCTATTGCGTCATCAAGAAGATCAAGAGCTACGACTACTACGGCAACCTGATCATCAAACGCGTCCGCGTCTGCCACTGAGCGCTGCCCCGATCTGGGGTCGATTGGAGTGCGGCTGCCGCCGGCAGACGGTCTCACGGACGTGATGAAGCCCGGATGCGATCCTCGCATCCGGGCTTCTCTCTTTTGAAAATCAGTTGTTGTCGACCTGGCCAGCCCAGCTCTGTGTGTTGGTCTCGCCATTCAGGAACGGCAGAGCGGTGCTGACGAGCGCCGGGGCCGCGAACGTCTCGTAGTGGGTCAGGCCCGGCAGGATGGCGAGGCGGTTCTTCGCCATGTTCTCCCGCATCCAGCCGGCATCCCGCAATCCCCCGCCGAGCTTCTGGTAGAATTCGACGATGTGTTCCGGGCGGATCATGTCGCTGTCACCGAAGATCAGCATGACCGGCATGGACAGTTTCGCCACCGCATCGGAGGCGTCGTAGTCCCCGCGCATCGCCGCACCCATGGCATCGAGCAGTTTCGGGAATTCCGAGACATCCGGCGCGACGGCGGCGTAGGATTTGTACATCGGCGTTTCCTTCATCATCTCGGCCATGGCGCCGGAAACTGCCGCCTGCTGCGGCAGCATTTCCGGGAAGAAGCCGTTCCGGGCAAAGGGCGCGGAAGCGATGACGAGGCGGCGCACCTTGTCCGGCGCCTGCGCCGCCATCTGCAATGCGACGCCGCCGCCGAAGGAATAGCCGAGCACGTCGACCTTGTCGTAGCCCAGCTTTTCCACCAGCTCGGCCATGTCCGCGCCGATTGCCGGGATATCGATCGGCCGGTTGCCGAGCGGCGTGCGGCCGTGGCCCTGGAGATCGACGCCGATCACCTGGCGCTTGTCCTGCAAAGTTTTCAGGTTGGCGCCGAACATCTCGATCTGGCCGAGGCCGCCATGCAGCAGCAACAGCGGCTCGCCCTCGCCGCGGATCTCGTAGTAATAGTTGATGCCGTTCACCTCCAGATGGCCCGCCTTGTCCGGCACGCCGGCCTCGCCCTGCAAGGGGTTTTCCTTGATCTCCTCGGCCAGAACGGCGGCCGCCGGCACGAAGGCGGCAAGGGCGGCGGTCACCAGGGTGATGATGGTCATTTTCGGCATGTCTCTCTCCTCGGGGTTCTGACCGGCAGGCCCGCCGGTTCCATGCCTCAAGGACGACGGCCCCATGCCCGCGCCGACAGGGCGGCGTGAAATTTTTTGCAAGAAGCCTGATAAACCGAATCAAGCGGCTGCCGGATTGAATCCGGTGTCGCCCGCAATCAATTGAAAAGAATGGGCTATCAACGATAGTCCGCCACCACCGGCACGGAAGGGAACATTAACCGGCGCGTGCGAACATTAGCGCAAAACCAGATACGTCCGGGCAGGCCATGGCACACAGCTTTTCCTACACGCATTACGATCTCGACATGCAGCGCGGCGGCACGACGATCGAGATCACGCTCTCGGCGGTCGCCAATGTGCGCCTGATGAGCCACGCCAATTTCGACCTGTTCAAGAATGCCCGCCAGCACAAGTTCTTGGGCGGCGTCGCCAAACAATCGCCGATCCGGCTGAAGATACCGGAAAACGGCCATTGGCATGTGGTGGTCGATATGGAGGGGCATACGGGCAAGGCGGAATCGTCGATCAAGATCGTGCCGCTGGCACCGCAGAAGCCGGCGCCGCGCTTCAACGCCGCCTCTTAGCTTCGTTCTTTCCGCAGCTTCGCCCACCATTCCAGCCGCTTGCGCAATTCCCGCTCGAAGCCGCGCTCCGGCGGGTCGTAGAAGGTCCGGCGGCCCATCTTTTCCGGAAAATAGTCCTGGCCGGAAAAGGCGTCCGGCTCGTCGTGGTCGTAGCGATAACCGTCGCCGTAGCCCTCGCCCTTCATCAGCTTGGTCGGCGCGTTGAGGATGTGTTTGGGCGGCAGCAGCGAGCCGTTTTCCTTTGCCGCGCGCATCGCCGATTTGTAGGCGGTATAGACGGCGTTGGATTTAGGCGCCGTCGCGATGTAGATGCAGGCCTGCGCCAGCGCCAGTTCCCCCTCCGGCGAGCCGAGGAAGTCATAGGCGTCCTTCGCCGCATTGCAAACGACGAGCGCCTGCGGATCGGCGAGACCAATATCCTCGACGGCCATGCGCACCATGCGGCGGCAGAGGAACAACGGGTCCTCGCCAGCGTCCAGCATACGCGTCAGGTAATAGAGCGAGGCATCCGGGTCCGAGCCGCGCACCGCCTTGTGCAGGGCGGAAATGAGATTGTAATGGCCGTCCTGCGACTTGTCGTAGACCGGTGCCCGGCGCTGCACGATGCGAAAGAGATCGTCCTGGCCGAAGGTTTCGTCGGCGCGCGCCGCACGCCAGACTTCCTCGGCCAGCGTCAGCACCGCCCGCCCGTCGCCATCCGCCATGCGCAGCAGCGACATGCGCGCTTCCTCGTCGAGCGGCAGCGGCTTGCCCTCGCTCGCCTCGGCGCGCTTCAGAAGTTCCTCCAGGCTGGTTTCGTCATGCGGCTTGAAGGTCAGCACGCGGGCGCGGGAGAGAAGAGCGGCGTTGAGCTCGAAGGACGGGTTTTCCGTGGTGGCGCCGACGAGCACGATCGTGCCGTCCTCCATGACCGGCAGGAAACTGTCCTGCTGGGCGCGGTTGAAGCGGTGGATCTCGTCGACGAAGAGCAGCGTCTGGCGCCCGCCCATGCGGCGCGCGCGGGCGGCATCGAACAGCTTCTTGAGCTCGGCGACACCGGAGAAGATCGCCGACGTCTGCTCGAAGGCGAGACCGGTTTCGCCGGAGAGAAGGCGCGCCACCGTCGTCTTGCCGGTGCCGGGCGGCCCCCAGAAGATCATCGAGCCGAGCGAGCCCGCCTCGATCATGCGCGACAGCACGCCGTCCGGACCGGTCAGGTGTTCCTGGCCGGAGACTTCGCCGAGCGTGCGAGGGCGCAGGCGATCGGCAAGAGGCCGCTTCGCCGCCATGTCCTCCGGTTCACGCGGGGCGAAGAGGTCGCTCATCGGAAGAACTGGCGGATGCGCTGGCCGTCACGCTCGATTTCGACGCGCCAGATGGACGGGTCCTCGTTGACGAGGGAGGCGAGATTCTCGGTCGAGGCGACCTGTGTGCCGTTCAACTCGATGATGATGTCGCGCGGCTGGAGGCCGATGCGCGCGGCCGGCGAGCCGCGGTTGATCTCCGTCACGACGACGCCGGTCGTCGCCCGGTTGGTCGGCATGCGCAGCTCCTCGGCGACGCGCGGCGAAAGATTGGCGACCACGGCGCCGGAGAAGGGATTGCGGCCTTCGATCAGCCGTTCGTCGCGCGGCGTCGTTTCCGGCGCGCGGTCGAGCGAGAGCGTCAGCTCCTCTTCCTTGCCGTTGTTGACGACCGTGATTCGCGCCGTGCCACCGATGCCGACGGTGGTGAGGCGATAGCCGAGCGCATCGGGATGCTCGACGGAGACGCCGTTGACGGCGGTGACGACCTCGCCCGCCTTCATGCCGGCCTTTTCCGCCGGGCTGCCAGCCTGCACCTGCGAGATCAGCGCGCCGCGCGCCCGCTCCAGGCCGAGCGCCTCGGCGACTTCGGACGTCACCGCCTCGAAGGTCGCGCCGATGAACGGGCGATCGAAGCTGGCGCTGCCGTTTTCGGCGCTGGCGACGAAGGTTTTTACCAGATTGGCCGGGATGGCGAAGCCGACGCCGTTCGAGCCGCCGCCGCGCGAGAAGATCGCGGTGTTGATGCCGATCAGCTCGCCGTTCATGTTGATCAGGCCGCCGCCGGAATTACCGGGATTGATCGCGGCATCCGTCTGGATGAAGAAGCCGAAATCGCCGGAGCGCACCTGGTTGCGCGCGAGCGCCGAGACGATGCCGCTCGTCACCGTCTGGCCGACGCCGAACGGGTTGCCGATGGCGAGCACCAGGTCGCCGACTTGCACCGCGTCGCTGTCGCCGAGCGGCAGCGCCGTGAAATCGGCATCCGCCTTGATCTTCAGCACCGCGAGGTCGACGCGCTCGTCCTTCAGCACCACCGTGCTTTCATATTCGCGGCCATCCGCCAGCGCGATCTTGATGTCGCTGGCGCCCTCGATCACATGGTTGTTCGTCACCACGATGCCCTTGGAGCCGACGATGACGCCCGAGCCGAGCGACGACTGCTTTTCGCTGCGGTTCGGCATGCGCTGGCCGAAGAACTCCTCGAAGAAGGGATCACCTTCGAAGATCGAGCGGCGCTCGACGACACGCTCGGCATAGACATTCACGACGGCATTCTCGACCTGCTTGACGAGCGGCGCGAAGGAGAGTTGCATTTCCGTGCGCGACTGCGGCACGGTGCGCTCCTCGGCGGTTGCGGGCGTGACCAACGCGAGCGCAACGACGAGCGGGGCGGCAAGCAGGATGCGGACTTTCGGCATGGACGAGTCTCCTTCGTGTCTGCGCCACGATCAGATAGGATTTCGCAGGAAAAAAGGCAAACTGCGCCGCGTCGGACCGAATGATCGACGTCACGCGCAACGCACGAAAAAGTGGTCGCCGGAAATCTTTTGCGGCCGTTGAAACAACACGAGCCTTGTTTACGTAGGAACCAGGGAAAGCAACCAACAGATCGAGCCCCCGCCATGTCCTTCTACCGCCCGCCCCGCGTCCCCGCCTCGCAGATCACGCCCGAACACTGTTTCCTCAGCCGCCGCTCCTTTCTCGCCGCAGCGGCGGGTGGTGCGCTGGCGGCTGCGGGCTCGGCCGCTTTCGCAGCGCCTCTGACCGCGTCCAAAAGCCAGTATATGGTCGACGAGACGCTGACGCCCGAAAAGGACGTGACCAGCTACAACAATTTCTACGAATTCGGCACGGGCAAGGGCGACCCGGTGGCCAATGCGACGGACTTCAAGCCGACGCCCTGGACGGTGAAGGTCGACGGCCTTGTCGGCAAGCCGAAGGAATTCGGGCTGGAAGAGCTGCTGGCCCTGCCGCTCGAAGAGCGCGTCTACCGCATGCGCTGCGTCGAAGCCTGGTCGATGGTGATCCCCTGGATCGGTTTTCCGCTTGCCGCCCTCCTCGACAAGGTGGAACCGCTGGGCGACGCGAAATACGTCGCCTTCGAGACGGTCGTGCGGCCAGAGGAAATGCCGGGCCAGTCCGGCTTCTTCCAGCCGCTGCCCTGGCCCTATGTCGAGGGCTTGCGTCTCGACGAGGCGCGCCATCCGCTGGCGATCCTCGCCGTCGGCGTCTACGGCAAGACGCTGCCCAACCAGAACGGCGCGCCGATCCGCCTCGTCGTGCCGTGGAAATATGGCTTCAAGGGCATCAAGTCGATCGTCCGGATCACCCTCACCGACAAGCAGCCACCCTCCACCTGGAACCTCTCCGCCTCGAACGAATACGGCTTCTATGCCAACGTCAATCCGGAGGTCGACCACCCGCGCTGGAGCCAGGCAAGCGAGAACCGCATCGGCGAAGGCGGCTTCTTCGGCGCGAACCGCCGCCCGACGCTGCCCTTCAACGGCTATGCCGAGGAGGTCGCAGGCCTCTATTCCGGCATGGACCTTCGGGCGAATTTCTGATGGCCGGCCTGCCCGCCCTGCCCCGCAAATATCATGCGGCGTCGATCTGGCTGCTCTATGCCATAGGCCTCCTGCCGGCGGCCTATGGCTTCTATCTCGGCGCGACCGGCCGCCTGCCCGGCAATCCGGTCAAGGAGTTCGAACACCTGCTCGGCCTGTGGGCGCTGCGTTTCCTCGTCTTAACGCTCGCCATCTCGCCGATCCGCGATCTCTTCAGCATCAACTGGGTGCGCTATAGGCGGGCGCTCGGGCTGCTCGCCTTCTGGTACGTGCTGATGCACTTCCTGACCTATATGGTGCTCGACCAATACCTGAATTTCGCAGCTATCATCACCGACATCGCCAAACGGCCGTTCATCACCATCGGCATGGCGGCCTTCGTGATGCTGATCCCGCTGGCGCTGACCTCGAACAATTGGTCCATCCGAAAACTCGGGCCGCGCTGGGTCAGGCTGCATAAGCTCGTCTACGTGATTGCGGCCTGCGGCGCGCTGCACTTCGCCATGGCAGTGAAGGTCGTGGGGCCGGAGCAATGGCTCTATATCGTCCTCGTCCTCTTGCTTCTCGCCTATCGATTGATACGGCCGATGCTGCGCGGGAAGAAACGGGCAAGGCCGCAGGCGACCAGCGTTCGCGGGCAGGAACGCTCGGCCTAGCCGAGGCCATTCATTATACGACGAAGAGCTTCGGTCCTGCCTGCGGCGATCCCTCAGCAACGCTGCTGACGACCCGGTTTCGGCCATTGCTTTTGGCGAGATAAAGCAGCCTGTCGGCGCGGCTGATCGCATCATGGATGCTATGGTCGCCAGCCGCGGTTACGGCCACGCCGAAGCTGGCGGTGATCGAGCGGTCGATGCCGATGCCGCTCAGGTCACGCTCTGACAGCGCGATGCGGACAGTGTTCGCGAGCGTATGGGCGTCCTGCAAGCGGCAGTTCGGCAGGTGTGCGATGAACTCTTCGCCGCCGAAGCGCGCCACGGCAACGCCCGGCCAGGAGAGCGTGCGCAGCAGGGCGGCAACCTCCCGAATGGCCTCGTCGCCGGCGGCATGCCCGAATCGGTCGTTGATCGACTTGAACCAGTCGATGTCGGCGACGATGATGGCGGCCTCACCCTTTGCGGCGCGCGCATTCTGGCCGATGAACTGTTCGAAGCCACGGCGATTGAGAAGGCCGGTCAGCGGGTCTTCCTCCGCCGCCTTCCGGTGCCCCTCGACGATGCGCAGCGCGACCGATGCAAGCGCCGTCAGGGCCATCAGCAGCGCGCCGATGGTTGCCGTGATCTGCATGACGAAGGCGTAGGACGAGCCGATGAATTCGTCCATCGCCAGCGTGCCGGCCATGATGAAGAAGACGATCGTGCGCACGGAGGTCTCCAGCACCACGAACCCCACTGCGCCGAACAATGCGCGATCGATCCAGCTGCTCGACCGGCGCCACGAGGATGCCATTGCGACCAGCAGCAGGGCGCAGCAGGCGACATCACTGATGAAGAGCTCGAAGCGCAGGCTCTCTGCGGCGAGAACCGCGTAGCCGATGCCGGCATAGGCGAGCGCGGCCATGGCAAGGCGGGCGCCCACAAGGCGGGGCGCGTCGAAGTGGGTGACGAGAGCGTGGCCGTAGAGGAGGAAGGCGCTGAGGAAAGCGGCATCCGCCGTCAGCGCCACCACGAAGACCGGCGCGACGGCTTGCAGAAGCGGCGCGAGGAAGCCGATCGCGGCACAGAGATAACCCGCGCCCCAGAACAAGGCGGCGCGATTGCCGAAGCGCGCCACGACAAGAAATGCGACGCCAAACAGGGTGAGAACCATCGGCAGCAGGTATGCGAAATTCTCGGCCATCACTCAAACTCGATTAAACTCCGCCAGAACTTTAAATCGCGGGGCTAAAGACAATCCGTAGGAATATGCTTTCCAGAATGTTTCCTCCGGATTTTCACGGTGCGCCAGGCGTTAACCGCCATCGCCGCGCCTACCACCAATGAGATATTCTGGACGACGGATGGATAGCTGGCGCGAAAGAACCACGCGATCCATCCTGCCGCGATGGAAACGCTCGAAAACCAGCGCACCTTCTGGAACACCTGGAACGCCGACAACCGGGAAGACCGGATCAGCGAGGTCTCGCGGCGCCAGGCGGAAGTCGTCACCGGCTGGCTCGACGAGCAGCCGGGCCGCAATCTCGATATTCTGGAAGTCGGCTGCGGCACGGGCTGGTTCTGTCCGCAGCTCTCCCGATATGGCCGGGTCATCGGCACGGACCTTTCGGACGACGTGCTGCGACGGGCGCAGGCGCGCTGGCCCGGTGTCGGCTTCATCACCGGGGATTTCGCGACGATGCCGTTTGCGGATGCCAGCTTCGACGTCATCGTCAGCCTGGAAGTGCTCTCCCATGTCGCCGATCAGGAAGCCTTCGTCGCCCGCATCGCCCAGCTTCTGCGCCCCGGCGGCCTGCTGCTGCTTGCCACGCAGAACAGGACCGTGCTCAGCACCCATTGCAAGATACCGCCGCCTGCCCCCGGACAGCTGCGGAACTGGGTAGACCGGTGGCAGCTCGACGCGTTGCTCCGGCCGCATTTCAATGTGGAAAACCTCGTCTCGGTCACGCCCATCGCCCATAAGGGCTTTCGCCACATCCTCGCCGGCAGAAGGCTGAACGCCCTTCTGGGGCCTGCGGTGGGCCATGCGTGGCGCACCATCATGGAACGGCGCGACTGGGGCTGGACGCTGATGGCGCGGGCGCGAAAGCCGAAATAGCCGCAAAGAAAAAGGCCGGGGACATGCCCCGGCCTTTTTATTCAATCCCGTAAACCGGCGATCAGGCTGCTTCGGCCTGCGCTTCGGCTTCCGTGCGGGCGAGGTCCTTCGCGCCCTTTGCGGAAGCGTCGCGGTCAACGAATTCGATGACGGCGAGCGGAGCATTGTCGCCACGACGGTAGCCAGCCTTCATGATGCGAAGGTAGCCGCCGTTGCGGGTGGCGTAACGGGTTGCGATGGCGTCGAACAGCTTGGCGACGACGGCAACGTCACGGATCTGCGAGATCGCCTGGCGACGAGCGTGCAGGTCGCCGCGCTTGCCGAGGGTGACGAGCTTTTCGACGATCGGGCGAATTTCCTTCGCCTTCGGCAGCGTGGTGACGATCTGCTCATGTTCGATGAGCGAGGCAGCCATGTTGGCGAACATCGCCTTGCGGTGGCTGGCAGTACGGTTGAGTTTGCGGCCCGAATTCTGGTGGCGCATCTCGGTTCTCCTTCACATGCAGGCTGAAAACCTGCCGTTTGATGGTTAATATTGGTCTTCGTAACGCTTTGCGAGATCTTCGATGTTCTCAGGCGGCCATGCCGGCACTTCCATGCCGAGGTGCAGGCCCATGGAAGCGAGAACTTCCTTGATTTCGTTCAGCGACTTGCGACCAAAATTCGGGGTGCGAAGCATTTCGGCTTCGGTCTTCTGAATGAGATCGCCAATGTAGACGATGTTGTCGTTCTTCAGGCAGTTCGCCGAACGGACGGAAAGTTCCAGTTCGTCGACCTTCTTGAGGAGCGCCGGGTTGAAGGCGAGCTCGGTGACCGACTCTTCTTCGGCTTCCTTCTGCGGCTCGTCGAAGTTGACGAAGACCGAGAGCTGGTCCTGAAGAATGCGGGCCGCGAACGCGATCGCATCTTCGCCGGTGACGGAGCCGTCGGTCTCGATGGACATCGTCAGCTTGTCATAGTCGAGAACCTGGCCTTCGCGGGTGTTTTCCACCTTGTAGGACACTTTCTTGACCGGCGAGTAGAGGCTGTCGACCGGGATGAGGCCGATCGGCGCGTCTTCGGAACGGTTGCGGTCGGCGGGCACATAGCCCTTGCCGTTGTTGACCGTGAACTCCATGCGGATTTCGGCGCCCTCGTCGAGGGTGCAGATGACATGGTTGGGGTTCAGGATCTCGATGTCGCCGACCGTCTGGATGTCACCAGCCGTTACGACGCCCGGACCCTGCTTGCGCACGACCATACGCTTGGAATCGTCGCCATCCATCTTGATGGCGATTTCCTTGATGTTGAGCACGATATCGGTCACGTCTTCGCGGACACCCGGGATCGACGAGAACTCGTGCAGCACGCCGTCGATCTGCACGGCGGTAACAGCCGCACCGCGCAGCGACGACAGGAGAACGCGACGCAGCGCGTTGCCGAGCGTCAGGCCAAAGCCCCGCTCCAGCGGCTCGGCAACAAGGCTTGCCTTGGTGCGGCCGGAGGAGGAGAACTCCACCTTGTTCGGCTTGATCAGTTCCTGCCAGTTTTTCTGGATCATATGTTTTGCCTTCCGTTCGCCGCCACCATCCAATCGTGACGGCCGAGCCCTGAAGATCCGCGAAAGCCGGAAACCGGCTTCCGCAGCAATTCGAATGCGATGATCAGACGCGGCGCTTCTTGCGCGGGCGGCAACCGTTGTGCGGGATCGGGGTCACGTCGCGGATCGACGTGATCATGAAGCCGGCAGCCTGGAGGGCGCGCAGAGCCGATTCACGGCCGGAACCCGGACCGCAGACTTCGACTTCCAGCGACTTCATGCCATGTTCCTGGGCCTTCTTGGCGCAGTCTTCAGCAGCGATCTGGGCAGCGAACGGGGTCGACTTGCGCGAACCCTTGAAGCCCTTTGCACCGGCCGACGACCAGGCAATGGCGTTGCCCTGTGCATCGGTGATGGTGATCATCGTGTTGTTGAACGAAGAATTGACGTGAGCAACACCCGAGGTGATGTTCTTGCGTTCGCGACGGCGAACGCGTGCGGCTTCCTTGGCCATGGGTAGTCCTTTCGTTGATCTCGACACCGCCGTAGTTCCAGCGGCTCCACCGGGCGGGGGCTTGGCCCCTGCCCTGAATAAAATTTGCACACCGGCCCGAGGGCGTCGCGTGCGGCGATATCGTCACTGCCGTAGTGCCAGCAGCTCCACCGACCGGGACAAAGGCTTGGCGCCAAGCCCCGCTCGAAACTCAAAAGAGGCCGGCGCGACGCGCCAGCCTCCTGTTCCCCGTTTCCGGGAAATTACTTCTTCTTGCCTGCGATGGCCTTCGCCGGGCCCTTGCGGGTACGGGCGTTGGTGTGCGTGCGCTGACCGCGGACCGGAAGGCCACGACGGTGACGCAGACCACGGTAGCAACCGAGGTCCATGAGACGCTTGATGTTCATCGAGGTCTCGCGACGCAGGTCGCCTTCGACCTGGTAGTCGCGGTCGATGGCTTCGCGGATCTGCAGGATTTCTGCGTCCGTCAGCTGGTGAACGCGACGATCAGCCGGGATACCGACCTTCTCGATGATTTCCTGTGCAAACTTCGGGCCGATCCCGTGAATGTAACGCAGCGCGATGACAACGCGCTTCGCAGTCGGGATGTTGACGCCAGCGATACGTGCCACGCCTGTTCTCCTTGCTTCCAGTTGCCATCCGGCAAGTGGTCTTCTTCATTTGAAGCGGCTCCAAAGCCGCGTCGCTCAGTTGATGTCCGTGACACGTCGAAAACGACCGCACCCGGACTTCGTTCTTGGAAGTCCGCGCCGATCGCAATGGTATGTCGCGAGTTGGCGCTGTCATAAGGGGGAATCGGCTAAAAAGTCAACTCCCCGGCAGATCCTTTTTCGGATTCCAGGCTGCAAAGCAACCGCTTCACACTTTTCCCGGAATTGCTCCTATCAGGCGTTCTCCAGGATTCCGGCAATCTCTGCCGTCACAACGTCGACATTGGCCATGCCGTCGACCGTCTGGAGCTTGCCGGTCGATGCGTAGTAGTTCGACAGCGGCGCGGTCTTTTCGCGGTATTCCGTCAAGCGGCGCTTGAAAGCTTCCGGGTTGTCGTCGGAGCGAACCGTGCCGCCTGCGGCGACCGTTTCGGCCACGCGATTCTCCATGCGCTTGACCAGCGCATCCTCGTCGACCTTCAGCTCGATGACGGCGTCGAGCGCGATGCCCTTGCCGGCGAGGATCCGGTCGAGGGCTTCGGCCTGCGGAACCGTGCGCGGGTAACCGTCGAGGATGAAGCCCTTGGCACAGTCGGCCGAATCGATTCGGTCGGACACGATCTCGTTGACGATGGCGTCGGAGACGAGCTGGCCGGCGTCCATGACGGCCTTCGCGCGTTTGCCGACATCCGTGCCGGCGGCAACGGCCGCCCGCAGCATGTCACCCGTGGAAAGCTGCGGAATACCGTGCCTCTCCGTCAGGAGCTTGGCTTGCGTTCCCTTGCCAGCGCCCGGCGGCCCCAGAAAAATCAGTCTCATCGTCCCCTCTTTCCTCCACGCAGCTTCGACTTCTTGATCAGCCCCTCATACTGCTGAGCAATCAGGTGACCCTGAATCTGTGCTACAGTATCAAGGGTCACGCTGACAACAATCAAAAGCGACGTACCACCAAGGTAGAACGGCACACCTGTCTGAGCGATGAGAATTTCGGGAAGAATGCAGACGAACATCAGGTAGGCCGCGCCGATCACCGTGATGCGGGTCAGCACGTAGTCGATGTATTCCGCGGTGCGTTCGCCCGGACGGATGCCCGGAATGAAGCCGCCGTGCTTCTTCAGATTGTCGGCCGTATCCTTCGGATTGAAGACGATAGCCGTGTAGAAGAAGGCGAAGAAGGCGATCATGCCCGCGTAGAGCAGCATGTAGAGCGGCTGGCCATGGCCGAGGGCTGCGATGATGGCGGTCGCCCAGGTCGGCAGCTCGGCGGTGTTCGAGAAGCCTGCAAGCGTTGCCGGCAGCAGCAGCAGCGAGGATGCGAAGATCGCCGGGATGACGCCTGCGGTGTTGAGCTTCAGCGGCAGGTGCGACGTATCGCCCTGGAACATGCGGTTGCCCACCTGTCGCTTCGGATACTGGATCAGAAGCCGGCGCTGGGCGCGTTCCACGAAGACGATGAGCGCGATGACGACCACGGCCATGACGACCACGGCGAGAATCACGCCGATCGACAGAGCGCCGGTGCGGCCGAGTTCGAGGGTTCCGGCGAGTGCGCCCGGAAGGGCAGCGACGATGCCGGCGAAGATGATCAGCGAAATGCCGTTGCCAATGCCGCGCGAGGTGATCTGCTCACCGAGCCACATCAGGAACATCGTGCCGCCGAGCAGCGAGATGACGGTGGAGATGCGGAAGAACCAGCCCGGATCGTTGACCAGCCCTGCCCCGCTTTCCAGGCCCACCGCGATGCCATAGGCCTGCAGCGTGCCGAGCAGCACCGTGCCGTAGCGGGTGTACTGGTTGATGATCTTGCGGCCCTGTTCGCCTTCCTTCTTCAGCTGTTCCAGCGAGGGAACGACCGAGGTCATCAGCTGCACGATGATCGACGCGGAAATGTACGGCATGATGCCGAGCGCGAAGATCGCCATACGCTCGACGGCGCCGCCGGAGAACATGTTGAAGAGGCCGAGAATGCCGCTGGACTGGCCCTGGAAGGCCTGGGCGAAGGCATCGGGATTGAGGCCCGGCAATGGGATATAGGTGCCGAGGCGATAGACGAGCAGCGCGCCCAGCGTGAACCAGAGACGCTTCTTCAGATCTTCCGCCTTGGCGAAAGTCGAGAAGTTGAGATTAGAGGCAAGTTGTTCCGCTGCCGAAGCCATGCATTTCTCCGCGAAGCCGATCCGGCGGCGGGGAGCCCGGCCAGGTCCGGAATGGCTGATCCGTTTGGCACAGGCGCCCGGCCCTCCTCGGACCGTTTGCTCATGCTGAAATTCGTCGTGCCCGTCTGCCGTTGCGGCAAACTCGGCGGATGGAGCCTAAACCGGTTGAAACGCGGATTGTCAAGCAATCCCGGCCTCACCCTGGTTTTAAATTCCGGACAACAGCGGGATGGGGTTCCCGGCCGTCGTTGTGAGGCTCACATATGGGAGCAAAATCGCCCGGTGTGAAGCACACCGGGCGAAGATTTCGTCGAATTATTCAGCGGTTTCCGCAGCTGCGAGAAGCAGCTTGATCGAGCCGCCGGCCTTTTCGATCTTCTCGATGGCGGGCTTGGAGGCGCCGGCGACTTCGAAGGTCACCTTGGCCGTCAGTTCGCCGTCGGCGAGGATGCGAACGCCGTCCTTGACGCGGCGGATGACACCGGCGGCCTTGAGAGCGGCTGCGTCAACCGTTGCCTTGCCGTCAAGCTTGCCGGCGTCGATGGCGACCTGGATACGGCCCAGCGACACGATGGCGAAGTCGGACGAGAAGATGTTGTTGAAGCCGCGCTTCGGCAGGCGACGGTAGATGGGCATCTGACCGCCTTCGAAGCCGTTGATGGCCACACCCGAACGTGCCTTCTGACCCTTCACACCGCGGCCGCCGGTCTTGCCGGAGCCCGAACCGATACCGCGACCTACGCGCTTACGGTTCTTGGTAGAGCCTTCGTTGTCCTTGATTTCATTGAGCTTCATGATCTATCCCCTCACTTCTCGTCGACGACGCGGACGAGGTGCTGGACGGCACGGATCATGCCACGGACAGACGGAGTGTCTTCCAGCGTGCGAACCCGATGCATCTTGTTAAGGCCCAGGCCGACGAGCGTTGCACGCTGTACGGCCGGACGGCGGATGGGGCTGCCGATCTGCTCGACAGTCACCGTCTTCGTTGCGGTTTCTTTCTTAGCCATTGTTCAAACTCCCTTATTCTTCGGAAGCGACGCCGGCGGACGCACGACGGGCCTGCAGCGTGGCATACTTCATGCCGCGCTGTGCCGCGATGTCCTTCGGGTGCATCTGGCTCTTGAGGGCGTCGAAGGTCGCACGGATCATGTTGTACGGGTTCGACGAACCGGTCGACTTGGCAACGACGTCGTGAACGCCGAGCGTTTCGAACACGGCGCGCATCGGGCCACCGGCGATGATACCGGTACCGGCCTTGGCCGAGCGAAGCAGAACCTTGCCGGCGCCATGGCGGCCGTGCACGTCGTGGTGCAGCGTGCGGCCCGAGCGCAGCGGTACGAAGATGAGGTCGCGCTTGGCGGCTTCGGTGGCCTTCCGGATGGCTTCCGGAACTTCACGAGCCTTGCCATGGCCGAAGCCGACGCGGCCCTTCTGGTCGCCGACGACGACGAGAGCTGCGAAACCGAAACGACGGCCGCCCTTGACGACCTTCGCGACGCGGTTGATCGCGACGAGCTTGTCGACAAACTCGCTGTCGCGCTCTTCGCGGTTCTGGCGGTCATCGCGACCGCGCTTTTCCTGTGCCATTGTCCTTTTCCTTTTTCTTTTCCGGGTGCAATCGGCAGATTGACGAAAGTCGCCCCCATTCAGGGAATGGAAGCGACCAATACCCAACTGAGCTGACCGGCAGGCGCTTTACGCGCCCAGCCGAAAGATCAGAAGCTAAGACCACCTTCACGCGCAGCTTCGGCAAGAGCCTTGATGCGGCCGTGATAGATGAAGGCGCCACGGTCGAAAACGACCTCCTTGACGCCGGCCTTGGCGGCACGCTCAGCGATGAGCTTGCCGACGGCAGCGGCTGCTGCCGTGTCGGCGCCCGTCTTCAAGGACGAGCGCAGATCGGTGTCGAGCGTGGAGGCGGACGCAAGCGTCGTGCCGGCCACGTCATCGATGACCTGTACGTAGATGTTCTTCGACGAGCGATGAACCGACAGGCGCGGACGGCCGTTGGCGACCGCCTTGATGGAACGGCGCACGCGGTTGGCGCGGCGCACGAGAGCTTCTTTCCTGCTAGCCATTTCGCGTGATCCTTACTTCTTCTTGCCTTCTTTGCGGACGATCCGCTCTTCGGCATACTTGACGCCCTTGCCCTTGTAGGGCTCGGGGCCACGGTATTCGCGGATTTCCGCTGCGACCTGGCCGACCTGCTGCTTGTTGATGCCGGAGATGATGATTTCCGTCGGCTTCGGCACAGCGATCGAGATGCCTTCCGGCGTCTGGTAGACCACGTCGTGGCTGAAGCCGAGTGCGAGCTGCAGGTTCTTGCCCTGCAGCGACGCGCGGTAGCCGACGCCGTTGATTTCGAGCTTGCGCTCGTAGCCGTCCTTCACACCCTTGAAGATGTTCTCGACCATCGTGCGGGACATGCCCCACTTGGAACGAGCATCCTTGGACGTGTTGATCGGCTGAACGACAACTGCGTTGTCTTCGAGCTTCACCGAAACTTCGTCGTTTGCGACGAAGAACAGTTCGCCCTTCGGGCCCTTCGCGGTGACCGTCTGACCATCGACGGTCGCGGTGACACCAGCGGGAACCGGAACGGGCTTCTTACCGATACGAGACATTGTTTTATCCTGTCTGTTCGTTATGGAGATCCTTGCTCAGTCTTAGAAGACCGAGCAAAGAATCTCGCCACCAACGTTCTGTTCGCGTGCCTGGTGATCGGCCATCACACCCTTCGGGGTCGAAAGGATGGTGATGCCGAGGCCGTTCGCGACCTGCGGAATGGACTTGACCGAGACATAGACCCGGCGGCCCGGCTTGGAGACGCGGTCGATCTTGCGGATCACGGACGCGCCTTCGTAGTACTTGAGTTCGATGTTCAGCTCGGCCTTGCCGTTGCCGAATTCGACTTCCGAATATCCGCGGATGTAACCTTCGGACTGAAGGACGTCCAGAACGCGGGCACGCAGCTTGGAAGCCGGCGTCGAAACGCTGGACTTGCGGCGTGCGGCGCCGTTGCGGATGCGGGTGAGCATATCGCCCAGAGGATCAGTCATAGACATGTGCCCGTCTCCTTACCAGCTCGACTTGACAATGCCCGGCACCTTGCCGGAATTGCCCAGTTCACGAAGCGCAATACGCGACATTCCGAGTTTGCGATAAAAGGCGCGCGGACGGCCCGTTACTTCGCAGCGGTTGCGGATGCGGGTCTTGGAACCATTGCGCGGAAGTTCGGCAAGCTTCAAGGTCGCCTTGAAGCGCTCTTCGATCGGAAGAGCCTGGTTCTGGATGATGGCCTTCAGGCGGGCACGCTTAGCGGCCTGGCTGGCAACCAGTTTGCGGCGGCGCTTGTTCTTTTCAACTGCGCTCGTTTTCGCCATAACAGTTATCCTTCTTTACGCTTGTCGTTACGGATCAGGCGCGGAACGGGAAGTTGAACTCTTTCAGAAGAGCCCGTGCTTCGTCGTCCGTCTTTGCCGTCGTGCAAACGATGATGTCCATGCCCCACATCTGATCAACCTTGTCGTAGTTGATCTCCGGGAACACAATGTGCTCCTTGATACCCATGGCGAAGTTGCCACGGCCATCGAAGGACTTCGGGTTCAGACCACGGAAGTCGCGTACACGGGGCAGCGCGATGTTCACGAGGCGATCCAGAAATTCATACATGCGGGCGCCGCGCAGCGTGACCTTCGCGCCGATGGGCATGCCTTCGCGCAGCTTGAAGCCGGCGATGGAGTTGCGGGCGCGCGTGATGACCGGCTTCTGGCCGGCAATCGCTGCGAGGTCGCCAGCCGCTACGGACGGCTTCTTCGAATCGCCCGTCGATTCACCAACACCCATGTTGATGACGACCTTGTCGAGACGCGGGATCTGCATCTCGTTGGCGAAGGAGAACTGCTCCTGAAGCGCCTTGCGGATACGCTCGACGTATTCCTTCTTGAGGCGCGGCTCATACTTGGTGTCAGCCATCGATCGACACTCCCGAACGCTTTGCTACACGAACCTTCTTGTCGCCCTCGACCTTGAAACCGACGCGGGTCGGCTTGCCGTCCTTGGGGTCGGCGATCGCGATGTTCGACAGGTGGATCGAAGCTTCCTTGGTGATGATGCCGGCTTCCTGGGTCTGGGACTGACGCTGGTGACGCTTCACCAGGTTGATACCCTTGACGACCGCACGGTCTTCCTTCGGCATGACCTGAACAACTTCACCGGTACGGCCCTTGTCCTTGCCGGTGAGTACGACGACCTTGTCGCCCTTACGAATCTTCTGCATAGCCATCGCTCCTTAGAGTACTTCCGGAGCCAGCGAGATGATCTTCATGTGGTTCTTTGCGCGAAGTTCGCGCGGAACCGGTCCGAAGATACGGGTGCCGATGGGCTCTTTCTTATTGTCGATCAGGACGGCTGCGTTGTTGTCGAAACGGATAACGCTACCATCGGGGCGGCGGATGTCCTTGGCGGTGCGAACGACAACCGCCTTCATCACGTCACCCTTCTTCACGCGGCCGCGCGGGATGGCTTCCTTGATCGAGACGACGATAATGTCGCCGACCGAAGCGTACTTACGCTTGGAGCCGCCCAGCACCTTGATGCACATGACACGACGTGCGCCGGAATTATCCGCGACGTCGAGGTTAGTCTGCATCTGAATCATGTCAGGTCGCCTTCTTGTTTTACCGGACCGGTTGGGTGTTAGCCCCCTGTTCCAGCTTATGGAAATACGTGTTTTCGCGCGGGATGGTCTTTTGTCAGGGTGGTTTCCACTAATCGGCGAGCCGATGGGACCTTCCGTGCGCTCAAAGCAAAAGACGCTCGTGATTCCGAGCGTCCTTGCGCTGCTTCATACAGGTTTTCGCGCCGAACACAAGGGCCCGGCGCAAATTCCGATGTTTTTAGGCGTGGGCCGATACGACGGTCCAGCGCTTGTCCTTGGAGATGGGTGCGCATTCCTCGATGGAAACGACGTCACCGACCTTGTACTGGTTGTTTTCGTCATGCGCCTTGTACTTCTTGGACCGGCGAACGGTCTTCTGAAGCAGCGGGTGGGCAAAGCGGCGCTCGACGCGAACGACAACGGTCTTTTCGTTCTTGTCACTGACTACAGTGCCCTGCAGAATGCGTTTCGGCATCGTTTTCGGTCCTTAGGCCTTGGCTTCTGCCGCCTTCTGGCGGGCAATGGTCTTGACGCGCGCGATGTCCTTGCGGACTTCGTTGATGCGCGAGGTCTTCTCGAGCTGGCCAGTCGCCTTCTGGAAGCGCAGGTTGAACTGCTCCTTCTTCAGCTTGGCAAGCTCATCGTTGAGCTGGTCGGCGCTAAGCGCGCGAACGTCTACGGCTTTCATCCTACTCGCTCCTTACTCTGCAATGCGCTGTACGAAGCGCGTCTTGACCGAGAGCTTGGCCGAGCCGAGACGAAGCGCCTCGCGGGCGATCTCCTCGGAGACACCGTCGATCTCGAACATCATACGACCAGGCTTGACCTTGGCCGCCCAGTATTCGACCGAGCCCTTACCCTTACCCATGCGGACTTCGGTAGGCTTGGCGGTGACCGGCACGTCGGGGAACACACGGATCCACACACGGCCGGCACGCTTCATGTAACGCGTGATCGCGCGGCGGGCCGCTTCGATCTCGCGAGCGTTAACGCGATTCGGTTCCTGAGCCTTCAAGCCGAACTCGCCGAAAGCGAGGTCGGAGCCGCCCTTGGCGACACCCTTGATGCGGCCCTTGAACTGCTTGCGATACTTGGTACGCTTTGGCTGCAACATTTTTTTACTTCTCCGATATTGGCTGCCAAACGCGACTGTTACGCGTTTTCACGACGACGGTCGCCACGATCGCCGCGTTCACGGCTGGCGGGACCCTGGCTGTCACTTTCGCTTGCGCGACGCTCCGAAG
Organism: Shinella sp. GW821-FHT10F02; assembly: GCF_058809275.1. Taxonomy (NCBI): domain Bacteria; kingdom Pseudomonadati; phylum Pseudomonadota; class Alphaproteobacteria; order Hyphomicrobiales; family Rhizobiaceae; genus Shinella; species Shinella sp. GW821-FHT10F02. The sequence continues at coordinate 248,532 of NZ_JBXASL010000006.1, read as the reverse complement.
CCATCGGGTCGTGTTCAAGGATTTCGCCCTTGAAGATCCAGACCTTGATGCCGCAGATGCCGAATGCGGTTTCGGCTTCAGCCGTACCGTAGTCGATGTCCGCACGCAGCGTGTGAAGCGGAACGCGACCTTCGCGGTACCATTCCGTACGGGCGATTTCCGCGCCGCCGAGACGGCCTGCGCAGGTGATCTTGATGCCTTCGGCGCCAAGACGCATCGCGGACTGAACAGCGCGCTTCATCGCACGGCGGAAAGCCACGCGGCGCTCGAGCTGCTGGGCGATCGACTGGGCAACGAGGGTTGCGTCGACTTCCGGCTTGCGCACTTCAACGATGTTGAGGTGCGTTTCCGAGTTCGTCATCGCGGCAAGCTTCTTGCGAAGCTTCTCGATGTCTGCACCCTTCTTGCCGATGATCAGACCCGGGCGAGCCGAGTGGATCGTGACGCGGCACTTCTTGTGCGGACGCTCGATGACGACCTTGGCGATGCCGGCCTGCTTCAGCTCTTCCATGACGAAAGCGCGGATCTTCAGGTCTTCGTGGAGCAGCTGGCCGTATTCGGCATTGTCGGCGAACCAACGGCTGTCCCAGGTGCGGTTGATGCCGAGGCGGAAACCGATTGGATTAATCTTCTGGCCCATTATGCGGCCTCCCCTTTGGCTTCGACTTCACGGACGACGATCGTGAGATGCGAGAAAGGCTTCTCGATCCGCGATGCGCGGCCGCGGCCACGAGCGTGGAAACGCTTCATGACGATCGACTTGCCGACATACGCTTCCGCGACGATCAGCGAGTCCACGTCGAGGTCGTGGTTGTTTTCTGCGTTGGCGATAGCGGATTCCAGCGTCTTCTTGACGGTCTCGGCGCTACGCTTGCGCGAGAATTCAAGTTCGGCGAGCGCCCGGTCGACCTTCTTGCCGCGGATCAGCGCAGCAAGCAGGTTGAGCTTCTGGGGGCTGACGCGGATCGTGCGCGCGATGGCCTGCGCCTCGTTATCCTTCAGCCGACGTTCGGCTTTAGCCTTGCCCATCGTTACTTCCTCTTCGCCTTCTTGTCCGCGCCGTGACCGTAATAGGTCCGGGTCGGAGCGAATTCACCAAACTTGTGGCCAACCATGTCTTCGTTGACGGCCACCGGGATATGCTTGCTGCCGTTGTAGACGCCGAAGGTGAGACCGACGAACTGCGGCAGGATCGTGGAGCGACGGCTCCAGATCTTGATCACTTCGCTGCGACCGCCTTCACGAACCTTCTCAGCCTTCTTGAGAAGATAGCCGTCAACAAACGGGCCTTTCCATACTGAACGAGCCATTCCTGACTACCTCTCTTACTTCTTCTTCAAGTGGCGCGAGCGCATGATGAACTTGTCGGTCGACTTGTTCGAGCGGGTACGCTTGCCCTTGGTGGGCTTGCCCCACGGGGATACCGGGTGACGACCACCGGAGGTGCGGCCTTCACCACCGCCGTGCGGGTGGTCGACCGGGTTCATGACGACGCCGCGGTTGTGCGGGGTCTTGCCGCGCCAACGCGTGCGACCAGCCTTGCCGTCGTTGATGTTGCCGTGATCCGGGTTGGATACGGCGCCGATCGTGGCGAGGCAGGACGAGTGAACCAGGCGCTGTTCGCCCGAGTTCAGGCGAAGGATCGCCATGCCCTGGTCGCGGCCGACGAGCTGAACGAAGGTGCCAGCGGAACGGGCGATCTGGCCGCCCTTGCCCGGCTTCATCTCGACGTTGTGAACGATCGAGCCAACCGGGATGTACTGCAGCGGCATGGTGTTGCCGGGCTTGACGTCAACGGCCTTGTCGGACGCGATGACCTTGTCGCCGGCTGCCAGGCGCTGCGGTGCCAGGATATAGGCCTGCTCGCCGTCAGCATAGTCGATCAGCGCGATGAACGCGGTGCGGTTCGGGTCGTATTCCAGACGCGCGACCGTGCCTTCGACGTCGAACTTGCGACGCTTGAAGTCGACGAGACGGTAGGTACGCTTGTGACCGCCGCCGATGAAGCGGGCAGTGATGCGACCCAGGTTGTTACGGCCGCCGCTCTTGGAGAGACCTTCGGTCAGAGCCTTTACGGGCTTGCCCTTGTAAAGGCCCGACCGGTCGACGATGACCAGCTGGCGCTGGCTCGGAGTGGTCGGGTTGTAGCTTTTCAATGCCATTTTTCTGTTTCCTCTTTAGCCGAGTGCCCGATTAGAGCCCGGTGGAGACGTCGATGGACTGACCGTCAGCGAGCGTGACGATAGCCTTCTTGACATCTCCCTGCCGGCCGGCGAAGCCGCGGAAACGCTTGATCTTGCCCTTGCGGACGAGCGTGTTCACAGCCGTGACCTTGACGCCGAAGAGTGCTTCCACTGCAGCCTTGATTTCAGGCTTGGAAGCGCGCTTGGCAACGTTGAAGACGACCTGGTTGTTTTCGGATACCAGCGTCGACTTTTCGGTGATCGAAGGAGATACGATCACATCGTAGTGGCGAAGATCCGTCATTTGAACCGCTCCTCGAGGGCTTCTACAGCAGCCTTGGAGAGCACGAGCTTGCCGCGGCGCAGGATGTCGTAAACATTGATACCCTGGATCGGAAGAACATCCACGTTCGGGATGTTGCGGGCTGCGAGCTTGAAGTTGCCGTCAAGTTCCGAGCCGCCGATGATGAGGGCATTGGTGAGGCCGAGCGAGGCGAATACGCCGGCGAGAGCCTTCGTCTTTGCTTCGGCAGCAACCAGATCGTCGATGATGATCAGGTTTTCAGCCTTCAGCTTTGCCGAGAGCGCATGGCGCAGGCCGAGCGCGCGAACCTGCTTGGGCAGGTCGTGGGCATGGCTGCGGACAACCGGGCCGTGGGCCTTGCCGCCGCCGCGGAACTGCGGTGCACGAGCCGAATGGTGACGAGCGCGGCCCGTACCCTTCTGCTTGTACATCTTGGCGCCCGTGCGGGAAACCTCGGCGCGGGTCAGCGACTTGTGGCTGCCCTGCTGCTTCTTGGCGAGCTGCCAGCGGACGACGCGGGCAATGATGTCTTCGCGCGGCTCGAGGCCGAAAATCGCGTCGGAGAGGGAGACCTTGCCGGCGTCCTTCCCCTCGAGGGTCGTGACTTTGAGATCCATGATCAGGCTCCCTTACTTGACTGCGGCGCGCACGGCGGCCGGACGCGGCGCGTCGGACGGGGTGCCGGACTTGACGGCGTCACGAACGACGATCCAGGCACCCTTGGAGCCCGGGACTGCGCCCTTAACGAGGATGAGACCACGCTCTTCGTCGGTCGAGACGACTTCGAGGTTCTGGGTGGTGACGCGCGTCTGGCCCATGTGACCAGCCATGCGCTTGCCCTTCCAGACCTTGCCCGGGTCCTGGTTGTTACCCGTCGAACCGTGCGAACGGTGCGAGACGGACACGCCGTGCGTTGCACGAAGACCACCGAAGTTGTGGCGCTTCATGGCACCGGCGAAACCCTTACCGATCGTGGTGCCGGTAACGTCGACGAGCTGACCTGCGACAAAGTGGCTCGCGGTCAGTTCCGCGCCGATGTCGATGAGGTTGTCTTCCGAAACGCGGAACTCGACGAGCTTGGCCTTCGGCTCGACGCTTGCAGCGGCGAACTGGCCGCGCAGTGCCTTTGCCGTGTTCTTCACCTTGGAGGTGCCGGCGCCGAGCTGGACGGCCGTGTAGCCGTTCTTGTCCTGCGTGCGCTGGGCCACGACCTGGACGTTGTCCAGTCGCAATACTGTTACAGGGATATGCTCACCTGCGTCATTATAGACGCGAGTCATCCCTACTTTCTGTGCAATCACACCTGAACGCATGGTTCAATCCTCTTAGAAGTCCTGTCGGGGTATTCCCAAAACGAGGGAGCCCCTTCATGCCTCTTGGTTTAAGGATTCCACTCGGGCCTCGAAGGCCGTCGGGTTTCCCGTTTTTAGAAGACGTCGGCTAATGCCACGTACCTTCCTTGTTATTTCGGCTTACGCCGGACTTAGAGCTTGATCTCTACGTCTACACCGGCCGCAAGGTCGAGCTTCATGAGAGCGTCAACGGTCTGCGGGGTCGGATCTACAATGTCGAGCAGGCGCTTGTGCGTGCGCATCTCGAACTGTTCGCGGCTCTTCTTGTCGACGTGGGGCGACCGGTTGACCGTGAACTTTTCAATACGGGTCGGGAGCGGAACGGGGCCGCGGACGCTTGCGCCGGTGCGCTTTGCCGTCGACACGATCTCGCGCGTGGAGGCATCAAGGATCCGGTGGTCAAACGCCTTGAGGCGGATGCGGATGTTCTGGCCGTTCATACGACTTTTCCTTAGTTCGTTATCCGCGCGATTCTCTTGGGAATACGCGCTTTTTGATTCTGGCGGTTCCATAAAGGAACGCACACGAAAACACAATTGCCGAAAGGCCAGTCCGCTAAATTTTCAAAGACCGGAGGGGCAGGGTTGACCCCCTGCCCTTCCTTTTTCAGCGGCCTAGGGCCTTAACGTCTTACTCGACGATCGAAGCAACGATGCCGGCGCCGACGGTGCGGCCGCCTTCGCGGATGGCGAAGCGCAGCTTTTCTTCCATCGCGATCGGAACGATCAGCTCGACGGCAACCGTGACGTTGTCGCCCGGCATGACCATTTCCGTGCCTTCCGGCAGCGAAACAATGCCCGTCACGTCCGTCGTGCGGAAGTAGAACTGCGGACGGTAGTTCGTGAAGAACGGCGTATGACGGCCGCCTTCTTCCTTCGTCAGGATGTAGGCTTCTGCCATGAACTTCTTGTGCGGCTTGACCGAACCCGGCTTGCACAGGATCTGGCCACGCTCGACGCCGTCACGGTTCACACCGCGAACGAGAGCGCCGATGTTGTCGCCGGCCTGGCCCTGGTCGAGCAGCTTGCGGAACATTTCAACGCCGGTAACCGTCGTCTTCGAGGTCGGGCGGATGCCGACGATCTCGACTTCTTCGCCGACCTTGACGATGCCGCGCTCGACGCGACCCGTCACAACCGTACCGCGGCCCGAGATCGAGAACACGTCTTCGATCGGCATCAGGAACGGCTGGTCGATCGGACGCTCCGGCGTCGGGATGTAGGCGTCGACAGCTGCCATCAGCTCGCGGATCGCGTCTTCACCGATCTTCTTGTCCGAATCTTCGAGAGCGGCCAGAGCCGAACCCTTGACGATCGGAATGTCGTCGCCCGGGAAGTCGTAGGACGACAGCAGTTCGCGCACTTCAAGCTCGACGAGCTCGAGGAGTTCGGCGTCGTCGACCTGGTCGACCTTGTTGAGGAACACGACGATCGCCGGAACGCCAACCTGGCGGGCGAGCAGGATGTGCTCGCGGGTCTGCGGCATCGGGCCGTCAGCAGCCGAGCAGACCAGGATTGCGCCGTCCATCTGGGCAGCACCGGTGATCATGTTCTTGACGTAGTCGGCGTGGCCGGGGCAGTCGACGTGGGCGTAGTGGCGGGCCGGCGTCTCGTATTCGACGTGCGCCGTCGAGATGGTGATGCCACGAGCCTTTTCTTCCGGAGCGGCGTCGATCTGGTCATACGCCTTGTATTCGCCGAAATACTTCGTGATCGCGGCCGTCAGCGACGTCTTGCCATGGTCGACGTGGCCGATCGTGCCGATGTTTACGTGAGGCTTGTTGCGCTCAAACTTGCTCTTTGCCATTTCCGGCTCTCCGTTCCTTGTCCCGCGAAGGGAAATTCATACAATTTTCTTAGGGGCGTACCCCGGTCACTTCTGACCGGAGTACTTTGCCTGGATTTCCTGCGCGACGTTCGAGGGAACCGGCGCATAGTGATCGAAGGTCATCGTGTACTGGGCGCGGCCCTGCGACATCGAGCGCAGGTTGTCCACGTACTTGAACATGTTGGCCAGCGGCACGTTGGCGGAGATCACGACGGCGACGCCGCGCGATTCCTGGCCCTGGATCTGGCCACGACGGGAGTTCAGGTCGCCGATGACGTCGCCGACATAGTCTTCCGGCGTGACGACTTCGACCTTCATCATCGGTTCCAGCAGCTGGGCGCCGGCTTCACGCGACGCTTCACGGAAGCAGGCACGCGATGCGATTTCGAAGGCGAGGACCGAGGAGTCGACATCGTGGAAGGCGCCGTCGATGAGCGTCGCCTTGACGCCGAGCATCGGGAAGCCTGCGAGCGGACCCGAGGACAGAACGCTTTCGATACCCTTCTGAACGCCCGGGATATATTCCTTCGGAACAGAACCGCCGACGATCTTGGACTCGAACAGGAAGTCTTCGCCTTCCGGGTTCGGTTCGAAAACGAGCTTCACGCGGGCGAACTGGCCGGTACCACCGGTCTGCTTCTTGTGCGTGTAGTCCTTCTCGGTCTTGCGCGTGATGGTCTCGCGGTAGGCAACCTGCGGGGCGCCGACATTGGCTTCGACCTTGAACTCGCGACGCATGCGGTCGACGATGATGTCGAGGTGAAGTTCACCCATGCCTGCGATGATCGTCTGGCCCGACTCTTCGTCGGTCTTGACGCGGAAGGACGGGTCTTCGGCGGCCAGGCGGTTGAGCGCGAGGCCCATCTTTTCCTGGTCGTTCTTGGTCTTCGGCTCGATCGCGATCTGGATGACCGGCTCGGGGAATTCCATGCGCTCGAGGATGACCGGCTTCAGGGGATCGCAGAGCGTGTCGCCCGTCGTGGTGTCCTTGAGGCCGGCGAGAGCAACGATGTCGCCGGCAAAGGCTTCTTCGATGTCTTCACGCGAGTTGGAATGCATCTGGAGCATACGGCCGACGCGCTCGCGCTTTTCCTTGACCGTGTTCATGACCGACGTGCCCTTTTCGAGCTTGCCGGAATAGATGCGGGCGAAGGTGAGCGAACCGACGAAGGGGTCGTTCATGATCTTGAACGCAAGCATGGAAAGCGGCTCGGCGTCGTCAGCGTGACGCTCGATTTCGGCTTCCGTCTTGACGTCGATGCCCTTGATCGCCGGGATGTCTGCCGGGGACGGCAGGTAATCGACGACGGCGTCGAGCAGCGGCTGGACGCCCTTGTTCTTGAACGCGGTACCGCAGAACATCGGGTGGAACTTCACGTCGATGGTGCCGCGGCGAACGAGCGCACGGATCTGTTCGTTGTCCGGGTAGTTGCCTTCGAGATAGGCTTCCATCGCGGCTTCGTCGATTTCGACGACGGTCTCGATGAGCTTCTCACGGTATTCTTCGGCCTGGGCCTTCATGTCTTCCGGGATTTCGACGACGTCCCACTGGGCGCCGAGCGATTCATCGCGCCAGACGAGAGCGTTCATCTCGATCAGGTCGACGACGCCCTTGAACTCGGTCTCGGCGCCGATCGGCAGCTGCATGACGACCGGGATCGCACCGAGGCGCGACTTGATCATGGACACCGAGCGGTAGAAGTCCGCGCCGGTCTTGTCCATCTTGTTGCAGAAGATCATGCGCGGAACGTTGTACTTCTCAGCCTGACGCCAGACGGTTTCCGTCTGCGGCTCTACACCGGCGTTGGCATCGAGAAGGGCGATCGCACCGTCGAGAACGCGCAGCGAACGCTCGACTTCGATGGTGAAGTCGACGTGGCCGGGGGTGTCGATGATGTTGAAACGGCGGGTCTTGCCGTCACGGCCCTTCCAGTAGGTCGTGGTGGCAGCGGACGTGATCGTGATGCCGCGTTCCTGCTCCTGCTCCATCCAGTCCATCGTAGCGGCGCCGTCATGGACTTCGCCGATCTTGTGGGACTTGCCGGTGTAGTAAAGGATACGCTCGGTCGTCGTCGTCTTGCCGGCGTCGATATGCGCCATGATACCGAAATTTCGGTAGTCTTCGATTTTATATTCGCGAGCCATCTGGGACTCCTTTCGAGACGTCTAGTTTCGGTTACCAGCGGTAGTGCGAGAAGGCACGGTTGGCGTCAGCCATCTTGTGCGTGTCTTCGCGCTTCTTGACGGCGCTGCCGCGATTGTTCGCTGCGTCCATGAGTTCGCCGGAGAGGCGCTCGACCATGGTCGTTTCGTTACGCTTGCGGGCAGCTGCGATCAGCCAACGGATTGCGAGAGCCTGGCGGCGCTCCGGACGAACGTCGACCGGAACCTGGTAGGTCGCACCACCAACGCGGCGCGAACGCACTTCGACATGCGGCGCAACGTTGTCCAGAGCCGAATGGAACACCGTGACCGGGTCCGCTTTAGCCTTGCCCTGAACGACATCGAAGGCGCCGTAAACGATCGTTTCGGCGACGGACTTCTTGCCGTCCAGCATGATGGCATTCATGAACTTGGTGACTACGAGATCGCCGAACTTCGGGTCCGGGTTGATCTCGCGCTTTTCTGCTCTATGGCGACGGGACATACTTTTTGTCTCTCAAACTTGTAACTGATCTGACCAGCGAAATGGCGCCGGTTGACTTATTATTTCGGACGCTTCGCGCCGTACTTGGAGCGGCGCTGCTTGCGGTTCTTGACGCCCTGGGTGTCGAGAACGCCGCGGATGATGTGGTAACGAACGCCCGGCAAGTCCTTTACGCGGCCGCCACGGATCATGACGACGGAGTGTTCCTGCAGGTTGTGGCCTTCGCCCGGAATGTAGCCAATGACTTCGAAGCCATTGGTCAGGCGGATCTTGGCGACCTTACGCAGAGCCGAGTTCGGCTTCTTCGGGGTCGTCGTGTAGACGCGGGTGCAAACGCCGCGCTTCTGGGGGTTTTCCTGCAGAGCAGGAACCTTGTTGCGCTTTACCGACGCCTGGCGCGGCTTGCGGATCAACTGGTTTACGGTAGGCATTTAACCATCCCTTGCAAATCTAGTCTCGTTTACCCTTGCGGGCGGATACATGGCCACACGCGTGTTCATGCGCAATAAAAGGCCGATCCGCTTTTGCGGATGACCTTCATAGGCAGAGGACGCGATAACCGCGTCATGCGTGCAGCATTCATGTTCTCAACGTGCGTCGAGCCCTGTTTGAGGCGAACTCCAGAACGAGTCGTTCCGAACCAGCCAGCCTCACATAGGCTCTGATAGCGGGCGGTCTACTGATTAAAGGGCGAAAGGTCAAGGGGCGGCGCGAAAGAATCCTGCCCGGGAATGCCTGCTTTGCCTGAGAAGCAGGGCTTTCAGGGTGCGCCCCTGCCCTCTTCGCGGTGATTTTCAGACAACCAGCCTTCGCCGATCTGCATTAAGAAAGCATGAAGAAGGAATCAACCGGAAGAGTCGCTCCGCGCCAATTACATCCACCGATTCTCTACCAGTAAGGCTTTTGACGGGATCGTGATTTTTGCGATTGGGTCCGACCGCCCTACCCTTTATAGAGCTTGCATCATTTCATCCCGAAAGGAGCCTGCCATGGCCAGTGCCGACAACGACAACAATACGCTCGACGACCCGATGGTCTTCATCATCATCGGCAAGGCCTATGAGCGCGACGGCGACGAGGGCATCGACATCCATGTCATGCTGCGCGCGCCGGACGACGACAGCGCCGTGCGCGAGGCGCTGAACGCCCTTTCGGAGGAAGGCTTCCTCGAAGCCGACCTCGACCAGATCGGCACGCTGAACGACGTGCCGGACGAGGAGCCGCATGCATCGGCCTATCGCGGCGCGCTCGAAGGGGAAGTGGCGATCATCCGTTTCGCGTGACGCCGCGCCCCCGCCAGCCGGATTGCTCCCCTTGGCAGAGGCGCGTCGCCCGCCTCTGCCGGCAGCACCGGGTAGTAGGCTCCTATCCGTTCAGGTGAGGTTCTACGCCCTATTGGCGGCTTATCAGCCCCCGGCGGCTCGGGCATGGTGGTCGACATGGTCGCTCAGCCTGTCCGGCCTGGCCTCACGGGGGAAAAGATGACCGTTTCCGATACAGCGACAGCGGTTGGCGAGAAAAACGACTATTACGACAAGAGCTATTTCGACAAGACGTTCGAACACCAGCGCTATGCGGCTTACTTCGATCGCCTGAAGTTCGAGAAATTCGTCGGTCCGTCGGACCGCGTGATCGATTTCGGCTGCGGTGGCGGCTACATCCTTTCCAGCCTCGATGTCAAAGAGCGCGTTGGTGTCGAGGTCAACGAGGCGGCCGCCGCGGCAGCCCGCAAGAACGGCATCCGGGTCTTCGGCAGCCTTGATCAGATCGAGGACGGCTGGGCCGACACCATCATTTCTCACCATGCCCTTGAGCATGTCGACGATCCGCTCGGCATGGTGCGGCAGATGTTCACCAAGCTCCGCAAGGGCGGCAAGGTCGTGCTCGTGACGCCGAACGAGTCCTTCAAGATAGGCTACCGCGAGGACGAGCCGAACTTCCACCTTTTCACCTGGTCGCCCAGCAACCTCGGCAACCTGCTGAAGCGTGCCGGGTTCACCGGGATCGCCGCGGCGCCGGTCCACCACCGCTGGCCGCGCTACTGGTGGATCGTCGGCCCGATCGTCGGCAAGCGAATGATGAACCTCATCTGCATCGCCTATGGCCGGGTGATGACGGGCGTCAGCCAGGTCAGGGCCATCGGCTACAAGCCCTAGGCGCCGCCCCGTCTCACATAAACAAAAAGCCGCCCGAAACGCTCGGGCGGCTTTTTCATCTTTAAAAGAACGACAGCTTATTCGGCTGCGGCGTTCTCGCCGCCGGCGAGGTCCGCCAGCATCGGGGTTGCAACACCTGCACCCGTCGACTTGCGGCGCTCGTCGAGGATCATCTCGTCGCGAGCCGTCGCGATGCGGCGGATCTGGGTCATGGTGCCACCCGTACCGGCCGGGATGAGGCGGCCGACGATGACGTTTTCCTTGAGACCCTGCAGGCCGTCGGTCTTGCCGGCGATCGCAGCTTCCGTGAGAACCTTGGTGGTCTCCTGGAAAGATGCGGCCGAGATGAACGACGGGGTCTGCAGCGACGCCTTGGTGATGCCGAGGAGGACCGGATCGCCGTAAGCCGGCTTTTTGCCTTCCTCGATCAGGCCGTCGTTGACGTCTTCGAGCTCGATACGGTCGACGTTGTCGCCGACGATGTAGGTCGAGTCGCCGGCATCCGTGATCTCGACCTTCTGCAGCATCTGGCGAACGATCACCTCGATGTGCTTGTCGTTGATCACAACGCCCTGCAGACGGTAGACTTCCTGGATTTCGTTCACGAGGTAGGAAGCGAGTGCTTCCACGCCCTTGATCGCCAGGATGTCATGCGGCGCCGGGTTGCCGTCGAGGATGTAGTCACCCTTTTCGATGTAGTCGCCGTCCTGAAGGTGGAAGGGCTTGCCCTTCGGGATCAGGTACTCGACCGGCTCGACACCGTCTTCCGCCGGCTCGATCATCACGCGACGCTTGTTCTTGTAGTCGCGGCCGAAGCGAACCGTACCATCGATCTCAGCGATGATGGCGTGGTCCTTCGGACGACGGGCTTCGAACAGTTCGGCAACGCGCGGCAGACCACCGGTGATGTCCTTGGTCTTGGCGCTTTCCAGCGGCGAGCGGGCAAGAACGTCACCCTGGGAGACCTTCTGGCCCGGTTCGACCGACAGGATCGCGTCGACCGAGAGCAGGAAGCGGGCTTCGCCACCGCGGGACAGCTTGGCAACGGCGCCATTCTTGTCCTTGATGATGATGGCAGGCTTCAGGTCCGTACCGCGCGGCGTCGAGCGCCAGTCGATGACCGAACGCTTGGTGATGCCGGTGGATTCGTCCGTCGATTCCAGAACCGAGATACCGTCGACCACGTCTTCGAAGTGAACGGTGCCCTCGACTTCCGTCATCATCGGACGGGTGTAGGGGTCCCACTCGGCGAGACGCTGGCCGCGCTTCACCTTGTCGGCATCGTCGACGAAGATCTTCGAACCGTAGGCGACGCGCTGCGAGGAGCGTTCCACGCCGCGCTCGTCGAGGATCTGGATCGCCATGTTGCGGCCCATCGCGACGAGAACGCCTTCGGAGTTCCGCAGCATGTTGCGGTTCTTGATCTGCACCGTGCCTTCATACGACGCTTCCAGGAACGACTGGTCGACCACGGTCGCCGTGCCGCCCAAGTGGAAGGTACGCATGGTGAGCTGGGTGCCCGGTTCACCGATCGACTGAGCCGCGATGACGCCGACGGCTTCGCCCATGTTGACGGGCGTGCCGCGTGCAAGGTCGCGACCGTAGCAGACGCCGCAGACGCCGGTCTGGATTTCGCAGGTCAGCGCCGAGCGGATGCGGATCGACTGGATACCAGCCTTTTCGATCTGGACGACGTCGGCCTCGAGGATCATCCGGCCCGCATCGACGATGCGCTCACCCGTGACCGGGTGATCGATATCGTCCAGCGCGGTACGGCCGAGCACGCGGGTGCCGATCGAAGCCACGACCTGGCCGGCATCGACGATCGCCGTCATCGTGAGGCCCGTTTCCGTGCCGCAGTCGACATGCGTGACGATGCAATCCTGCGCGACGTCGACGAGACGGCGGGTCAGGTAACCGGAGTTCGCGGTCTTCAAGGCGGTGTCTGCCAGACCCTTACGGGCACCGTGCGTCGAGTTGAAGTACTCGTTAACGGTCAGGCCTTCCTTGAAGTTCGAGATGATCGGCGTTTCGATGATCTCGCCCGACGGCTTGGCCATGAGGCCGCGCATGCCGCCCAGCTGACGCATCTGGCTCGGAGAACCACGGGCGCCGGAGTGCGACATCATGTAGATGGCGTTCATCGGCTTCTGGCGACCGGTCGCGGGGTCGAACTCGACGGCCTTGATGCGGGCCATCATGTCTTCCGCAACCTTCTCGGTGGCCTTGCCCCAGGCATCGACGACCTTGTTGTACTTTTCGCCCTGGGTGATCAGGCCGTCATTGTACTGCTGCTCGTATTCCTTGACCAGGTTTTCGGTATCACCGACGATCTTCACCTTGGTTTCCGGAATGACCATGTCGTCCTTGCCGAACGAAATGCCGGCGCGGCAGGCGTGGACGAAGCCGAGCTGCATGATGCGGTCGCAGAAGATGACCGTGTCTTTCTGGCCGCAGTGACGGTAGACCGAGTCGATCATCTTGGAGATGTTCTTCTTGGTCATTTCCTGGTTGCAGATGTCGAACGGAATGTTGCCGTTCTTCGGCAGCAGTTCGCCGATGATCATGCGGCCGGGCGTCGTTTCGAAGATCTTGGTGTAGGGCTTGCCTTCACCGTCGACCGACTTGTAGCGGCCCTTGATCTTGGCATGCAGCGTGACGACCTTGTTTTCCAGAGCGTGGTGCAGCTCGCCCATGTCGGAGAAGGCCATGCCTTCGCCCGGCTCGTTCTGGTTCTGGATCGACAGATAGTAGAGACCGAGAACCATGTCCTGCGAAGGAACGATGATCGGTGCACCGTTTGCCGGATGCAGGATGTTGTTCGTCGACATCATGAGCACGCGCGCTTCAAGCTGGGCTTCCAGCGAAAGCGGAACGTGAACAGCCATCTGGTCGCCGTCGAAGTCGGCGTTGAAAGCCGTGCAGACGAGCGGGTGCAGCTGGATGGCCTTGCCTTCGACCAGCGTGGGTTCGAAAGCCTGGATGCCCAGGCGGTGCAGCGTCGGTGCGCGGTTCAAGAGAACCGGATGTTCGCGGATGACCTCGTCGAGGATATCCCAGACTTCCGGCTTTTCCTTTTCAACGAGCTTCTTGGCCTGCTTGACGGTCGAGGAGTAACCCTTGGCGTCGAGGCGGGCGTAGATGAACGGCTTGAACAGTTCGAGCGCCATCTTCTTCGGCAGGCCGCACTGGTGCAGCTTGAGTTCCGGACCGGTCACGATGACCGAACGGCCGGAATAGTCGACGCGCTTGCCGAGAAGGTTCTGGCGGAAGCGGCCCTGCTTGCCCTTGAGCATGTCGGACAGCGACTTCAGCGGACGCTTGTTGGCACCCGTGATGACGCGGCCGCGGCGGCCGTTGTCGAACAGGGCGTCAACCGATTCCTGAAGCATGCGCTTCTCGTTGCGGATGATGATGCCCGGTGCGCGAAGCTCGATGAGGCGCTTCAGACGGTTGTTGCGGTTGATGACGCGGCGGTACAGATCGTTCAGGTCCGACGTCGCGAAGCGGCCGCCGTCCAGCGGAACCAGCGGACGCAGGTCCGGCGGGATCACCGGGACGACCTTCATGATCATCCATTCCGGACGGTTCCCGGATTCCATGAAGTTCTCGACGATCTTCAGGCGCTTCATCAGCTTCTTCTGCTTCAGATCCGAGGTGGTCTCGGCCAGATCCGAACGCAGATCGCCAGCGATCTTCTCGAGGTTCATCGAGGCGAGCATCTCGTAGATGGCCTCGGCGCCGATCATCGCCGTGAACTGGTCTTCACCATATTCATCGACGGCGATCATGTATTCTTCTTCGGAAAGAAGCTGGTTTTCCTTGAGCGCGGTCAGGCCCGGCTCGGTCACGATGTAGTTCTCGAAATAGAGAACGCGCTCGACATCCTTCAGCGTCATGTCGAGCAAAGTCGAGATGCGCGAGGGAAGCGACTTCAGGAACCAGATGTGGGCGACGGGCGCGGCGAGCTCGATATGGCCCATGCGCTCGCGGCGAACGCGCGACAGCGTGACTTCGACGCCGCACTTTTCGCAGATGATGCCCTTGTACTTCATGCGCTTGTACTTGCCGCACAGGCACTCGTAGTCCTTGATCGGGCCGAAGATGCGCGCGCAGAACAGACCGTCGCGTTCCGGCTTGAACGTGCGGTAGTTGATCGTTTCCGGCTTCTTGATCTCACCGTAAGACCAGGAAAGAATCTTTTCCGGAGAAGCGATCGAGATCCGGATGGAATCGAACGTCTGCGCAGGCACCTGCGGGTTGAAAAGGTTCATGACCTCTTGGTTCATGCCTATCTCCTTCGTGGGCCATTGGCCCTCTGCTTAGCAAGCGATTGCGGCGATACCCGGGTGCCGCAAGGCTGCTTGAAACGGATGAGCCGCCCCTGCCCGAGCGGGCGGGGCGGAAACGGTGCGCGCCCTGAAGGCGCGCACCCGATCATGATTATTCCGCGGCGTCCGGAAGCTGGCCGGCTTCGTTGGCTGCGTCGAGCTTGGAGTTCTCGAGTTCGACCGACAGGCCGAGCGAGCGCATTTCCTTGACGAGAACGTTGAAGCTCTCCGGAATGCCCGCTTCGAACGTGTCGTCGCCACGAACGATCGCCTCGTACACCTTGGTGCGGCCCGCGACGTCGTCCGACTTCACGGTCAGCATTTCCTGCAGCGTATAGGCGGCGCCGTAGGCTTCGAGCGCCCAGACCTCCATTTCCCCGAAGCGCTGGCCGCCGAACTGCGCCTTGCCGCCCAGCGGCTGCTGGGTAACGAGCGAGTACGGGCCGATCGAACGGGCGTGGATCTTGTCGTCCACAAGGTGGTTCAGCTTCAGCATGTAGATGTAGCCGACGGTCACCTGGCGGTCGAACTGGTCGCCGGTCCGGCCGTCATAGAGCGTCGACTGGCCGGTGACCTTGAGGCCTGCCTGTTCGAGCATCTCGTTGACGTCCTTCTCGACGGCGCCGTCGAAGACCGGGGTCGCGATCGACACACCACGACGGGTCTGTTCCGCAAGGCGGACGATGGACTCGTCGTCATACTGCTTGATCGGCTCGCCCTTCGGGCCGGAACCGATGACGCTGTCGATGACATCGCGCAGCGGCTGGATTTCGGCACCTGCCTTGTAGGCGTCGAGCATCGCGCCGATCTGCTTGCCCATGCCGGCGCAAGCCCAACCGAGATGCGTCTCCAGGATCTGGCCGACGTTCATGCGCGAAGGCACGCCCAGCGGGTTCAGAACGACGTCGACATGCGTGCCGTCTTCCAGGAACGGCATGTCCTCGATCGGAACGATGCGCGAAACCACACCCTTGTTGCCGTGACGGCCGGCCATCTTGTCGCCCGGCTGGATCTTGCGCTTCACAGCGACGAAGACCTTGACCATCTTCATGACGCCCGGGGGCATTTCGTCGCCGCGCTGGACCTTTTCGACCTTGTCCATGAAGCGCTGTTCAAGGCGCGACTTGGATTCGTCGTACTGGCCGCGGAGCGCTTCGATCTCGCCCTGAACCTTCTCGTCCTCGACGGCGAACATCCACCACTGCGAGCGGGGATATTCGGAGACGACGGCGTTCGAAAGCTCGGTGCCCTTCTTGAAGCTCTTCGGGCCGGCAACGGCGACGTTGCCGCGCAGCATGTCGATCAGGCGGCCGTAGACGTTACGGTCGAGGATCGCCTGCTCGTCGTCACGGTCCTTCGCCAGACGCTCGATCTCTTCGCGCTCGATCGCCATCGCACGTTCGTCCTTCTCCACGCCATGGCGGTTGAAGACGCGAACTTCGACGACGGTGCCGAAGGTGCCGGGCGGCATGCGCATGGAGGTGTCGCGCACGTCGGAAGCCTTTTCGCCGAAGATGGCGCGCAGAAGCTTTTCTTCCGGCGTCATCGGGCTTTCGCCCTTCGGCGTGATCTTGCCGACGAGGATATCGCCCGGCTGAACTTCCGCACCGATGTACACGATACCGGCTTCGTCGAGGTTCTTCAGCGCTTCTTCCGAGACGTTCGGAATGTCGCGCGTGATTTCTTCCGGACCGAGCTTGGTGTCGCGGGCCATGACTTCGAACTCCTCGATATGGATCGAGGTGAAGACGTCATCGCGCACGATGCGTTCGGACAGGAGGATCGAGTCCTCGTAGTTGTAGCCGTTCCAAGGCATGAACGCGACGAGCGCGTTGCGGCCGAGTGCCAGGTCGCCGAGGTCGGTCGACGGACCGTCCGCGATGATGTCGCCCTTGTTCAGAACGTCGCCGACGGTAACCAGCGGGCGCTGGTTGACGCAGGTGTTCTGGTTGGAGCGCTGGAACTTCTGCAGGCGGTAGATATCGACGCCGGACTTCGACGGATCGAGGTCTTCGGTGGCGCGGATAACGATACGGGTCGCGTCGACCTGGTCGACGACGCCGCCGCGGCGGGCCGCGATGGCAGCGCCCGAGTCACGGGCAACGACCGGTTCCATGCCCGTGCCGACGAACGGGGCTTCGGCCCTGAGGAGCGGCACGGCCTGGCGCTGCATGTTCGAGCCCATGAGCGCGCGGTTCGCGTCGTCGTTCTCAAGGAACGGGATGAGCGCGGCTGCGACCGAAACGAGCTGCTTCGGCGAAACGTCCATTAGGTTGACCGTGTCGCGCGGCGCGAGCATCACTTCGCCCGAATGACGGCAGACGACGAATTCTTCCACGAACGAACCGTCCGAGGTGAGTTCCGAGTTTGCCTGGGCGACGTAGTACTTCGCTTCTTCCATGGCCGAGAGGTAGACCACTTCGGTCGTGACCTTGCCGTCCGTGATCTTGCGGTACGGGCTTTCGATGAAGCCGTACTTGTTGACGCGGGCGAAGGTTGCGAGCGAGTTGATCAGACCGATGTTCGGGCCTTCCGGCGTTTCGATCGGGCAGATACGGCCGTAGTGGGTCGGGTGAACGTCGCGGACTTCGAAGCCGGCGCGCTCACGGGTCAGACCACCCGGGCCAAGAGCCGAAAGACGGCGCTTGTGGGTGATTTCCGAAAGCGGGTTCACCTGGTCCATGAACTGGGAGAGCTGCGAGGAACCGAAGAATTCGCGAACCGCGGCAGCAGCCGGCTTCGCGTTGATCAGGTCCTGCGGCATCACCGTGTCGATCTCGATCGAGGACATGCGTTCCTTGATCGCGCGCTCCATGCGGAGCAGGCCGAGACGGTACTGGTTCTCCATCAATTCGCCGACCGAACGAACACGGCGGTTGCCGAGGTTGTCGATGTCGTCGATCTCGCCCTTGCCGTCGCGCAGTTCGACCAGCATCCGGACCACGGCCAGGATGTCGTCCTTGCGCAGCGTACGGACCGTGTCGGCGACGTCGAGGTCGAGGCGCATGTTCATCTTCACGCGGCCGACGGCGGAGAGGTCGTAACGCTCCGCATCGAAGAACAGCGTGTTGAACATGGCTTCGGCCGAATCCATCGTCGGCGGTTCACCCGGGCGCATGACGCGGTAGATGTCGAACAGCGCGTCCTGGCGGTTCTCGTTCTTGTCCACGGCGAGCGTCGAGCGGATGTAGGCGCCGACGTTGATGTGGTCGATGTCGAGGACCGGGATCTCGTCGAAACCGGCCGACAGGATGACCGGGAGGGTCTTCTCGTCGATTTCGTCGCCGGCTTCGAGGTAGATCTCACCCGTCGAGAAGTTGACGATGTCTTCGGCGAGGTAGTTGCCGTAGAGCTCGTCATCGGTCGCCTTGAGGGCCTTGAGGC
Organism: Shinella sp. GW821-FHT10F02; assembly: GCF_058809275.1. NCBI lineage: Bacteria > Pseudomonadati > Pseudomonadota > Alphaproteobacteria > Hyphomicrobiales > Rhizobiaceae > Shinella > Shinella sp. GW821-FHT10F02. The sequence continues at coordinate 230,348 of NZ_JBXASL010000006.1, read as the reverse complement.
CCTTTTCGGAGAGCGTCTTCAGGAGGCGCGGGGTCAGCTTCTTGCCGATTTCCACGACGACTTCGCCGGTGTCGGCGTCCACCATGTCCGAGACGGCCTTCTGGCCTTTCAGCGCGTCCGGATTGAAGGGCACGCGCCAGCCTTCGCCGTCGCGCTGGTAGAACGACTTCGTGTAGAAGGTCGACAGGATTTCTTCACCGTCCATGCCGAGTGCCATGAGCAGCGACGTGACGGGGATCTTGCGGCGGCGGTCGATGCGCGCATGCACGATGTCCTTGGCGTCGAACTCGATGTCGAGCCAGGAACCGCGGTACGGGATGACGCGGGCAGCGAAGAGCAGCTTGCCGGAAGAATGGCTCTTGCCCTTGTCGTGGTCGAAGAACACGCCCGGGGAACGGTGCATCTGGGAGACGATGACGCGCTCGGTGCCGTTGACGATGAACGTACCGTTGTCGGTCATGAGCGGCATGTCGCCCATGTAGACGTTCTGTTCCTTGATGTCCTTGATCGACTTCGCGCCGGTATCCTCGTCGATATCGAACACGATGAGGCGCAGCGTCACCTTGAGGGGCGCTGCATAGGTCAGGTCACGCTGGCGGCATTCCTCGACGTCGAACTTCGGCTGTTCGAACTCGTAGGAGACGAATTCGAGCATGGAAGCGCCGGAGAAGTCGGTGATCGGGAAGACCGACTTGAAAACGGACTGGAGGCCCTCGTCCGGACGACCGCCGGCGGGCTCTTCAACCATCAGAAACTGGTCGTAAGATGCCTTCTGAACCTCGATGAGGTTCGGCATGACTGCGACTTCAGGGATTTTACCAAAAAACTTGCGTACGCGCCTACGACCGTTAAACGAAAGGGTCTGAGCCATCGTCGCTCCTTCAAAATTTGCATCCGGGCCTGCAACGGACGGGGTTCGCTGGCCAGTCGATCCCGTCTATCATGGGTTTGTTCAATCTCGTCTTGCCGCCTAAGCCACGGGCCGGATTGCCCGATCGCCTGGGTAGAAGACCATCCTCTTGAAGAACCCATTACCCAAAAGCCGGTTTTCGCGGCTTTTGGGTAATCAGTTCGGAGGAATCATCAATGGGAGAGGGTTTTCACCCTCCCCCATCGCATTCCGGTATTACTTAACGTCGACCTTGGCGCCGGCGTCCTCAAGCTTCTTCTTGAGGTCGGCAGCTTCGCCCTTCGACACGGCTTCCTTGACAGCCTTCGGAGCGCCTTCGACGAGGTCCTTGGCTTCCTTGAGGCCGAGGCCGGTGATGGCGCGGACTTCCTTGATGACGTTGATCTTGTTGGCGCCGGCCTCAACGAGGATGACGTCGAACTCGGTCTTTTCTTCTTCGACCACAGCAGCAGCAGCGCCACCGCCAGCAGCAGCGACGGCTACCGGTGCAGCAGCCGAAACGCCCCACTTCTCTTCGAGCAGCTTGGAAAGCTCAGCAGCTTCCAGAACGGTCAGCGAGGAGAGGTCTTCTACGATCTTTGCGAGATCAGCCATTGTCATAGTTCCTTATATTCGGTTCGAACTGGTTAGTTTGATTTACAGCGAAAAACCGCCTCAAGCGGCTTCGTCCTTCTTGGCGTAGGCGGCGAACACACGAGCAAGCTGGCTTGCCGGTGCTGCAACGACCGTGGCGACGCGCGTAGCCGGGGCTGCAAGCAGGCCCAGGAGCTTTGCACGAAGCTCGTCGAGCGAAGGCAGGGTCGCAAGCGACTTGACTGCATCAGCGTCGAGTGTGGTCGCACCCATGGCACCACCGAGAACAACGAGCTTGTCGTTGGTCTTGGCGAAATCCATGGCTACCTTGGGAGCAATCATCGGATCATTTGCGTAAGCAATGAGCGTCTGACCCTGGAAGAGATCAGACATCCCTTCCGACTCCGTACCCTGAAGGGCAATTTTGGCCAGGCGGTTCTTCGCGACCTTGACGGTACCGCCCGCTGCACGCATCTTCGTACGAAGATCGTTCATCTGTGCGACGGTGATACCGGCGTAGCGGGCCACGACAACCGAACCGGAAGCCTTGAAGACTTCGTTCAGCTCCGTGACGAATTCGCGTTTTTCCGCTCTTTCCACTGTGCCTATCTCCAGTTGACAGGACCGTGACTTCTCACGGGACCTGCCGGGTTTACCTTTGCCGCCAGGGATCCGCTTCAAAAGGGATCCCGAGCGACGCTCGAGGATCCTGTCCCCCCGCGCTCGACCGGATGGCCGCGACACAAGGTAAGGTAGGTTCGAACCGAATTTCGGCGTCATCCGACGCGGAAGAAATCCAGGTCTCACCCCGTCTCATGCAGGCTAAAGTGATTAAGGGATAACCACCTGCAATCTCGGACAGGAGTTCCGGGTTGCCCCGGAAATCCCCGGCCAGACAAGGCCGGGAATTCTGTTGCGGTTCGGCCGGAGCCGAGCCGTAAATTAGGCGACGGTTGCCGGGTCGATCTTGACGCCCGGGCCCATCGTCGAAGAGATGGCTACGCGCTTGACGTAGTTGCCCTTGGCGCCCGTCGGCTTGGCCTTGATGACCGCGTCGGCGAATGCCTTGATGTTCTCTTCCAGAGCCTTGGCGTCGAAGGAAGCCTTGCCGATGCCGGCGTGGATGATACCAGCCTTCTCGACGCGGAACTCGACAGCACCGCCCTTGGATGCCTTGACGGCGCCGGTGACGTCCATGGTCACGGTGCCGACCTTCGGGTTCGGCATCATGCCGCGCGGGCCGAGGACCTTACCGAGGCGACCGACGAGCGGCATCATGTCCGGGGTCGCGATGCAGCGATCGAAATCGATCTTGCCGCCCTGGACGATTTCGACGAGGTCCTCGGCGCCGACGATGTCTGCACCGGCAGCCTTGGCTTCGTCAGCCTTGGCGCCACGTGCGAAGACGGCGACGCGAACGTCACGGCCCGTGCCGTTCGGCAGGTTGACCACGCCGCGGACCATCTGGTCTGCGTGACGCGGGTCGACGCCGAGGTTCATGGCGACTTCGATGGTTTCGTCGAACTTGGCGACGGCACGCTCCTTGACGAGAGCGATGGCGTCGGAGAGGGCGACGAGCTTGGTCGGGTCGATGCCTTCACGGATCTTCTGGAGACGCTTTGCTACCTTGGCCATGATCAACCTACCACTTCCAGGCCCATGGCGCGGGCGGAGCCCTCAACCATTGCCATCGCGCCTTCGATATCGGCGGCGTTGAGATCCTTCATCTTGGCTTCGGCGATCGACTTGATCTGAGCCTTGGTGAGCTTGCCGACGGTGGCACCCTTGCCCGGGGTCTTCGAACCGGAGGTGATCTTGGCTTCCTTCTTGAGGAAGTAGGTCACCGGGGGCTGCTTCATCACAAATGTGAAGGACTTGTCCTGGTAATAGGTGATGACGACCGGAATCGGCATGCCCTTTTCCATTTCCTGCGTAGCCGCGTTGAACGACTTGCAGAATTCCATGATGTTAATGCCACGCTGACCAAGCGCCGGGCCGATCGGCGGGGACGGGTTTGCCGATCCTGCCTTGACCTGAAGCTTGAGCTGGCCTGCAACTTTCTTAGCCATTTCTCTCTGCCTTTCAGAATGCGACCGGTTTCCCGGTCCATGATGCCGATCCGAAGACCGGCGGCTGCGGTTGCGTGGTGCGGATTTCTGGCGCCCGGCTTATAAGGCGACTGTCCTTCCACGCGATCGGCGGAAATCTCCGCCACCAACCCTCTGACGAGGGCCGGATTTCACACAAGCAGCGCCCCGAAGGACGCCGCCGAAATCAGATTTTCTCGACCTGGGCGTATTCCAGCTCGACCGGGGTGGCGCGACCGAAGATCGACACTTCCACCTTGAGGCGCGAACGCTCCTCGTCGACGTCCTGAACGATGCCGTTGAACGACGCGAACGGACCGTCGGAAACGCGAACCTGCTCGCCGATCTCGAAGGAGACCGAGGGCTTCGGACGATCGACACCGTCCTGGACCTGCGACAGGATGCGATCCGCTTCGGAATCAGGGATCGGAACCGGCTTGTTGTCGGAACCGAGGAAACCCGTGACCTTCGGCGTATTCTTGATGAGGTGATATGCCTCGTCCGTCAGGTTCGCCCGCACCATCACGTAGCCCGGGAAGAACTTGCGCTCCGAATCGACCTTGCGGCCGCGACGCACCTCGACGACCTTTTCGGTCGGCACGATGATCTTCTCGAACAGATGCTCAAGGCCCTTCTGACGCGCCTTGTTCTCGATGTCCTCGGCGACCTTCTTTTCGAAATTCGAATAAGCGTGGACGATGTACCAACGCGCAGCCATGTTCATCTCCAACCAATCAAGCGCTAGCGCTGAGGACGAGGCCGATCAGCCAGCCCATCAACTGGTCAGCAGCAAAGAAGAACACTGCCGCAAGGAAGACCATGACAAAAACCATGATGGTCGAGATCATCGTCTCGCGCCGCGAGGGCCAAGTCACTTTCGCCGTCTCGGAGCGTACCTGCTGCAGAAACGCAATCGGATTCGTTTTCGATGCCATTGAATGTCCACGCCATTACGGCGCGTAAAGCTGAACTATCAGCCCCACGCACCGCGTGTCTGTTTTGCCCTACATAAAGCCCGATTCCCTTTTTAACAAGAGGCAACCGGGCTTTTCGCGAATTTAGACGGTCGAACGCCGTCGCGCCATCCCCTCCCCGTCGCTGCAAGTCGTCCGCGCTGTCCGGTTTGGAATGGCAGGGGCAGCAGGGCTCGAACCTGCGACCTGCGGTTTTGGAGACCGCCGCTCTACCAACTGAGCTATACCCCTAGATGCTTGCCGCTCCTGAACGAAACGCCCGTCGCCGGCAAGGCATGGCGTCTTTACGGCGCACGGATCGACTTGGCAAGCCCGAAGACGAGATTTTTTCACAGTTTAACAACGCAGCGCACCGCCTGCCGCACCTCACCAGGCGAAACGGAGGCGCGCCCGGATGGTTCCGGTCAGGCGGGCCTCCTGCCGCCGCACGGAGGCGCCGAGATCGAGCCCGTCGAAGACCTGCTGCTCGATGCCGAATTCCGTCCCGATCCGGCGATCGCCGCTCACGGCCGTGCCGGCTGCAACGAAGGAGGTTCCGGTCGGCAGCGCCTGGAGCTGCGCCTTCTGCACCATGCGCACCGAGCCGCGATAGCCATGCCGCACATTCGCATCGGCCGACACGGACGGCGTGACCACCACGTCGAAGGAGGGCGACGCCATCCAGCGGCGCGAGACGCCGGCGCTGGCGGAGACGCGCCCCGTCAGAGGGTTGTAGCCCGCCGTCGCGATGCGCTCGCTGCCGGAACGCCCCTGCCCGCGCAGTTCCGCCCAGAGCCTTGCATTGTCGCGCGTATCGCGTATCCGGCCGGTGGAGGACGTGGTGATGGAGACATCGACCCCGGCGCTCATCTCGGCAGCGGTCGCGGCCTTGGCGCCCATGCGCAGGCGATAGGCATAGCTGGAGAGTTTCGCCGGCGACCATATCAAAAGAGAATCATCAGCCTGGGCTTCGGCTGCCGGGAGAATCAAAAGAATCGTCGAAACAGCGAGCGCTGCGCGCGCCGCGCGTGCAAATGCGTTCATGGGAGTGCGGGCCTGTTTCCGGTTACCGTGATGCGCGCGGCACGACCTCGTGTCCGCCACACGCAGAGGCGCCTCCGCAAGATGCCGGATCGAAACGATCCACCGGCGCCGGACCCGGGCGTACGGCGCCCTGGCCGTGTCGCTCGAAGCGACGTGGCAAACCTACCCCCTGGTGCCCGCCGTCTCCATCCCCAGAACTGGCGAGTTATGCCCGGCGGCTAAAACAGCCCGCGCAAAAGAAAAAGCCCCGCGGTTTCCCGCGGGGCTCTCAATCAGGTCAAAGACCCGAAATTACTCGACGATCGAAGCAACGATGCCGGCGCCGACGGTGCGGCCGCCTTCGCGGATCGCGAAGCGCAGCTTTTCTTCCATCGCGATCGGAACGATCAGCTCGACGGCAACCGTGACGTTGTCGCCCGGCATGACCATTTCCGTGCCTTCCGGCAGCGAAACAATGCCCGTCACGTCCGTCGTGCGGAAGTAGAACTGCGGACGGTAGTTCGTGAAGAACGGCGTATGACGGCCGCCTTCTTCCTTCGTCAGGATGTAGGCTTCTGCCATGAACTTCTTGTGCGGCTTGACCGAACCCGGCTTGCACAGGATCTGGCCACGCTCGACGCCGTCACGGTTCACACCGCGAACGAGAGCGCCGATGTTGTCGCCGGCCTGGCCCTGGTCGAGCAGCTTGCGGAACATTTCAACGCCGGTAACCGTCGTCTTCGAGGTCGGGCGGATGCCGACGATCTCGACTTCTTCGCCGACCTTGACGATGCCGCGCTCGACGCGACCCGTCACAACCGTACCGCGGCCCGAGATCGAGAACACGTCTTCGATCGGCATCAGGAACGGCTGGTCGATCGGACGCTCCGGCGTCGGGATGTAGGCGTCGACAGCTGCCATCAGCTCGCGGATCGCGTCTTCACCGATCTTCTTGTCCGAATCTTCGAGAGCGGCCAGAGCCGAACCCTTGACGATCGGAATGTCGTCGCCCGGGAAGTCGTAGGACGACAGCAGTTCGCGCACTTCAAGCTCGACGAGCTCGAGGAGTTCGGCGTCGTCGACCTGGTCGACCTTGTTGAGGAACACGACGATCGCCGGAACGCCAACCTGGCGGGCGAGCAGGATGTGCTCGCGGGTCTGCGGCATCGGGCCGTCAGCAGCCGAGCAGACCAGGATTGCGCCGTCCATCTGGGCAGCACCGGTGATCATGTTCTTGACGTAGTCGGCGTGGCCGGGGCAGTCGACGTGGGCGTAGTGGCGGGCCGGCGTCTCGTATTCGACGTGCGCCGTCGAGATGGTGATGCCACGAGCCTTTTCTTCCGGAGCGGCGTCGATCTGGTCATACGCCTTGTATTCGCCGAAATACTTCGTGATCGCGGCCGTCAGCGACGTCTTGCCATGGTCGACGTGGCCGATCGTGCCGATGTTTACGTGAGGCTTGTTGCGCTCAAACTTGCTCTTTGCCATCTCTTTATTTCCTACTGAACGAAAGTTGGGCTAACCGGCCCGTCCGGTTTGGCAGGCGTTTAAGGCTTTCGCAACGAATGCGCAAGCGCTAAATGCACGGTAAAATCTGCCGGAAACGGGCTTGGGTGAGCCGGATAGCGGATAGATCGTGACGCGGAATCGCTTTTTCAAGGCAGGGCCTTAGGCCGCATGCCCGTTGCCCGTCCGATGCGGCGCGGGTCCGATTCGCTCCGGGGCCGCCTCCCGCCTGCGATCCGCGGAGCGACCTACCCAGCGTTACAACGACTACGCCGAACGGATGCGGCAAATATCCCCTTGCTTAGGTACGCCCCTGCATAGCGCGCGCTAAAGTTGACCGCTTATTTTCCAATCAGCGGGAGGACATAATGGCGATGATCTGGGGCGAAACTCTCGAAGTTGTCAGAGCCAAAGGCAAGAATATTAAAGGCACGGACGAAGCCGACGACCTGAAGGGCGGCGAAAATAACGATACCATCCGAGGCCTGGATGGCGACGATGTCTTGAAGGGTAAAGGTGGAAACGACGTCATCGACGGCGGCAAGGGCGACGACAAACTCAGGGGCGATGCCGGCAACGACACGCTGGCCGGCGGCGCTGGCGGGGACAAGGTCGAAGGAGGCGCAGGCAAAGATGTTGTATCGGGCAATGCCGGAAACGACAAACTGTTCGGCGACAAGGGAGCCGACACTCTTTTGGGCGGAAGCGGCGATGACGCTCTCAGGGGCGGTCAGGGCAACGATGTGCTATCCGGCGGCAACGGTGTCGATACCTTCGTGTTCGGCAAGAAGGAAGGCAATGACGTGATCCGCGATTTCAAAGACGGAACGGATTTGATCGACCTGCGCGGGCAGACTTTTGAGGTCATCGAAAACAAAAGCGGCTCCGCGGTGCTCGAACTCTCGGGCGGCGGCACCGTAACGCTAAAAGGCATCGACATGAACGATGTGGACCCAGACTGGTTTCTCTAGGCAGAAGCCGCGCATTCAGCTGGGAGGTCTTCATGCAAGTCCGTTTGCCTTCCGCCTTGAAAAGAGCCCCTCCCCGTCGCGCCTGTCGCATCATCGGCTTTTTGGCGATGATCGCGACAACACCGATCCTTGCGCAGGATTTCGATGCGAGTGGACCTACAGGCCCGCGGTCAGGCCAGGAAGACGCCCAGAAGGAAATCAACCGGCTGCACGCCATCATCCGGGAACTCGAAAGCGAGATTTCCAAACTGCGCAACGAGACCACGGAGAAACAGACTTCGGCCGGCAAGAGCGACCTGATCGGCACCTGGCTCGGCAACGTCTCCTGCGGCCGGCGCCAGTTCACCATCACCTTTTCCGTCGACGAACAGTTCGGCCGGGTCGGCAAGGGAAAATGGGCCTATAGCGGTGCAGCACGCGGAACGGACGAGGCGCAGATCAGCCCGATGGCGACGGAGGACGGCCCGAATTCCTACGCCCTCGTCACCGCGCGGTCGGACACCTACGACTATGTCGTCCAGATCGACGGAAACACCATCACCGGCAAGGCCAACAACCAGAAATGCCAGATCTACCTGGAGCGCGGGTAGGCATCGAGTCGGCGCGCAATCATTATAAAAGACGGGAAAATACTGGAGCGGGTAGCGGGAATCGAACCCGCGTATTCAGCTTGGAAGGCTGCTGCTCTACCATTGAGCTATACCCGCGGGGGTCTTGATCCATCTGACAGAATGGTGGAGGGAGTTGGATTTGAACCAACGTAGGCTGAGCCAACGGATTTACAGTCCGTCCCCTTTAACCACTCGGGCATCCCTCCATATTCCGTCGGGATCAAGCGACCAGTTCGACCGGCGGGCAGTGCCTCGCGGCGGTGCCTTCGATCTGGCGGGGTATATGACGGGCGCAATTCATCCTGTCAACAAGACGTCACGGAAAAAATTACGAAAATCGCATCGTCCCCAGGCTGCGGCCGGGCCGCGCCATTTGCGCGCCGCCCCTCCCCAGCCTATAAGACCGCATGAGCAAAGACGATACCGGCGGCAAGTCCGCGAAAGACACCCATTACGCAAATCTGCGCCGGGCGCACCGCGACCAGCGGCGCGAGCGCGGCGAAATCCCGACGCCGAAGGACGACCGGCGCCGCAAGCCCGCCGACGGCTGGAAGGCGCCGGCGCTTGCCCCCGACCAGGTCCATCTCTACGGCCTGCACACGGTGCGCGCGGCCCTCGACAATCCCGAGCGGAAGATCATCAAGCTTTCGGTGAGCCTGAACGCGGCCCAGCGGCTGGAGCTGCCGGATTTCTCCACCCTGCCCTACCCGGTCGAGACCGTGCTTCCCTCCGATCTCGACAAGGTGCTCGGCCCGGAAGCCATCCACCAGGGCGTGATGCTCGAAACGCGGCCGCTGCCGGCGCGCCGGCTGGAGGCGCTGAAGGACAGCCCGCTTTTGCTGGTGCTCGACCAGGTAACGGACCCGCACAATGTCGGCGCCATCATGCGCTCCGCCGTCGCCTTCGATGCCGGCGCCGTCATCACGACGCAGCGTCACTCGCCGACCGAATCGGGCGTGTTGGCCAAGACGGCCTCCGGTGCGCTGGAGCTCATTCCCTATATCCAGGTCACCAACCTGGCGGATGCGCTGGACGAGCTGCACAAGCTCGGCTTCCTGACGATCGGCCTCGATTCGGAAGGTCCGGAACCCCTTGAAGGCGCACTGTCCGGCGAACGCATCGCGCTGGTCATGGGCTCGGAGGGCAAGGGGTTGCGCCAGAAGACGCGCGCCACCTGCAAGGTGCTCGCCCGCCTCGACATGCCCGGCGCGATCAAATCGCTCAACGTCTCGAACGCGGCAGCGATCGCGCTCTACGCCACGCAGCGCCATCTCCTGAGCTGAACGATCATCCGGCACAAAAAGGCCCGCCGGTTTCCACCGGCGGGCCTTTGCGTTGATAATGCGTTGATAAATGGTGTGTCAGCTGGCGAGCCGCAGGTTGGCGCGGCCGGAAATCGTGCGCTCGGCTTCGGAGATCGCCTCGATCTTCGAATCGGGGCTGAGGTTCAGGCCTTCGGCGCGGACGATCTCGATATCCGTGACGCCGAGGAAGCCGAGCACGGTCTTCAGGTAGCTTTCCTGGTGATCCATCACGGCCGCCGGGCCGGCGCTGTAGTGCCCGCCGCGCGTGGAGACGATGATCACCTTCTTGCCCCCTGCAAGGCCCTTCGGACCCTCTGCGCTGTAGCTGAAGGTCTTTCCGCTGACGGCGATGCGGTCGATCCAGGCCTTGAGCTGGCTCGGCAGGGAGAAATTGTACATCGGCACGCCGAGGATGATCGTGTCGGCGGCGAGGAATTCTTCGAGCACGGCAGCACTCTCGGCGACATCGGCGGCGATCTGCGCGTCGACGTCTTCCGGCTTGGCGCTGGCGGCCATCAGGTGGGCGCCGGAAAGATGCGGCAGCGGGTTGGTGACGAGGTCACGATAGGTAATGGCGGCATCCGGCTGTTCGGCCTTGATCTGGGCGGCGACGGCGGCCGTCAGGCGGCGGGATACGGAATGATCTCCGAGAATGCCGGAGTCGATGTGGAGGACGTTCATGGTTCAGCACCTTTGTTTCGGTTGGGTGCAAAACATATGTTCTGAAAACAATCGCGTGATTAGACGGCAAAAATCCAATTGACCGTTTCAAATAGGAAACAATAATAGGGGCGATCACCGGAGATGGCATCATGCAGGACCTGAACGACCTCGCGCTCTACGCCGCCGTTGTGCGGCACAAGGGGTTTACGGCGGCCGCGAACGCGCTCTCGGTGCCGAAGTCGAAGATCAGCAAGCGCATCGCCGCGCTTGAGGAGCAGCTCGGCGTGCGCCTGATCGAACGCTCCACCCGCAAGCTCGCCGTCACCGATGTCGGCCAATCCTTCTACGAGCGCTGCGAGGCGGTGCTGTCGGGCGTCGAGGCGGCGGAAGCCGTCGTCGCCGTCGCAAAGGCCGAGCCTGCCGGCACCGTGCGCATGTCGATGCCGCCGGGCTTCGCACCGATGGTCGCCGACGTGCTGCCGAGTTTCATGAAGCGCTATCCGCAGGTGCGCCTCTCCATTCTCACCACCGGCCGCCCGGTCGATCTCATCGAGGAGCGCATCGACGTCGCACTGCGCGTGCGCGACGGCTACGACACCGACCAGTCGCTGGTGGTGCGCCGCTTCGGCGGCACGCGGCGCTATCTCGCGGCGAGCCCGCGGTTCCTGGAGCGCCACGGACCGATTGATTTCGACACGATCGCCCGCATGCCGACGCTGTCCATGCAGGAGAACTCGCCGCGCGCCATCTGGACGCTCATCCATGCCAACGGCGACGTGCGCGACATCTCCCATTCGCCGGTGCTGCTCTGCTCGGATTTCAGCGTTCTGGAGCGCGCGACGATCGAGGGCGTCGGTCTCGGCATGCTGCCGGACATGCTGGTGGAGCGCGGTTTTCGCAGCGGCGTGCTGACGCCGGTGCTGCCGGAATGGTCGAGCGCCGAATCGACCGTGCACGCCGTCTTCACCTCCCGCCACGGCATGCTGCCAGCCGTGCGCGCACTCATCGACCACCTCGCGGAAAACCTGCCCCGCTCCATGCTGCGCTGCCAGGAAATCGTGCCAAGAGCCGCCACCGACAGCAACTGGTCGATCTGACCCCGGCCTTTTTGCTTTACAGCCGCGGAAAATATGCTAACTCCCTCGCAGAGTGCCCTTATAGCTCAGTTGGTAGAGCACCTGATTTGTAATCAGGGGGTCCCGGGTTCGAGTCCTGGTGGGGGCACCAACACCTTGTCTCATGTGAGACCAAGCGGTTCAATTGAAGTCGGACATTGACCTCAAGCCATTGAAATCCCAGAGTTCCCGCTTAAATCCTTGTCTCAACCGGTTCAGCTTGTCCATTCAAGCTTAGACCGATCTGCGGTATCCGGTCACGGTATCGCGGATTTTGGATGCGGAGTCATACCGTAAATGCGCCTATCTGACACCTCTGTTCGAAAAGCCAAGCTGGCTGAAAAGCCCTACAAAATCAGCGATGAGGCGGGCCTCTACGTGCCGTGAACCCAAATGGTTCCAAGCTCTGGCGGATGGATTACCAGTTTCAGAAGAAGCGGAAGACGCTGGCCATCGGCGCATACCCGGCGATCTCCCTCGCCGATGCCCATAAGCAACGGGATACAGCTCGTGAGGCACTTCAGCGCGGCGAAGACCCCAGCACGTTGAAGAAACTCGACAAACTGCGGAAGACCGAAGACGCAGCGAACACGTTCGAGGTTATTGCTGACGAGTATGTGGCAAAACGGACAAAAGAGGGTGTCGCCCAAGCGACCCTCGACAAGTTGAAGTGGATCCTGGAACAGCATGCAAAGCCGCTGCGCAAGCGTCCGATCGCGGCAATCTCCGCGATTGAGATCCTCTCTATCCTTCAGGAAATGGATAAGAGCGACCGCCGCGAGACGGCAAAACGGTTTCGATCAACGCTAGGTCGGGTTTTCCGTTATGCCGCTGCTACCGGGCGCGCCACACAGGATCCGACCGCTTTGCTGAAGGACGCGGTCACGGCGCCGACGGTCAAAAGCCACGCTGCCATTACCGACGAAAAGCAGTTCGGCGCGCTAATGGCATGTATCGACGACTACGACGGCGCGCTGCCTGTCCGTTATGCTCTGGAGTTCATCGCCCTCGTCGCCTGTCGACCCGGGGAGCTCCGCAAAGCCGAGTGGCAGGAGTTCGATATGGTAAAACGGACATGGACGATTTCCTTCTCGTTATGTGGGAACATATGCTGAGACCATCGGCATCTTTCAGCGTTCGCATTCCAACCGGCATCGTCTCATGCTGGAAATTCACCACGCTCCATCTTGAAAGTCAACTATTTGTTGATTATCCTCACGTCAATTGAACGGAGTGAGACAACGATGATCGACGCTGCACCAACCGAGGAGAACGTTTGAATCCAGAATGAGCGATGCGACAAGCATCATTGTGCCACGAAACATCTTCAAAGCAGGCTGGAATGATAGGCATGGACTCGGCAGGGAAATCAGGGAATTCGGTTTGGAAAGACATGTGTTCGACTCCTCATTTGCTATGGTCTGACTATGGCATAACGGACAGATATAATCAACTGTTTGTTGATTTCTAAATGCCCAAAATCTCGCAAATCATCGACGATTGTGCAGGCCGATTTAGCGCCGTTGCAGCCCGTTCCCGTGCGGCCCTCTTGCGAAGCTTGTCTTTCTCAGTCTGCAAGTGCTGGCTAGCCTTGCGTGCTGCTTTGGCGCATTCCGTGCAGGCCTTTGAGGCAACATAGCGCATAGCCCCTGGATGAGCTGAGCACGGGGCGCCCTCATAGAAGCGTATACCAGCGGCCTTTGCGGCTGAGCGATTGCTAGAGTCTCTCATTTCACAGTCCCCTTTAGCAGGTTGATTTGGTGCCCGATCAACATGGCATAACGGACGCATTTATTCAACTGTCTATTGAATATATAGACACGTGGTTTTGGGCTTAACGGACACATAGCGCGCATGGGCTGAGTGGTAGGCATGGCATAACGGACATGTGAACTGCAGGGCATAACGGACACATTGATCAATCAACATGGCGTTGAAAATGGGGTGGAATATGAGCGGTTGCTTGAATGGCATAACGGACAGATCGGCTTCGGGTCCTTCCTGGGCATAACGGACACCGCGGGGGCGCTGAGACCCCGGTGCGTGACAATTTCCAGTTCAATTTCGAGTTGAAGTTGGGATAAACAGCGCAAGACAACCGTAAACTTGGCGCCGAAGTGTCCTTGTGTTGCCGATTATCCCTTTGGTTTTATTGACGAACAACGCAAGCAACAGAAAACAACAGGAATATGGGAGACTTGTCATTTGAGGGTTTGGAGGGGTCAGCCCCACGGTATGGCATAACGGACACCGTTACGGGTATGGTACGACCGCCCTACGACAAAGGTTACGGAATCCCGGTTGTTTCTGTTGTTTCTGTTGCCGAGGAGTCTAACCTATTGAATCTAAAAATCTTCAACGGCAACACAAGGCGGCAACAGAACGGTTGGCTTGTGTTGCTTGTGTTGCCGCTCTGTTGCCAGCGAACCGTATGACTTCAACACGCTGTTGACAAAATTGTCTCGAAACGACATATTTACCGGCATCCACAGTGGCCATTTAATGAAGGCCCGGTGCACACCGATCAGCATACAATAAACTGGTCACATGATGATCAAACGCTGACCAATTTATTGTATGTTACCTTGATGCCAATATCTGAACCGTGTCCGAATGGTTTAAGTGTTGCTGGAACCATGTTTCGTAATCGGGGAAACATACCGGCAAGCTTGGTGAACTATGGATACACCTCAACCTGATGGGAGCGCCATGATGGCGTTCTTGGAGCGGTCTGTGGACCGCGATGGAGTCGACGATGAACCTGAAGTTCGTCGGAGACCGTTGGTTGGGTGTGTCGGCCATAGTCGCTGCCGCAGCCTTCTTCCTGGTCTCCATTTGCTTAGCAATTCTGTCGCTTGATCCAGCAAAGTTTGTGGTCGATTTCCACGGGCTGCGCGTGGAATATGAAGCGCGTCCGATCGATCGGAAAATCGACGGGGAACCTGCTGATAAAATTTCAACGCAGGATAAGGCGGATGACTGATAAACCTCGCCTCTCTAATGGGACCTGGGCCGGCATGATCGCCATGGACCTGCGTTGCATCGTCTTCTGCGGCCCGTGTGAGCGAGAGGTAGAGATCGACATGACGAAGTTTCCGCCCGACGGCAATGCGATCGGGCGGAGGTTCAAATGTGATTTCTGCGACACGCTCTGTTACCCGATCATCAGCCCCCGTAGCGCTGAGCGAGCCCGTCCGCGGGAACGACCCCGGCCCGTGCAACGACTCGACAATCCGGAATAATTCAACTAGAACGAAAAGAGAACGAAGATCTGCACATGACGCGCCCTGTTTCCCTTTTCATGATTATGCCGCCCCGCGATTTCAATGAAGATGTCGTCGAGAAGTCGCCCTACCTCGAGCACCACTTACAGCAGACTTCCCTGGCTACGACTTCAAGGTCGTGGATTTGCGTGAGGTCAAGCCGGTTGGGCCGGAACTCAGCATGCGTTTCGGAAACGGGCTGAAGTTTTCTGCGATCCCACTGATGGGGCGCACCAGCTCTGGGCCAGATGATGGCGGCTATATATGCGATATGCCCTCGCGCAGCCTGGTGGATGACATCGTGCAGGAATGCCAGTCGTTCGACTTCGAGAACACGAAGCTGCGGATCGCTTCTTAGGGCTGCTCGCCCTTGGCTTTCTGACGGTTGCCCCAGTGCCAATGGGCACAGATACGGCATTCATACACAGCGGCAGTCGGAAGCCGGGTCTGAACGCTTTCCATGGCTTGGCGAGCCTCGTCTTCGGAGAAGTAGGCGACCTTCTCCGTGCATTGACGCATCTTTCGATACCAGGAATTGGGACCTGAGCCGGTCATATGCTGGTGATCATCTCGTATTGGCGATCAAGGCGGTCGAGCTCCGCCCAGCTATTTGCTTCTTTCGCACGCCGCCAATCGGCGCGCCACTGCCACATTGCGAGGGCCGACCAGAATTCACGATCCTTCGCTCGCTCGTCGGCCTCCCCGATGCGTTTGAAAAAGTAGCGTCTGTCGATTAGCATCGCACTCTTCAACCTCAATGATGCGACCACTCTTGCGCGTATGCTAGTTTCCCATGGTTGATTGCCCAGAGAATTGCGTAGCGATGGATGTCCTTGAACGGCGACTGGCCGCCCTCAATGTTCTGGTAGCCGCGCAGTGTTAAGCCGATCGCATCAGCGATATGAGCTTGCGTGATGCCGAGCGTATGACGCAGAGCCTTCTTTACCGCCCGGCGGTAGGCGCGTTTGATGTCGTCGTGGCGTCCGTGGCTACACCCAAGACCTCGTAGGGGTTCGTCATTGATCATTCCTCATGTTGATAACACACACTACCATCATCGTAGAATAAATTCAACTTTCTGTTGATTATGCCAAATTCAGCATCTCGCTCTTGACAACGTATGCCAAATCCTACATATTTCATGTGCCTGCTTAGAAAGAGCCGGCCTCCTCTCGTGTAGCAAACGAAAGGAGTTCCACAGCAAAGGAACCGGACCAATGACCTTACGAAAAACAACCTCGACTCGAAAAGGAAATCAGTCACATGAACAAAGTAAACTTCGTTGGCTCTTCTCTGGAAGCAATTAAAGAATTTCCAGAAGAAGTGCGGCAAGAAATTGGTTTTGCAATTTATACGGCCGAATGTGGTTCACGGGCCATCAACGTAACCCCGATGCTGGGCTTTAACGGGGCCGGCGTGCTGGAAGTGATCTCAAATTTCAACAGAGATACTTACAGAGCGGTGTACACGGTCCGGTTTGGAGAAACTATCTACGTTCTCCACGCGTTTAAAAAGAAATCGGTTCGGGGGCGGGCTACGCCAAAACACGAACTGGATTTGATCAGGCAACGCCTCAGCCAGGCTGAACAAGATTATTTAGAAACGATTCAACGGAAAACGGTGCGAAGAAATGGTCGACAACAAACTTGACGACGTGAAAATCGTCGAAGGTTCGGGCGACATTTTTGCAGACCTTGGAATCCAATTGGATTCCAAGGATCGGCTCAAAATCGATATCGCTCGCAACATTTCGGCTCGGATCAATCAACGCAAGCTTACCCAAAAGGAAGCTGCTGCCATCCTGAAAACGGATCAGGCTCGGATCTCTAAGATTACTCGTGGCAAACTCGATGAGTTCACGATTGATCGCTTGGTCAACTATCTCACTGAGCTGGGCATCGACATCGATGTTCGCCTCAGTGACTCTGAAGGCCCGCGCGGGAGTGTAACCGTAGCCGCATTTGGCTGAGTTCTCATTCCCGCACCATCAACATTTTGTTGATTTTATATTCCGAGATCATCATGCTCGCTCGGAATATTGAAGATCGGTTCCAGCGGGCCACCGATCGAACCATCTCTCCGATAGGCCCGCTGCTTCCCATAAGCCCCTACCCTCACACCGACCGGCGTCCACTCCTTGATGAGCTTCATGGCTTTCCCCAAGGTCCTAGACATGGTCTCGTTGTACTGGTCGCGCGGCTTCGCGAGGCATTCGACCCATATCTGCATGAGGGACACTTCGTTTCGGCGAACTGATGTCGATCGAATCAACGTTGCAGACGATCAGCCAAAAGCGCCTGCCGCCCGTCGGGTCTCGCAGGTATTCCGCGTCATTCGTTGAGCCGATGAAAATACACTGGCGCTTGAAGAGCTTTCCGCGCTTGTCATAGGCAAGGCGGAC
The DNA here is from genome assembly GCF_058809275.1 of Shinella sp. GW821-FHT10F02. Classification (NCBI taxonomy): domain Bacteria; kingdom Pseudomonadati; phylum Pseudomonadota; class Alphaproteobacteria; order Hyphomicrobiales; family Rhizobiaceae; genus Shinella; species Shinella sp. GW821-FHT10F02. Next base: position 212,968 of record NZ_JBXASL010000006.1, on the reverse strand, counting down.
CTTGTCGTGGTCGGCAGAAAAAAGAGCCTTGATCGCCTGGATTTCCGCCTTGCCGAAGCCGGAGAGTTCCGGGATTTCGAGGATCCATGCACCCTGCATTTTCTCGACGAGTTGCTTGCGATCGTGCAGGTCGCCCTCGAGCTCAACGAACCAGTTCTTCGCCAGCGTCTTGATGAAGGTGGATTTCCGCTTGCCCTGGAGGCCTTCGAGAATCACCACGAAGCCCAATATTATACTTGCCGTACCCATCTGGCGAAACGGAGCTGTCTAAGCTATGACTAGGCACGAACAGTTTTGCTGGGGAGCGGAAGACATGGCTTTGGCAGGAGTAAACTTGGATGCTTTGATTCCAAGGGAGGATTTCGCTGCCGCGTCAGCACCATCTAAAGGAACCCCGACCGGTACAATCAGTTTTGGCCTGTTAAAAGACGACTTTTTTGCTCAAAGCTTGCGAAAGCCAGACTTTCAACGGGAGACTTCGAATTGGACTCCTCAAAAAATAGTCGAGCTTATAGCTGCTTTCCTAGATGGGGACCTAATCCCGGCAATTATTCTTTGGCGATCTGGGCAATATGTATTTGTGATTGACGGCGCACATCGCGTCAGTGCTTTGCTCTCTTGGATATATGATGACTATGGAGATCGCTCGCGTTCATTGAATTTTTTTCAGAACCAAATTCCCGAGGAGCAACTGAAGCTTGCTGAACAAACTAGAAGGCTGGTCGATGAACAAATTGGCACCTATGCTTCATACTTGGACGCAAATCGTACTCCTTTTTTGACGGACAAGATGAAGGAACGACTTGGAATGATGAATTCCAACTCGTTTATCGCTCAGTGGGTTCCGGCCGTCGATGCCGCAGGCGCTGAGAACTCCTTCTTCAAGATAAACCAAGCGCCAACGCCGGTTGATCCGGTCGAGAAACGCATCTTGCGTTCACGCAGTTCAGCAGTGGCTATTGCCACACGCGCAATTAACCGAGGGGGAACGGGACACAGTTATTGGGAGCGCTTCCCCAAAGAAACTCAGGAAAAAATCGTGGAGGCAGGAAAAGCCATTCACGATGCATTGTATTTGCCCCCGATGGGCGGCTTGCCAATCAAAACTTCTGACGTTCCCGTCGGTGGGCGGGGTTACAGCTCTTTGCCGTTCGTTTTCGATCTCGTCAGCCTAGTAAACAACATCGGACCTAAAGACCCGCTGCCAAAGGATGACGAAGGCAACCAAACCGTAAGCTTCATAAACGAGGTCCGAAAAAGAGTAGAAAGAATTACGACAAGCCAGCCCCAAAGCCTTGGGCTTCATCCGCTGGTATATTTTTATACAAGAGGCGGCGCGTTCCAGCCTATAGCCTTTCTCGCCGTAATGCAGGTGATAAACAGGTTAATTGATCGCAATAAGTTGGATGACTTCATAAAAGTGCGTCGTACATTCGAAGAATTCTTGGTTACCTATAAAGAAGCCTTTACCCTCATCGTGAAACGCCAAGGTGCTGGGCACAGAAGCCGCCCGGCTTTAGAAACTTTCCTAGAGACTTCGATGCAGGGACTTTTTGACGGAAAGAAAAGTGCAGAAATCATCGAAAGCTTGTCTAGCGACAACAGATTTAGCTTTTTCGCCACTCCAGCACCTATTCGAAGCGCTGAAACGAATTCCTCAGGCCGATTTAATCGACAGGTTAAGACCGCGACGTTTGTATCTGAACTGCTGCAAAATGGGGTTAGGTGCGGAATATGCGGCGGCCTCCTGCATCGAAACTCCATACAAACGGATCACATTAAACGCAGGGAAGATGGAGGTGATGCGAATCCAGGCAACGCGCAACTGTCTCACCCCTATTGCAATAGCGGCTTCAAGGCTTGATAGGTGGAATAACGGCGTTGATAGCTAGGTCGAACGATTTATCATCATGCTCTGCACCGAGCATCCGAGCGGTTTCCTTAAACCGCTCGGATTGCTCTTTATCCGTCATCTTCGAAGAGCCAGCCTTGCCGTTCTTCGCCCGATTTTTCTTCGATAGGGATGGTCGGGACTCGGACGATTGTCCGTTGTCTTGACCGATATTTGCTTGGCTTTTCGATGCCATAGGGCTTACCCCCTTGCACTAGTCGTTTCATAGGTGAGCCGCTTGCCAACTACCCCGTCAAGGATCAAGCCAGCGCGGGCCTCGTCGTTCACGCCGTGGCCAACGCGGCGGTTGTGGCGGAAATCGAACTCAGCAAGATAGCGATGCAGGTGCTTTTCGGCGCAATGTTGATAGGTGCCCCGCATACCGCGCTTGAAGACCGAGAAATAGTTCTCGATGGTGTTGGAGTGAATGGCCTTGTCGCCTTCGTAGCGGACGTATTCCTTCGCTGAATGCTTGGTTGACTGATGGTCAGAGAAGGTCTTGCCGACAACCTCATAGAGGCGGCTTTCATCGGTGTAGAGTACGCTTTCCACAGCCACGTTCTGACTAACAAGTTCCGCCACGTTTTCTTTGTTCGCCTGCGCGACATGGAAGGTGCGAACGTTGCCGCCGCGCTCGATAAGGCCAAGGATAGCGCGCTTATGTGACGGTCCAGATTTTCCTCCCTTGGTGAAGGGCTTGCCAGTGGTGGTGGCGGTCGGACTTGGGCCGGACTTCTTGCCGTAATAGGTTTCATCTGCTTCGACGGTCTTTCCTGCACCGCCAATCGGCCCAAGCTTGCCTTCGCGCATTGCCTCGCGGATGCGATGTGACATGAACCACGCGGTCTTCAGGGTGACACCCAAGGTGCGGTGAAGCTGGTTGGAGCTAATGCCCTTCTTGGAAGAAGCAATGAGGAAGATTGCCTGAAGCCACAGGTGAAGTTTGACATGGCTACTTTCGAAGATGGTGCCGACCTTTACGGTGAAGGGCTTACGGCACTGATAGCACTTATAGGTGCCGATGCGGGTGCTGTTACCCTTCATTGCGCTGATACGCTCGACACCGCCGCAATGCGGGCAAACCGGGCCATTCGGCCAAACGCGCTTTTCAACAAAACGGTAGGCTACGGCTTCATCGTGAAAGTGGCGGTCTGAAAGAATGGACATTAGCCTAACTCCTTGTGATTATTTTGTATCACAAGGATTTGGGTACGGCAAGTATAATATTAGGCCACGAAGTCGAACTTGTGACCCGGTTCGAACACGCGCGTGACGCCGCCGATCATCATCATTCTCGCGATGGCGCGGGTGTAGGCGGTGTCGGGCGCGCCCAGGTATTTGACAAAGAGCTGCTCCATGCGCGGGATGCCATCCCATTTCAGATCGCGCAGGAAGTCCCTTACCGGATGGAAGGCGCGCTTGGCGGCCGCGAGATCAATCGCCGACTTCAGGTCCCGGTCCGTCACCTTCATGCCGTATCCGGGCTTCCCCTTCCCGTGCGGCGCCTCGATCATTGCCCTCACCATATTGTCGTGCCGGTCCGTCCACATGTCGCCATTGAAGCGATCCAGCACCTCGACCCGAGGAATGATCTTCATGTTCGATCGAATGGGATGCCGCGACACCGGCTCCTGGATGAAATCGTTGAGCTCCACGACGCCCTTCAGGCGCGGGTCGTTTTGGATGATGATGGCGAGGTTGGGAAGGGTCGGCTTGATGAGGCCCGCGCTGTCGGTCTCCAGGTCAGTCAACCATTCCGCCTTCGAACTTTCTTTCGGCGTGTCGTCGAACAGGTCGTCGAACTCGCTTTTGACCGCAGATTTTGGTGTATTCGCCATATCGTCGGAGTCGTCGACGTCGTCGAAAATGGCCTCAAGGTCATACTGCGCCGCGCGCATCTGGTCGACCATCGTCTTCAAAACCGAACAGGTCTTCCAGATTCGTCATTTGGCGAAATTCTCCATGAGGTTGATGAGGCCACCGTAGCCGAGTTGGATTTCAAATTCAACAAACAGTTGACATAATCAACCCGCCGTGTTTTATTCTGCCCAACGTTACCGATGACGGAAGCGTCCAACCCTGAACGGAGACATCCATGAGCCTCGAAGCTGCAATCGAGAAACTGAACGGCAACATCGAAAACGGTCGTCACCGCCGTAGCCCTTGTAGATGTCGTAGATATCATCTCCACCTGCCATAAGGAGTTGAACGCCGATGTGCCCCGACTTCTGCAACGCGGCGAGATCTTCCAATTCAACACCGCCGTTGAAGGTTACCCTTCTCTCCTCGTTTTCGCTGTCTGAGTCCGCTCTGAAAATCCAGTTGATTTCCGTGATGGTGCCGGAGATGATACCGTTCTCATTCGTAAACGTGCCGGTATAATTAACTGTCGTGGAATTGAGAGCATTCGGGTCCGTGCCTGCCACCGAGAACGTGACCATACCGGTCGAAAATACGACGTTCTGGTAATTCGAGAGCAAGAACAGGGATAGCTCAGCGTTTGACTTGATCACGGCCATAGTAATTCCTCCAACGCGCTTCAACCCCAGCGCTACTAGCTTTGACACAAAACGGCACACGGTTGGGAAGTCAATCCGGACGGTATTATTGGTGTTTTCCGTTAATCGAACGACTAATATACCCGTCTCATTCTGAGACACATTCGGCCCACTTCAGCACAGTTGTCATAAATAAACACACGGTTTATTTATCTACTTAAAGTGTATTTCACCTATTTAGGGTTTTTTTCTTGATTTCCCCCTAATTTGTTGACATCGCGCCGAAGTCCTTATTTATATCTTCAACATCGAGTTGAATTAATTGAGGACCCCGATGATCGCGAAAGCCAGTGAGACTGCACCGCGCGTAATTCGCGACAAGGATTTCGCCATCCGCATCGAGAAGGCCTGCGAGAACCACGCGCACGCGCCATCCGGACACGGCCGCCAGAGATGGCTGCGCGATGAGCTCTTGGCTAAGTTCAACGAAAAGGTCAGCCCGGAAGCGGTGCGCAAATGGTTTGCTGGCGAGGCCCGCCCGCGTCCAAAAATCATGGCGAAGGTCGCACAAGCGCTCGAGGTCGATGAAGCCTGGCTGTCGTTGGGCATAACACCCACGCAGACAGTTCGCGAGAAGAAGCGGCAAAACGCCATGGCTCACGGCGCCGTCAACTTTATCGCCGGCCTCTTCCAGCTCTCAGGGGGCAACATCGCCTTCCCCGACACCGCCGACAAGGGATTTGATTTCCAGGCGATCGTGGGCGGCAAATCGTACCTTGTGGAAGTGAAGTATGCCCCGAAGATTGACAAGGTGAAACTCGCGCTGAATAGCCGAGCGGACCAGGATCGCCTCGTTCTGCTCGTCGCCGGCAGCGGCCTCGCTCTGAGCAATTTCGACATCTATCGGATCGACGGCGACGTCTTGCAAAAGCACGGGCACGCACGGGGTGGATTTACTGAACTCGATCTTGATTTCCAGCGCGGTGTCTTCCACGTCGGGGACGACAAGCTTCCGATAATCAAAGACTTCAGCAAGTTGTCTGGCCGCTGATCGACCTACGGTATCAAACTACGGTATCGCCCAAGATCGACGTTCTGAATTCTGACTATTTTGCGATACGTTACCGGATTTAAAGCGGGTCCTGGTGGGGGCACCATTTTCCTGAAGTTTTTAATTTTATTTCAGGCCGCTAGATTGCTTTAGATTGCATCCATTCCACCTATTGGCCACGCTGACGCTCGGCAAGAAACTCTCCTGCCTGCTCTTTAAACAATCGACCTCAGCTATAAGATTGTTGAACCGCGCCCTGTCGGGGCGCGGTTCTTTCGACTAATCAATGGAATTGATCATCGGGCCTTCAAGCCCTCGGCTGTTCCAGAGCAAGTAAGCGCTTGTCGAGTTCCGTCGCTTTGGCAATCAGATGTGGTACAAGCCGTTCATACATAACGCCTTCGGCAACCGGCGTTGCTAAGGAAACGACGATTTCCTCAACGTTGCCATCAACATCCTCGAAGACAGTTTCGTTCGTGCGCCAGTGAACAAGGCGCGGATCCACTTCCGCAACCTCTTCCGCGATCAGCCCGTAGTAGGACCACTGAGGATTGTCGCCGGCGCACTTCGAACGATACCAAACAGGGCGCAGCTTGGTGATCAGATCGCTATTCGCTTTGTCCAGGTCCTCGACATCGGTCTTGTACTTGGCCGACGAGGTGGAGCGCCCAAGAACGTTACCCGCCGTGACAGTAACGTTCGCGGATGACGCCGTAGTGTTTGCATATACGCCACCGCTCGGCACAACGAGCGAGGTTGCATTGCCGTTGGTGCGGATACGAACACCCGCACCCGCTGCGCCACGCAAATCAAGCTCGCCGGAATTCGAGTGGACGTTGCCGCCCACATTGATGCCGATGTTATCAGCGTCGATATTGCCAGCCGGAGGCGTTCCACCACCGCTCATGTAAGCAGGCGCAAAGACGTTCGACGTCGTGCCGCTGATCGACAACGGAGCCGAGCGCGCAATGGCGTTGACACCTCCGCCGATGCAGATGTCAGCCAGTGTACCCGCCGTACGTTCCAGACGGACACCGTAACCCGTCGAACCGTAGATTGCGGCGTTGTCCACCGAAACATAGCGGATCGAACCGGAGCCCGAATTACGCATTTTGACAAGTGACGTAAGGCCCGAGTTGCCGGTCACTCCGTTGATGACGATGGCGGACACAGCGGCAGCGCCCGTGTTCTCAATCGACACGCCTGCGTCGGCCGCGCTGGACGGAACGCCAATAACGTCACTAATATTCACCATGCTGATAGCGCCGACCGCCGCTTTGATCCGGACGGGTACTGCATCTTCCGTCGTCTTCACGCCGGAAACACGGATTTCCGTCATGGACGCAGCATTGCCGTTGCCGATCAGGACGACGGTTTCCGGACCATACGTGGTGCCGTCAGCGTCGATATCTTCGATGACGTGGCGGCTGCCACCAGCCAGCCAGATCAACGAGCTGCCCGCTCCGGGCGCTGCGCCATAGTTCCAAACTGCGGACACTTGCTTAGCCGTGAAGTCATTGCCCGCCGCCTTGATAATGGTATGCGTTCCCCACCCGCGAATATCTTCGACGGAGCAACCGAGGTGCTCCAGCATATCGATGAGGATGCCCGTGCGCGCGCCCTGCTCGTCGGGGTGCTGTTCGAACTGAACGCCCGTGATGCGGACGGCATCGCCTGCGGCTTCGAGGGCGGTGTAACCCTGCCCCTTCAGGTCGAAGATCGTACGGCGTGTGCCTGCACCGCGCAGATGGATGCCACGCGGAATGGTAATCTTGCCGTCAATATAGTAGCTGCCGACATCAAGTTCGAAAATGCCTTCGCGGTCCTGCCCCTGATAGATGGACAGCGCCTTGTTGAGCGCCGCCGTCACCAGTGCGCTTGAGGCCGTTGCGCCCACAGGGAACACGCCAAACCACGCCGCATGTACGATCTTGCTGTCTTCGCCAATCTCGCCGTCAATGCGGAGCTTGTAGTTGCCCGCGCCGCGGAAGGAATGCTGCTTGGGAGAGTCGATGCGATTGGTGATGGTAATCGTCTGGCCAGAACCCGTCGTCACCGCGCCGCCTGGCAGGAAGAAGATCGGTACGTCAATCGTCATCGTGCTGAGGGCATAGACGCCCTCGGGAAAGACGACATAACCGACATCCGCGGCCATGGCGGCGAAGGCCGTGTTATTGTTCGTCGTGCCGTCGCCGACGCCACTATAGTCGAGAAGAGACTTGATCAAGGGCATGTTTTAAAGTCCTTTACAAACGTGCCGAGGCACTATTGCTTCCAAATTCCAAGAGCGAGCGACGTTTGAAGATTGGTCGCTCTTAGACGCGAAAACCCACTTGCTGGCTTTTCCAGCCCAAGGTCTGATCGCTCATGAAATTTACAGCCGCCTGATGAGGCGGGGACGTTCATGCTCCGATTTTTAATGACGGGTTGAAAATTGGAGCGACGGACGAATCTCACAGGAGGGATCGTCAATAGATCGCCAAGATGTAGGTAACGCGCGTTTCAGTGCACTGCATCGGGCTAATCGCGAGCTCATTTATCGGGGCCGGGCCGAGCCACATGAGTGGGCCACCTTGCTATGGATTTTCCCCGCTGGATCTTCCTATCCCACCCGTCTTTAGGGTTCTGATGTATAACGCCGGGGCATCCATCCGAGTGCTTGCGCGGAACGAAACTCTTTAAGAGAGCGCTGTGAATTTGTTCGGCCGGCCTGCCAAACCAATCACCTTGTTGGTCGATCTTTAGAATCGCGGTCGACGCCAATTTGACGTTCGCTCCGCAACGTAAAAACGAAACTATGATTGAAAGTTGTCCTCCAACACCGCTATGCACCTGCTCCATCCTCACCTAGAAATCCGTGTGAGGCCACGCAAAGGAGAGCGCGATGGGCAATTGGAGGCCGACGGGAGGGAAGGATACGCTTCTGGATGCCCGGCTGAATACGGGGAGCTGGAACGGGAAGCCGATCTACATTCATGTTACATCGCAGGAAGGGCATACCGGCATCGATACGGCCGGCAAGATCAATGCCACGCCGAAGAAGGACCGGAGAGGACCGGCGGCCAAGAAAGGCATATATCTCAATCCGGTCCAGCAGACGCTTTGCCCGAGCGAAGCCTTCACCCTGCTTTTCTTCGAGGAAGAGAAATATCGCAACAGCGCGACCCATTGCTTCGTTTTTTCATTCCTGAAGCAACCAGGCGCCAGCTCCTTCAAGGAAGATGACATATCCAACGGCAGTTGGGTTAAGGAGCTGATCTACTTCGACAACATCACCTATTCGCAAATCGACATCCTGTATAAAGGCCCAAATCCCTTTGCCGCCCTGCGGCTCCAAAATCACCCGAACCCCAAGGTTCAAGCGGCATTCGGCTGACGCTTTGCGGGGTTTCTTGCCGCGCCGGGCGGACTGGCCTATAGGCGTTCATGACAAGGCCGGTATGCCCTAAGGGCTGGCAGCGGCGCGGCAGCATTTTGCGGAGGTATGGACGTGGCGGCAGGCAAAGACGCGGTTTCGAAGGTAACGGTCGAAAAGCGCATCGACGGAAAGTACTTCTTCACGCTCACCTTCCGCGGCGTCACCTATCCGGTCAAGGGTCCGTTCGCCAATCCGATGCTGGCGGCTGCCGCCGGCCAGGCCACGCTCAAGGCGATGGAAGCGCGGGCCGGAGCGCCCAAGGCCTGACGGGCACGCCCGTTACAACGAGACTGTCATATTTTTCAGATGCGCATGCCGTAAAGGCATGCGACAAAGACCGGCCCTGCGCGCCTGGCGCGCTCAGGGCTTCTCTAAAGGATGCGGATAGGCGGCATGGCGCGTAATTTCAATTCCCTCTCCTTCGTCGCCTCGCAGGCGCCCGAAGCGCAGGAAGCGCGCGATGAGCTGGTGTCGATCTATGGCAATGCCGATCCGGAGGAGTCCGATGTCATCGTGGCGCTCGGCGGCGATGGTTTCATGCTGCAGACGCTGCACACCACGATGAACACCGGCAAGCGGGTCTATGGCATGAACCGCGGCTCCATCGGCTTCCTGATGAACCGCTACGACCCTAAGGACCTGCTGGACCGTATCGAGGGTGCTGCGGAAAATGCCTTCCGGCCGCTGGAGATGATCACCAACGATGCGAGCGGCCTGGAGCGCCGGGCGCTGGCGATCAACGAGGTCTACCTGTTTCGCCAGTCCTACCAGGCGGCGAAGCTGCGGGTCAGCGTCGACGGGCGGGTGCGGCTGGAGGAGTTGATCTGCGACGGGCTGCTGCTGGCGACGCCGGCCGGCTCCACGGCCTACAACCTTTCCGCCCATGGCCCCATCCTGCCGCTGGAGGCGCCGCTGCTGGCGCTCACGCCCGTCAGCCCCTTCCGGCCCCGCCGCTGGCGCGGTGCGCTGCTGCCCAACAAGGTGACGGTCGACATCCAGGTGCTGGAGGCGGAGAAGCGGCCGGTCAATGCGGTCGCCGACAATACCGAGGTGAAATCCGTGACCTCGGTGCGCATCGCCGAATCGGCCGGCCTTTCCGCGCGCATCCTGTCCGATCCGGATCATTCCTGGTCCGACCGGATTCTTGCCGAACAGTTCGATTATTGACACTGTCACCCAGCTTCGGGACAGGAGTTTTGCCATGACGCGGCACGCACTTGCCACCGCCCTCACCCTGCTGTTTCTCGCCGGAGCGCCCGCCTGGGCGGAAGGCGAGCCGCCGGTCGCGGAAACCATAACCTTCGTCGTCAGCACCGGTTTCTGGGAAGAGCCGGTCGAGGACGCGGGCGAGGAAGCCGCCAAGCAGGACACCGCCGTTGCGGCAAAACCGGCCGAGATGCGCCGCGGCTACTACAAGCTGATCGCCGTGCGCCAGCCGGACGGCACGGCCGAGGTCCATCTCCAGCAAATCGAGGCGACCGCTACCGGCCCGAAGATCGCGTCCTCGACGGTACTGGAAGAGTTTTCAGCGATGAAGCCCTATGTGACGGACATCCGGCCGGAAAATTCGACAGGGATCACCACCCAGCCGGGCCTGTTTGCCACCGTCTACCTGAAGACCGACCCGAAGGCCGCCGAGCCGGAAAGCTGGACGGTGCTGATCGACGATCTCGGCGACATCAAGATCGAGCGGGCCACCAACTGAAAACGGGCGCCGAGGCACCGGCTTATTGTGATGATGACCTCTCCTCCCCACCGTCATCCTCGGGCTTGACCCGAGGATACACGCCCCATGGCACACCCTGAATTTGTGATGTGGATTCTCGGGTCAAGCCCGAGGATGACGTGGGTGGTTTTGGCGACCAAAAAAACGGGCGCCGAGGCGCCCGTTCTTATCTCATTTTCCGAAGTGCTTAGTTCAGGTCGTCCACGACGGCGTCGGCGCCGCCGTTCACGCGGTGGGCAAGGGCTGCTTCCATGAACTCGTTGAGTTCGCCGTCGAGCACATCCGAAGGCGCGGTGCTTTCGACGCCGGTGCGCAGGTCCTTGACCAACTGGTAGGGCTGCAGCACGTAGGAGCGGATCTGGTGGCCCCAGCCGATATCCGACTTAGACGCGGCTTCGGCGTTGGCGGCCTCTTCGCGCTTCTTCAGCTCGGCTTCGTACATGCGGGCACGCAGCATGTCCCACGCCTTGGCGCGGTTCTTGTGCTGCGAGCGCTCCTGCTGGCAGGCCACCACGATGCCGGTCGGGATGTGCGTGATGCGCACGGCCGAATCGGTCGTGTTGACGTGCTGGCCGCCGGCGCCCGACGAACGATAGGTGTCGATGCGGCAGTCGCTCTCGTTGATCTCGATGACGATCGAATCGTCGATGACAGGATAGACCCAGATCGACGAGAACGAGGTGTGGCGGCGCGCATTGCTGTCATAGGGCGAGATGCGGACCAGGCGGTGCACGCCCGATTCGGTCTTCAGCCAGCCATAGGCATTGTGGCCCTTGACGAGCAGCGTCGCGGACTTGATGCCCGCCTCTTCGCCGTCATGGACCTCCAACAGCTCCACCTTGTAACCCGAACGCTCCGCCCAGCGCGTGTACATGCGCAAGAGCATGTTCGCCCAGTCCTGGCTTTCCGTGCCGCCGGCGCCGGAATGCACTTCGAGATAGGTGTCGTTGCCGTCGGCCTCGCCGGAGAGCATGGCTTCGACCTGCTTGCGCGCGGCCTCGTTGCGGACAGCCTTGAGCGTGTCTTCGGCTTCCTTGACGATCGCCGCGTCGCCCTCTTCCTCACCGAGTTCGATGAGTTCGATATTGTCCTTGAGCTGCTGCTCGATGAGCTTCACGGCATTGATGCCTTCGTCCAGCTGCTGGCGCTCGCGCATCAGCTTCTGGGCTTCCTGGGCATCGTTCCAGAGGTTGGGGTCCTCTGCCTTGTTGTTCAACCAGTCCAGTCGTCTTACCGCCTGATCCCAGTCAAAGATGCCTCCTCAGCAGGCTTATGGCCTGCTTGATTTCGTCGACGACGTTCTCGATTTCCGCGCGCATGTCCGCCTTCTTCTTCGATGCTAATTCGGTGGCCGTGAAATAGAGAGGGCGGGCGCGGATGTAAAGCCCCGCGCCCGCCCCGCAAATGGATCAGCCTATGATCAGAACAGGCCGCCGCTGCCGCCGGTCACCGCCTGGTTGGCCTGCGGCGAGTTCTTCAGGATCTCTTCGGGGCTCGCGAATTCCTCGCCGCCGATGACCGAGAAGACGTCGGCCGGGCCGGTGCCGGGCTTGAAGGCTTCCATGATCGTGTCCGGCTGGCCTTCGGAGGCCTGCATGCCGGTCTTGCGGTTGACCGCGATGAACTGCATGCCTTCCGGCACAATGAACTTCGTCGGGCGCGTGCCTTCGAGGGCCGCGGTCATGAATTCGTTGAAGATCGGCGCCGAGAGCGAGCCGCCGGTGGCACCACGGCCGAGCGGTGCCGGATTGTCGAAGCCAATATAGAGGCCGGCGACGAGGTCCGGCGTGTAGCCGACGAACCAAGCGTCCTTCTCGTCGTTGGTCGTGCCGGTCTTGCCGGCCGTCGGGCGATCGAGCTTGATCTTGCCGGCGGCGGTGCCGCGCGTGACGACGCCTTCCATCATCGAGGTGATCTGGTAGGCGGTCATCGGGTCGAGCACCTGCTCGCGGTTATCGACCAGCGTCGGCTCGTCCTGCTTTTCCCAGTCGTTGGCGTTGCAGTTCTCGCAGGTGCGCTCTTCGTGGCGGAAGATCGTCTTGCCGTAGCGGTCCTGGATACGGTCGATCAGCGAGGGCTTGATCTGCTTGCCGCCATTGGCGAGCACGGAATAGGCCGAGACCATGCGCAGCACGGTCGTCTCGCCGGAGCCGAGCGACATGGAAAGCACCGGATACATCTTGTCGTAGATGCCGAAGCGCTCGGCATATTCGGCAACGAGGTTCATGCCCATGTCGTTGGCGAGCCGCACGGTCATCAGGTTGCGCGAGCGCTCGATGCCGAGGCGCAGCGTGGAGGGGCCGGCGGCGCCCCCACCGTAGTTCTGCGGGCGCCAGACCTGGCCGCCGGCGACGATCTCGATCGGCGCGTCCATGATGACGGATGCGGGCGTATAGCCGTTGTCGAGCGCCGCAGCGTAGACGAAGGGCTTGAAGGACGAGCCCGGCTGGCGCATCGCCTGCGTCGCGCGGTTGAACTCCGACTGCGCATAGGAGAAGCCGCCGACCATGGCGAGCACGCGGCCGGTATGCGGGTCCATAGCGACGAGGCCGCCCTGCACCTTCGGCGGCTGGCGCAGGCGATAGCTGCCGCCTTCCGTCGGCTCGACATAGACAACGTCGCCCACAGTGAAGACGCCGGCCGGCGATTTCGCCGTCTTGCGGTCGCCCTTGGCCGAACGATAGGCCCATTTCATGTTGTCCGCTTCGATGCGGCCGGTCACGCGCTCCTCGACGACCTTGCCGGAAGCGTCCTTGCTCGGCTGAAGGCCGATATCGGCGCCGCCATCGTCGACGGCCAACACGACCGCGAGCTTCCATTCCGGCACGTCGGCAAAAGCATCCACCTTGGCAAGCTCGATGCCCCAGTCCCCGCCGATCTCGATCGTCTTGATCGGGCCATGGAAGCCACGGCGCTCGTCATAGGTCAGGAGGCCATGCTGCAAAGCCTTGCGGGCAGCGACCTGGATGCGCGGATCGAGCGAGGTGCGCACCGAGAGACCACCCTCGTACAGCGCATTGTCGCCGTAGCGCTCGATGATCTGGCGGCGGACTTCTTCCGAGAAATATTCGGAGGCGAAGAGATAGGAACCACGGTGACGCGGCGTGACGCCGAGCGGCTGGGCCTTGGCTTCCGCGCCGTCGCTCTGGGTGACGTAGCCGTTCTCGACCATGCGGTCGATGACCCAGTTGCGGCGCTCGATGGCGGCCTCGGTGCGGCGGAAGGGATGGTAGTTCGACGGCCCCTTCGGTAGGGCCGCGAGATAAGCGGTCTCGGCGATGGTGAGCTCGGTGACGGACTTATCGAAATAGGTAAGTGCGGCGCCGGCAATGCCGTAGGAATTCAGGCCGAAGAAGATCTCGTTCAGGTAGAGTTCGAGGATGCGGTCCTTCGAATAGGCCTGCTCGATGCGGAAGGAGAGGATGGCTTCCTTGACCTTGCGGTCGATCGTCTGGTCGGAGGAGAGCAGGAAGTTCTTGGCAACCTGCTGGGTGATCGTCGAAGCGCCGACCGGGCGGCGGCCCGAGCCCATGTTCTGAACGTTCACGACGATGGCACGGAAAAGGCCCGTCACGTCGACCCCGGGATGCTGGTAGAAGTTCTTGTCTTCGGCCGACAGGAAGGCTGCCTTCACGCGATCCGGGATGGCCTGGATCGGCAGGTAGAGGCGGCGTTCGCGGGCATATTCGGCCATCAGCGCGCCGTTGCCGGCATGCATGCGCGTCGTCACCGGCGGCGCATAGCTGTTCAACACCTCATAATCGGGAAGATCCTTGGTGACACTTCCGAGATAGAGCGCGACCACAGCCGCCAGGCCGAGGAAGAAGACGGCGCCAATCCCGAAGAAATATCCAATCAGTCTGATCATGAGCCAGTTACCGATGCCTTATGTCTTAAATTTCATCGGGCAGACCCGCTGCCCGGCCTTGCGCCGCTCAGTCTTCCAGTCGAAGACGAGTCGCCCCCATTTTCTCGCTCCCGTCTAGCGATCGGAATGTGAGGAAAATAGGGCTTACAGCATGCATCCCGGCTTCGCCACCGCACAATGGCGGCTTCTGTCACTTTTCCGGCACAGGCACACTAACACGTTCCCTGCCCGCGCGCCTGCGGCATCGCGCGAAAAGCTTAACCGCCGTTGGCAACGACGGTCGTGCGGTACTCTTCCACCGCCTTGGCGACGAGGCCCGCGACCTTCTTCTGCCAGGCCGGATCGACGAGCAGTTTTTCGTCGTCCTTGTTCGACATGAAGCCGAGTTCCAGCAGGATCGACGGCACGTCGGGCGCGGTCAGCACGCGGAAGCCGGCGTGGCGGTGCGGGTTGTTGATCAGCAGCACCTCGTTCTTGAAGTTGCCGACGATGCTCTGAGCGAGATTGATGGAAAAGGCCTGCGTCTCGCGCCGCGTCAGGTCGAGCAGGATATCGGCGACCTCGGCCGGCTCGTCGACGAAGGAGATGCCGGCGATCTGGTCGGAAAGGTTTTCGCGCTCGGCGAGGCTCGCTGCGAGGCTGTCGGAGGCCTTGTCGGAGATCGTATAGACCGTCGCGCCGCGGATATCCTTCTGCCGCAGCGTATCGGCATGGATGGAGATCAGCAGGTTCGCCCCCTCGCCGCGGGCAAGCTGCACGCGCTGCGAAAGCGAGAGGAACTCGTCCTTGTCGCGCGTCAGGATCGCGCGGGTGCCCGGCAGCTTGTTGAGCGCCTCGGCAAGTTCGCGGGCGAAGGCGAGCGTGACGTGCTTCTCCTCCGTCTTGGTGACGCCGCCGCGCGCTCCATTGTCGATGCCGCCATGTCCGGCGTCGACCGCGATCACGAACGGGCCTTCCGCCTTGCTGCCGGGCAGCATGACGGGCGCCTGCTCGCTGGACGCGGTCGCGGACGCCTCCTGCCAGCTCTGCTTTTCCATGTTCGCCTGGAAGACCTGGTCGGTGACGATCGCCGTGTCGACGACCAGCCGGTAGCTTGCCGCCCCCTGCTCTTCCTGTACCTCGGCCAGCACCACGCCGATCGGCCGCGAGGCGGTCAGCACGATGCGCGAGCGGCCGGCGGCCATGGTGCCGTAGCGGATGTCGGAAAAGATGCCGCGCGCCTCCAGCTCCTCCGCCTTGATGCCGAAATCGGTTTCCGGCAGGTCGATCAGCACGCGGTAGGGATTGGAGACGTAGTGAACCTTGAACTCCGGCTTGCGGTCGAAATCGATGACGAGGCGGGTGCGCGCATCGTCGCCGGCTATGCGCGCGGCAAAGGCGAGCAGCGGCGCGGCCGAAGCGGACACGGCAAGCGCCGGCGTGACGATCGCGGCACAGAGAAAGACGGCGATCAGGCCGGCAAAAAAGCGGAACGAATGTTCAGTCAGGACGCGTAGCATCACCCGGACAGCCCTCAAACGCGTGGAGACCGCGCGATGCGGTGCAGGACAAGGCCCATAGATGCCCTCTTATGGTTAACGAAAGCTTGGCACGCCGAGAGACCGGCGGACGAAGGGGCCAAGATCACCGCAAATCCATCAAGATTATGACGCTTTTGGCTTTTCCCTTGCCATTGTGACATATCCGCCATAAAAGCAAAGTCAGGGAAAAAGATCAGACGGGATAGAATCGCCTTGAGCAGGCAGCCACTCCTTCGGGACTTGGCGCCGAACCGGGCTTTCATCCGCCGTCATACCCACTTTTTCCCGGCCGATAAGATCGCGTAAGCCGGCGGTGGCCGGAACAGTCAAGGTGGATTTCCACCAAACGCCCTTACCCAAGGGCAACTTCATCGGACCTTTCAAGGTCTATGGCACTGGCATTCTCGTTGGACGTTGATGTTGTCACAGCGGATTTTCTCAGAGGGTAACAGGCACCGGGACGCTCGCGTACCGACCTCCCTCCGTCCGCTAACCCCTCACCGGGGCCTGACGGGAACTTACATATTCGGCGCAGCCCTCTCCTCTCCCGGCACCTCCCTTTCAGGGAACGGTTCGCCGCCAGGATCGCGCATGCGCCGAGGAGCACAATTTACATGGCAGAGAAAATGCTTATCGACGCGTCTCACGCTGAGGAGACGCGCGTCGTTGTCGTACGCGGAAACCGCATAGAAGAATTCGACTTCGAATCCGAACACAAGAAGCAGATCCGCGGCAATATCTACCTTGCCAAGGTCACGCGGGTAGAACCGTCGTTGCAGGCGGCCTTCGTCGATTACGGCGGCAACCGCCACGGCTTCCTGGCCTTCGCCGAAATCCACCCGGATTATTACCAGATCCCGCTTGCTGATCGCCAGGCCCTGCTCAGGGCCGAGGCCGAAGAGCACCGTCGCGACGACGATATCGAGCAGGTCGAGACCGGAACCGACCTTTCCGATGATTCGGAAACGGAAACCACCGAGGCTGAAACCACCGAGACCGAAGCCGTCGTCGAAGCCGCTCCGGTCGAGGTTGCCGCCGAAGCCGAGGTCGTCGAGGCTGTCGCCGCTCTTGAAGAAGCTCCGGCCGAAAAGCCGAAAAAGCCGCGCCGCACCCGCAAGGCCAAGGCAAAGACCGAGGATGCGCCGGCAACCGAAGAGGCCGCCGCCCCCGCGGAAAGCACTGACGACGAGACGCCCGGCGGCGCGATGGCCATGGCCGTCGATGCCGACGAAATCTCCGAGCCCTCCGACCGCAAGCGCGGCCGTCGCCGTCGCGATGACGACGACGATGATGACGACGGTCATCCCGGCGAGGAAAAGGAAGTCATCGAATCCGTCGGCGCCGAAGACGCGATGGAAGAGGTTCCGGACCGCGTGCAGCGCAAGCCGCGCAAGCAGTACCGCATCCAGGAAGTCATCAAGCGCCGCCAGATCCTGCTTGTGCAGGTCGCCAAGGAAGAGCGCGGCAACAAGGGCGCTGCTCTCACCACCTACCTGTCGCTGGCCGGCCGCTACTCGGTTCTCATGCCGAACACGGCGCGCGGCGGCGGCATTTCCCGCAAGATCACCAACCTGCAGGACCGCAAGCGCCTGAAGGAAATCGCCCGCAGCCTGGAAGTTCCGCAGGGCATGGGCGTCATCCTGCGCACTGCCGGTGCCAACCGCACCAAGGTCGAGGTCAAGCGCGACTTCGAATATCTGATGCGCCTGTGGGAGAACGTCCGCACGCTGACGCTCGCCTCCACGGCCCCCTGCCTCGTCTATGAGGAAGGCTCGCTCATCAAGCGCTCGATCCGCGACCTTTATAACAAGGACATCAGCGAGATCGTCGTTGCCGGCGAGGAAGGCTACAAGGAAGCCAAGGGCTTCATGAAGATGCTGATGCCGAGCCACGCGAAGGTCGTCCAGCCTTACCGCGACGTGCATCCGATTTTTTCACGCTCGGGCATTGAGGCCCAGCTTGACCGTATGTTGCAGCCGCAGGTGACGCTGAAGTCCGGCGGTTACATCATCATCAACCAGACCGAGGCGCTCGTCTCGATCGACGTCAACTCCGGCCGTTCGACGCGCGAACACTCCATCGAGGAGACCGCGCTCCAGACGAACCTGGAAGCCGCCGAGGAAGTGGCGCGCCAGCTGCGCCTGCGCGACCTAGCGGGCCTAGTCGTCATCGACTTCATCGACATGGAGGAGAAGCGCAACAACCGCTCCGTCGAGAAGCGCCTCAAGGACCACCTCAAGAACGACCGCGCGCGCATCCAGGTCGGCCGCATCTCGCATTTCGGCCTGCTCGAAATGTCGCGCCAGCGCATCCGCGCGTCCGTTCTCGAATCGACCATGCAGACCTGCCCGCACTGCAACGGCACGGGCCATATCCGCTCGCAGTCGTCGGTGGCGCTGCATGTGCTGCGCGGCATCGAGGAATATCTCCTCAAGAACACCACGCACAACATCTCCGTGCGCACGACGCCGGACATCGCGCTCTACCTGCTCAACCACAAGCGCGGCACGATCATCGATTATGAAAACCGCTTCGGCGTGCAGATCATCATCGAGGCGGATGCCCATGTCGGCGCGCAGCATTTTGCGATCGACCGCGGCGAAGCTGTCGAAAACCCGGTCAAGATCGAGCAGATCCTGCATTTCGAGCCCGAGCCGGAAGACGACGACGTCGTGATCGAGGAGGAGATCGACGAGGAAGACGAGGAAGAAGCACGCCCGGCCGCGGCCGCGCAGGCGTCTGCCCCGACCGCGTCGTCCGCCGCCGCTTCCGATGATGGCCGCAAGCGCAAGCGCCGCCGCCGTCGTCGCGGTCGCCGTGAAAATGGCGAAGGCACCGACACCGCCTCCTTCGGCGGCGAACAGGCCGGCGACGAAGACGTTCTCGACGACGAGGATGCCGAGGGTGACGAAGGTGTGGATGCCGCCGATGCGGACGCCCAGGCCGGCGAAACCTCCGAGCAGCGCCGCAAGCGCCGCCGTCGTGGCAAGCGCGGCGGTCGCCGCAACCGTCCCGAGGATGGTTCGGTCGAAGCCGGTGCTGAAGATGGCGAAACCGACGACGCCGATGGCGATGCGGACGAAGCCGATGAAGTGACGAGCGTCGAGGTGGACGTGGCCGAAGTGGCTGTCGTCGCTGAAGAAGCGCCGGTCGAGGCTGTCGCAGAAGAGGCGCCCGTCAAGCCGAAGCGTGCCCGCCGCAGCCGTGCCAAGGCAACCGAGGAAGCCGTCACGGACGAGGCTGCCCGCACGGCAATCGAGGCACAGCCCGAAGCAGCACCTGCCAAGGCAGTCGAAGAGGACGTCGCTCCGGTCGAACCGGAAGTCGAGGTGGCCTCGGCCGATCTCGAAGAGCCGGCAAAGCCCGTGCGCGCCAACCGTGACCTCTCGAAGATTGCCTCCGAACCGGTGGTCAAGTCTTCGACGGCCAAGGAAAGCACGCCGGACGACGATCCGGACAAGCCCAAGAAGGGCGGCTGGTGGCAGCGCCGCGGCTTCTTCTAAGAAGCGCCCTATCTCAAGAAATCCGAAGGCCCGGCATCGTCCGGGCCTTTTTCTTGCCCGTTGGAATCGGGTGGTTCCCTGCCTGCCCATCTGCGACACCCGCGATCGTCAGAAACCAGCAAGGGAGAAACCCATGACCCGCCTTACCGACAAGGTCGCCATCATCACCGGCGCAAGTTCCGGCATCGGCCGGGCAGCCGCGCTGCTTTTCGCTGAGCAAGGCGCAAAGCTCGTGCTATCGGCCCGCGGGCGCGAACGGCTGGAAGAAGTCGCCGGCGAGATCCGTTCCAGCGGCGGCGCGGTCGTCACCGTTGCCGGCGATGTCAGCGAAGAAGCACATCACCGGGCGCTGGTCGATGCGGCGCAGCGTGAATTCGGCGGCCTCGACATCGCCTTCAACAATGCCGGCACCACCGGGCCGGTCGGGGCGCTGCCTGATCTCGCCATGGCGGACTGGCAAGACGTGCTCGGCGTCAACCTTACCAGCGGCTTCCTGGCGGCCAAATACCAGCTGCCGGCCATGGAAGCGCGCGGCGGCGGCGCCATCGTCTTCACCTCGACCTTCGTCGGCTACACGGCGGGCTTTCCGGGGCTCGCAGCCTATGCGGCATCGAAGTCGGGCCTGATCGGCCTCGTTCAGGTGCTCGCCTCCGAATACGGTCCGAAGGGCATTCGCGTGAACGCGCTGCTGCCGGGCGCCACGGATACGCCGATGGGGCGCGAGGTGGCGAATACGCCGGAAGCGCGTCAATTCATTGCCGGGTTGAACGCCTTCAAGCGCATCGCCGCCCCGGAGGAAATCGCGCAGGCCGCACTTTTCCTGTGCTCGGACGCCTCCAGCTTCACCACCGGAACGGCCATGCTCGTCGACGGTGGCGTGTCGATCAACCGGGTCTGAGAAAGCGATTCACCTGGCTGCGAGATTGAGTCCGCTCCCGGCCGCAAGACCCTGACGCGGAACCGTTTTCCGCTCTTAGGCCAGCCAACGCGCGAGGCGGTCGACCGCCTCGTTCATCTCTTCGAAGGAGCCGGCATAGGAGAAGCGCATCGTGTGCTGGCCGTCCTTCGGGTCGAAGTCGATGCCGGGCGTCGCCGCAACATCGGTTTCGGCCAGCATGCGGCGCGCAAACGCCATGCTGTCATTGGTGAAGCGGCTGACATCGACATAGGCGTAGAAGGCGCCGTCCATCGGCGAGGCGATGGAGAAGCCGAGTTCCGGCAGGCGCTTGACCAGGAAATCGCGGTTCACCCGGTAGGCATCGCGATAGACGTTGAGTTCCGCCTCGGCGCCGAGTGCGGCTTCCGCTGCGATCTGCGACAGTTCGGGCGCGGAAATGTAGAGGCTCTGGGCGATGCGCTCGACCGGGCGCACCAGCGCCTCCGGCAGCACCATCCAGCCGATGCGCCAGCCGGTCATGCAATAATATTTCGAGAACGAGTTGATGATCACCGCCTCGTCGCCGAATTCCAGCGCCGTCGCCTCTTCGCCGACGAAGGTGAGGCCGTGATAGATCTCGTCCGAGATGAAGGCGATGCCGTTGTCGCGGCAATAGGCGGAGAGCGCCGCCAGATTGGCGCGGCCGGTCACCGTACCGGTCGGGTTCGCCGGGCTTGCCAGCAACACGCCATCGATACGGCCATGGGCTTGCAGGGCTTCGGGCGTCAGCGTGAAGCCATTGTCCGCATCGACCTCGATCTCCACCGTCTCGATGCCGAGCGCCGCCAGGATGTTGCGGTAGGCCGGATAGCCCGGACGCGCGATGGCGACGCGGTCGCCGGCATCGAAGAGCGCCAGGAAGGCCAGGTTGAAGCCGGCCGAGGAGCCGGTGGTGATGGCGATTCGGCCCGGATCGACGGAAACGCCATGATGGCTCCTGTAAAAATCCGAAATGGCGCGGCGCAGTGACAGCAGGCCCAGCGCATCCGTATAGCCGATGCGCCCCACATCGAGCGCCCGGCGGGCCGCTTCACGCGCCGCTTCCGGCGCCGGATGCACTGGCTGGCCGACCGCCATGGAGATCACCGGGCGTCCGGCGGCGCGCCGCTTCGTCGCCTCGGCGAGCACGTCCATGGCGTGGAAGGGTTCGACGGCGCCGCGCGACGAGAGTTTCATGAGCCTGCCTTCCAATTCTGAGATCGTGCCTGTGTGCCGCAACACGCCCATATTCACAATCCCGCGAGGGCCGAAAATCCGCCGCTTTTGCCCTATCGTTTGCGCTTTGCCGGCCATAAGGTCGTTGAAAGCACCCACGTCCGCATTGACGCGCGGGTGCCGCCAATGGCACTCATCGGCGCATCACGACGAGGACAGCACAGACATGACATTCAAGACGAAGCTCGCGGCCACCGTCGCTCTCGCACTCGCGGTCGCAGCCCCCCTTCCCGCGCTCGCCCTCGACGATGCGCAGAAGAAGGAGATCGGCGAATTCATCAAGGAATACCTCGTCGAGAACCCGGAAATCCTGGTGGAAGTGCAGGAAGCCCTGCAGAAGAAGCAGGAAGCCCAGCAGCAGGCCAAGGCGCAAGGCGCGATCACCGACAACGAGAAGGCGATCTTCTCCTCGCCCTATGACATTGCGCTCGGCAACCCGCAGGGCGACGTCACGATCGTCGAGTTCTTCGACTACAACTGTGGCTACTGCAAGCGCGCGCTCTCCGACATGGACGCGATCCTGAAGGAGGACAAGAACGTCCGCTTCGTGCTGAAGGAACTGCCGATCCTCGGCCCCGATTCGCTGGCCGCCCACAAGGTGAGTGCTGCCGTGCGCGATCTTTCGCCGGAAAAGTACGGCGAATTCCACCGCACGCTGCTTGGCGGCGAAGGCCGGGCGACGGAGGAAAGCGCCATCGCGCTTGCCGCCGGCATGGGCCTTTCCGAGGCGGATATCCGCAAGACCATGGCCGAGAAGCCGCATGACGACGCGGTGCGCGAAGCCTATTCGCTGGCAAACGACCTCGGCATCACCGGCACGCCGTCCTACGTTCTCGGCAACGAGATGGTATTCGGCGCGGTCGGCGCGGACGACCTGCGGGCAAAAATCGCCAATGTGCGCGCCTGCGGCAAGGCGAGCTGCTGACGGACGCCATCTTCTTGCCACGCTCACCGTATTCAGCCTGTGCTGCTTGTGGACATCGCCTCTTTCGACCGGCAAAGCCCCTGCCCTTGGGGCTTTCCCTGCGGGAACCGCCGGTCTATAGGTAATCCTCTATCCAGCATGCGGAATTGCGAATGGCTTCACCCCTTTTTGTGCTCAACGGCCCCAACCTGAACGCACTCGGCAAGCGCGAGCCCGGTATCTATGGCGGGCATACGCTCGCCGATATCGAAGCGCTCTGCACGGCCGAGGGCGAGAAGCTGGGCTTTGCCGTGGATTTCCGCCAGTCCAATCACGAAGGTGACCTGGTCGACTGGATCCATGAGGCCGGCGACACGGCCGTCGGTATCGCCATCAATGCCGGTGCCTATACCCACACCTCGATCGCGCTGCATGACGCCATCCGCGCCATCAAGATCCCGGTGGTCGAGCTGCACCTTTCCAATGTGCATGCCCGCGAAGAATTCCGCCACAAATCGATGATCGCGCCCGCTGTGAAGGGCGTCATCTGCGGTTTCGGGGCGCACAGCTACATCCTCGCGCTCCACGCGCTTTCGTCCATCACGAAATAAGAAAAAACAGAGGCTCACTTCCATGGCTGACAAGAAACACGGCATCGATCAGGGTCTGATCCGCGATCTCGCCAACATCCTCAACGAGACGGACCTGACAGAGATCGAAGTGGAGCAGGACGACCTGCGCATCCGCGTCTCGCGTGCCGGCACCCCGCAATATGTCCAGGCGCCGATCGCAGCTCCGGCCGCCTATGCTGCGCCAGCGGCAGCGGCAGCCGCCCCGGTCGTCGTCGACGCGCGCAACAACAAGAACGCCGTCACGGCCCCGATGGTCGGCACCGCTTACCTCTCGCCCGCCCCGGGCTCGCGCCCCTTCATCGAGGTCGGCGCGACGGTCAAGGAAGGCCAGACCATCCTCATCATCGAAGCCATGAAGACGATGAACCAGATCCCGGCGCCGCGCTCGGGCAAGGTCACCGAAATCCTCGTGCAGGATTCGAGCCCGGTCGAGTACGGCGAACCGCTCATCGTCATCGAATAAGGTGGCTCAGATGATCTCCAAAGTCCTCATTGCCAACCGCGGCGAGATCGCGCTCCGGGTCCTTCGGGCCTGCAAGGAGTTGGGCATCGCCACGGTTGCCGTGCATTCGACGGCGGATGCCGACGCCATGCATGTCCGCCTTGCCGATGAGAGCGTGTGCATCGGCCCGCCGCCGTCACGCGAAAGCTACCTCAACATCCACCAGATCGTCGCCGCCTGCGAGATCACCGGCGCCGACGCCGTGCATCCGGGCTACGGCTTCCTGTCGGAAAACGCCAAGTTCGCGGAAATTCTTGACGCGCACGGCATCACCTTCATCGGCCCGACCGCGGAACATATCCGCATCATGGGCGACAAGATCACCGCCAAGAAGACGGCGGAGGCGCTCGGCATCCCGGTCGTTCCGGGCTCCGAAGGCGAGGTGAAGCCGGAGAACGCGCTGGAAATCGCCCGCCAGATCGGCTTCCCCGTGCTCATCAAGGCAACCGCCGGCGGCGGCGGCCGCGGCATGAAGGTCGCCAAGAACGAGGACGATCTCGAGGAAGCCGTCTCGACGGCCCGTTCCGAGGCGCTCGCCGCCTTCGGCAACGATGCCGTCTACATGGAAAAGTATCTCGGCAAGCCGCGCCACATCGAAATCCAGGTCGTCGGCGACGGCATGGGCAATGCGGTGCATCTGGGTGAACGCGACTGCTCCTTGCAGCGCCGCCACCAGAAGGTCTGGGAAGAGGCGAACTCCCCGGCCCTCAATGTCGAACAGCGCATGAAGATCGGCCAGATCTGCGCCGACGCCATGATGAAGCTGAAATATCGCGGTGCCGGCACGGTAGAGTTCCTCTACGAGAACGGCGAGTTCTACTTCATCGAAATGAACACCCGCCTCCAGGTGGAGCACCCGATCACCGAAGCGATCACCGGCATCGACCTCGTGCACGAGCAGATTCGCGTCGCCTCCGGTGCCGGCCTCTCGGTGCGCCAGGAAGACATCGTCTTCTCCGGCCATGCCATCGAATGCCGCATCAATGCGGAAGACCCGCGCACCTTCGTGCCCTCGCCAGGCACGATCACGCATTTCCATGCGCCGGGCGGCCTTGGCGTGCGCGTCGATTCGGGCGCCTATCAGGGCTACAAGATCCCGCCCTATTACGACAGCCTGATCGGCAAGCTCATCGTGCACGGCCGCACCCGCGTGGAATGCATGATGCGCCTGCGCCGCGTTCTGGACGAGTTCGTCATCGACGGCATCAAGACGACGCTGCCGCTGTTCCAGGACCTGATCGGCAACCAGGACATCGCCAACGGCGATTACGACATCCATTGGCTGGAGAATTATCTGGCCGATAAGACCGACGCCTGAGGGGCGTCGGTTATGGCAGGGCGTCGCGGACGGCACCCGGAAATCACGCCGGAACTGCTTTTGCGCGCCTATTCCATCGGGCTCTTCCCGATGGCCGATTCGGCGGACGACCCGGAGCTCTTCTGGGTCGAGCCGGACATGCGGGGCGTCATTCCGCTCGATGAGTTCCACGTCTCGCGCAGCCTTGCGAAAACCATCCGCAAAAACCCGTTCGACATCCGCTTCGACACCGCCTTCGACGCGGTGATGGCCGCCTGCGCCGAAGCCGCACCCGATCGGCCGTCGACCTGGATCAACGCAAAGATCCGCTCGCTCTACGGAACACTGCACCGCATGGGCCATGCCCATTCGGTGGAGGCATGGGAGGGCGATCGCCTCATCGGCGGCCTCTACGGCGTCTCGCTGGGCGCGGCCTTCTTCGGCGAGAGCATGTTCTCCCGCCGCACCGACGCCTCGAAAATCTGCCTCGTGCATCTGGTGGAGCGGCTGAAAGCCCGCGGCTTCCGACTGCTCGACACGCAGTTCACCACCGAGCACCTGAAGTCGTTCGGCGCAGTCGACGTGCCGAAGATCGAATACGAAGACATGCTGGCGAACGCGCTGGCGTCACCACATCTGCCGTTTTAGCATTCTTGGGAAAATCGAAGCCTACTCGGTCTTCGTCTCTGCATCTTCCGGCGGCGGTACGTCGGACTTGGCCTTGCACTCGATGAGCCAGACGTCATAGACGGGGTGCTCGACGGCGTTGAGGCCGGGGCTGTCGGCGAACATCCAGCCGGTGAAGATGCGACGGATCTTGCGGTCGAGGGTGATTTCGTCGACCTCGACGAAGGTGGTGACCTTCTGCGCCTCGGTGTCGTCGCGGCTGTAGCAGACCTTCGGCGTCACCTGGAGCGCGCCGAACTGCACCGTCTCGCCGATATAGACGTCGAAATTGGTGATGCGGCCGGTTATCTTGTCGATGCCGGAGAAGACGGCGACCGGGTTTTCCACCCGCGCGGCCTGGGACAGGGCGGGTGTCGCGACGACGCCGACGGCCGCAAGCGCGACCGAAACGAACCGCCGTCCGGCGTTTGCCCGAAAAAACCCGAATGTCATGAATGCCGTCTCCTGCGATCTGCACCGGTTTTCGCCGGCCGCTTGGAGCTACCGGCGAATTGTGGCCAAATCGGTATCAGTTGCCCGGCGTCCAGGCATCGTAGTCGCCCGTCACGCGCGGACGCTCGCCGGCAACGGCGATCGAGCCCGGCGGGCGATAGGCCTGCGCGCTGCCGGTCCCGTTCGGGCGGTGCGGCTTTTCCCATTCGCGCGCCTTGTAGGTCTCGTCGGCGGGGGAAACATCCGTGCGGTGGTGCATCCAGCCGTGCCAGCCCGGCGGGATGGCGGAGGCTTCGGCATAACCTTTGTAGATCACCCAGCGGCGCGTGCGGCCTTCGGAATCCTTGGCCGTGCCCTGATAGTAGATATTGCCCAATTCGTCTTCGCCGACCTTGGTGCCGAAGCGCCAGGTGTGAAAACGGGTGCCGATCGTCTGACCGTTCCACCAGGTGAAAATCTGCGTGAGGAGGTTCATGGGTTGGCATCCTTGGCAGGGCCATGCCGGAAGCGCGGCCCGCGACTGAATATTCTTCCGCTTATGGCGCGCGGGCGCCGGAATGTCCAGCGATTCCCACGCCTTCGCACACGCCTTTTCGCCGCACTCAGGCGCCGAGCGGCTTCTCGTAGACATGCAGCGGCACGCCCGAAACGTCGTCCGCCGTGTGTTTCGACTCGCCGACCTTGGCAAAGCCGTGCGCGTAGTAGAAGGCGATCGCCGCATCGTTGCGCGGATCGACTTCGAGGATCATCGCATTGGCATCGGGAAAGCAGGTTTCCAGCTCGGCGAACATGTCGCGGCCGATGCCCTGCCGCTGGTAGCGCGGCAGCACGTAGAGCTGGTGCAGCAGCACGGTCTTCGGCCGTTCCTTCCACATGGCCGCAAAGCCCATGCCGGCAAGTTCCTTGCCGTTGTCGGCCACGACGAATTCCGCGTCCTTGCGCTCCAGCCGGCTTTTCAGCGCCGGCACGGCATGCCAGCGCGCGGTGATCTGGCTTACCTTGTCGGCACCGTAGAGGGCGTCATAGGTCGCGTGCCACGTCTCGGCCAGCAGCGCGCTGACCTTGACCAGATCGCCCTCGGACGCCGTGCGGACGAAGAACACGGGATCAGTCCTCCAGGCCGAGCTTGGCCTTGACGAGGGCCTGCACGGCCTGCGGATTGGCCTTGCCGCCCGTCGCCTTCATCACCTGGCCGACGAACCAGCCGGCAAGCGTCGGCTTGGCCAGAACCTTGGCCACCTGGTCCGGGTTGGCGGCAATGATCTCGTCGACCGCCTTCTCGATGGCGCCGGTGTCCGTCACCTGCTTCATGCCGCGCGTCTCGACGATCTCGGCCGGGTTGCCGCCTTCGGTCCAGACGATCTCGAAGAGGTCCTTGGCGATCTTGCCGGAGATGGTGCCGTCCTTGATGAGATCGATGATGCCGCCGAGCTGGTCGGGCGAAACCGGAGTCTCTTCAATGGCTTTGCCGTCCTTGTTCAAGGCGCCCAGCAAGTCGTTGATCACCCAGTTGGCGGCAATCTTGCCGTCGCGGCCGGCGGCAACGGCCTCGTAATAGTCAGCAATCGCCTTTTCGGAGACCAGCACCGAGGCGTCGTAGACGGAAAGGCCCAGATCCTTGACGAAGCGAATCTTCTTGTCGTCCGGCAGTTCCGGCAGGTCGGCCAGCAGCTTGCCGACGAATTCGTTGTCGAATTCCAGCGGCAGCAGGTCCGGATCGGGGAAGTAGCGGTAGTCGTGCGCGTCTTCCTTCGAGCGCATCGAGCGCGTCTCGCCCTTGCCGGGATCGAAGAGACGGGTTTCCTGATCGATCGAACCGCCATCCTCCAGAATACCGATCTGACGGCGGGCTTCGTATTCGATCGCCTGGCCGATGAAGCGGATGGAGTTGACGTTCTTGATCTCGCAGCGCGTGCCAAAACCTTCGCCCGGGCGGCGCACGGAGACGTTGACGTCAGCGCGCATCGAGCCCTCGTCCATGTTGCCGTCGCAGGTGCCGAGATAGCGCACGATGGAGCGCAGCTTCGTCATATAGGCCTTGGCCTCGTCGGACGAGCGCATGTCCGGCTTCGAGACGATCTCCATCAGCGCCACGCCCGAACGGTTGAGGTCGACATAGGACATGGTCGGATGCTGGTCGTGCATCGACTTGCCGGCGTCCTGCTCCAGATGCAGGCGCTCGATGCCGATTTCGATATCCTCGAAATTGCCCTGGCGGTCGGGGCCGAGCGAGATGACGATCTTGCCCTCGCCGACGATCGGGTCCTTGAACTGCGAGATCTGGTAGCCCTGCGGCAGGTCCGGATAGAAGTAGTTCTTGCGGTCGAAGATCGAGCGATGGTTGATCTGCGCCTTGAGGCCGAGGCCAGTGCGCACGGCTTGGCGCACGCATTCCTCGTTGATGACCGGCAGCATGCCGGGCATGGCGGCATCGACGAGCGAAACGTTGGCATTCGGCGCCTTGCCGAACTCGGTGGAGGCACCGGAAAACAGCTTGGAATTGGAGAGAACCTGCGCGTGCACCTCCATGCCGATGATGACTTCCCAATCGCCGGTGGCGCCGGGAATGAAGCGTTTCGGATCGGGGGTGCGGACGTCGACGAGGGTCATGGCAGGCTCTTGGCTCGGGTGTCTTCGGTTGCTGTCTCGGTAGAACATATGGGCAGGCCGCGCAAGGTTTTCAGCGGGTGCGGCGCGCCGTCGTTAGCCAAGCCGCAAGGATGATCGGCTAAAGACAGGCGATGGGCACGGCAACAACGCTTCTGATCATTTTCCTTCTCGTGAACGTCGTGACGTTCTGCGTCTTCTGGTGGGACAAGGAGGCCGCGCGGGATGGCCATTGGCGTGTTTCCGAAGCGCGGCTGCTGCAATTCGCGTTTATCGGCGGCAGCCTCGGCGCCTTTGCCGCGCAACGGTTGCTGCGGCACAAGACGCGCAAGGAGCCGTTTCGCACGCAGTTGATGGCAATCCTGATCCTGCACGCGGCGCTGATCCCGGTGACGCTAATCTTCGGTCCTTCCCTTTACCAGATGCTGCGCGCCGGCTGAGATCACCCTCTCGTCGACAAGGTTGACATGCGGCGCATTTCGTAACTATTATTGTTACATGAAAAGAAACAGCCGCCTTTCCGCCGTGCTTCACGCACTCATGCACATGGCCGAGCGCGACGCGCCGATGACCTCGGACGATCTCGCGCTTTGCCTCGATACCAACGCCGTCGTCGTGCGGCGCACCATGGCCGGGCTTCGCGATGCCGGCATCGTGCAATCCGGCCGCGGCCATGGCGGCGGCTGGCACTTTGCCAGGCCGCTTGCCGAGATCTCGCTGCTCGACATCTACAATGCGCTCGGCGAACCGATCGTCTTCCAGATCGGCCCGGCGACGGAAATGCCGGGCTGCGTGGTCGAGCAATCCGTCAACCGGGTAATCGGCGATGCGCTGAAGGATGCGGAAGCAATCCTGATGGCGCGCTTTGCCGGCACGACGCTTGCCGATCTCGCCGCCGACTTTCGGGTGGCGGTAAAACACTGCCGGGCCGATACGGGCTGACGGCAGCCAACTCCAAAGACCCGCATCGAACGACCGGTACCCGCCGGGCGAACGATGCCGCACGTTCCATGAAAGGATCTACCATGACCGAAGATGCCATCATCATCGGCGGGGGCTTTGCCGGCCTTTCCGCTGCCATGCAGCTCGCCCGCGCCCGCCGCCGCATCACCATTCTCGACACCGGCGAACCGCGCAACCGCTTCTCCCCGCATTCCCATGGCTTCCTCGCGCAGGATGGCCGGCCGGGGCGCGATATTCTGGCGGATGCCCGCCGCCAGCTTGCCGCCTACGAGACCGTCACCTTCCGCGACGCGCCGGCCGAAAAGCTGGAGGGCGAGATCGACGGCTTTTCCATCCTCACCGGCGATGGCGGGCGGATCGACGCCCGGCGCGTTCTGCTCGCCACCGGCTTCGAGGACCAGCTGCCGGATGTGCCCGGCCTTGCCGAGCGCTGGGGCAAGACGGTGCTGCATTGCCCCTATTGCCACGGCTACGAGGTCGGCGGCGGGCCGGTCGGCGTGCTGGCCCGCACGGCGGATGCCGCGCGCTTCGCGGCGCTTGTCGCCGATTGGGGCGGCGTGACGCTCTTCACCAACGGGACGCCGGAGCCGGACGACGCGACCCTCGCCTTGCTGGAGCAGCGCGCCGTAAAGCTGCGGCCGGGCCGCGTCACGGCCATCGCGGATGGGCCGAACGGCATGCTCTCCGTCGAGACCGGGCCGGGCATTCCGACGCTGGTCAAGGCGCTCTTCGTCATGCCGGAAGCGCGGGTGCGCAGCGCGATCCCCGGCGATCGCGGCCTCACGCTGAAGGAAACGCCGGTCGGCAAGATCATCCAGACGGACGAGACCGGCCAGACGTCTCTCCCCGGGCTTTATGCCGCCGGCGACATCGCGCTCGGCCCGGGAAACATCACGCTTGCCGCCGCCGATGGCGTGAAGACGGGTGTTATGCTGCACCACTCGCTGATCTGGCCGACGCATTGACGTTCGCGAATGTCGCGGTTATTTCGGGACATCCGGCTAAATCGGATTCCACCTTTTCAAGGCGGGATCCGATTTAGGAATGTTCGTTGAGCATGTCGTTCTCGCAAAACCGCAAACACTTTTGCGCGACATGCTTGTGGAGTTTTGATGTCTAACTCGTCAGAGACCTGCTGAGGACCCTGCCCGCTCATCAATGCGCGCAGGGTCAGAAAAAACGATGAACCCTGCCACCCCGTGGGTGGCGGAACGTTTTTTCGCGTTCATTCGAACGCCAGACGGATTTCTCAAGACAATGGACATTTCCCGCGCCGAACAGCGCATTCTCCACCTGCTCGCCCAGGGCGGCAGGATCGACATCGAAAAAGACGAAAACCGCAAGATCGTGAGCGTCGCCTGCATTACGCGGGACGGCTGGCGCGCCAGCGGGCTCGATATCGAGCTCTTCCGCAAGCTGAAGCGCCGGCGCAGCATCGCGTCCTCCGGCGGCAGGCCCTACCGCATCACGCAGCGGGGGCTGGAGTTGGTGCGCTCGCAACTGGACAACCAATAAGAAGGGGCGGGAGGCGCGGCGAAAGCCCCGCCTCCCCCCTCAAAACCCGTCCGGCCCGTAGCCGATCGGCGCATCCTCGACGAGCTGCCGGCGCAGGCCGATCGATTCCACGTCCCTGTCGAGACGCTCGGAATAATCGACGGAAAGCCAGCTAACGGAATAGCCATGCTTCTGGAAGAACCCCACGGCCGCCGTGTTGCGCGCATGGGTCTGGAGGCGTGCCGCCTCGAAGTCGGCGGCGATGATTTCCGCCTCCATGACCGCGAGCAACGCTGCGCCAACACCCTTCTTCTGATGGAGCGGATCGACCCATAGGTCGGTGATCTCGTCGTCGAAAGATTCGCGTGAGGCCCAGCCGGCAAGTCCGCCGTCGAACTCGGCGACGCTCACCCGCAGCCAATGGCGGCCGAGGAACTGCTGGAAGGCATTGCGGGCGTGGTCGCGCCGCACCTGAAGGTCGGCGACACCGACGACGGCCTGTTCCCAGGCCCGAACGCCGATTTCGACGATGGCCGGAACATCCTCCTCACGGGCGTTGCGAACGGTGATCATACCGCCATCAAAGCATTGCGCCCCGCCCTTGGCGAGAGAGCCAAAGGTCTATCCACGGAGATGATGGGGAGCGTTGTCGCAAAACGGAACCGCCCGGCCTTGCCGGCCGGGCGCTCCCTTACTTGTCGCGGAGCTGGACGATATCGTTCATCAGACCCGCCGTCCCGTTGTGGATGGTCAGGCGCTCCACCTTTCCGGCGATGGCTTCAAGGGCTTCGAGCTCCTTCAGCCGCAGCATGACCGGGTTTTCCGCCATCACCTTTGCCGTGTTGAGCAGCGAACGGGTGGCGTTCGTTTCCTCGCGGCGGCGGATGATGTTGGCTTCGGCCTGCTTTTCCGCCGCGACGACCTGGTTGAGGAGGTCGCGCATCTCGCCCGGCAGGATCACGTCCTTGAGCTCGATGGCCGAGACCTCGATCCCGATCGCCGCCATGTCGGCGCGCACCTTCTCGGCGGCCTCCGCGTTGACCGTCACCTTGCGCTCAAGGATCTGGTCGAGCGTCAGCGTGCCGAGCGTCTGGCGGAAGGCGAACTGCAGCGCCCGGTACAGGGCATCCGCAAAGTCCTTCACCTCCGAGACCGCCTTCAGCGGGTCGGCGACGCGGTATTCGGCGGAAATGTTCACCCGGATCGTGACCTTGTCCCGGGTCAGCAGTTCCTGACCGGTCACGTCGAGCGACTGGCGCTTGAGGTCGACCACGCGCACTTGGATCGTCTTGCCGACGTTCCAGAAGGCGTGCATGCCCGGCTCCAGCGTGCGCTGGTGCATCCCGTCGACGAAGAGCAGGCCGACCTGACCATCGTTGACGATGAAGGCCGTCGTCAGCTCCGTGCGGCGGGCGCGCGTCAGCCGGCGCATCAGCTCCGGATCGATGTCGAGCCGATCCTTGAGATCGACGCGCGTCTCGGTCCACGGACCTGCCGCGTTCCACACCACGAGCTTCTGGTTCGGCGCGAGCACCGAAAAGAGCTCGCCGTCGCGCTCGACGACCGCCACATCGCGGCTTGCCGTCCGGAAGACCGTCAGTTCGCGGGTTGCCACCACCGGGAGCGTGTCGAACAACGGCTTCTCATAGGCGGAAGTGAAGGCCGGGCGGTTCACGTCGTGGCGCTCCAGCTCGAGCATGCCGCGGCGGTTCGGCAGGGCGTGTTCGCCCGGTCCGAAAATGCCGAGCACCTCTCCCCTGTAGAGGGCGAGCACGCGTTCGTTGGCCTTCACGAGGACGCGCTGGCGCCCCAAAATCATATCGAGAAACGTCGTCATTGTTCTTGCTCCTTCGGGTCATACGCTACGTCACGAACCGATCTTCCTTTCGTTGATGATGTCGTTTGGCATCGGCAAGTTGTCTTGTCAGTTCCCAGAGAAACCCTGATCGCCCGGGGAACCCGCGGGCGGGGCATGCGAAGAGTGATCCGAGGACCGGATGGCGGCCATCGGCGGTGGGCTTTCGGGAGAGGACCGCGCGGCCTTTCGGCGGGCTCGGGAGCGTCACGCTCCCTCGCTGGCCGGAAGGCGGCTTGGCCGTCACCGCGAACCGGACCGCAAACGTCCGGCGTCGGGCTTTCCGGGTTCCCCGGTCCGCCGTCCGCAGTCCGGTCCCCGGACCGGATATCGAGACAGCTTGGAAGGCTGTTTGGAGAAGGATTCGAACCTTCCACAGTCAGAGTAACAGTCTGATGCTCTACCACTGAGCTATCCAATGGAGCAGACAACGGGAATCGAACCCGCGACCTCCGGAGGAATGTCCGGCGCTCTACCGCTGAGCTAGGTCCGCAAACCAGTCTTCATGGTGCGGCATCCGTACACGACGACGGCAGGGCCGCCTCGCGCGGGAGGAGCGTGAAACTCCATCCGTTGACATCCGCACCGGCTGAACGACCGGGAGGGCGCGTTTATTCTCGACTTATGCGGGGATCAAGCGAAAAAAGCGCAGGCACGCCTCTCGTAACGGCAGGTGTTGCCGTTACGACACGTTTTGGCGATGACCGAGGTAGAGGGCGAAGTGCCCCTTACCACCACTTGTTCGGCGTGAAGCGGCCGGCGGCCTTTTCGATGACATGGGCGGTCTTGAAGAGGATTTCTTCCTCGAAGGGCTTGCCGATCAGCTGGAGGCTGAGGGGCAGGCCCTTGTGGTCGAGACCGGCGGGGACGGAGAGGCCCGGCAGGCCCGCCATGTTCACCGTCACGGTGAAGATGTCCTGGAGATACATCTTCACCGGATCGGAGGCGAGATCCTCGTCGGCGATGCCGAAGGCCGAGGACGGGGTGGCGGGGGTGAGGATCGCGTCGACGCCGGCGTTGAAGGCGAGTTCGAAGTCGCGCTTGATCAGCGTGCGAACCTTCTGGGCCTGGAGGTAATAGGCGTCGTAGTAGCCGGCCGACAGGACGTAGGTGCCGATCATGATGCGGCGCTTGACCTCGGTGCCGAAGCCGGCCGCGCGCGTCTTCTCGTACATGTCGACGATGTCCTTGCCGTCGACGCGCAGGCCGTAGCGCACGCCGTCGTAGCGGGCGAGGTTCGACGAGGCTTCCGCGGGCGCCACGATGTAATAGGCCGGGAGCGCGTATTTCGTGTGCGGCAGGGAAATGTCGACGATCTCGGCGCCGGCATCCTTCAGCCAGGCGATACCCTGCTGCCAGAGCGCCTCGATCTCCTCCGGCATGCCATCGACGCGGTATTCACGCGGGATGCCGATGCGCATGCCCTTCAGCGACTGGCCGAGCGCGGCTTCGTAATCCGGCACCGGCAGGTCCACAGAGGTCGTATCCTTGGCGTCAACGCTGGCCATGGACTTCAAGAGGACCGCAGCATCGCGCACGTCGCGGGCGATCGGGCCGGCCTGGTCGAGCGATGAGGCGAAGGCGACGATGCCCCAGCGCGAGCAGCGGCCATAGGTCGGCTTGATGCCAACGGTGCCGGTGAAGGCGGCGGGCTGGCGGATCGAGCCGCCGGTATCCGTTGCGGTGGCGCCGGCGCAGAGAAACGCGGCGACGGCTGCGGCAGAACCGCCCGACGAGCCGCCGGGCACGAGATCGAGGTTGGAGCCCGTGGCGCGCCACGGGTTCTTGACCGGGCCGTAATAGGACGACTCGTTGGAGGAGCCCATGGCGAACTCGTCCATGTTCAGCTTGCCGAGCATGACGGCGCCGTCGTTCCAGAGGTTCTGGGTGACGGTCGATTCGTATTTCGGCGCAAAACCGTCGAGGATGTGGCTGCAGGCCTGCGTGTGCACGCCTTCGGTGGCGAACAGGTCCTTGATGCCGAGCGGGATGCCTTCCAGCGCGCCGGCCTTGCCTTCGGCGATGCGGCCGTCGGAGGCCTTGGCCATGTCGCGCGCCTTTTCCGGCGTGACGGTGACATAGGCATTGATTGCCGGGTTCGCCGCCTCGATCGCGCCGAGATAGGCGTCCGTCAGCTCGACGGCGGTGATCTCCTTGGCGCCGAGCTTTTCGCGGGCTTCGGCAATGGTCAGGCGGGTCAGATCGGTCATGGTGCGGTCACTTCAGGTCAGGCAGCGAGAAGCTGCTTTTGGTAAAATATGGAAAACGGTGAAGCCGGATAGTCGAGCACGGGGCCGCAGCGGGTAAAGCCGGCCTTCTCGTAGATCGCCCAGGCCGCCGGATGCTGGTCGCCGGTTTCGAGCACGAGCGTCGTCAGCTCCTCGCGTTCGGCGACGCTAAGGATTTCGCCGAGGATGCGACGGCCGATGCCCTGCCCCTGCCAGGCCGGCCGGGTGAACATGCGCTTCACCTCGCCTGTGGTCTCGGAATGGCGCTTCAGCGCGCCGCAGCCGACGACGGTGTCGCCGTCGCGGGCGATCCAGACCGTGACGGTCGGCTCGGCCATCTGCTCGACGGTGAGGTGGTAGCAGGCCTCGGGCGGCGACAGCGCGAGCAGGACCGTGTTCAGCTCCGCGATCAGCGTGCGAACCTCATCCTGCAACGGGCTTTCGACGGCGATGGTGACGGCCAAGGATTACTCCACAACCTTCGGAACCTGGAAGAAATTGCGGTCGGTGGCCGGCGCGTTGGCGACGATATCATCGGCCTTGCTGCCGTCGTTGACGACGTCTTCGCGCTTGCGCATCACCATCGGCGTGACGGAGGTCATCGGCTCGACGCCCTCGACATTCACTTCGGAAAGCTGCTCGACGAAGCCGAGGATGCCGTTCAGCTCGCCCGTCATGCGGTTTGCCTCTTCCTCGCTGACGGCAATGCGGGCAAGGCGCGCGACGCGCTTCACGGTGGCTAGATCTACGGACATGATAAGCTCCGGTGGGAAATTTCCTACCCGCTATAATGACCAAGCCCAAGGGGCGCAACGGGGGAATGGCCCCTTCCACGCCCCCTCGCCCGTTTTCCGGCAGCTCAACGCGAGACGACGCTGCCCACGCCCGGCACCTCGATCTTGGCCGATGCGCCGTCCATCGCCTGCACGAAGAGGTCGGCCGTCTGGTCGATGATGCCGAAGGAACCGTAGTGGCAGGGAATGACGGTGTCGAACTTGAAGAAGCGCTGGCAGGCGAGCGCCGCCACGGCACCGCCCATGGTGAAACGGTCGCCGATCGGCACGAGGCCGATTTCCGGCTGGTGCAGTTCCTGGATCAGCGCCATGTCGGAGAAGATGTCCGTGTCGCCCATGTGGTAGAGCGTGGGATCGTTCTCGAAATGCAGGACGAGGCCGTTGGCGCTGCCGAGCGAATGGGAAACGCCGTCCTCGGTGATCTGCGCGGAGGAATGCAGCGCGTTAACGAAGGTGGTGGAGAAGCCGTCGAAATGCACGGTGCCGCCGGTATTGCCCATTTCGAGCTTCTCGACGCCCTTGTTGCCGAGCCAGGAGGCGAGGTCGGCATTTGCCAGCACCGTCGCGCCGGTTTCCCGGGCGATCTGGATGGTGTCGCCGACATGGTCGCCGTGGCCGTGGGTGAGCAGCACATGGGTGAGGCCGGCGACGGCGTCCTTGCGGGTCGATTCGTCAAAGGCGGGGTTGCCGGTGAAGAAGGGGTCGATGAGGATCTTGGCTTTCGCCGTTTCGATGCGGAAGGCGGAATGGCCGAGCCAGGTAATCTTCATGGAGGGTCTCCTGTTTGAATGCTTGCAGAATATAGGCCCGGCGATTGTCGTTTCCATCCGCCGCGCGATCGTTATAAGCGTGGCTTTCGAGATGGAGCAATGTCCTCGCAAGGAGCCCACCATGGCCGACGACGATTATATCTACGACGAAGTGACAGGCGAATGGCGCCCGGCGTCCGAGATCGCGGCGGAGAAGGCGGCGGGCAACGTGGTGCGCGATGCCAGCGGCACCGTGCTTGCGGATGGCGATTCGGTCGTGCTGATCAAGGACCTGAAGGTGAAGGGCGCCGGGCAGACGCTGAAACAGGGCACCGTCATCAAGACGATCCGCCTCACGGAAAACCCGGAAGAGATCGACTGCCGGCACGATGCCATCAAGGGTCTGGTGCTGCGCACCGAATTCGTCCGCAAGCGCTGAGAAGGGTCTGGCCATGGCGACGCTGACACTGGAAGAACTGGCAGGCATCCTCGCCCCCGGCCAGCCGATCGCCGGCCTCGACCTCGGCACCAAGACCATCGGCCTTTCGGTTTCCGATCTCGGCCGCAGGCTCGCCACGCCGCGGCCGGTGCTGAAGCGCGTGAAATTCACCCAGGATGCCGAAGTGCTGCTGGCGTTCGCCGCCAAGGAGAAGGTCGTCGCCTTCGTCATCGGCCTGCCGGTGAACATGGACGGAAGCGCCGGCCCGCGCGTCCAGGCGACGCGCGCCTTCGTGCGATCCATGGCCGACAAGACCGAAATTCCCTTCGTCTACTGGGACGAGCGGCTGTCGACGGTGGCGGCGGAGCGCACGCTGATCGAGATGGATGTGTCGCGCAAGAAGCGGGCCGAACGCATCGATTCGGCCGCCGCCTCCTTCATCCTTCAGGGCGCGCTCGACAGGCTTTCGTCGCTGGCAAGGGCGTCAGAAGACGACTGACGGCGAGCCTGCCACC
Organism: Shinella sp. GW821-FHT10F02; assembly: GCF_058809275.1. NCBI lineage: Bacteria > Pseudomonadati > Pseudomonadota > Alphaproteobacteria > Hyphomicrobiales > Rhizobiaceae > Shinella > Shinella sp. GW821-FHT10F02. Next base: position 175,243 of record NZ_JBXASL010000006.1, on the reverse strand, counting down.
AGGCCCAGATCTTCTTGCGGCGGCGGAAGGCGATGAGGCCGAGCACCAGGAAACTGTCGAAGATGATGGCGCGCAGCACGAGGGGCGGCAGGTCTTTCGGCGGTATGCCGAGGATGTGGCCGTAGATCTGGAACACCAGGTCATGCGCATCGCGCGTCAGCATGAAGACGCCGAAATTCATGTCGTAGTAGGAGAGCCCGTACCAGCTGCCCAGAAGCGCGATCGGGCCGGCCCACAGGAACAGGAACCACTTCATGCCGCCCTCCTCTTCATCACGAGAAGGTCGCCGGCCGCGAAGATGATCTCGCTCACCGCCACGCCCGCGACAAGCACGAGAAGCGGCACGGCAATATCCACCGCCACGAAACAAAACAGGGTCGTCATGACCGAAATCCGGGCCGTTCTGGCCATACTCAGCACTCGCTCACATGGTTAACACCAGGTAAACGCCACCTTCACCCGTTAACCCTGATCGCGCAACGTAAACCCTTCATTAAGGTTAATATCCACACGGTCGCCGGCGCGCGAATGCCTTGCCAGACCAGCCAAGGCATGGAATGAGCGGAGATCATTCCTCTGCCGATCCGGTTCCATGCTCCCCATCTTCGAAAGCATCCTCCCCGTCTTCCTGCTCGTCGTGCTGGGAACGCTGCTCAAGCGCTGGCGGTTGATCGACCGCGACATGTGGAACGGGCTCGAACAGCTCGGCTTCTTCGTGCTGTTCCCCTGCCTGCTGTTCACGACACTCGCCAATGCGGAGTTTTCCGGTATCGCCGCCGGAAGCGTGGCGCTCGGCTCCATCGGCTCGGTGACGCTCATCGCCCTGCTTCTGGCCATTTGCTGGCCGCTCTTTCGCGCGGCGAATGTCTCGGGGCCGGCCTATACCTCGATCTTCCAGACCTCGACGCGCTGGAATGCCTTCATCGCATTGGCGATTGCCGAAAAGCTCTACGGCCCGCAGAGCCTTGCGCTCGTCGCGCTGGTGGCGACGCTGATCATCATCCCGATCAATTTCTACAATATCGGCATTCTCGTCTGGTTTGGCGGCGGCACGCGCAGCCTCAAAACCTTCCTGCACAAGATCGTGACCAATCCCATGATCATCGGCTCCGTGCTCGGCGTCGCCGTTAATCTCGCGGGAATCCGGATCTACGACCCGCTGATGCAGGCGGCCGAACAGGTCGCGGACGCCTCCCTCAGCCTCGGCCTTATCATGGTCGGCGCCGGGCTGAAGCTCGCCGATGCGCTGAGACCGCGCCCGCTGGCAATGTTACCGGTTGTGCTGAAGCTGATCTTCATGCCGCTGGTGATGACGGGGGCCGCCTATGCGCTCGGCATGCGTGGCGAGCCGCTGTTGACGATCGCCATGGGCGCCAGCGTGCCCACCGCGATGAACGGCTATGTGCTGGCCAAGCAGATGGGTGGCGACGCGCCGCTCTACGCCGCCGTCGCGACGCTTCAGACGATCGCGTCGTTCTTCACCATTCCGATGGTGCTGGCGGCAACGGCCTATCTCGCCGGCGGATAGAGCAGGTCGACGATGTAAGCCGAATCGAAGCGCGAATCGAGCATGCCGTAGGTCGAGCGCCAGCCGGAAGCGAGGCGCGTTTCCAAGAAGGCATCGGCGATGCGGCCGGCACCGGCGCGGTAGAGTTCGGCCGCCGCCGAGGCAAGCGCCAACTGCTCGACGAGCATGCGGGCGGCCCCCTCGTCGCGCTCGCAGAGCGACAATGCCGCGCGCAGCACGTCCACCGTCTTCTTGCCGGCCGAACCGAGGTCGCGGGCGAGCCCGGCGAAGAGCATTTCGAACAGGTCCCTGCCCCGGCCGATGACGCGCATCAGGTCGAGCGCCATCACATTGCCCGAGCCTTCCCAGATCGCGTTGACCGGCGCCTCGCGGTAGTGCCGGGCGATCGGGCGCTCCTCGACGTAGCCGCTGCCGCCGATGCATTCCATCGCCTCGTAGATCAGCGCGGGCGCGATCTTGCAGCACCAGTATTTCGTCACCGGCGTCATGATGCGGGCGTAAGCGGCGTCTTCCGCACTGTCGCGCGCCTTGTCGAAGGCTTCGGCGAGGCGCAGCGAAAGCGCGGTCGCGGCGGCGACATCGAGCGCCATGTCGGCGAGCACGCGCGTCATGATCGGCTGGGCGACGAGCGGCTTGCCGAAGGCATTGCGGCCGCGGGTGTGGTGCACGGCCTCGGCGAGCGAGGCGCGCATGATGCCGGAGGAGGCCAGCGCGCAATCGAGCCGCGTCAACGTCACCATGTCGAGGATGGTGCGGATGCCGGCATCGGGCGTGCCGAGCAGGAAGCCAAAGGTTTCGGAGAACTCGACCTCGGAGGAGGCATTCGAGCGGTTGCCGATCTTGTTCTTCAGGCGCTGGAAGCGCAGCCCGTTGGTCGAACCGTCCTCAAGCAGGCGCGGCACGAGGAAGCAGCCGACGCCCTCGCGGGTCTGCGCCAGCATCACGAAACCGTCGCTCATCGGCGCGGACATGAACCACTTGTGGCCGGTGAGCCGGTAGATGCCCTCGCCGAGGCGTTCGGCGGTCGAGGTGTTGGCGCGCACATCCGTGCCGCCCTGCTTTTCCGTCATGCCCATGCCGATGGTGACGGCGGTCTTCTGCATGGCGGGCTTGTTGGTCGAATCGTATTTCCGCGACAGGATCTTTCGACCCCATTCGCGCTGCACCTGCGGCGAGGTGGAGAGGGCGGCGACCGACGCGCTGGTCATGGTCAGCGGGCAGAGATGGCCGCATTCGAGCTGGGCCGTCAGATAGAAGCGCACGGCACGCGCCCGGTGCGCCCTGCCCTGCTCGTCCGGCACGTTCTCCCACAGCGAGGAATGCAGGCCGGTCGCCATGGAGCGGCGCATCAGGGCGTGCCAGGCCGGGTGGAAATCGACGACATCGAGGCGCTCGCCGCGCGGCCCGTGCGTGCGCAGTTGCGGCGGGCTCTCGTTCGCCATGCGCGCGAGTTCCTGGGCTTCCGGCGAGGTCACATAGCGGCCGATCGTGTCGAACTCGTCGCGCAAGCCCTTCGGCATCGCGTCCGTGGCGTCGACCAAAAGCGGGTCGGAACGATAGGCGTTGATGCCCGACCAGAGCGGCGGCTGGTTGAGATCGGCGAATTTCTGTTCGGTGCGGGTGTCGCGAGTCATGAGCGGGTTCTAGCCCAAGTCGCGGCGGGGCGAAACGGGGCGTTATGGCCTGTGGCACCTCGACGCTCACAAAAGCGTGGGAATGCATGACGGCCGCCCCTCTCAGCCTTGCCGCGGCGGAACCGACACTCTATAGACCCCGCGTATCCACGACAGTTGAGGCGGAGTTTTATGGACTTCTTTCCGCATCGCCACCTTCTCGGCATCAAGGGTTTGACTGAGCAGGACATCACCCTGCTGCTCGACCGCGCCGACGAGGCGGTCAAAATCTCCCGGCAGCGGGAGAAGAAAACGTCGACGCTGCGCGGCCTGACGCAGATCAACCTGTTCTTCGAAGCCTCCACGCGCACGCAATCCTCCTTCGAGCTCGCCGGAAAACGCCTCGGCGCCGACGTGATGAACATGTCCGTCGGCAATTCATCGGTGAAAAAAGGCGAAACGCTGATCGACACGGCGATGACGCTGAACGCCATGCACCCGGACGTGCTGGTGGTGCGCCACTCGTCGGCCGGTGCCGCCGCCCTTCTCGCGCAAAAAGTATCCTGCGCGGTGGTCAATGCCGGCGACGGCCAGCACGAGCACCCAACACAGGCGCTGCTCGACGCGCTGACGATTCGCCGTGCGAAAGGCAAGCTTTCGCGTATCATCGTGGCGATCTGCGGCGACGTGCTGCATTCGCGTGTCGCCCGGTCGAACATCCTGCTGCTCAACGCCATGGGGGCGCGCGTGCGCGTCGTTGCCCCCGCCACGCTGCTGCCTTCGGGCATCGCCGACATGGGCGCCGAGGTCTACCACTCCATGGCGGAAGGCCTGAAGGATGCCGACGTCGTGATGATGCTGCGCCTGCAGCGCGAGCGCATGTCCGGCGCCTTCGTGCCGTCGGTGCGGGAATATTTCCACTATTACGGCCTTGATGCGGAAAAGCTGAAGGCGGCGAAGGATGATGCGCTCGTCATGCATCCCGGCCCGATGAACCGCGGCGTCGAGATCGCCTCGGAGATTGCCGACGGACCGCAGAGCGTCATCGAGCAGCAGGTCGAGATGGGCGTCGCCGTGCGCATGGCCGTGATGGAAACGCTTCTTCTTTCGCAGAACCAGGGACCCCGCGCATGAGCCGCACGACCGTCCTCAAGAACGTCCGCATCCTGGACCCCTCGCGCAACGTCGATGAAAACGGCTCGATCGTCATCGTCAACGGCAAGATTGCCGGGATCGGCAGCGGCGCGCAGAACCAGGGCGCGCCGGAAGGTGCCGAGATCGTCGACGGCAAGGGCCTGATCGCCGCTCCCGGCCTCGTCGATGCCCGCGTTTTCGTCGGCGAACCCGGCGGCGAACACCGCGAGACGATCGAATCCGCTTCGCGCGCGGCGGCGGCCGGCGGTGTGACGACCTTCATCACCATGCCCGACACAGACCCGGTGATCGACGATATCGCGCTGGTCGAGTTCGTGCTGAAGAACGCCCGCGACAAGGCGATCGTCAACATCCACCCGGCCGCTGCCCTCACCAAGGGACTGAAAGGCGAGGAGATGACCGAGTTCGGCCTGCTCCAGGCCGCCGGCGCCGTCGCCTTCACCAATGGCCGCAACCCGATGCACAATGCGCAGGTGCTGCGCCGTGCCATGACCTATGCCCGTGAATTCGGCGGCGTGATCGCGCTCGAAACCCGCGACAAGTATCTCGGCGCCGGCGGCGTGATGAACGAGGGGCTGCTGGCAAGCTGGCTCGGCCTTTCGGGAAGCCCGCGCGAGGCGGAACTGATCCCGCTCGAACGGGACCTGCGCATCGCCGGCCTCACCCGCGGCGCCTACCATGCCGCGCAGATTTCGGTGCCGGAATCGGCGGAAGCCGTGAAGATCGCCCGCGAGCGCGGCGCGAACGTCACCTGCGGCATCTCGATCAACCACCTGACGCTGAACGAGAACGACATCGGCGAATACCGCACGTTCTTCAAGCTCTCGCCGCCATTGCGCGGCGAGGACGACCGCAAGGCCATGGTCGATGCGCTCGCCCGGGGCGAGGTCGACATCATCGTCTCCGCGCACGACCCGCAGGACGTCGACACCAAGCGCCTGCCCTTTGCCGATGCCGCGGACGGCGCGATCGGGCTCGAAACCATGCTAGCGGCGGCGCTGCGGCTGCATCACAGCGGCGAAGTCCCGCTGATGCGCCTCATCGATGCGCTCTCCACGCGCCCGGCAAAAATCTTCGGCCTCGATGCCGGTACGCTGGCGCCGGGGGCACGCGCCGATATCGTGCTGATCGACCCGGACGAGCCCTGGCTTGCCACCAAGGACACCTTCGTCTCGCGCTCGAAGAACACGCCTTTCGAAGATGCCCGCTTTACGGGACGCGCGGTTAGCACCTATGTTGCCGGCAAACGGGTGCATTCGCTGGCTTAGGCGTTTGCCCCCTTCGCCCGCCGGAAGGGACAATTCCGGCGGCGGCATATCAAGGCATGGTTTCGGGGGAAAACTGACGTGTCCGACATCTTTACCTGGCAGCTCGGCGCCCTGCCGACGCTTGCCGCGCTCGCCTTCGGCTATCTTCTCGGCTCCATTCCGTTTGGCCTGATCCTCACCCGCATGGCGGGGCTGGGCGACGTGCGCCAGATCGGCTCCGGCAATATCGGCGCGACCAACGTTTTACGCACCGGCAACAAGAAGCTCGCCGCCGCGACCCTGCTGCTCGACGCGCTGAAGGGCACGGCCGCGGCCGCCATCGCCTCGCGCTGGGGGCTCGACGCCGGTATCGCCGCGGGCTTTGCCGCCTTCCTCGGCCATCTCTTTCCCGTCTGGCTCGGCTTCAAGGGCGGCAAGGGTGTGGCGACCTATGTTGGCGTGCTGCTCGGTCTCGTGCCGGTCATGCTTGCCGTCTTCGCCGCGGTGTGGATCGGCCTAGCCTATCTCACCCGCTATTCTTCGCTTTCAGCCCTAGTTGCAACTGCCGTATCTCCGGTTGTATTGTGGTTTCTCGGTCACGAGAAGGTGGCGCTGCTCTTTCTCGTGCTCACCATCATCACATGGTGGAAACACCGGGCCAATATCAGCCGCCTGATGAGCGGCACCGAAAGCAAGATCGGCAGCAAGGGATAGCCATGCACGACCGCAGCGCAAGGACACGGGGAATTGCGCTGACGGAAAGACAGAGGATCGCCTGGTTGCGCCTTATCCGCAGCGACAATGTCGGGCCGGTCACCTTTCGCGAACTCATCAACCATTTCGGCAGCGCCGAGACCGCGCTGGACATGCTGCCGGAACTCTCCCGCCGCGGCGGTGCGTCGCGCGTGATCCGCGTCGCAAGCCAGTCCGAGGCGGAGCGCGAGCTGGACCTCGCCGAGCGGCATGGCGCCACCTTCGTCGGCATCGGCGAGCCGGATTATCCGCCGCTGCTGCGCCAGATCGTCGGCGCCCCGCCGCTTCTTGCCGTCAAGGGCAACCTGAACGTCGCGTCGGCACCGGCCGTCGGCATCGTCGGCGCACGCAACGCCTCGATTTCCGGCATGAAGTTCGCCGGCCTGCTGGCGCGTGAGATCGGCCGGGCCGGCTATTCCATCGTCTCGGGTCTTGCGCGCGGCATCGATACCGCCGCCCATTGCGCCAGCCTCGACACCGGCACGATCGCCGCCATGGCCGGCGGGCTCGACAAGCCCTACCCGCCGGAAAATATCGGCCTGCTCGGCGAAATGACCAATGGGCAGGGCCTTGCCATCAGCGAAATGCCCTTCGGCTGGGAGCCCCGCGCACGCGACTTCCCGCGCCGCAACCGGTTGATCGCCGGCATGGCGCTCGGGCTGGTGGTGGTGGAGGCGGCGGTGCGCTCCGGCTCGCTGATCACCGCGCGCAACGCCGCGGATTTCGGCCGGCTGGTCTTTGCGGTGCCGGGCTCGCCGCTCGACATGCGCTGCGAGGGCACGAACGGCCTGCTGAAGGACGGCGCGACCATCACCACCACGGCCGACGACGTGCTGGAAAGCCTGCGGCCCCTCTCGGAGCCCGACCTCTTCACCCCGCGACCGCATGCCGGCGAGCCGCCGGAGGACACACCACCGGCACTTCGCCTGCCGCCAAGCGACGGCGAGCGCGAGCGGATCGCCGAAGCGCTGAGCCAGGTGCCGGCCGAGATCGACGAGGTCATCCGCCATACCGGCATCGCGGCGGCGACCGTCTACCTCGTGCTCCTAGAACTTGACCTTGCCGGCCGGCTTCAGCGGCATGGCAATGGCGGGGTCTCGCTGACCCCGGAGTGACAGCGGCCGTATGCCGGCCAGGATGTCCCCCGCCTCCACATAGGCCATCTCGATGAAATAGCGCAGCATATCCGCGCCTTCATTGTTCGCGACGGTCCGTAACTCGGCCAGCATCTGGCGGGTGTAAGCGATGTTCTCCTCTGCCGTGTGAGGTGGGAGAGCGGGCTTTGAAGGTTTCGAGTTCATGGCTTATCCGTTGTGCCAATGATTCAGAATCACCGTTAGGTTGTAATTCCTATGCCTAGGAAACGATACAACGATTATTTATAATTGCAAGAATTGATTGATCGCGCATCGGTTGTATCGCGTTGCATCCCACTTATTTCACCCCTACCTCTTGACCGGAACGCTTTGTCTGTTCATGTCGAGACACGACTTTCCGGCGCATTGCGCCCGTTTCGCCGGCACCCAACCGCGCGGCACCCGGTACTCAGAGAAAAATGACGATGAATGTTGTAGTTGTGGAATCGCCTGCCAAAGCCAAGACGATCAACAAGTATCTCGGCCCCGGTTACACCGTGCTCGCCTCCTTTGGCCATGTGCGCGACCTGCCGGCCAAGGACGGCTCCGTGCGTCCGGACGAAGACTTCGAGATGACCTGGGAAGTGGACAGCGCTTCCGCCAAGCGTATGAAAGACATCGCCGATGCGGTGAAATCCTCCGACGGCCTCATTCTCGCGACCGACCCGGATCGCGAGGGTGAAGCGATCTCCTGGCACGTTCTCGACGTCTTGAAGAAGAAGCGCGTCCTCGGCGACAAGCCGGTGCAGCGCGTCGTCTTCAACGCCATCACCAAGTCGGCCGTGCTCGAAGCCATGCGCAACCCGCGCGATATCGACATCGCGCTGGTGGATGCCTATCTCGCCCGCCGTGCGCTCGACTATCTCGTGGGCTTCAACCTGTCGCCGGTGCTGTGGCGCAAGCTGCCGGGCGCACGCTCGGCCGGCCGCGTGCAGTCGGTGGCGCTGCGCCTCGTCTGCGATCGGGAATCCGAGATCGAACGTTTCGTCTCGGAAGAATACTGGAACCTCTCCGCCCTGCTGAAGACGCCGCGCGGCGACGAGTTCGAGGCCCGCCTCTCCTCGGCCGAGGGCAAGCGCCTCCAGGCTAAATCCATCAACAATGGCGAAGAGGCGAACCGCCTCAAGGCGCTGCTCGAAGGCGCGACCTACCGGGTCGAGAGCGTCGAAGCCAAGCCGATGAAGCGCAACCCTTCGCCGCCGTTTACGACCTCTACCCTGCAGCAGGCCGCCTCCTCGAAGCTCGGCTTCTCCGCATCGCGCACCATGCAGGTCGCCCAGAAGCTCTATGAAGGCATCGATATCGGCGGCGAGACCGTCGGTCTCATTACCTATATGCGTACCGACGGCGTGCAGATGGCGCCCGAGGCGATCGATGCCGCGCGCCAGGCGGTGGCAGAACAGTTTGGCGCGCGCTACGTGCCGGATAAGCCCCGCCTCTACTCCACCAAGGCGAAGAATGCCCAGGAAGCCCACGAGGCGATCCGCCCGACCTCCTTCGACCGCACGCCGGATCAGGTGAAGCGTTATCTCGATCCGGACCAGCTCCGGCTCTACGATCTCGTCTGGAAGCGCGGCATCGCCAGCCAGATGGCATCCGCCGAAATCGAGCGCACGACGGTCGAGATCGAGGCGGACAATGGCGGCCGCAAGGCCGGCCTGCGCGCCACCGGCTCGGTCATCCGCTTCGACGGCTTCATCGCCGCCTATACCGACCAGAAGGAAGACGGCGAGCAGTCGGACGACGGTGACGACGACGGCCGCCTGCCGGAGATCAACGCCCAGGAGGCGGTCGCCAAGCAGAAGGTGAACGCCACCCAGCACTTCACCGAGCCGCCGCCGCGCTACTCCGAAGCCTCGCTCATCAAGAAGATGGAAGAGCTTGGCATCGGCCGCCCGTCCACCTACGCCGCGACGCTCGCGACGCTGCGCGACCGCGAATATATCCTCATCGACAAGCGCAAGCTGATTCCGGAAACCAAGGGCCGCCTCGTCACAGCCTTCCTGGAAAGCTTTTTCACGCGCTATGTCGAATATGACTTCACCGCGGATCTCGAAGAAAAGCTCGACAAGATCTCGGCCGGCGAACTCGACTGGAAGCAGGTTCTTCGCGATTTCTGGAAGGACTTCTTCGCCCAGATCGAGGACACGAAGGAACTGCGCGTCACCAACGTGCTCGATGCGCTGAACGAGGAGCTGGCACCGCTGGTCTTCCCGAAGCGCGAGGACGGCAGCGATCCGCGCATCTGCCAGGTCTGCGGCACGGGAAAACTCTCATTGAAGCTCGGCAAGTTCGGCGCCTTCGTCGGCTGCTCGAACTATCCGGAATGCAACTTCACCCGCCAGCTTTCCGCCGACAACGGTTCCGATGCGGAGGCGAGTGCCTCCAACGAGCCGCAGAGCCTCGGCAAGGACCCGCATACGGGCGAGGAAATCACCCTGCGCTCCGGCCGCTTCGGCCCCTATGTGCAGCGTGGCGACGGCAAGGAGGCGAAGCGGTCGAGCCTGCCCAAGGGCTGGACGCCGGCAAGCATCGACCACGAGAAAGCGCTCGCACTCCTCTCGCTGCCGCGCGATATCGGCCAGCATCCGGAAACCGGCAAGATGATTTCCGCCGGCATCGGCCGCTACGGGCCGTTCCTGCTGCATGATGGCGGCTACGCCAATCTCGAAACCGTCGAGGACGTGTTCTCGGTCGGCCTCAACCGCGCCGTCACCGTCATCGCCGACAAGGCGTCGAAGGGTCCGGGCGGTCGCTCGCGCGGCACGCCGGCGGCGCTGAAGACGCTCGGCGACCATCCGGATGGCGGTCCCATCACCGTGCGGGATGGCAAATACGGCCCCTATGTCAACTGGGGCAAGGTCAATGCCACCCTGCCGAAGGGCAAGGCGGCCGACAGCGTGACCATGGAGGAAGCGCTGGTGCTGATCGCCGAAAAGGCTGGCAAGACGCCCGTCAAGGGCGGCAAGGCCAAGGCGACGAAGGCAGCGAAATCCGACGACGCCAAGGCGGCAAAGCCGAAGGCTAAGGCGAAACCCAAAACCGCAGCCAGCAAGACCGCGGCCAGCAAGACCGCAGCCAAGGCGAAGAAGGCCTGACGACATGACGAGGGAACCACGCAGCCCGGCAGGACAATCCAAGCGGCCCGGCCGCGCGGGTCGTGACGTGCCGCCGACGGACAATATCCCAATCATCCACGGCGTCCTGCCGCCGCGCGACGTGCTGCTGCGCTTCATCGCGGAGAACCCCGAACAGGCCTCCAAGCGCGAGATCGCCAAGGCCTTCGGGCTGAAGGGTGAGACGCGCGTGGAGCTGAAGGCGCTGCTCAAATCCTTCGAGGAAGACGGGCTCCTGGAAAAGCGCCGCAAGTCCCTCGTGCGCCCCGGCGCGCTGCCGCCGGTCGCCGTGCTCGACATCACCACGCGCGACGTGGACGGCGAGTTGATCGGCCGCCCCGCGGAATGGCTGGACGATGCGGGCGTGGCGCCTGCCGTGGCGATCCGCCAGTCCACCGTCGGAAGCAAGGGCAAGGCGCCCGTCGCCGGCCTCGGCGACCGCGTGCTCGCCAAGATCTTCCCGGCGAAGGAACGCGGCGGGCCGGCCTATACGGCGCGCATCATCAAGGTGCTCGACAAGCGCAAGAATTCCGGCATGGGCGTGTTCCGCGCCGCGCAAGCGGGCAGCGGCGGGCGCATCATGCCGATCGATCGCCGCGGCGAGGAAATGGAAGTCGACGCCGAGTTCACGGCGGGCGCCAAGGACGGCGACCTCGTGGAGATCGATGTCGTGCGCATGGGACGCTTCGGCCTGGCGAAGGCGCAGATCAAGAGCGTCGTCGGCTCGGTCGCGTCCGAAAAGGCGATCTCGATGATCGCCATCCACGCCCACGGCATTCCGCATGTCTTTCCCGATGCCGTGATCCGCGAGGCGGAGGACGCCGGTGCGGCCACCATGTCGCACCGCGAGGACTGGCGCAGCCTCCCCCTCATCACCATCGACCCGCATGACGCCAAGGACCATGACGACGCGGTCTATGCCGAGCCGGATACCTCTCCCGACAATCCGGGCGGCGTGATCGTCACCGTCGCCATCGCCGATGTCAGCTATTACGTCCGGCCGAAATCCGCGCTCGACCGTGAAGCGCAGAAGCGCGGCAACTCGGTCTATTTCCCGGACCGCGTCGTGCCGATGCTGCCGGAGCGCATCTCCAACGATCTCTGCTCGCTGAAGGAAGGCGTCGACCGTCCTGCGCTTGCCGTGCGCATGGTCTTCTCGCATGAAGGCCGCAAGGCGAGCCACACCTTCCACCGCATCATGATGAAGAGTGCGGCGAAACTCTCCTACCAGCAGGCGCAGGCGGCCATCGACGGCGCGCCGGACGACAAGACCGGACCGATCCTCGACACCATCCTGAAGCCGCTCTGGGAAGCCTACCGCATCATGACGGTCGGGCGGAACCGCCGCCAGCCGCTCGAACTCGACATGCCCGAGCGCAAGATCCTGCTGAAGCCGGATGGCACGGTGGACCGTGTCCATGTGCCGCCGCGGCTCGATGCGCACAAGCTCATCGAAGAGATGATGATCCAGGCGAATGTCGCGGCCGCCGAGACGCTGGAGAAGAAGAAGCAGGTCCTGATCTACCGCGTGCACGACGCGCCCTCGCTTGCCAAGCAGGAGGTGCTGCGCGAGTTCCTGCAGACGCTCGACATCTCGCTCGTCAAGGGCGGCAGCATGCGCTCCAACCATTTCAACGGCGTGCTTGCCAAGGCCCAGGACAAGCCGTTCCAGCAGATGGTCAACGAGATGGTGCTGCGCTCGCAGAGCCAGGCGATCTACAGCCCGGAAAATATCGGCCATTTCGGCCTGAACCTGATGAAATACGCCCATTTCACCTCGCCGATCCGCCGCTATGCGGACCTGATCGTGCATCGGGCGCTGGTGGGCTCGCTCGGGCTTGGCGAAGGCGGCATCACGCCGGACGAGGAAGCGGTGCTCGACGACATCGCGGCGGAAATCTCGACCTTCGAGCGCCGCGCCATGGCGGCCGAGCGCGACACGGTCGACCGGCTGATCGCCCATCACCTTGCCGGCCGTATCGGCGAGGAATTCGACGGCCGCGTCTCGGGTGTCACCAAGGCGGGACTATTTGTCACCCTGCCGGAGTATGGCGCCGACGGCTTCGTGCCTATATCTTTGCTGGGACGCGATTACTTTATCTACGACGAGGCCCATCAGGCGCTGTCCGGCGAAAAAACTGGGCTTGGCTACCGCCTCGGGGATATGGTGCGCGTGAGGCTCGCGGAAGCGGTGCCGCTTGCCGGTTCGCTCCGGTTCGACATGTTGAGCGAGGGACGCAAGATGCCGACGGCAGTGCGCTCCTTCCACAAGTCGGGCCGGCGCAAGGGCAGCGAACCGCGGCGCCAGCCGGGCACCCGCCCTCCCCGCGGGAGACGCTAGGCCGGTGAAGACCGCCGGCAGGAAGGACTAGACCATGCAGGCGAACGAGACCAGCAGCACGCTGCAATTCGGCGACACCGCGAGCACCGCACCGGCGGAGCGCCCGCTCGGCCGCGCCATCAAGCGCGGCATGCTGAACCGCTGCCCGGCCTGCGGCACCGGCCGCCTCTTCCGCTCGTTCCTGAAGCCGGTCGACAACTGTGCGGCCTGCGGCGAGGACTATACCCACCAGCGCGCCGACGACCTGCCGCCCTATCTCGTCATCACCATCGTCGGCCATATCGTCGTCGGCGGCTATATGATGACCGACCTCGTCTGGCCGCTCTCCACCTGGCAGCATCTCGCCATCTGGACACCGATCACCCTCATCCTGGCGCTTCTCATGATGCAGCCCATCAAGGGCGGCACGATCGGCCTGCAATGGGCGCTGAAGATGCACGGCTTCAACGACAAGCCCGTCGAGGCGGAGGCCGCTCCAGCCTATGGCGACCGGACGGCATGACATCTGTCCGGCCTGTCGATGCAGCCTCGATCCTGCTTCTCGACCGGTCGGGGGCCGGCGTGCGCGTGCTCGTCGGCCGACGCAGCAGCAAACATGTCTTCATGCCCGACGTCTACGTCTTCCCCGGCGGCCGGCGCGACGCCGGCGATCGCCTGGTCTCCATCGCCAACCCGCTGAACCCGCTTGCCAACGAGCGGCTCGCGCTGAAGGCCGGCACGCGCTGTTCCAATTCGCGGCTGCGCGCGCTCGGCGTGGCGGCGGTCCGCGAACTCTACGAAGAGGCCGGCATTCCAGTCGGCGCACCGCTCGCCGAGCCTGCGGAAGGCGTGCTTCCCTTCCGGCCCGACCTTTCCCATCTGCGCTTCCTCGCCCGCGCCATCACGCCCGCCGGCATGGTGCGGCGCTTCGACACACGCTTCTTCACGCTCTTTGCCGACGAGGCGGGCGTCGATCCGGCGGGCGCCAAGGCCAGCCATGAGCTGGAAGACCTGCGCTGGGTAGATATTTTTGACCACAAGGGCATCGACATGCCCGACATAACCGTATTGATCCTTGAAGAGCTGAAAAAAAGCATTCAGGAAGACAAGTCTCTGCCCTTCGGAAGGCCCGCGCCGCTGTTCTACGCCCAGCGCGGGCGTCACCTACGGGATATTCTTTGAGGATCGATCGCATATGACGCAGCCGCAATCCGGCACCTCCGGCCCGGTGGAGAGCATCCACTGGAGGTCTCTCATTGCAGCCGTCGCCGCCATTTCCGCAGTCGGCATCGCCATCGGCCTCGGCCTGCCGCTACTGTCCATCATCATGGAAAAGCGCGGCATCTCGTCCACGATGATCGGCATCAACTCCGCCATGGCCGGTGTCGCCGCCATGGCCGCAGCGCCCTTCACCACACGGCTTGCCCATGCCTGGGGCACGTCGACGACGATGCTGCTTGCCATCCTGCTTTCCGCCATCAGCGGCCTCGGCTTCTACTACATCGAGAATTTCTGGCTGTGGTTCCCGCTGCGCCTGGTCTTCCACGGCGCGATCACCACGCTCTTCATCCTCTCGGAATTCTGGATCAACGCCGCGGCCCCGCCCCGCCGGCGCGGCCTGGTGCTCGGCATCTACGCGACCGTGCTGTCGCTCGGCTTCGCCACCGGCCCCCTGCTCTTCTCCATCCTCGGCAGCGACGGCGTGCTGCCGTTTGCAGTCGGCGCGGCGATCATCCTGCTTGCGGCGATCCCGATCTACATCGCCCGCGCCGAAAGCCCGATCATCGACGAGAAGCCGGAACTGCATTTCATGCGCTACGTGCTGCTCGTGCCGACGGCGACGGCCGCGGTCTTCATTTTTGGCGCGGTCGAAGTGGGCGGCCTTTCGCTCTTTCCCATCTACGCCACCCGGGCCGGCTTCAGCGAGCCGCAGGCGGCCCTGCTGCTCACCGTCATGGGCATCGGTAACATGGCGTTCCAGATCCCGCTCGGCATGCTCTCCGACCGCATGAAGGACCGCAGGAGCCTCCTGACGATCATGGCCGTCATCGGCCTCGTCGGCGCGCTCTCGCTGCCGCTGGTGTCGCAGAACTGGGTGCTGATGGCCGTGGTGCTGCTGGTGTGGGGCGGCTGCGTCGCCGGCCTCTATACGGTCGGCCTCAGCCATCTCGGCTCGCGACTCGTCGGTGCGGACCTCGCGGCCGCCAATGCCGCCTTCATCTTCTGTTATGCGGTCGGCACGGTGGTGGGTCCGCAGGCGATTGGCGCGGCGATGGACGTCTCCGGCAATGACGGTTTTGCCTGGGCGATCGTGTCCTTCTTCGGCTTTTACCTGGTACTTTCACTGGCCCGGATCGTTTTCCGACCGAAACGGGCTTGACTTTTCGGGCGCGATTTGTAGTTTCCGCCCAGATTTAAGCCGTGGAGCAGACTGGCTGTCCGCGGCTTCGTTTTTCATAAAGGCAGGACGACCATGGCCAAGGCTACCACCATCAAGATCAAGCTGCTGTCGACGGCCGACACCGGTTTCTTCTACGTAACGACGAAGAACAGCCGTACGATGACGGACAAGATGACCAAGACGAAGTACGACCCGGTCGTGAAAAAGCACGTCGAATTCAAGGAAACCAAGATCAAGTAATCTTGGCAACCCTTTTGGTTCGCAAAGGCGCTGGGCGGAAACGTCCGGCGCCTTTCCTTTTGGGCCGGGTCGCTGCAAGCTATCTGGAGATTCGCGAATCAAAAACGCCGCTCCCTTGACGGGAGCGGCGCTGAACGGGGGTCGGCCAGATACGACGACGGCACGAGGATTCCGTTTGTGTCGTAACCAGCCGACCGACCCCACGACCCAGGAGATGCGGCGGACCTAGCATCATGGGGTAACCGGTTGTGCGGGCTTGTTTGCCGCCCATGAGTTGAACATCGCGCGAAAAAGAAAAAAAATCAACGAATTCTTAACGCTCCCCTCGCCGCTCCTTGTCTCATAGTTAACCGCGGCGCCGACGCTTGTCTCATTGGGTTCCAGTTACGTTATGGATCACAACAACGGCGGGTCCACGTTACGTCAACCATAGCGCGAACCACCCACAACCCTGATAAAATGCCGCGAAGCCACACGGTTAGATTGCAGCAAGCACAACCCGTTGATAAGGCTGACCAAAAATAAATAGTAGGATTTATAGCGAAAATTCGCCGCAGGCATGAGCCGCAGGGGTCCGAAATCCGTCTTCCGGCTGCCTTCGGAAACCGCCCGGACTTCAAGGCAAATGGCCGGAGTGCAATCTGGCCTGTGGACAACCTATCGCCAGATGCCGGCGAACCACCCGAATCAGGCGGCGGCAGCCACGACGCGATTCCGTCCGGAGCGTTTGGCCTCGTAGAGCGCGGCATCGGCGCGCTTCAGCAATGTTTCCGGGCTATCGCCCGACGGCAGCGCGGAAGCAAGGCCGAGCGAGGCGGTGATCGGCAGAAAGACATCCGTGCCGGGAATGCGGAAGGGCTCGCGCTCGACGATCGTGCGAAGGCGTTCCGCCACGCCCGCCGCCATCTCGGCCGACGTGTCGGGCATCACCAAAACGAACTCCTCGCCGCCGTATCGGCAGGCAAGATCGGCGCCGCGCACGGCGGAGCGCACGCGGTTGGCGAATTCGCGCAGCACGGCATCGCCGGCATCGTGGCCATAGGTATCGTTGACGAGCTTGAAGCGGTCGATATCGGTGATGCAGACCGAAAGCGGGCGGCCGCGCGCCGTGGCGCGGTCGATCAACAGCTTCATGTGGTTGTCGAGGTAGCGGCGGTTGTGCAGGCCCGTGAGGCCGTCCGTCACGGCCAGCTCGATCGTCTGGCGCACACTAGCGCGCAGGCGGTCGTTGCAGCGCTTGCGGCGGATCTGGGTGAGGCTGCGGGCGATCAGCTCGTTCGGGTCGATCGGCCGCATCAGGTAGTCCGTCACGCCGAGATCGAGCGCGCGCACGATCAGGTCGTCATGGCCCTGCTCGGCGATCAGCAGGAGCGGCAGGAAGCGCGTGCGCTCCAGCGAGCGAAGCTGCGAGCAAAGGCGCAGCGGATCGTAGTCGTCGAAATTGGCGTTGACGATCACCAGTTCGTAATTGCTCTCGGCCGCCTGGAAGAGCGCCGCCTGCGGATCGGACGTGCAGGTGACATCGGCGATCGGTTTCAGCGCACGCGAAATGCGCTCCTGCGAGCTCGCGCGGCTGTCGACGAGCAGCACATCGCCTGCCTCGTCGCCCATGACGTTGTACAGCCCCTCCTCCATGGAGATGGCGCGGGCGGTCGCCGCGCGCATGCGCAGCTCGTCCGTCAGCGTCTTCAGCCGCACCAGGCTCTTCACCCGCGACATGAGCTGGAGGTCGTTGACCGGCTTGGTCAGGAAATCGTCGGCGCCGGCCTTCAGGCCGCGCACGCGGTCCGACGGCTGGTCGAGTGCCGTCACCATGACGACCGGGATATGCGACGTGCGCGGATTGGCCTTCAGCCGCTCGCAGACCTCGAAACCGTCGATGCCGGGCATCATGATGTCGAGCAGGATGAGATCGACCTGCGTGCGCTCGCAGATCGACAGCGCTTCGTAACCGTTGTCGGCCGTCAGCACGTCGAAATATTCCGCGAGCAGCCGCGCTTCGAGCAGCTTCACGTTGGCCGGAATGTCATCGACGACGAGGATGCGTGCTGTCATGGCCCTGGTCTCTACCTCATGCGTCGCCGAGATAGGTCTTGATGGTTTCGATGAATTTCGGAACGGAGATGGGTTTCGAGACGTAAGCCTCGCAGCCGCCCTGCCGGATGCGCTCCTCGTCGCCCTTCATCGCGAAGGCGGTAACGGCGATCACGGGGATGACATGCAGCTCGTCGTCCTCCTTCAGCCACTTGGTGACTTCGAGGCCAGAAACCTCCGGAAGCTGGATGTCCATCAGGATCAGGTCCGGGCGGTATTTGCGCGCGAGATCAAGGGCTTCCATGCCATTCCTGGTCTGGATGGTGGTGTAGCCGGACGCCTCGATGAGGTCCCGGAAGAGCTTCATGTTCAGCTCGTTGTCCTCGACAATCATCACTTGCTTGGGCATTGTGCGTCCCTGTTCCTCTCACCGGCCTTGCAACCCTCCGGAAGATCGATAAGTTGCGGCAAAGCCGAAATCACCCAGCCTGACCGTTGCCACGTTAGCGGCACTTGGTTGATTAAAAGGTAAATTTCCCAAGGGAAAACGATGAAAAGCCAAAAAGATACACCCGCGACGGCGGAGGCGGAAGCAACCGCTGTCGCCATCCTCGGCTGGATCGCCGGCGAGCCGGAATTGCTCTCGCGTTTCCTCGCGCTGACTGGCGTCGCGCCCACGGAAGTGCGCAACGCCATCAACGATCCCGGCTTTCTCGCCGGCCTCGTCGATTTCCTGATGGGACACGAGCCGACGCTGCTCGACTTCAGCGCGGCGACGGGCATCACGCCGGAGACGGTCGTGCGCGCCCACGCGATCCTCTCCGGACCATATGGCGACACCGATTTCTGAGGGAATAAACCGGGTGTGCGACACCGCGCGTCCAGCCTGTGCGTCGTCATGCTTTCAGCCCCGGTTCCTCTTGAGACTCGCCAACTTACGCAGTAATGTCGCGATGTTCAACATTTGTTCCATTCATGAGCACCGCCGCACAGCGTTTTCCGGGCTTCTGTCGTGACTGCCTTTCCGGGCAGCCGGCCGATCTGCGCCGTTGCCGCGCCTGCGGCAGCCCCCGTCTCGTCTATCATGACGAACTTTACGACCTGACGCTCGCCCATATCGACTGCGACGCCTTCTATGCCTCGATCGAGAAACGCGACAATCCGGAGCTTGCCGACAAGCCGGTGATCATCGGCGGCGGCAAACGCGGCGTCGTCTCGACCGCCTGCTACGTCGCGCGCATCCACGGCGTGCGATCGGCCATGCCGATGTTCAAGGCGCTGGAGGCCTGCCCGAACGCCGTCGTCATCAGCCCCAACATGGAGAAATATGTGCGGGTCGGGCGCGAGGTGCGCACCATGATGCAGGAGCTGACGCCACTCGTGCAGCCGCTTTCCATCGACGAGGCCTTCCTGGAATTGCGCGGCACGGAGCGCCTGCACCACGATCCGCCGGCCCGGGTGCTCGCGCGCTTTGCCGAGCGCGTCGAGAAGGAGATCGGCATCACCATCTCGATCGGCCTCTCCTACTGCAAGTTCCTCGCCAAGGTCGCCTCGGACATGCGCAAGCCGCGCGGCTTTTCCGTCATCGGCGAGGCAGAGGCGCTCGACTTCCTGCGGGACAAGTCCGTGCGCCTGATCTGGGGCGTCGGCAAGGCCTTTGCCGAGACGCTGGAGCGCGACGGCATCCGCACCGTCGGCCAGCTCCAGACAATGGAGGAAACCGACCTGATGCGCCGCTATGGCGTCATGGGCAAGCGCCTCTTCAATCTGTCGCGCGGACAGGACGACCGCGAGGTTCATCCGAACGACGCCGCCAAGAGCGTTTCGGCCGAGACCACCTTCTTCGACGACATTGCGGGTTATGACGAACTCGTCACGCATCTGCGCCGCCTGAGCGAGAAGGTCGCCTCGCGGCTCCGGAAATCCGGCATTGCCGGCTATACGGTCGTGCTCAAACTGAAGACCGCCGATTTCAAGGGCCGCACGCGCAACCGCAAGCTCGAAGACCCGACCATGCTCGCCGACCGGATTTTCCGCACGGGCCTCGACTTGCTGCGCAAGGAAGTGGACGGCACGAAGTACCGGCTGATCGGCATCGGCGTCACCGAGCTTGCCGATCCCGGCCGCGCGGACCCGCCGGATCTCGTCGATCCCGCCGCCAGCCGCCGTGCTGCGGCGGAAGCCGCGATGAACACGCTGCGCGACAAGTTCGGCAAGGCGAGCGTCGAAACCGGCTATACGTTCGGCAAATCCGGCCCCGAACGCTTTCACGAAAAGTTGACCTTCAAATCCGCCGCGAAAACCGACACCCCCACCGAATAAATCCCGAAGAACCAGCGTTCTGCATTGCATCGGGTTGGCACAGATCGGGGGATCGCCAGCTGCATCAAGCCTTCTTTAAACTGGATGCACTAAGCTCCCCTTCGGTTTGTATTGCGTACGGATGGGTTACATGAAGTTTCGCCTCGCTACTGGCATGAGCATATTGGGCCTGATGCTGAGCTGCGCCACGGCGCTCGGCGGAACGCTCGAAGGTCCCCTCCAGATCATGGTGTCGAAGGACCTGCAGGAACTGAAGATCTATGATGGCGGCGTGATCGTCGCCACATCGCGCGTCTCCACCGGCAAGGCCGGCCATTCGACGCCGACCGGCATCTTCTCCATCCTGGAAAAGAAGCGCACGCACTTTTCCAACCTCTATGACAGCGCGCCGATGCCCTTCATGCAGCGGCTGACCTGGTCCGGCATCGCGCTGCACGCCTCCAACAGCGTGCCCTCCTACCCCGCCTCGCATGGCTGCGTGCGCCTGCCGAACGATTTCGCCAAGACGCTGTTCAGCGTCACGCGGCGCGGCGGCCATGTGTTGATCACCGACCGCGAGATCGCCCCGCAGCGCATCGTGCATGCCACACTCTTCAAGCCCGTCGTCGTCGTGCCGGATACGCCGCTCCTGTCGGAAGCAGGCCTACGCCCGTCGCTCATCGAGGCCGGCAACAAGAGCGTCGAGGTGGCGATGACCGATCCGAAGCCGGAGATCGTCACGCCCATCGTGCAGAAGACCGAGCAGGACCCGATCCGCATCCTCGTCACGCGGCGCGGCGAGCGTGAAATGCTGGTGGATCTCCAGCGGCTGCTGACCTCGCTCGGCTACGACGCCGGCATTCCGGACGGCCTGCACGGCAAGCAGACCGTCACCGCCATCCGCGCCTTCCAGCTCGCTGAGGGCCTGACGGAAGACGGCGTGATCTCGCCGGAGCTGGTCGCCGCCGTCTACGCCAAGGCCGGCAAGGGCACGCCGCCGAACGGCCAGATCCTCGTGCGCCAGAAATTCAAGCCGCTGATCGAGGAGCCGATCACCATCCGCAATCCGGAAATCGCGCTCGGCACCCATTTCCTCATCGCCCGCGAGGTCGATGCCGACAAGGGCAAGGCGGAATGGTACGGCGTGAGCATGGACAACCAGCTCCCGCAGGGCACGCTGAAACGCCTTGGCATCACCACCGAGGTCGACGCTGCCGCGCCTGACGCGCTGACGAAAACCCTTGACCGCCTCGACATTCCGGAAGACATGCGCAACCGCATTTCCGGCCTGATGGGCGAAGGCGCTTCGCTGTCGATCTCCGACACGGGCCTCGGCCCCGAAACCGGCGACGGCACGGACTTCATCACGGTCACCCGCAAGGTGCAGAAGGCGGATGCCTCGATCGTGCAGGGCGGCAAGAAGAAGAAAAAGAAGAAGGTCTCGTCGGTCACCGTCGTCAACTAACCCGCGACGCCTGCCACCGCGTAGGGCCACCGGGAACCGGTGGCTCTTTTCGGGCGATTATTCGCCGAGGCGCTTCAACAGTTCCTCATAATCGCCTTCGGCCGTCGCCAGCCACGCTGTGTCGCCAGCGGCGCGCAGGCGCTCGATCCTGCTTTGCATGAAGGATTTGGCATCGTCCATGCGGCCGAGTTCGTAGGCGAGCACGCCGCGCTGGAACAGCATGTCCTGTATGGTTTCGAGGTCGTCCTCGGCCTCTGCGATCTCCAGGACGCGGATGAGGTATGGCTCCGCCTCCTGCTTGCGGCCCATGGCATGCAGATTTTGCGCGAGGTTCGTGAGCACGGTTTTCAGCTTCGGATGGCTCTTGCCGAAAAGCCGCTCGCCGCGCGACAGCACATCCTTGTTGAGTGCCAGCGCTTCCTCGTAGCGCGTCGCCTCGTGCAATTGGAAGGCCCGCTTCTCCCGCACGCCGGCGCGCTGATCATCGCTATATCCGGGGTAGACGTCGGCAAGCAGTGCCGCCTTGCCATATTGCTCGGCGGAAAGCGCGTGGCTGGCGCTGTTGCCGGGAATTGTCGCATAGGCGCCCAGCAGTTCCGCATGAACATAGCGGTCCATCAGCCGCCGGCCAAGCGGACGATCATCACCCTCGCTCAAGGTTGCCAGTTCCTCCAGGGCCGCAATGCCGTCTTCATAGCCGAGAAGCGCCGAGCGTACCGTGACGCGGCCCATCATGGAGAGGATCTCCCGCCGCTCATCGAGAAGCTCCCGCTTTTCACCGACATAGCTGCGGAGCGCCTTCAGTTCGGCCATGGCATCCGTGCCGCTGAACTGGACCTCTTCATCGTCGAGCCGACTGCTCATCAAGGCAACCCGTTCGCGCAGCTGGGCATCATCGGTCGGCGCGCCCAGCGCCTCGATGGTGATGGTGGTGCGATCGGCCATGGCGATGGACGGGAGGCCGGCGACGGCGAACAGGCAGCACAAGACAGCAGTTCGTAATCGCATCCGTTTCCCCGGCTGCCTGTTCGTCGGCAACAGGTCAGGAATTTGTGGCCCGGACCCCGAAGGTCAAGGGTGGGCCTGCCGCTTCCACGCCCGTAAACAAAAATTTCACAAACGTCGTCAGGCCGGCCGGGCGAGAAGGCCCGTCGCGAGAGCCTTGAACGCTTCGACCGCTTTGGGAAGCACCGCCTTCGGCTCGTCGCTCGCCGCGATCCAAAGCGCAGCGTTGAACGCCATGCTGCTGAGGAGACGGGCGGCGGCCTCGCCGTTCACGGGCTTGAGCATGCCCTCCCCGATCAGCTTTTCCACTTTCGCCTGCGTGACTTGCAGGCATTCGCTCTGGCTCGGCCACTGCGAGGGATCTCCCAGCACGGCGGGCCCGTCGAGTAGCACGATGCGCTGCACCTCGGGATCGAGCGCCATCTCGATATAGGCCGCCCCTTCCGCAAGCAGGCCACCCCAATCGTCTCCCGTGCGCTCCCCGATCTCCTTGGCGCGCATCGCCATGTCGGAATCGATCTGATGGACGACCGCGGCCAAAAGCCCGCGCTTGTCTCCGAAAATGTTGTAGAGAGCGCCCCGCGTCAGCCCGACATCGGCGGTCAATTCGTCCATGGAGGCGGCGGAATAGCCCTTCTTGCCGAAGGCACGGCGCGCGGCACCGATCAGCTTGACGCGGTTTTCCTCCATCATCTCGATGCGCCGATTCACGATTTCATCCTTATTTTTGATATACGGACCGTATATGAACTTGACATCGGCGCCATGCGCGCCAAATTTCATATACGCAACGTATGCGAAATTACAGCGGCTGTGAAGCGACACTGCTCTGCCCAGCCGCCCTCACAAAGAGAAAGAGAGACCGAAGTGACCCAACGCGAAGCAATTTATCCGGCTGGCCGGCACGCCCTCTATGACGAACATGAATATTCGGCGGCCATCAAATCCGGCGATCTCCTGTTCGTTTCCGGACAGGTCGGCAGCCGGGCAGACGGCACGCCCGAACCCGATTTCGCACAGCAAGTGCGCCTTGCCTTCGAAAACCTCAAGGCCACGCTGGCGGCAGCGGGCGCCACGCTTGACGACATCGTCGACGTGACGTCGTTCCACACGGATCCCGAAAAGCAGTTCGATACGATCCTGGCCATCAAGCACGAGGTCTTCAACACGAAGCCCTACCCGAACTGGACCGCCATCGGCGTCAACTGGCTTGCCGGTTTCGACTTCGAGATCAAGGTCATCGCCCGCATCCCGACGGCGAAATAACTAGACCAGCTCCACATCCAGCACGCCCGGTGCGGAGCGCATGGCGGCAGCGATTTCGGGGGAGATGCGGAAACGCTCGTTGAGCTCGACCTCGATTTCGCGCTGGCCATTGTCCTTGATGACGATGAACGAGACCAGGCCGTCGCCCTTGGTGTTCAAGTGGGCGGCGATGGAGCGCAGCGGGCCGGAATCGCGCACATAGACGCGCAGCGCCTTCTGGGTCTGAAGCGATTCTTCCTCCAGCGAGCGCAGCGTCTGGATGCGCAGGCCGATGCCTTCCGGACGTTCTTCTGCCTGCACGGTCATCACCAGCGATTTGCCGGCCTCCAGCAGGTCGCGGTACTGGTTCAGCATTTCCGAAAACAGCACCGCCTCGAACTGGCCGGACGAATCGGAGAAGGCGACGATGCCCATCTTGTTGCCGGTGCGGGTCTTGCGCTCCTGCTTGGAGGTCACCGTGCCGGCAAGGCGGCCGGCGGTGGCGCCGCGTTTCACGGCGATGGCGAAGTCGGCAAAGGTCTGCACCCGCATCTTGGACAGGATTGGCGCATAGGTGTCGAGCGGGTGGGCCGACAGGAAGAAGCCGAGCACCTGGAACTCGCGGTGCAGCTTTTCGGAGGCAAGCCACGGCGTGTAGGACGGCAGCGTGATCACCTCCGGCCCGGTCGCAGCCCCCATGCCGAAAATGTCGCCCTGCCCGCTGTTCTTGTCCTCCTGCGCGCGCTGCGCGTAGCCAAGCATGCGGTCGAGGCCGGCGACCATGGCGGCGCGGTCATGGCCGAAACAATCGAAGGCGCCGGCGACGATCAGGCTTTCGAAGACGCGGCGGTTGACGAATTTCGGATCGATGCGCAGGCAGAAGTCTTCCAGGCTTGCAAACGGCTTGTCGCCGCGCACCTGCACGATGTGCTGCACAGCCGCCTCGCCCACGCCCTTGATGGCCGCGAGCGCATAGTAGATGCGGTTCTCGCCGGTCTCGAAATGGGCAAACGAGGTCTGCACCGACGGCGGAATGACCGCGATCGCCAGACGTCCCGCATCCTGGCGGAAATCGTTCAGCTTGTCCGTGTTGGACATATCGTAGGTCATCGACGCGGCCAAAAACTCGACCGGGTAATGCGCCTTCAGATAGGCCGTCTGGTAGGAAACGATGGCGTAGGCGGCGGCGTGCGACTTGTTGAAGCCGTAGTTGGCGAACTTGGCCAAGAGGTCGAAGATCAGGTCGGACTGCGGCTTCGACACGCCGTTCTTCACGGCGCCGTCGACGAAGCGGGCGCGCTGCTTGTCCATCTCCTCCTTGATCTTCTTGCCCATGGCGCGGCGCAGAAGATCGGCTTCGCCGAGCGAATAGCCGGACAGGACCTGGGCGATCTGCATCACCTGTTCCTGGTAGACGATAACGCCCTGCGTCTCTTTCAGCAGATGGTCGATCATCGGATGAATCGACTCGATCTCCTCCTCGCCGTGTTTGCGGGCGTTGTAGACCGGGATATTCTCCATCGGGCCCGGGCGGTAGAGCGCCACGAGCGCGATGATGTCCTCGATGCAGTCGGGCCGCATGCCGATCAGCGCCTTGCGCATGCCGGCACTTTCCACCTGGAACACGCCGACCGTCTCGCCGCGCGACAGCATCTCGTAGGTCGGCTGGTCGTCGAGCGGCAGGCTTTCGAGCTTCACCTCGACATCGAGCTTGCGGATAAAATCGACCGCCGTCTTCAGGACGGTCAGCGTCTTCAGGCCGAGGAAGTCGAACTTGACGAGGCCGGCCTGTTCCACCCATTTCATGTTGAACTGGGTGACCGGCATGTCGGAGCGCGGGTCGCGGTACATCGGCACGAGCTGCGACAGCGGCCGGTCGCCGATCACGATGCCGGCGGCGTGCGTCGAGGCGTGGCGGTAGAGGCCCTCGATCTTCTGGGCGATGTCGAGCAGGCGCGCGACGACCGGCTCCTTCTCCGCCTCTTCCTGCAACTTCGGCTCCTCCTCGATCGCCTTGGAGAGCGGCGTCGGGTTGGCCGGGTTGTTCGGCACGAGCTTGCAGATCTTGTCGACCTGGCCGTAGGGCATTTCCAGCACGCGGCCGACGTCGCGTAGCGCCGCGCGCGCCTGTAGCGAACCGAAGGTGATGATCTGCGCCACCTGCTCGCGGCCGTATTTCTGCTGCACGTACCGTATCACCTCTTCACGGCGGTCCTGGCAGAAGTCGATGTCGAAGTCGGGCATCGAGACGCGTTCCGGGTTGAGGAAGCGTTCGAAGAGCAAGGAAAACCGCAGCGGATCGACGTCGGTGATCGTCAGCGCATAGGCGACGAGCGAACCAGCACCCGAGCCGCGGCCGGGTCCGACGGGAATGTTCTGCTGCTTGGCCCATTTGATGAAGTCGGCAACGATGAGGAAGTAGCCGGGAAACTTCATGCGCTCGATGACGCTGAGCTCGAAATCCAGCCGCTCGCGATAATCCTGCTCGGTATAACCGGGCGTCAGGCCGAGCAGCTCCATGCGGCTTTCGAGGCCTTCCACGGACTGGCGGCGCAATTCTGCCGATTCGGCGCGATCCGCCTCCTCCGGATCGTCCGTCGCGCCCGTGAAGCGCGGCAGGATGGGGCTGCACGTCTTCAACACGAAGGAGCAGCGCCGGGCGATCTCGACGGTGTTCTCCAGGGCCTCCGGCAGGTCGGCAAAGAGCTTTGCCATTTCCTTGCGGCTCTTCAGATAGTGGTCGGGCGACAGGCGGAAACGGTTGTCGTCCGAAACCATGGCATTGTGCGCCACCGCCATCAGCGCGTCATGCGCATCATAGTCATCGGGCGCCGGGAAGAACGGCTCGTTGGTCGCGACCAGCGGCACGTCTTCTGCATAGGCAAGCTCGACCATGCGGCGCTCGTGCTGCTTGTCGTAGCGCCCGTGGCGTTGCAGCTCGATATAGAGCCGGTCGCCGAAGACGCGTTTCAGCGCGTGAAGACGCGCGCGCCCCACCGCCGGCTGGCCGGCGAGGATGGCCATGTCGACCGGCCCGCCATGGGCGCCGGTGAGCGCGATCAGCCCGTCCATGCCCGCTTCCAGCCAGCTATAGGCGATGCGGATCGACTGGTTGCCCTCGCCGCCGAGATAGGCGCGGCTGACGATCTCGACGAGACGCGCATAACCGGCATCGGTGGCGGCAAGGAGCACGATCGACGGGAGCTTCACGAGCTGCGCCTGCCCGCCGCGCCGCTCGCCGTCGCCCTCGTCTTCCATGTCGATCGACAGCTGGCAGCCGATCAGCGGCTGGATGCCGTCGCCGATCGCCTTCTGCGAAAACTCCAGCGCCGCGAACAGGTTGTTCGTGTCGGTGATGGCGATCGCCGGCTGCTGGTCGGACGTCGCCTTGCCGATGATCTTCTTGATCGGCAAGGCGCCTTCGAGCAGCGAAAAGGCCGAATGCACGCGCAGATGCACGAATTGCGGCGTCTTCGCCACCGTGCCGCCATCCGTCTTCCGAGCTTCGTCCGCCATGCGTATCTTCCTTCCGGTCAAGGCAGGAAGCTTAAGCGGATTCGCACCGGTCTCGTCCAGAAGGTTATTGCCGTTACACCCGATTTCCACGCGCGAGCACGCGTGGGCGAGATGCGATCGGCTTCAAAGAATGAAATGCGGCCGTCAGATTCCGAAGAGGATGACGGAGAAGGTGGCGACGAACATGGCCATGGAGGTGAATGCAGCAAGATCACGAAGAAAATCGGTCATTGTGGCTCCCTTTCCTTTTATGTTTTCACTTTGTTCTATTCTTGTTCTCGTGTCAACAGCTTTCCACAGGCCCTCTGGACCGGCGTTCGAAGGCGCAATATGGTCGCCTCGCTCACATGGAGGAAAAGAGATGAAGTCGTTGATTGCCGCCCTTCTGCTTTCGGCCAGCCTGGCTGCCCCTGCCGCTGCGGCGGATTTCCCGGCCGAGCGCATCATGGCCATGGCAAGCGGCGACTGGAACAAGGACGGCACGCCGGATCTCGCCGTGGTGGCAACGCCGGGCGACGACAGCGGAGACGACAACGGGCTCTACATCTACGTCGCCAAGCCGGAGGAAAACCGGCTGACGCTGGCGCTTGCCCTGCCCAGGACGGTCTGGGGCAACCTGACCATGTTCGGCCAGGAGCCGGAGCTGGCGGCGCTCGCCAATGGCTCCTTCACGCTCACCACGAAAAACGATTCGATCGGCCGCGACCGTTGGCGCCAGACGCTGACGATCGCCCACCGCAATTTCGATTTCATCGTCGCGGGCTACACCTATTCGTCCTACGACACGCTCGACACGGACGCCGTCAGCGATTGCGACCTCAACGTCCTAACCGGCAAGGGCAAGGCGCTCGGCCAGCCCATCACCGGCAAGGCGCAATTCGTGCTGCTGAAGGACTGGAACGACGAGATCGCCCGCTCGATCTGCGGGCTGGACAATTAATCAAGGCCGGAAGGCTAAATCAGGCGAGCTCGCGCACGAGGCCGTCCTCGATCGTCACGCGGCGATCCATCAGGCCGGCGAGCTCGTGGTTGTGCGTGGCGATGAGCGCCGCGAGGCCGGACTGGCGGGCGAGCGCTTCCAGCGCCTCGAAGACGTAGCCGGCGGTTTCCGGGTCGAGGTTGCCGGTCGGCTCGTCGGCCAGCAGCAGCAGCGGCGCATTGGCGACGGCACGCGCGA
The DNA here is from genome assembly GCF_058809275.1 of Shinella sp. GW821-FHT10F02. Taxonomy (NCBI): domain Bacteria; kingdom Pseudomonadati; phylum Pseudomonadota; class Alphaproteobacteria; order Hyphomicrobiales; family Rhizobiaceae; genus Shinella; species Shinella sp. GW821-FHT10F02. The sequence continues at coordinate 146,991 of NZ_JBXASL010000006.1, read as the reverse complement.
TGGCGACGCGCTGCTGCTCGCCGCCGGAGAGTTCCGACGGGCGGTGCTCGGCGCGATGGCCGATGCGCATATAGTCGAGCAGCTGGGCGGCGCGTTCGCGCGCCTCCGCCTTGGTGAGGCCGCCGATGAGCTGCGGCATCATGATATTTTCCAGCGCGCTGAATTCCGGCAGCAGATGGTGGAACTGGTAGACGAAGCCAATCTCGTTGCGGCGGATCGTCGTGCGCTCCTCGTCGGCAAGCTCGGCGCAGGAATGGCCGTTGACGAAGACCTCGCCGACATCCGGCTTTTCAAGCAGGCCGGCAATGTGCAAGAGGGTCGACTTGCCGGTGCCGGAGGGCGCCACGAGTGCGACGGTCTCGCCGCTCTTCAGCGTAAAATCGGCGCCCTTGAGGATCGTCAGCAGGGTTTCGCCCTGGCCGTAGTGCCGTTCGATGCCCCTGAGTTCCAGTGCGTTGCGCGCGTTCATGGCGTTCTGTTCCTATTCGTACCGCAGGGCCTGGACGGGATCGAGCTTGGAGGCGCGCCAGGCGGGGAAGATGGTCGCGAGGAACGAAAGCGCCAGCGCCATGACGATGACCGTGACCGTCTCGCCGGCATTCATGTCGGCCGGAAGCTGGCTCAGGAAGTAGAGTTCCGGGTTGAACAGCGTCGTGCCTGAAATCCACGAGAAGAACTGGCGGATCGATTCAACATTGAGGCAGACGACGACGCCGAGCGCGACGCCGGCAAAGGTGCCGACCGTGCCGATCGCCGCCCCCGTCATGAAGAAGATGCGCATGATGGCGCCGGACGTGGCCCCCATGGTGCGCAGGATCGCGATGTCGCTGCCCTTGTCCTTCACCAGCATGATGAGGCCGGAGATGATGTTGAGCGCGGCAACGAGCACGATCAGCGTCAGGATCATGAACATGACGTTGCGCTCGACCTGAAGTGCGGAGAAGAAGGTGCGGTTGCGCTGGCGCCAGTCGGTTATGTAGATCTGCCGTCCGGCCGCCGCCTCGATCGGCTGACGCAGTTCATCGACCGCATCGGGGTTGGTGACGAAAAGCTCGATCGACTGCACGATGCCTTCTGCGTTGAAATAGAGCTGCGCTTCTTCAAGCGGCATGTAGATGATAGAGGCGTCATATTCCGACATGCCGATCTCGAAGATCGCCGAGACCGTGTAGGTCTTGACGCGCGGGTTGACGCCGAGCGGCGTCACGTCGCCTTCGGGTGCGACGAGCGTGATCTGGCCACCGGCGCTCAGGCCGAGCTGTTCGGCCATGCGCGAGCCGATCGCCACGCCGCTGCCGGAGGCAAAGCCGACGAGGTCGCCTTCCTTGAAATTGTCCGAGACGGCCTTCATCTTCGCCAGATCGTCGGCGCGGATGCCGCGCACCAGCGCGCCGGTGCCCGCCCCGGCGGTGCCGGAGGCTAGCGTCTGGCCCTCGACGAGCGGGATTGCCATGGTGACGCCCGCAACAGCGGAAAGCCGCTCGGCGAGTGCGGCATAGTCGTTCAGCGGCGTATCGATCGGCTGGATGATCATGTGGCCGTTGATGCCGAGGATGCGCGAGATCAGCTCCGTGCGAAAGCCGTTCATGACGGCCATGACGATGATGAGCGTGGCGACGCCCAGCATGATGCCGATGAAGGAGAAGCCGGCGATGACCGAGATGAAGGCTTCCTTGCGCCGGGAGCGCAGGTAGCGCCAGGCGACCATCCGCTCGAAAGCGGAGAACGGGCGGTTTTTCTTGTAGGCTTGAGCCCCGGTTGCAGATGCACCGCTCGCTGCGTCAGCCATGGTCCCTCCCGTTGCCCCGGCGCCGGCACGCCGCATCAATTACCGGACGTCAGGCGGTTGATCGCCGCCTCGATGGTCAGCGTCTCGCGCGCACCGGTCTTGCGGTCCTTGATCTCGACTTCGCCATTGGCGACGCCGCGCGGGCCGGCAATGACCTGCACCGGTGCGCCGATGAGGTCGGCCGTCGCGAACTTGGCGCCTGCCCGCTCGTCCTTGTCGTCATAGAGCACGTCGACGCCGGCCTTCAGCAGTTCGGCGTAGATCTTTTCGCAGGCCGCGTCGCAGGCGTCGTCGCCGGACTTCATGTTGATGACGATCGCCTCGAAGGGGGCGACAGCCTTCGGCCAGATGATGCCGTTCTCGTCATGGGAGGCTTCGATGATCGCCGGAACGAGGCGCGTCGGGCCGATGCCGTAGGAGCCCATGTGTACGATGTGCTCCTTGCCGTCCGGCCCCTGCACCTTGGCGCCCATGGCTTCGGAATATTTCGTGCCGAAATAGAAGATGTGGCCGACCTCGATGCCGCGGGCGGACAGCCGCTCGCCTTCCGCAACCGCCTCGAAAGCGGCCGCGTCGTGCATTTCGGAGGTCGCGGCGTAGCGCGAGGTCCACTTGTCGAAGATCGCCTTGAGGCCTGCAACATCCTCGAAGTTGGTGTCTTCGGCCGGGACGTCGAAGTTCAGGAAGTCCTTGTGGCAGAAGACTTCCGATTCGCCCGTATCGGCGAGGATGATGAATTCGTGGCTGAGATCGCCGCCGATCGGGCCGGTATCGGCGCGCATCGGAATGGCGCGCAGGCCCATGCGCGAGAAGGTGCGGAGATAGGCCGAGAACATGCGGTTATAGGCGTGCACCGCGCCTTCACGGTTGAGATCGAAGGAATAGGCGTCCTTCATCAGGAACTCGCGCGAGCGCATGGTGCCGAAGCGCGGGCGGATCTCGTCGCGGAACTTCAGCTGGATATGGTAGAGGTTGAGCGGCAGGTCCTTGTAGGACTTCACATAGGACCGGAAGACGTCGGTGATCATCTCCTCGTTCGTCGGGCCGTAGAGCATGGGGCGCTCCTGGCGGTCCTTGATGCGCAGCATCTCCTTGCCATAGGCGTCGTAGCGGCCGCTTTCCTGCCAGAGTTCGGCGGATTGCAGCGTCGGCATCAAAAGCTCGACGGCGCCGGCGCGGTTCTGCTCCTCGCGGATGATGGCGTTGACCTTGTCGAGGACGCGCTTGCCCAGCGGCAGCCAGGTATAGATGCCCTGGGACTGTTGCTTGACCATGCCCGCACGCAGCATCAGCCGGTGCGAGACGATCTCGGCCTCCTTGGGGTTTTCCTTGAGGATGGGCAGGAAGAAGCGGGAAAGGCGCATATCGGGTTCCGGACTGACTGATCCGCCCTATTCGGGGAATCGGGCAAAATGACGTTGATTTTGATGCGTTCATAAACGCTTCGCCGGAGGAAGGGAACCCGGCAGGCCCAGCCCGTGCATTGAGTCGGCGCACTGTCCACCGTCACCGACGGATGCGACAAATGTGGCGGAAAAATGGGGGCGTCAATAACAGAAATTGCGTGCAGGTTGTCAATGGAAAAATTTTATTCCAGTGTAGCAAAAATGCAAAAAAAGCGGATGACAACGCCTAAGCTTTGGGCTAGTTTCAGGCCACAAAACAGGCAGGAAGTACAAATTCTTGCCATTTCGCGGTCAAGTCTTGGGAGGATCAGATCTTTGGCGCGCGTAGACGCTGCCACCGCACAACGGATAAAGATCACGCGATACCTGTAAAACAAGGCTTTCAGCCTTGTTTTTTTTTGCCTTTTGCCAAGCCGGCCCTCCCTCTGGCGAGCCCGCCCGCCGGGTCCGTGCGTCAAAGCCGCACACCTCCCCGCTCCTGCGACACTCCGCCTCACGCGGGGTAAAGCCAGCCGTGCCACGATGCGCTCTGCAGGGTGCTTATGCGCCGTTTTTTCGGGGTTTTTGCCGGTCATTATGACAGGGGGCAAAGAAAGACTTTTCCAGCGCTCCCCGGAGGGGCTGGAAAATCATGCTTCCGGCCGTCGTGACACCGTTAACCTTTGTGGCGGGCGCCTATTTAAAATCCGGCATGAATTGCGGGATGGAGTCGATGCCGTAGCCCAGCCGCACCGACAGGAAGTACCAACAGCCGTAGACCACGGCGGAAACGATCGTCGTGATCAGCATCACGCGGCCGCCCCGAAAACGTGCCGGCGCGCTTTCCACCGTGCCGGGCACCACCTCCTCGGCTTCGGCCTGCGTCTTCAGCCCGAAGGGCAGCACGGCAAAGAGCGTCATCCACCAGACGATGAAATAGACGGCGAAGTAGGAAAACCACTGCATGGATGAGACCCTCGTGCGATAGCCGGTCTTTTACGCCGGTCGCAGGTGAAGTTCAAACGGCATGAGGGCGGCGTGCTGTCACACCTCTTCGAGCTCGACCAGCGTGCCGAAAAAATCCTTGGGATGCAGGAAGAGCACCGGTTTGCCATGGGCGCCGATCTTCGGATTGCCGTCGCCCAGCACACGCGCGCCGCGCGCCACCAGCCGGTCGCGGGCAGCGAGAATGTCATCCACCTCATAGCAGATATGGTGCATGCCGCCGGCGGGGGATTTTTCGAGGAAGGCGTTGATCGGCGAGGCCCCGCCGAGCGGCTCCAGCAGTTCCACCTTGGTGTTCGGCAGCTCGACGAAGACCACCGTCACGCCATGCTCGGGCAGCGCTTGTGGCGGGGAGACTTTTGCGCCGAGCGTATCGCGGTAGGTCGCCACGGCCGCGGCCATGTCCGGCACGGCGATGGCGATGTGGTTGACTTTGCCGAGCATGGGGTCCTCTTCATCCGTACAGGCAGCAAGACAATCATACGGGGCCGAAGAGTGAACCGGCGACGTTGCGGCCCGCCGATCTCCCCCCTTGAGGGGGAGATGCCCGGCAGGGCAGAGGGGGGTAAATCCCATCCACCGCCAGCCGTTTTCGATGCCGCACCGTCGTACCCCCCTCTGTCGGCTTCGCCGACATCTCCCCCTCAAGGGGGGAGATCATTAGGAGTTTGCCGCGCTCTTACAACGGTCCGTCACACCTTCGTCAAAAACACCGTGACCACAGGCTTCTTGCCCCAGATCTCGTTTGCCGTGGAGCGCACGGCGCGGCGCACGGCTTCGCGCACCATCTCGAGGTCCTTGCGGCGGGCGCGCGGGATGCTTTCGACGGCGCCGAGCACGGCGTCGTAGAGTGTGTCGCCCATGTCCTCGCCCTCGTCGTCGAACTGCGGCAGGCCGAAGGGTTCGACCTCGGGATCAGCCATGAAATCGAAGCGGTTGTCGAGCAGGATGCTGACAGCGACGTGGCCGACGAAGGCGAGCTTGCGGCGGTCGCCGATGCCCATTTCCTCGTAGTCGCCGATGAGGTTGCCATCCTTGAAGATGCGGCCGAAGGGGGCGTGGTCGATGACCTCGGGCACGCCGGGGGCGAGCTTCAGGACATCGCCATTGCGCACGCGCGGCACCTGCGCGATGCCGGACTGTTCGGCAAGCTGGGCGTGCGCCGTCAGGTGCGCTGCCTCGCCGTGCACGGGCACAACCATTTTGGGGCGCGTCCAGCCGTACATCTGCTGCAATTCATGCCGGCGCGGGTGGCCGGAGACGTGCACCAGCGCCTCGCTGTCCGTGATGACGTTGATGCCCTGGTCGACCAGGCCGTTCTTGATGTCGTTGATCGCCTTCTCGTTGCCGGGAATGGCGCGCGAGGAGAAGATGATCGTGTCGCCATCGGTAAAGGCGACGTTGCGCATCTCGTCGCGGGCAATCTTGGCGAGCGCCGCACGGGGCTCGCCCTGGCTACCGGTCAGGATGACGACGACCTTGTCGCGCGGGATGTAGCCGAACTCGTCTTCCGCGATGAAGGGTTTCAGGCCTTCCATCAGGCCGATGTCGCGGGCGACCTCTGTCACGCGCTTCATGGAACTGCCGAGCAGCAGCACCTCGCGGCCGGCGGCTTCGGCGGCCTGCGCGATCGAGCGGATGCGGCCGACATTGGACGAGAAGGTGGTGATGCCCACCCTGCCCTCGGCGCTCTCGATGATCTTGGTGAGGCTTTCCGAGACCTCGCGCTCGGAGGGCGAGACGCCGTCGCGAAGGGCATTGGTGCTGTCGCAGATCAGCGCCAGCACGCCTTCGTCGCCGAGCTTGCGGAAGCGCGTCTCGTCGGTGAGCGGTCCGAGCGACGGGTCGAGGTCGATCTTCCAGTCGCCGGTGTGGATGACGGTGCCGAGCGGTGTTTTGATCGCCAGCGACATCGGCTCGGGAATGGAGTGGTTGACGCCGATCGCCTCGATCTCGAACGGCCCGACATTGATGCGGTCGCCCTCCTTGAAAATGGTGATCGGGATTTCCGTGCGGCTTTTCTCGTAATTGCGCTTGGCTTCCAGCATGCCGGCGGTGAACGGCGAGGCATAGACCGGTACGTTGAGGCCCGGCCACAGCTCGTTCAGCGCGCCGTAATGGTCCTCGTGCGCATGGGTGATGATGATGCCCTTGAGCTTCTCGCGCTCCTTGGCGAGGAAGCGGATATCGGGCAGCACCAGATCGACGCCCGGCAGGTCCGGCCCCGGAAAGGTGACGCCGCAATCGACCATGATCCACTGGCGGCTGGCCTTCGGGCCGTAGCCGTAAAGCGCGAGGTTCATGCCGATTTCGCCGACGCCGCCCAGCGGCAGGAATACCAGTTCGTCTTCTTTTGCCATCGGCTTCAAAAATTCCTATCCAAAAAACACATCGCCGGCCGCGATCAGTCGCGTGCCGCCGTCATCCATCTCCAGTTTCAGGAGACCTGTATCATCAATTCCGGAAAAGCGCCCGGAAATAGAACGGTCGGGAAGGTTGACCGTTATGTTTTCCCCGATGCCGCCGGCGACCTTTTTCCAGCGTTCCATGATGGCCGAAATCCCTCGTCCGGCGTTCCACAGCGACAGGGTTTCCGCCATCGACTGGAAGAGATAGGCGAACAATTCGTCAGGGGAAGTGGAAGCGCCGAAATCACGCAAAGTGGCGACCGGATAGAGGCCCGCATCGGGCGCCACGGCGACATTGATGCCGATGCCGATGACCAGTCCATGCCGGCCATCGGGCAGCGTCTCGCCCTCGATCAGGATGCCGCAGACTTTTCGACGGTCGACGAGAATGTCGTTCGGCCATTTGACCAGCACATCCGGCGCGTCGAGCGGCATGATGCGGCTGACGGCGGCCTGCACGGCGACGGCGACGGCGAGCGGCAGGGAGCCGAGCCGGTCCATCGGCGCCGGGTCGATCAGCATCAGCGAGGCGTAGAGATTGCCGGGCTCGGAAAACCAGGCCCGCCCGCGCCGGCCGCGCCCGCCCGTCTGGCGTTCCGCGGTGATCCAGAGACCGGAAAGCGCGCCCTTTCGGGCGCGCTCCAGGCATTCCGTATTGGTCGAGCCCACTTCCGCGAGCGCCTCGTGCCGGAAGTCGTCGAGCGACATCGGCCAAGGATTTTCGGACCCGCTCAAAAGAAGGTCCGCGCCGCGGCTTCGGCAGCAGCACCGATCGGGCCGCCGATCAGCACATAGCCGACGACGAACAGGCCGGAGAGGCCGAAGACCAGTTTCAGTTCGCCGGCGGTGCGGGCGAACTCGCCGGTCGCCTCGTCGAACCACATGACCTTGATGATGCGCAGGTAGTAGTAGGCGCCGACGACCGAGGCGAGCACGCCGATGATGGCGAGCGCGTAGAGATGCGCTTCGATCGCCGCCATGAAGACGAAGTATTTCGCGAAGAAGCCTGCCATCGGCGGGATGCCGGCGAGCGAGAACATCAGGATCGTCAGGACCGTCGCCATGAAGGGGTTGGTCGTGGAAAGGCCGGCGAGATCGTCGATGTTCTCGACATTGCCGCCTTCCTTGCGGCGCATGGCGAGGATGCAGGCGAAGGTGCCGAGCGTCATGACCATGTAGATCAGCATGTAGAGTGCGACGCCGCGAACGCCGGCCATGGAGCCGGCGGCAAGGCCGACCAGCGCATAGCCCATATGGCCGATCGAGGAATAGGCCATCAGGCGCTTGATGTTGCGCTGGCCGATGGCGGCAAACGAGCCGAGCAGCATGGAGGCGATCGAGATGAAGACGATGACCTGCTGCCAGTCGGCGACGACCGGCTCGAAGGCCTCGATGACGATGCGCACCAGCATGGCCATGGCGGCGACCTTGGGGGCGGCGGCGAAGAAGGCCGTGACGGGGGTCGGCGCACCTTCATAGACGTCCGGCGTCCACATGTGGAACGGCACGGCCGAGATCTTGAAGGCAAGGCCGGCGAGGATGAAGACCAGGCCGAAGACGAGGCCGAGCGAACGGCCTTCGGCGGTCAGCGCTGCCGCGATTTCCTGGAAGCCGATATGGCCGGTGAAGCCGTAGACCAGCGACATGCCGTAAAGCAGCATGCCGGAGGAGAGCGCGCCGAGCACGAAATATTTCAGACCGGCTTCCGTCGAGCGCAGGCTGTCGCGGTTGATCGCGGCGACGACGTAGAGCGCCAGCGACTGGAGTTCCAGCGCGAGGTAGAGCGACAGCAGGCTGTTGGCGGAGATCATCAGCAGCATGCCGAGCGTCGACAGCACGATGAGCACCGGAAACTCGAAGCGGTCGAGCTGTTCGGAGCGGGCATGGCCGACGGTCATCACCATGGCGGTGATGGAGCCGATCAGCGCCAGCACCTTCATGAACTTGGCGAAGGCATCGGAGACGAAGGCGCCGCCATAGGCCTGGCCCTCGCCCGTGGCGAGCACCAGCCAGAGGCCGGAGATGATCAGAAGCGCGACGGCAAGCCCGATGACGGTGGTGCCCGAGCGTTCGCCGGAGAAGACACCGATCATCAGCAGGGCGAGTGCGCCGACGGCAAGAATGATCTCCGGGAGCGAGAGCTGAAGGCTGGCGAGGATAGTATCAGCAGTCATGTCTTGGGTCCCGTCGTCAGTTCGCCGAAAGCGCAACAGGTTGCGCCGCCTGCAGAGCCGCGGAGTAGTTATTGAGCAGCGCGTCGACCGAAGCCGCCGTCGCATCGAACACCGGCGCCGGATAGACGCCATAGAAGATCGTGAGGATCACGAGCGGGTAGAGCAGCAGCTTTTCGCGCAGATCGAGGTCGAGCAGCGACTTCAGGCTTTCCTTCTCCAGCGCACCGAAGATCACGCGGCGATAGAGCCAGAGCGCATAGGAGGCCGAGAGGATGACGCCCGTCGTGGCGAAGAAGGCGACCCAGGTGTTGGCGCGGAAGACGCCGACCAGCGTCATGATCTCGCCGACGAAGCCGGAGGTGCCGGGAAGGCCGACATTCGCCATGGTGAGGATCATGAAGGCGACGGCGTATTTCGGCATGTTGTTGACGAGGCCGCCGTAAGCCGAGATCTCGCGGGTGTGCAGCCGGTCATAGACGACGCCGACGCAGAGGAAGAGCGCGCCGGAGACGATGCCGTGCGAGAGCATCTGGAAGATGGCGCCCTGGAGACCCTGCGCATTCGCCGCGAAGATGCCCATGGTGACGTAGCCCATGTGGGCGACCGACGAATAGGCGATCAGCTTCTTGATGTCGTCCTGCATCAGCGCCACCAGCGAGGTGTAGATGATGGCGATGACCGACAGCGCGAAGACGAAGGGCGCGAAATAGTCCGAGGCCAGCGGGAACATGGCAAGCGAGAATCGGATGAAACCGTAGCCGCCGAGCTTCAAGAGCACGCCTGCCAGGATGACCGAGCCCGCCGTCGGCGCCTGGACGTGTGCGTCCGGAAGCCAGGTATGCACCGGCCACATCGGCATCTTCACCGCGAAAGATGCGAAGAAGGCGAGCCACAGCCAGGTCTGCATCTGGGCCGGGAAGTTGTAGGCGAGCAGTTCGGTGATGTCGGTCGTGCCGGCCTGCCAGTACATCGCCATGATGGCGAGCAGCATCAGCACCGAGCCGAGCAGCGTGTAGAGGAAGAACTTGTAGGAGGCGTAGACGCGATCCTTGCCGCCCCACACGCCGATGATGATGAACATCGGAATGAGGCCGGCTTCGAAGAAGACGTAGAACAGAACGATATCGAGCGACACGAAGACGCCGACCATGAACACTTCCAGGAGCAGGAAGGCGATCATGTATTCGCGCAGGCGCTTTTCGACCGAATGCCAGCTTGCAAGCACGCAGAAGGGCATCAGGAAGGTCGACAGGATGACGAACAGCATGGAGATGCCGTCGACGCCGAGATGGTAGGAAATGCCGGTGCCGAGCCATTCGGCCTTCTCGACCATCTGGAAGCCCGGATTGGCATTGTCGAAGCCGATCCAGATGAAGAGCGAGAGGACGAAGGTGAAGACCGTCGTCAGAAGCGCGACATTCAGGATGTTGCGGCGGCCATAGGGGCTATCCTCGCGGGTCAGCAGCAGAAGCGCCACGCCGACGAGCGGGAGGAATGTGACCGCTGAAAGAATGGGCCAATCGGTCATCAGAGGGAGCTCCCGAGCATCATCCAGGTGACGAGTGCTGCAATACCCAGCAGCATCGCGAATGCGTAGTGATAGAGGTAACCGGTCTGGAGGCGCACGACGCGATCCGTGACGTCCATGACGCGGGCGGCGATGCCGTTCGGGCCGAGGCCGTCGATGACGGTGCCGTCACCCTTCTTCCAGAGGAACTTGCCGATCCGCATGGCGGGACGGACGAAGAGGAAGTCGTAGAGTTCGTCGAAGTACCACTTGTTGAGCAGGAACTGGTAGAGGCCGCGATGCTGCTCGGCGAGGTATTTCGGCGTTTCCGGCGAGCGGATGTACATGTACCAGGCGGTGACGAAGCCGAGCGCCATGGCGGCGAACGGGCTCCACTTCACCCACAGTGGAACGTGGTGGTACTCGTTGACCAGCTCGTTCTCAGGCAGCGTGAACAGGGCGCCCTGCCAGAACTCGCCATAGTGATGGCCGTAGAAATACTCGACGAAGATCACGCCCGCGACGACCGCACCGGCGGCGAGCAGGTAGAGCGGGATCAGCATCACGGCCGGGGATTCATGGACGTGGTGCATGACATCCGCGGACGCGCGCGGCTTGCCGAAGAAGGTCATGAACGCAAGGCGCCAGGAATAGAAGCTGGTGAAGAGGGCTGCGATGACCAGGAGCACGAAGGCGAAGCCGGCGACGGGGCTGTGCGAGGCGAAGGCCGATTCGATGATCGCGTCCTTCGAGAAGAAGCCGGCGAAACCGATGATCGTGCCCGGGATGCCGACGCCGGTCAGCGCCAGCGTGCCGATCGTCATCATCCAGAACGTGATCGGGATGTGTTTGCGCAGGCCGCCCATGTAGCGCATGTCCTGCTCGCCATCGACGGCGTGGATGACGGAGCCGGCGCCCAAGAACAGCAGTGCCTTGAAGAAGGCGTGCGTGAAGAGGTGGAAGATCGCCGCACCGTAAGCACCAATGCCGAGCGCCACGAACATGTATCCGAGCTGCGAGCAGGTCGAATAGGCGATGACGCGCTTGATGTCGTTCTGCACGAGGCCGACGGTCGCCGCGAAGAAGGCAGTGATCGCGCCGATCAGCGTCACGACCATCAGAGCGGTGTGCGACAGTTCGAACAGCGGCGACATGCGGGCGACGAGGAACACGCCGGCGGTGACCATGGTCGCGGCATGGATGAGGGCCGAAACCGGGGTCGGGCCTTCCATGGCGTCCGGCAGCCAGGTGTGCAGCAGGAACTGCGCCGACTTGCCCATCGCGCCCATGAACAGCAGCAGGCAGGTGGCGGTCAGCGCATGCGACTTGTCGAGCGTCATGCCGAAGAGGTTGATGACGGGCGCGGTGGCATCCGCGGCACCTTCAGCCGGCAGGTAGGTCGCGGCGGTGGCGAAGATCGTCTCGAAATTGATCGAGCCGAACAGCACGAAGACCGAGAAGATGCCGAGCGCAAAGCCGAAGTCGCCGACGCGGTTGACGATGAAGGCCTTCATCGCGGCGGCGCAGGCGGACGGCTTCTTGTACCAGAAGCCGATCAGCAGGTAGGACGCGAGGCCCACACCTTCCCAGCCGAAGAACATCTGGAGAAGGTTGTCCGACGTCACCAGCATGAGCATGGCGAAGGTGAAGAGCGACAGGTACGCGAAGAAGCGCGGCCGATGCGGGTCGTGGTGCATGTAGCCGATCGAATAGACGTGCACGAGCGTCGAGACCGAATTGACGACGACGAGCATGACGGCCGTCAGCGTATCGACGCGGAACGCCCATTCGACATCGAAGCCGCCGGACTGGATCCAGCGCAGCACGCTGACCTTGATCATCTCCGTCTCGCCCATGGCGACGTCGAGGAAGACGATCCACGACAGGACTGCCGCCAGGATCATGAAGCCGGAGGTGACATATTCGGACGCCTTGGCGCCGATAGCATTGCCGCCGATGCCGGCGATCAGGAAGCCGGTCAAAGGAAGGAAGACGATTGCCTTGATGATGGTATCCATGACCCGATCAGCCCTTCATCATATTGACGTCTTCGACGGCGATCGAACCGCGGTTGCGGTAGAAGACGACGAGTATTGCAAGACCGATGGCCGCTTCCGCAGCCGCGACGGTCAGAATGAACAGTGCGAAGACCTGGCCGACGATATCGTTCAGGAAGGCCGAGAACGCGACCATGTTGATGTTGACCGCAAGCAGGATGAGCTCGATCGACATCAGGATGACGATGACGTTCTTCCGGTTGAGGAAGATGCCGAAGACGCCGAGGGTGAAGAGGATGGCGCTGACGGTGAGATAGTGGGAAATACCGATTTCCATTTTGCTTTTCCTTGGTCCCGCGCTGCCTCAGATGCCCTGGCCGGGCTTCACCTTGACGACCTCGACGGCGGTTTCCGGCGTGCGGGCAACCTGCTGCGAGATGTTCTGGCGTTTGATGTGTGGCTTGTGGCGCAGCGTCAGCACGATCGCGCCGATCATGGCGACGAGCAGCACGAGGCCGGCGATCTGGAAGAAATAGACGTAGTGCGTGTAGAGCACGTCGCCGAGCGCTGCCGTGTTCGTCCGTTCGGAGACCGGCGGGATCGGCATCGAGATGTTCTTGGCGATCTCCGGCGCAAAGGTCGAGCCGCCGACGACGATGATCAGCTCGGCCGCAAGAATGAGCCCGATCAGCGCGCCGACCGGCGCATATTCCAGCGCCCCTGCCCGCAATTCGGCAAAGTCGATGTCGAGCATCATCACGACGAAGAGGAAGAGAACCGCGACCGCGCCGACATAGACGACCAGCAGGATCATCGCCAGGAATTCGGCGCCCGTCAGCAGGAACAGGCCTGCCGAATTGAAGAAGGTGAGGATCAGGAACAGCACGGAATAGACCGGATTCCTGGACGAGATCACCATGAAGGCGGACGCCACCGCCACGAAGGCGAAGAGATAGAAGAATAGAGCCTGGAGACCCATTTTGGTGCCTTTTCGTCTTCCCCGGAGAAGGTCCCCCTTCCCCGTCGAAGCCTGACGACCACTCGTCAGGCACTTACGTTCATCTTGCCTTTCCGCCGATCAGCGGTAAGGCGAATCCATGCCGATGTTGCGGGCGATTTCCCGCTCCCAGCGATCGCCGTTTTCGAGCAGCTTCTGCTTGTCGTAGTAGAGCTCCTCGCGCGTCTCGGTCGCGAACTCGAAGTTCGGTCCCTCGACGATGGCGTCGACCGGGCAGGCTTCCTGGCAGAAGCCGCAATAAATGCACTTCACCATGTCGATATCGTAACGCACCGTGCGGCGCGTGCCGTCGTTGCGGCGCGGCCCCGCCTCGATGGTGATCGCCTGGGCAGGACAGATCGCCTCGCACAGCTTGCAGGCGATGCAGCGTTCCTCACCGTTCGGGTAACGGCGCAGCGCATGCTCGCCGCGGAAGCGCGGAGAGACCGGGCCCTTTTCGAAGGGATAGTTCACCGTCGCCTTCGGGCGGAAGAAGTAGCGCATCGACAGGAAGAACGCGCCGACGAATTCCTTGAGGAACAGCGAATTTACGGCTTGCGAAAGACTAGCCATTTCAAGCTCCAATGCTGCTGAGGGTCGGGGCGGTCCTCATGCGGACCAGCCCGTGAGCTTCAGCACGAATGCAACGATGACCACCATGGCGAGCGAGATCGGAAGGAAGACCTTCCAGCCCAGACGCATGAGCTGGTCGTAGCGGTAGCGCGGCACGAAGGCCTTCACCATCGCGAACATGAAGAAGACGAAGGAGGCCTTGAGCACGAACCAGATGATGCCCGGGACCCAATTCAGGAACCAGACGTCGACCGGGGGCAGCCAGCCGCCGAGGAAGAGGATCGTCGTCAGCGCGCACATGAGGCAGATGGCGGCATATTCGCCGAGCATGAACATCATGTACGGGGTGGAGCCGTATTCGACCATGAAGCCGGCGACGAGTTCGGATTCGGCTTCCGGCAGGTCGAAGGGCGGGCGGTTCGTCTCGGCCAGCGCCGAGATGAAGAACACCACGAACATCGGGAACAGCGCCAGCCAGTGCCAATCCAGGAATGAACCCGGCAGGCCGATCATCGTGCCGACGCCGTCACGCTGCGAGTTGACGATGTCCGTCAGGTTCAGCGAGCCGACGCAGAGCAGCACGGTGACGATGACGAAGCCGATCGAGACTTCGTAGGACACCATCTGTGCGGCGGAGCGCAGCGCACCGAGGAACGGATACTTCGAGTTCGAAGCCCAGCCGCCCATGATGATACCGTACACTTCGAGCGAGGAGATCGCGAAGATGTAGAGGATGCCGACATTGATGTTGGCGATGACCCAGCCGTCGTTCAGCGGCACGACCGCCCAGGTGGCGAGCGCCAGCGTCACCGAGACGAGCGGGGCCAGAAGGAAGATCACCTTGTTGGCGGTCGCCGGAATGACCGGCTCCTTGAAGACGAACTTCAGAAGGTCGGCGAAGGACTGGAAGAGACCCCAGGGGCCGACGACGTTCGGGCCGCGGCGCAGCTGAACGGCGGCCCAGATCTTGCGGTCGGCGAGAAGCACGTAGGCGATGAAGACCAGCAGCGCGACCAGCAGCAGGAGCGACTGGGCCACCATGATCAGGCCAGGCCAAACGTAGGTCGAAATGAAAGCGTCCATAACGTCTTATTCCTTCGCGCTCATTCCGCCGCGGCTTTGAAATTGTTGCGGGCCAGCGCCGAGCACTCGGCCATGACCGCGGAGGCGCGCGCTATCGGGTTCGTCAAATAGAAGTCTTTGATCGGAGACGCAAACCCGGAATTCGCCATCGTCCCGCCTTTTTTCGCAAGTGCGGAAAGATCGGCGATTTCGCCCGTCGCAATCTCGTCGACTGCGGCAAAATGCGGGTGTGCGGCGTGGAGTTTTGCGCGCAACTGGACCAGCGAATCGAACGGCAGCTTCTTGCCCAGCACGTCGGAAAGCGCGCGCAGGATCGCCCAGTCCTCGCGGGCGTCGCCCGGCGCGAAGCCGGCGCGGTTGCCCACCTGGACGCGGCCTTCGGTGTTGACCCAGGTGCCCGACTTCTCGGTGTAGGTCGCGCCCGGCAGGATGACGTCGGCGACATGCGCCGCGTTGTCGCCGTGCGAGCCGATATAGACCGTGAAGGCGGTCTTCCTGGCAAAGTCCATTTCGTCGGCGCCGAGCAGGAAGAGCACGTCCGTGCCATCAAGCATGTCGGCTGCGACCTTGCCGCCCTCGCCCGGCACGAAGCCGAGATCGAGGCCGCCGACGCGGGACGCCGCGGTGTGGAGAACGGCGAGGCCGTTCCAGTCCGCCTTCACCGCGCCGACGCTTTCGGCGAGCTTGGTGACGGCCGAGAGGACGGCGAGGCCATCGGCACGCGACAGCGCACCCTGGCCGACGATGATCATCGGGCGCTGGGCCTTCTTGAGCTTGGCAGCAAACTTGACCGAACCGTCGATGAGGCCGGAGAGCGTGTCCGTGCCGGCGCCGAGATATTCGTAGCCGTAGCGCAGCTCGCCCTGTTCGCCGATCACGCCGATCGGGAAATTGTCCATCCGCCAGCGCTTGCGGATGCGGGCGTTGAGCACGGCCGCCTCGAAGCGCGGGTTGGATCCGACGATCAGCAGCGCATCGGCCTCTTCGATGCCTTCGATGGTCGGGTTGAACAGGTAGCTGGCGCGGCCGAGCGACGGGTCGAGCGTGGAACCGTCCTGGCGGCAGTCGATGTTGGTCGAGCCGAGCGCGGTCATCAGCTCGCGCAGCGCGAACATTTCCTCGACGGAGGCGAGATCACCGGCAATGGCGCCGATGCGATCACCGGACGTGCCGGCAACGGCGGTCTTGATGGCACCGAAAGCCTCTGCCCAGGTGGCGGGCTGGAGACGGCCGTCCTTGCGAACGTACGGACGGTCGAGGCGCTGGGTCTTCAGGCCGTCCCAGATGAAGCGGGTCTTGTCGGAGATCCACTCTTCGTTGATCTCTTCGTTGACGCGCGGCAGGATGCGCATGACTTCGCGGCCGCGGGTATCGACGCGGATCGCCGAGCCGACGGCGTCCATGACGTCGATCGATTCGGTCTTGTTCAGTTCCCACGGACGGGCCGTGAAGGCGAAGGGCTTGGAGGTGAGCGCGCCGACCGGGCAGAGGTCGACCACGTTGCCCTGAAGCTCGGAGGTCATCGCCTGTTCGAGATAGGTGGTGATCTCGGCGTCCTCACCGCGGCCGATCAGGCCGAGCTCGGTGATGCCGGCGACTTCCGTCGTGAAACGAACGCAGCGCGTGCAGTGGATGCAGCGGTTCATGATCGTCTTGACGAGCGGGCCGATATACTTGTCCTCGACCGCGCGCTTGTTTTCCTGGTAGCGCGAACTGTCGATGCCGAAGGCCATCGCCTGGTCCTGCAGGTCGCATTCGCCGCCCTGGTCGCAGATCGGGCAGTCGAGCGGGTGGTTGATGAGCAGGAACTCCATCACCCCTTCGCGCGCCTTCTTGACCATCGGCGTGGTGGTGAAGACTTCCGGCGGCTCGCCGTTCGGGCCGGGGCGCAGGTCGCGCACGCTCATGGCGCAGGAGGCCGCCGGCTTCGGCGGGCCGCCCTTCACCTCGACGAGGCACATGCGGCAGTTGCCGGCAACCGACAGCCGCTCGTGGAAACAGAAGCGCGGAACTTCGGCGCCCGCATCCTCGCACGCCTGAAGCAGCGTGAAGTGATCCGGCACTTCGATTTCTTTTCCGTCGACTTTCAGCTTTGCCATATCTCAATTCCCGCTTTTGACGCAGTCGCTGCGTCTTGCCAGCGCCATTCTCTCCAGCCGTTGTTTTGGGCGCTCTGCCCGTCCCGCCGGCCTTTGTTCCATTTCGCCAGTTCCGGTGGGCTTAGCCCCTGCCCTTCACCAGCGCCTTTGCCTGCTCCACCCAGCGATCGCGAGCAATGCGCCCGGCGAACCCGAGTTCGGCTTCAATCCTCGCCACATCCTCGGCCTTCAGGGCCGCGATGTCGGCGTAACGCCGGAAGCCCATGCCGTTCAGCACCTGCTCCAGCTTCGGCCCGATGCCCGAAATCGCTTTCAGGTCATCGGCCTTGGCGGCTTTCGCGGCCGGCGCCTTGCGCGCGGGCTTCGCTTCCACCGTCTTCGGCGTCGCGCTTTCGCGCGCCACCTCGATCTTCGGTTCGGCCTTCGCCACCGGCTCAGCCACCGCCTTCGCCACCGGCTCAGCCACCACCACGCTCAGCACCGGCTTCGCCTTGACCGGCTCGACCGTTTCCGCCGTGGCATCTGCCGCCTCGTCGAGCGCCACCCTGGCGCGCTCCGTCGCGGTCTTCATCATGCCCAGCATCAGCCCGGCCATCTGGCCGGCGATACCGAAACCGATCGCCGTCGTGGCGGCCATTGCCGCCACCGGATGGGCCATCAGCGGATGCAGCGGCACGCCCGGCATCTCCTTCAGCCACGGCGCCAGACCGAAAGGGTCGTCGCCGGCGACTGGCGCCGGCTGAACTCTGGTTGCATTCGCATCCTGTCCTGCCGGCTTCGTCATCGCCTTTACTCCGCTGCTTCAAGCACGGCGCCATGCGCCGTGGCGTTTGCCGTATACTTGTCGATGCGCGCCTCGATCTCCGGACGGAAGTTGCGGATGAGGCCCTGGATCGGCCAGGCAGCCGCATCGCCGAGCGCGCAGATCGTGTGACCTTCGATCTGCTTCGTCACGTCGAACAGCATGTCGATTTCGCGCTTCTGGGCATTGCCCGTGACCATGCGCTGCATGACGCGCATCATCCAGCCGGTGCCTTCGCGGCACGGCGTGCACTGGCCGCAGCTCTCGTGCTTGAAGAAGGCCGAGATGCGCCAGATCGCCTTGATGATGTCCGTCGAGCGATCCATGATGATCATGCCGCCGGTGCCGAAGGAGGACTTCACCTCGCGCAGGCCGTCGAAGTCGAGCGTGACATTCATCATGTCCTCGCCCTTGACGACCGGGCAGGACGCGCCGCCCGGAATGACGGCGAGAAGATTGTCCCAGCCGCCGCGGATGCCGCCGCCGTGCTTTTCAACCATCTCCTTGAAGGAGATGCCCATGGCCTCCTCGACCGTGCAGGGCCGGTTGACGTGGCCGGACATCATGAACAGCTTGGTGCCGACATTGTTCGGGCGGCCGAACGAGGAGAACCAGGCCGCGCCGCGGCGCAGGATCGTCGGCGTGACGGCGATCGATTCAACGTTGTTGACCGTGGTCGGGCAACCGTAGAGGCCCATATTCGCCGGGAACGGCGGCTTCAGGCGCGGCTGGCCCTTCTTGCCTTCCAGGCTTTCCAGCAGCGCGGTTTCTTCGCCGCAGATATAGGCGCCGGCGCCGTGGTGGACGTAGATGTCGATGTCGTAGCCGAGCTTGTTGTTCTTGCCGAGCAGGCCGGCGTCATAGCACTCGTCGATGGCCGCCTGGAGCGCCTCGCGCTCGCGGATGAACTCACCGCGCACATAGATGTAGGCAGCGTTGGCGCCCATGGCGAAGGAGGCGACGACGCAGCCTTCGATCAGCGTGTGCGGATCGTGGCGCAGGATGTCGCGGTCCTTGCAGGTGCCGGGCTCAGATTCGTCGGCATTGACGACGAGGTAGTGCGGACGGCCATCGGATTCCTTCGGCATGAAGGACCACTTGAGACCGGTCGGGAAGCCGGCGCCGCCGCGGCCGCGCAGGCCGGAGGCCTTGACCTCGTTGATGATCCAGTCGCGGCCCTTTTCGAGCAGCTCCTTGGTGCCGTCCCAATGGCCGCGGGCCATGGCGCCCTTCAGCGACTTGTCCTTCGTGCCGTAGATATTGGTGAAGATGCGATCCTGGTCTTTAAGCATGGTTCACCTCTTTACCGCGGCTTCTTGCCGAACACGCGGATGTATTCCGCTTCACCGCCCTTTGCGAGCGCCTCGGCCTGCCTGACCCAGTCGTCGCGTTCGATGCGGCCCTTGAAATTCAGATAGGAATCGACCCAGGCGCGCTCTTCCAGCTTCCAGGAGGAAACCTGCGCGAAGGTGAAGATGCCGAGTTCGTGCAGGATGCCCTCGATCTTCGGGCCAACGCCCGAGATGAGCTTCAGGTCGTCCACGGTCACGGGGCGCGCGATGCCGGCCGGACGGTCCTTGTCTTCGAGCGACGGCTTACCGGCCGCAGCAGCCGGCTGCTTGGCTTCATTGTCGCCGCCCTCGGCGCGCGTGTCGCCCGTCGCTTTGGTGTTGGCGGCCGCTTCCGCCTTGGCGGTTGCCGGCGTCTTCAGCTTGGGATCGGTCTCCACCGCATCGGTCGTCGGCTTTGCGGCATTCGACGGGGGAACGCTGACGCTGTCGCCTTCGGTCTTCTTGGCGCGGGTCGTCACCTTCCTGGCGGCCGGTTCCGGCTCGTTGAGGCTGGTGAGGCCGCCCACCGGGGCGGAAAAGATGCGGTCAACCTGCGGGCCGGTCTCCACGGTGGAGCCCTTGCCGGCATCGAACCGGTCGATGATGTGTTCGAGCTGCGTCGCGGTCAGGTCTTCAAAGCTGTCCTTGAAGATCATGATCATCGGCGCATTGACGCAGGCGCCCAGACATTCGACCTCTTCCCAGGAGAGCGTGCCGCTCTCGTTGAGATGGTGAGGTTCGGCGTGGATGCGCTTCTTGCAGACGTTGATGAGGTCTTCCGCGCCGCGCAGCATGCAGGGCGTCGTGCCGCAGACCTGGACATGGGCGCGCGTGCCGACCGGCCCGAGCTGGAACTGTGTATAGAAGGTCGCGACTTCGAGCACTCGGATATAGGCCATGCCGAGCATGTCGGCGATGGCTTCGATCGAGGCCTTGGTGACCCAGCCGTCCTGCTCCTGCGCGCGCATCAGAAGCGGGATGACCGCCGATTGCTCGCGGCCCTTCGGATACTTCTTGATCGTTGCCTTGGCCCAGCTTGCATTCTCCTTGGTGAAGGCGAAGCTCGCGGGTTGGACATTGTCTTCGGCTAGTCGACGAACGGACATTCTGTAACGCCTTGTCTCAGTTAATCTGCCTGCACTGCGTTTGCGCCGTGTTGACGAATTCGCAGGCGTAGGCCGACTTCTCTTTCTGCATAAATACGACATAGCGGCTGCCGTTCGGCGCCGCGGCCTTGATCTCGTAACCCTGGTCCACCAGTTCGCCCATCGTGGCAGACGACACGCTGCCTTCCGCATCCTGCGCCTGCGCAGCGAAAGCGGTCACCAGCAAGAGGGCGATGGCGGCGGCCAGTCTCGGCATCAGCGGTCAACCTCGCCGAACACGATGTCGAGGGAGCCCAGGATCGCCGAGACGTCGGCGAGCTGGTGCCCGCGACAGATGAAATCCATCGCCTGGAGGTGGGCATAGCCCGGGGCGCGGATCTTGCAGCGATAGGGCTTGTTGGTGCCGTCGGCGACGAGATAGACGCCGAACTCGCCCTTCGGCGCCTCGACGGCTGCGTAAACTTCGCCGGCCGGGACGTGATAGCCCTCGGTGTAGAGCTTGAAGTGGTGGATGAGCGCTTCCATCGAACGCTTCATTTGGCCACGCTTCGGCGGCACCATCTTGCCGTCGACCGAGGAGACCGGGCCGACCTTGGCGTCGCCGAGCAGGCGGTTGACGCACTGGCGCATGATCTTCGCCGATTCGCGCATCTCGATCATGCGGATGACGTAACGGTCGTAGCAGTCGCCGTTCTTGCCGATCGGAATGTCGAAGTCGAAATCGGAATAGCACTCGTAGGGCTGGGAACGGCGCAGGTCCCAGGCAGCGCCCGAGCCGCGCACCATGACGCCGGAAAAACCCCAGGCCCAGCAATCTTCCAGCTTCACGACGCCGATGTCGACGTTGCGCTGCTTGAAGATGCGGTTGCCGGTCAAGAGTTCGTCGATATCGTCGACGGTCTTCAGGAACGGGTCGATCCACTTGCCGATGTCTTCCACCAGCTCGTGCGGCAGGTCCTGGTGCACGCCGCCCGGACGGATATAGGCCGAGTGCATGCGGGCACCACAGGCGCGCTCGTAGAACACCATCAGCTTTTCGCGCTCTTCGAAACCCCAGAGCGGCGGCGTCAGCGCGCCGACGTCCATGGCCTGCGTGGTGACGTTCAAGAGATGCGAGAGGATGCGGCCGATTTCGGAATAGAGCACGCGGATGATCTGGCCGCGGATCGGAACCTCGGTGCCCGTCAGGCGCTCGACGGCGAGCGCGAAGGCATGCTCCTGGTTCATCGGCGCCACGTAGTCGAGGCGGTCGAAATAGGGCACGGCCTGGAGATAGGTCTTCGTCTCGATGAGCTTTTCGGTGCCGCGATGCAGCAGGCCGATATGCGGATCGACGCGCTCGACGATTTCGCCGTCCAGCTCGAGAACCAGACGAAGAACCCCGTGCGCCGCAGGATGCTGCGGGCCGAAGTTGATGTTGAAATTGCGAACGTTGTGCTCAGACATTGCTAGGCCATTTCTTGAAGCTGACGATCCAAAGCAGAATGAAGGCAAAAGGCGGGAAAATTCCGAGGATTCCAACCCAGTTCGGAATGCCCGAGCGTGGGAGCAGTCGCCACAATGCAAAAACGTTGACAATGCAGACGACCACGATCAGCCAGTGAAATACGCTGAATGCCCCCATGACCGCGCCCTACTCCTACTGCTTGGCTTTTTCGTCGCCCGGCAGCACGTAATCGGTGCCTTCCCAGGGAGAGAGAAAATCGAAGTTGCGGAATTCCTGCTTCAGTTCGACAGGCTCGTACACGACACGCTTGACCTCGTCGTCGTAACGCACTTCCACGAAGCCGGTGGTCGGGAAATCCTTGCGCAGCGGGTGCCCCTCGAAACCGTAGTCGGTGAGGATGCGGCGCAGGTCCGGATGGCCGGTGAAGAGGATGCCGTACATGTCGTAGGCTTCGCGCTCGAACCAGTCGGCACCCGGATAGACCGGGAAAGCGGAGGGAACGGGAACGTCCTCGCCAGTCGCGACCTTGATGCGGATGCGCTGGTTCTGGCGCGGCGACAGCAGGTGGTAGACCACGTCGAAGCGCTCGGCGCGCGCCGGCCAGTCGACGCCGCAGACATCGATGAGGTTGACGAACCCGCACTGCACGTCATCACGCAGGAAGGTCAGAAGATCGAGGATGCGTGCCGCGTCCGTCTTCAGGGTGAGTTCGCCATAGGCGATATCCGAAGACGCGACGAGTTGGCCTGCCGCTTCGCCGATATAGGAGGACAGCTCCTGGAGGGCTTCGCTCATGTGTCAGTCCCCTGCCCTTATCGCTCGATCGTACCGGTCCGGCGGATCTTCTTCTGCAGCAGGAGCACGCCGTAGAGGAGCGCTTCTGCCGTGGGAGGACAGCCTGGTACGTAGATATCGACCGGCACCACGCGGTCACAGCCGCGCACCACCGAATAGGAATAATGATAGTAGCCGCCGCCGTTGGCGCAGGAGCCCATCGAGATGACGTAACGCGGTTCCGGCATCTGGTCGTAGACCTTGCGGAGCGCGGGCGCCATCTTGTTGGTCAGCGTGCCGGCGACGATCATGACGTCGGACTGGCGCGGAGAGGCGCGCGGCGCGAAGCCGAAACGCTCGACGTCGTAACGCGGCATGGAGAGCTGCATCATCTCGACGGCGCAGCAGGCAAGACCGAAGGTCATCCACATCAGCGAGCCGGTGCGCGCCCAGGTGATGAGCTCGTCGGTCGAGGTGACGAGGAAACCCTTGTCGGCGAGTTCGTTGTTGATCTCGCCGAAGAAGGCGTCGTTGCTGCCGATCGGCTTGCCGGTCGAGGGATCGATGATCCCCTTCGGCTGCTGCGCGACGAGCGTGGTGGATGCTACTCCCATTCGAGTGCTCCCTTCTTCCATTCGTAGATGAAGCCGATGGTCAGGACACCGAGGAAGACCATCATCGACCAGAAGCCGAACCAGCCCATGTCGCCGAAGGAGACGGCCCAGGGGAAGAGGAAGGCCACTTCGAGGTCGAAGATGATGAAGAGGATCGACACCAGATAGAAGCGGATGTCGAATTTCATGCGCGCATCGTCGAACGCATT
The DNA here is from genome assembly GCF_058809275.1 of Shinella sp. GW821-FHT10F02. Classification (NCBI taxonomy): domain Bacteria; kingdom Pseudomonadati; phylum Pseudomonadota; class Alphaproteobacteria; order Hyphomicrobiales; family Rhizobiaceae; genus Shinella; species Shinella sp. GW821-FHT10F02. Next base: position 123,691 of record NZ_JBXASL010000006.1, on the reverse strand, counting down.
GAAGCCGCACTCGTAAGCGGAAAGCTTTTCCGAATCGGGGGCCTTGTATGCGACGGCAAAGGGCGCGACCAGCAGTGCAATGCCGATCACGAGCGCGATACCGATGAAGATGGCGATCGGGATATAGGAACCGAGAAGTTCAGTCATTGGCGTCCATCCTGCCTGCTGCTGGCGCCGGGAAGACGCCTGTTGGTCGGTGACCTGCAAGCCGAGAAAGTATGTTGCAACGCCACGTCGTTAGCGCAGTGAGAGCAACCGCGCAAGGCTTTGTCCGGCTTTCGCCGCAATCATTGTGTTGTTTTCCCGACCGCCCGGAAAGGCAGGTGGCAAAGCCATTTAAATCGTTACGATTTCATGACGGGCGGCATTCCGGGCGTTTCGCCGCAGGTGCGAAGAGAAATCACTTCGCACGCCCTGCCCCACCTCGAATTGGCATCGGGATCGAGTATCGGAATCACGCCAAACGGAAGCTCGAGGTGCGTCAATCTGCACCAGCAAGACGAAGTCCGATTATCAGCGAAGAACCACGCGAAGCATCGTTCCGCCGATTCGATCGAATCGCATGAAGTGCCGTGTGAAGAAACGGCACCAGATATATGGAGGAAAAGGGAAAATGGCGCGAGTGACGGGGCTCGAACCCGCGACCTCCGGCGTGACAGGCCGGCACTCTAACCGACTGAGCTACACCCGCGCATTGTGACCTTGCGGTCCCGACTGTTTCGTCCGGCCTTTCGAGTGGCGCGAGTGACGGGGCTCGAACCCGCGACCTCCGGCGTGACAGGCCGGCACTCTAACCGACTGAGCTACACCCGCATTCCTCGAAAGCGTCCGGATGACGAAGCACCCGTCCCGAGCGGCCCAGAGCCGTTCGATGAGCGGCTAACTAAGGGGTTCGCCTTTGGGTGTCAAGCAGGTTTCACGACAAAAGAATGACGCGCCCTGAAATGTTTCCACACCCTTCTGTATCACCATGGGGACATTCAAAAAATGCAAAAAACTTTTCGATTGCCTCTTGCGGTTTGATCCGGTTCCGCATAGATCACGGCCACCAACGCGGCGGGCGATTAGCTCAGTTGGTAGAGCGCCTCGTTTACACCGAGGATGTCGGCGGTTCGAGTCCGTCATCGCCCACCACTTCTTCCCTCCCCCCGATTCCCTTGTTTTGCGCGTCATTTCAACGCGCCGGCGACACGGATTCTCTCGATCAGAGCCGTTCGCGCACCACGCGCAGCCAGTTCTTCAACGGCTGCGGCAGGAAGGTACGCAGGCCCGGGCGCAGGCCTCGCGGCAGCGACCAGCCGTCCATGGGAAGCGGAGCGGCAAGCGGCGGCGGGTTCGCCTGGATGTCCCGCAGCACCGAAGCATAATGCGCCGCCATGCGGTCGACGGTGAAGGCCCCGGCAACCTTTCGCCGCGCGCCGATGGAAAGGGCGAGCAGACGCGCGCGGTCCTTGTCCAGGCTGCGGATGAGGCCGGCGGCCTTCGCCGGATCGCCGACCGGAAACAGCAGGCCGTCCCGCCCATCCTCGACGATCATGTCCGTGACGCCGCGCAGCGCCGAGGCGACCGGCACGCATCCGGCCGCCATGGCCTCCACCAGCGCCATCGGCAGCCCTTCGTAGCGCGACGGCATGAGGAAGACGTCGTGCGCCGCCAGCATATCCGGCACCGCTTCGGCCGCGACGGCACCGGCATAGACGATGCGCGGCGCCATGCCAGGCATGGCGGCCTTGAGCCGCGCGAGATCCGGGCCGTCGCCGGCAATGGTCAGGGTCACCGAGGCCGGCAGCCGGGAAAGAATCTCCGGCAGCCACAAGACACCCTTCGAGGCATCCTCGATTCGTCCGAGGAACAGCAGGCGCAGCCCCTCCCCGATCGGCCGAGGCAGCCGGTCGGCCTGGGGATAGGCATCCGTCGAGATGGCATTGGCGATGACGGCGGTGCGCTCGGCCGGGAAATGATGGCGCTTCACCAGATCGTCGCGGCAGCGTCGCGAGACGCAGACAGTGGCATGGACATGCGGCCGGATCGCGTGGGCGGCGGCATAGGTGCCGGGCGTGATGTTGTGCACGACCATCAGGCGCAGGATTTTCGGCGAGAGATAACGCACGATATTGGTCTGCACCCGGTCGCTGAGCACATTGACGATGATGCCGTCGAACCCTTCCGCGACGATCGCCCGTTCAAGCTCTCGTGCAGCACTTTTCCCGTCGCCCGGTGGCGTTTCGACGAGCGTGCCGAAGGCCGCTTCGTGCTCCAGCCCTGGTTGAAGGCTCCAGCCACCATGGGACAGACCGACCCAGCGCAGGTCGATCCCGTGCGGCGCGAGGCCGCCGCGCAGGTGCCTGAACACGGTGTAGGTGCCGCCCATATGCGGCAGGACGAAATAGGCGATCTTCATGGTCGGTCCCTCGACGCCCATTGTCCCGACGGATCGCCAGCGGAAAAGCTGGGTCTTGGAAAGCCGCCCCGGCCCTTCGCAGGAGACGCCCAGGCGCCTACCTCTTTTGGTGGAGGCGGGACGTCGAATGGCCTTGTTTTCCGTGTCGGGGCGCGGCGCGATAGTTTGGCGTCCTGGCGGCCCTCGCCCATTTTTTGAATGCCCGGACATCCGGGGCGCCACTCGATAGCGGTGGACAAATTTCATGAAGATCGGCCTGCTCGGACAGTTCGGGTCCGGAAACTCGGGCAATGACGGCTCGCTGGAGGCGATGCTGGTCTTCCTGCACCGGGCCTGCCCGGAGGCCGGCCTGCTGTGCATCTGCTCCGACCCCGCGGTGATCGGCGAACGTTTTGCGCTGGAGGCGGTCGGCATCCGCGGCGCGTCCTTCTCCCGTCCGTTTTTCCGCGCCCTCGATGCCCGGCTCGGGCGCATCCCCGGCCGGATCGCGGGCCTCGTCTCGATGCTGCGGACGGCCGGACGAATCGATGTGCTGGTGGTGCCCGGCACCGGCATCCTCGACGATTTCCAGGAAACGGCGTTCGGATGGCCCTTCATCGTCTATGGCTGGTGCCTTGCCGCCCGGCTGCGCGGCGCGCGCATAGCCTTCGTCAGCATCGGCGCCGGGCCGATCCACGGCAGGCTCAGCCGCTGGTTCCTGAAATCGGCGGTGCGTTTGGCCGATTACCGTTCCTACCGCGACGACTACTCGCTGCGTTATGTGCAGGGCCTCGGCATCGACACCTCATCCGACCACCGATTTCCCGACATCGCCTTCGGCTTGCGCAAACCAGCCCGCCCTATCGCGACGGAACGGCCGACGACGATCGGCATCGGCGTCATGCATTACCGCGGGTGGCAGCGCGACCATGTCGGCGCAGAGGCGATCTACCGGACCTATCTGGACAAGATGCTGCGCGTGGTGCGCGGGCTGCTCGACGAGGGCTACGACGTGCGTCTCTTCATGGGCGACATATCGGACGAAACGACTCTCGACGATATACGCATCGCTTTCGCCGGAAGCGGCGGCGGTCGTTTGTCAGCGGCGCGGACCACCTCGCTGCACGCCGTGATGGAAGAAATCCAGAAGGTCGATATCGCCATCGTCTCGCGCTACAGCAACCTGCTCTGCGCGCTGAAACTCGGCCGGCCGACACTCTCGCTCGGCTATGCGGAGAAGAATGACGAGCTGATGGCCGAATTCGGCCGGATCCCGTTCTGCCAGCATATAGAGACATTCGACGCGGACCTGCTCTTGAGGCAGGTCCGGATCGTCCTCGGCGACCTGCATGCCGCAGGCAAGGCGATCGCCCGGCGCAATGCGATGATCCGTTCCGCGCTTGCCAAGCAGCAGGACCTGCTTCTCGCTCGCGTGCTGGTCGATCGCTGAATGCACAATGATTCGGCAGGGTCTGCCCTAGCGCTGGACGACGACGTCGCCTTCTTCCAGCGCGAGGCTCACCCGCAGGATGTCGCCGGCCATCACCGGATCGGTCTGGCCGACCTCGACTTCTTTATATTGGCCATCGAGCAACCGAATGGCGGAAAAGCGGAAAGCGGCCTGCCGGCTGCCGTCCTTCTTTTGCAGGGCGATGCCGGCCTCGGCCATGGCCTGGACGCTGTAGGCCATCTTGCGGCGAAGGCGCAGGATATCGATGTTCACCTCGCGCAGTTCCGCCGCAACGTCCCCGCGGCGCTGTCCGCGCATGGAGACCAGCCGGCCGTCGATCGCGGTCAGGTTCTGGCGCGCGCGGGCGAGGAAGGAGCCGAACTCCAGCACGTCGCGGTTGGTCGCGGATATTTCGCGCTGTTTCTCGCGAAGCTGGGTCTTGGACGTAATGCCGCGATCCACCATGGTGCGGGCCTGCTTTACGTCCTCGTCCAGCAGGGCGAGTTCGCCATCACGCAGCTTGCCGCTGCGCTCCAGCGTGTCGATCTCCTCGACATAACTTTTCTTCTGGACCTCCAGGCTTTCGAGCTCGGTGGCGAGCGTCGCGCGGCGAAGCTCGAACAGCGTGCGCTCGGACTGCACGACCTGCTGGACGATGCGCGGATCGGGCGTGCCGAGCTCTTCGCGGGCCACATAGCTGAAGTCCCGTTCGTTCAGTTCCGCTTCGAGGCGCGCCCGCTTCACATCCTGCGCCAGAAGCTGCATGCCGAGATCGGCATATTCCTGCCGCAGGCCGGCGAGCTGCACGCCGGCATTTTCCCCCTGCGCCAGCGCCTCCTTCTGCCCGCCGCCGAGCGCGAACAGTTCGAGCGCGATCATGCCGGGACGGAACTCGTAGCGGCCGGGCTTCTGGACTTCGCCGACGATGAAGACGGGGGCATAGGCTTCCACTACGACAGATGCGGAAAGATTGGCGATATGCACCTTCAGCCCCGCATCGATCGTTTCGCGGACCTCGTCGATGCTCTTGCCGGCAGCCGTGATGTTGCCGAGCAGCGGATAGCCGATCGTGCCGTCCGTGCCGATGGGAAAGGACCCGCTCAATCCGAGGTCGCCGTAAACCGTGATGCGCAGCACGTCGCCGCTGGCCAGCCGATAGCGCTGGTCCTCCGCGCCTGCCGCCGCAATCGCCTGGGCGAGGAACAGCAGGCACGCCAGAAGCGCCAGCCAAAGCATACTCGGCGGTGGCCGATGCTGTTTGCGTGTTAGGGCCTGGACTTTTGCCATGACGTTTCGAGCCTCACATCCCGACGATCGACGGCGTGTCGATGGGGTTTTCGCTACGTTTTCCGGCGTCGGCCGCGGACCGATGGTGGTCCGTGACGAGAGACACGACGTTGCGGCGGCTTGCCGCGTTGTTGATGATGAGCCCGCCGACCACGATGCCGGCCGTCTTGAGGGTGCGCAGCGCCCGCACCGTGCGCACGGAATCGCTGCCGGCCGGAACGACGAGCACTGTCGTATCGGCAAGCGAGGAGACGAGCAGCGCGCTGGAACCGTTCGACAGCGCCGTCGAGTCGACGATCACGACGTCATAGGTCTGCCGGAGGGTACAGAGCAGGCGCGCAAAACCCTTGTGGCCGAGAATATGTTCGGCGGGCACATCGACCCTGCCGGCGCAGATCAGGTCGAGGCCGGACGCCCCGTCGCGGCGGATGAGCTCGTCGATCGGCACGTCCTCGGATGCCGCAACCGTATCCACCGTGCGCAGCGGCAGGACGCTGAATTCGTCGGCAATGCCGGGGGCCGTGAGATTGGTGTCCATGATGACGGTGCGCAGCCCCGTGGCGGCCAGCGAGCGGGCAAGACAGGAGGCGACGAGTGTCTTGCCCTCGCCGGGGCCTGCCGATGTCACGGAAACCACCAGCACGTTGCCCGACCGGGCGGAAAGCCGCAGACGGCCCTGCACATCGGCCACGGCCTGGGCGAAGGGCGAAAGGGAATCACGGATGATGCCCGCGACATTGGAGCGCTGCTGCGGAGAAAGCTCCGGGATGCGGCCGATGATTGGGCTCCCAAGGTTGCTTTCGGCCGGATCGGGACGACGCCGGAAGCTTGCGCGCAGTTCCAGGAGAAGGGTCGAGAACGCGCCGCCGCCAAGGCCGAACATCAGCCCGCCCAGCAGCCAGGCCGAAAGATCCGGGCTCGACGGCGTGCCGGACGGCATGGCGCGCGAAATGATGCGCGCCTCCGCCATGGCAATGCCGTCCTGTTCGATCGTCTGCTTGTAGCGCGTCAGGTAGCTCTCGTAGATCGCCCGGTTGGCGCTCGCCTCGCGGTCAAGCTGGTCGGCCTGGACGATCGATTCGTTGGCCGTCGACATTTCCGTCTGGAGCTGTTTCAGGCTGGCCTCAAGGCCGGACTGCTGGCGCCGGGTGACCTCGATCTCGTTGCGCAGGCTGCCGACGATCTGCTCCACCTCGACGTCGATCTGCGCCTGGATCGTGGCGAGCTGCGATTTCAGGTCGGGGATCTGCGGGTTCTTCACCGCGCCGCTCTCGCTGATTGCCGCAAGCAGGCGCTTGAGGCGTGCTTCCTCGGTGCGAAGCTGCTGGATCGCCGGGGAGTTGAGGACCTCCGACAGGGCGAGACCGCCCTTTCCTTCCGACGCGTCGATTGCGGTGGCAAGCCGCGCAACCGAGCCGGCAAGCTGGGCGCGCAGCCGGGCCAATTCCGCATTCAGCCCGGCGATCTGCTGCGACAGCAGGGTCGTGCCGTTCGACTTGACGATGCCGGATTTTTCGCGGAACGAGGTCGCCGTATGCTCCGAGCGTTCCAGGTCGCTGCGCAGGCTGACAAGGCGCGTGCCGAGCCAGTCGCTGACGCGCCGTGTTGCCGTCGTCTGGAGATCGACCTGGTAGTTGATGTAGGTTTCCGCATAGGCGTTGGCGACGTCGGCGGTGAACTGCGGCTCCGTGCCGCTGAAGGCGACGTAGATCGTGTAGGAGCGGCCGTCATTCGTGACGCGCACGCCGGAGGTCAGCTTGTCGATGAGCACGCGCCTGTCGGCGATCACGCGGGTGGCGTGGCCGGGCGACGCCTGGGCGGTGCCGCTTTCCGCCGTCAGGACGAAACCCTTGGCGACATCGACGCCCGAGGCCTGCAGATAGGCCAGGACCCTTTCGGCCATCGAGCGCGACGAGATGATATCGACCTCGGTGCGCAGCACCGGGCTTTCCTGCGGCAGCGATGAAATGACGGATTCGGTCGGCAGGGCCTGAAATTTGCGCGCATCGAGCGCCAGCACCGCCTCGGCCCGGTAGCGCGACGGCTGGTCCTGATAGCCGACGGCGGCAGCCCCCATGCCCACGGCAACGCAGAAGAGGATCAGCCACCGGCGCTCGACGATGACCGAAAGCACCCTGGGAATCGCAGACTCCTCCGGGCCGGCCTGATTTTCGGACCAGATCATGACGGACTTCCTGTTGCGGAGCGGGCTTACGCCCTGCTGTTCTGAAGCGTCTCGTCCGTCAGGATTTCGCCGACCTTGCAGGCGACTTCCGTGCGGTTGGTGGCGCCGAGCTTCTTCATGATGTTGCGAATGTGCACTTTGACCGTGCTTTCGCAGAGGTTGAGTTCGCGGGCGATCATCTTGTTCGCCTTGCCGCGGCGCAGCGCCTCGGCGACGGCGGCCTGGCGCACCGTGAAGGCGGAACCGCAGATCTTGCGCGAGGCGTAGCTGCCGAGCAGGCCGCGCATCGCCAGCACGCTGCTGGCCGGCACGAACTGCCCGCCGGCGATGGCAAGCCCGATCGCCTCGATGCAGACGTCGATATCGACCGTGCTTGGAATGAGCCCGTGCACGCCGAGATCGATGACCTGCAAGACGTGTTCGATGGCATGATTGTCCGAAAGCACGACGACCGGCACCGGCTCCAGCGTCGTCACGAGCTGGGTGATCTCGTCGCGAAGCCCGGGATCGGTGATGTCGTTGCTGCCGATGTTGAGAAGGGCGGCGCGCAGCGTGCCGAGCGAGCCCTTGCGCTGCTGCCAGCTCGCCAGGCCCGAGAAGGTGAAGATGCTGATGCCGATCTGGTGGGAATCGAGGCTGTTGGCCAGACATTCACGATCGAGGTTACGCTTGTCGAAGATCGCGACGTAGTCGTTGACAGCATAACGCTGCGAGTGCCGTTCCATCTGATCCCTGAAGTCGACACGAATGTCGCTGCTGGTCAGTCCTGCCGTCCGGAAAATATCAATCGATTCCCTGTCGGAATCCATCTCGTCGTCTCTTACCATGATACCCCTCACTAGATTCCTGGTCAAAATTACGAGTTAGCGACTGTCTCCGCATCTACTTGAACCCCGGCGATCTGCATCGCCTTCTATGCGAGGGCCATCTTGCGTACCGTGAAGGCTTCCGCGAAAAGCGAAGGCGAACGGCATTCCATTCCACGCATGCGGGCCAAACCCCGAAAGACATCCTCGTGGAACCAATCCTTGGACCTCTGCGTGGCGAAGTGCTCCATGAGCAGGTCGATCTTTCGATCGATCACGCCGGGCAACAGGGGTACGTAGGCATTGCGTTCCGTGATGTCCCCGTCCCATTTCGGGATCTCATATTCTAAGACGAAGTGGTCCCTGAATATATTCATTGTTAACTTATTTAGCTCTCGATGATCTTGATGCGCATCGCGCCGGCTATGGGTAAAAATGACGTCCGGCTCTACTCTTTCGCGCAAATCCAGCAGGAAAGCCTTGATTTCGCGGCTCTGGCTCGGGAAGTAGCTGTCCTCGAAACCGCACACCTCGACCGTGGCAGAGGCAGCACCTTCGAGGAAGGCCGCCGCCGAGCGCCGCGTCTCGGCCGCACGCTCCGTGGTGGCGCTCATGACGCACCAGTGGACCTCCAGCTTCACGCCCGCGGCGATCAGGCCGAGGATCGTGCCGCCGGCACCGATCTCGATATCGTCGGCATGCGCGCCCAGGCACAGGATGCGCAACCGGTGGCCGGCAGACGCCATGGGCAGCGCTTTCATGACCGGCCCGCCACGCGAAGGTTCGATACGCGCTCGCCCGGAACCTGGCGGACCCACGGCATCTCGCCGCGTTCGACCATTTCCTCCAGCATCTGCCAGTCGCGCAGCGTATCCATCGAGCGCCAGAAGCCCTCGTGTTTGTAGGCCATCAGCATGTCGTCCGCGATCAGCCGCAGGAAGGGTTCGAGAACCAGTTCCTCGCCTTCGCGCATATAGTCGAAGATCTCGCGGCGCATCAGGAAGTAGCCGCCGTTGATCCAGATTTCAGAAGTCTCGGACGAGCGGAACTCGCGTACCCGGCCGGTCTCGTCGATATCGGCGATGTGGTAGGTCAGCGGCGGGCGCACGGCCAGGAAGCAGGCGATCTTGCCGCTTGCCTCGAAGCGGGCGACCATGTCGTCGAGATCGACGTCGGTGAGGCCGTCGCTGTAGTTGGCGAGGAACATGCGCTCGCCCTTCACCTGCTCGCGCACCGCCCAGAGGCGTTCGCCGATATTGCGCCAGATGCCGGTGTCGATCAGCGCGATGCGCCATTGCTGCTGCGCGTCGCCCAGAAGCTCCACCCTGCCCTCACCGGAGACGACGCAGTCCGAAAAGGTCTGCGGCCGGCAGTTCAGGAAGAAGTCCTTGATGACGTTCGACTTGTAGCCGAGGCACAGGGTGAAATCGTCATGGCCGTAGGAGGCGTAATATTGCATGACATGGCGCAGGATCGGCTGGGCGCCGAGCGGGATCATCGGCTTGGGTATGCTTTCCGAATAGTCCCGGATGCGCGTGCCACGGCCGCCGCAGAAAAGCACCACCTTCATGACAGCACCTCCAGCGGATCGAGCACACTGACTTCGGGGATCGGCACGATGAACTTCGCGCCCCATTCGCCGACATGGCGCATCTGGCCGATGATTTCGGCCTTCAGGTTCCAGGGCAGGATGAGAATGTAGTCCGGCCGATGCGTGTCGATCGCCTCGACGGGCAGGATGGGTATGTGCATGCCCGGCGTGTAGCGGCCGTGCTTGTAGGGATTGCGGTCGACCGTGAAATCCAGGAAATCCGTGCCGATGCCGCAATAGTTCAACAGCGTGTTGCCCTTGCCCGGCGCGCCGTAGCCGCAGATGCGGCCGCCGCGCTCCTTCACACTGATGAGGTAGTAGAGCAGGTTGCGTTTGGCCTGCCGCGCCCGGATGGAGAAGGACGTATAGGCCTCCACGTCGTGCAGGCCGGCGCGGCGCTCCTGCCCCAGCAGGCCGGCGACATTCGGGCTGATCACCCCGCAGCGGCCCGCATGGCCGAGATAGACCCGCAGCGAACCGCCATGGGTCGGCAATTCCTCGACGTCGAAGATCTCCAGGCCGTGCACCCTTGCGGCGATCTGCACCGTGAACAGCGAAAAATACGAGAAATGCTCGTGGTAGATCTGGTCGAACTGGTTTTCCGCAATCAGCGTCGCGACATGCGGGAATTCGATGGTCACGACGCCCTGCGGCTTCAGAATGCGCTTCATGCCCGCCAGGAAGTCGTTGATGTCGGGCACCTGCGCCAGCACGTTGTTGGCGACGATCAGGTCGGCCTTCTGGCCGGCTGCGGCCATCTCGCCGGCAAGACGCTTGCCGAAGAAGGCGACCCGCGTCGGGATGCCCCGGGCGATTGCGGCGTCGGCGACGTTTCTCGCCGGCTCGACGCCGAGCACGGGAATGTCGCGCGCCACGAAATGCTGCAGGAGGTAACCGTCATTGCTTGCGAGCTCCACGACGAAGCTGTGCCTGTCGAGGGCGAAGCGGTTGATCACCTCTTCGCAATAGCGCTCCGCATGCGCCACCCAGCTCGTGGAGTAGGAAGAGAAGTAGGCATACTCCTCGAAGATGCTTTCTGGGCTGACGAACTCTTCCAGCTGGACGAGCAGGCAGGCCTCGCAGACCCGCGCATGCAGCGGATAATAGGCCTCCATCAGCCCAAGTTCGCTTTCCTGCCGGAAACTTTCGCATGGCGGTGACATGCCGAGGTCGACGACGGTGTGTTTCAGGGTAGCGCCGCACAGCCGGCACGCCGGGCGAAGCGACAAATTGTGTGAATTCGAGAGCGAATGGCCGGCCTGCAAGTTCATGGCAACGCCTCCAACAGTGATTTTCGGTCCTCAAGCCCTTCGGGGACCGTTTCTCGACGTGTTGGCAGAGTAAGCGCAGCCTAAAAACCCTTCGATACTACTATATGAACATTCTACCCTGACCGAAAGGCGTAGCACTCTGAAACGCGTGTAAGCGAACCTTAACCAAGCCTAAACCGCACGTACCGGTCTACCCCGGAAACCCCACTTGGCAGGCGCTCCGCATCGGGCAGGATGGCGCCGGAAAAGGGGAGAATCACATGCTTTTCACCAGGACCGATCTCGATGGCGTCTGGCTGATCGAAGCCTCTCCCGTCCGCGACGAGCGCGGTTCCTTCGCCCGGACCTTCTGCGCCGACGAGATGCAGCACTGTGGGCTCGAAACCCGTTTCGTCCAGCACAGCCTCTCCCGCTCGACGCAAAAACACACGCTTCGCGGCCTGCACTTCCAGAACGAGCCGCACCAGGAGGTGAAGCTGGTATCGTGCCTCGCGGGTGCGATCTGGGACGTGGCAGTCGACCTGCGCCCGCAATCGCCCACTTACGGCCGCTGGACGGCGGCGGAACTCAGCGCGGAAAACATGCGCCAGTTCTACATTCCCCAAGGCTTTGCCCACGGCTTCCTGTCGCTGACGGAGGACGCGGCGGTCGGCTACCTCATTTCGACGCGCTACGCGCCCGACGCAGCCTCCGGCGCCCGTTACGACGATCCCGCTTTCTCGATCGACTGGCCGGCGAAGCCGGCCGTGGTCTCGGACAAGGACAGGACCTGGCCGCTCCTGAATCACGTCTGACGGTTAACGGAATCCTCCACTTCGCCGAGCAGTCCGCATTGCTTCAGTCGGTCGGCGGCGTAGGCGATATCCGCGAACGGCAGGCCGGAGCGGCTGGCAATATCGAGCAGGCAATGGCCGCCATCCGCCAGGTTCAGCACCCAGAGATAGGCCATGGTGATGTCGGAGGTCGTCTTGTGCCCTCCGGTCGCCGAATAGAGCCCCCGCCGACCGAGTTGCGGCTCCCCCTTCGGGGAGAGGTTGAGCGGCACCCAGTCAGTTTCGAGTATGTCGATGATATCCGTGATCATCCGGAAGGAGGATGCGAGATGGTCCGGCCGTACGAGATCCAGGTTGTCGGCGGAGGTATGATATTCGGGGAAGGTGCCGAAGGCGCTGCGCTGGAGAAGGCCGACCGGCAGGTTGAAGCCCGGCGAGCAGAATTGCCGCTCGTCATAACCGTATGGGCTGAAATCGAGCATCGTCACCTTTCGTCCAGCACAGCGCACGCTTTCCATGACGCGGTCGATCGTCGCGTCGCCGCGGCGGCTGCGCTTGTAGACCGGCCCGCCGGCGTTGCCGATGCAGGAGACGACGAGGCCGTGGTCGATGCGGGCAAGCCTGTCCTCGTTGCCGGCAAGCCAGCAGAGCGCCCCGATCGTGCCCGGCGCGAAGAGGAAGCGATAGCCGTAGCGGTTGCGCCTCCCGGCAAGCATCCTTGCGAGGAGGGCCAATACGGCGAGGCCGGAGCAATTGTCGTTGGCAAGCGAGGGGTGGCAGATATGGGCGGTGAGCAGCACCTCACGCTCCGTCGTGCCCGGCAGGAAGACCTCGCCATAGGTGAGCGAACCGTCGGCAAGGGTGGCGTCGATGAAGACGTCGTAGTCGCCTTCCTCCAGCGCAAGATAGTCGCGATGGCGCATGCAAAAGCCCCAGTCCCGGCGGTAATAGCTGGTCCTGTAGGGGATCAGGTCGGGCTGGTCCGGCAGCGTGTGGAGATGCGCCCGCAGTTCCGAGAGCGGCATGCGGCGGGCGACGGGCTCGCTGTAGCTGACGAGGTGGAGGTTGGATTGGGCGAAATCCACCACGACCCTGCCGCTCGCCGTGCGGATATGGGCGTTTCGCACGCTCCATTCCTGCGGCACCGTCCAGTCGAAGACCGGCGTGCCGGAGGGCACTTCCCTCACGGCGATGTCGACATGCTCCGACAGGATCTCGAGCGTCTCGCGAACGCCTGCGCCGGTGATGCTGCGGCAGATCGGGAACAGCCGCGAGACCAGGGCATGAAGCTCACCGCCGAGATCGGCAGGCCCCTCCCGCACCATGCCGCCGTCGACCCTCGGAACCTCGTTCATCGCGCGGCCTCAGGCATGCGCCTGTCGCAACGCCGCCGGGCTTTCGACCGTCGGCAGCCAGCGCAGATCCGGGTCGATCGTGTTGCTGCGCAGGAGGTCGCGGATATGGCTGATGCGCTGGTAGCGCGGCCCTTCGAACTCCTCCATGCTCAGCCCGCCGCTGCCATAGGCGGCGTAGAGCTGGCGGGCGCCGGCCACCACGTCCCATTGCGGGCGGAAGGCCGGAAGCGTCCGCGCGATCTTGCCGAAATCGACCCGGTAGGAACGCGGATCGGGGCCCGCCTCGCTGGCATATTCCAGCCGGCAGCCCGGCACGGTTTCGGCCACCACGTCGGCGATGTCGCGGATGCGGTAGTTGTGCGCGGTCTGGCCGACATTGAAGGCCTGGTTGAAGACGACGTCCCGGGGCGCCTCCAGCGCCGCCAGGAAGGCGCGGGAAATGTCCTCGACATGCACGATCGGCCGCCAGGGCGTGCCGTCCGATTTCAGCAGGATGAGGCTCTTGGTGACTGCCCAGGCGACGAGATTGTTCAGCACGATATCGAAGCGCAGCATGGGCGACAGGCCGTAGGCCGTCGCCGGCCTGAGGAAGACGGGGCAGAAGTTGCGATCCGCAAGCGCGCCGATATCCCCCTCCGCCCGGACCTTGGAAATGCCATAGGCCGAGACCGGATTGAGCGGCGCGTCCTCGTTGACGAGGTCGTCCCCGGCAAGGCCGTAATTGCTGCACGAGGAGGCGAAGAGAAAGCGGCTGACGCCGGCCTCTCGCGCCGCGCGCGCGACCCGCACGCTGCCCTTGTGGTTAATATCGTAGGTGACGTCCGGATCGAGATTGCTCAGCGGATCGTTCGACAGCGCCGCCAGGTGGACGACCGCGTCGAAACCTTCCAAGTCCCTCGCGGAAATGTCGCGCACGTCCTTCAGGACGGAGGGAACCTCGGTCATCGGGCCGCCGGGCGCATAGGAGCAGCGGCGGTAGAGCCGGCTATCATAGCCGTGCACGTCGTGCCCCGCCTTCAAGAGGATCGGCACCATGACGGCGCCGATATAGCCCTGGTGTCCCGTGACAAGCACCTTCATATCCGGATCTCCCCATAAGTGATTGTAGAGGGATGCTAAAACGGTGCGCAGCGGAGCACGATTGATGACAAAGACGGCGCTGCGCACCGGAAGGAGGCACTGGGTTACAAAGCCTACTTCTTTTGGACAGGGTCAGGCGGTCCGGGCCGCCACCACCGGTTCCTCGATATTCGGCAAGCTGTTGTAGCGGCGGAAGACGACGTCGGACGGACGCCCGACGAGGTAGTTCTCGATGCCGTGTTCGAGGGCCAGATGATAGACGCCGAGCGCGCCGTCGAAGGCCGCGATGGTCTGGTCTATCTCGTCGTCGCCATGGGTGTAGCTCACCACCAGCGACGGCGCGAGCACGCCGCGGCGGATGGTCTCCTGCAGCAACAGCGTCCGGAAGGCCTGCGAGGGCGTGCCCTCTCGTCCCCGCGTGGCATAGGTCAGGCAGGCGGGATGCCCCGCGACGGAGACGAAGCGCTGGAGGCCGTGATGCACGATCGCCTGCTCGATGCCGGCCTTCAGCCTCAGCCCCTGGCGGCGCAGGCGCGAGATGACCGGCTCCTGCGCATAGACATGCATCGTCGCGATCGCCGCCGCCATGGCATGGGTCTCGGCGCCGTGGGTTGTCGACAGCAGGAAGACGCGCGGCCGTTCCACCTGCTCGATGCCGCCGAGCTCCATGAGCTCGCGCCGACCGGCGAGCGCGGAGATGGCGAACCCGTTGCCAAGCGCCTTGCCGAAGCAGGAAAGATCCGGCCGCAGCCCGTAATATTCCTGCGCACCGCCCCTCGCCCAGCGGAAGCCGGTGATCATCTCGTCGAGAATGAACAGTGCGCCGTTCTGGTGGCACAGCTCCTGAAGATCATGAAGATAGCCCTCCGCGGGATCGTCGCCGCGCGAGGCCTCCAGAATGAAGGCGGCGATCTTGCCCGGATGGCGGGCGAACAGGTCGCGCGCGTCGTCGAGATCGTTGTAGCGAAAGCCGAGCGTCAGGTTGCGCACGGCCTCGGGAATGCCGGAATTCATCTCCGTCGTCCCGATGAACCAGTCGTCGGTGGAGAAGAACGGATGGTCCTGGCAGCGCGCAATGTAGTCCCGGCCAGTCGCCGCCCGCGCGAGGCGCACCGCCGCCGAGGTCGCATCCGACCCGTCCTTGCAGAATTTCACCATGTCCGCGCCGGGGACCATCTGGAGGAAGGCCGAGGCGCACTCGACCTCGATACGCGCCGGCCGGGTGAAATTGCAGCCGAGCTCCAGTTGATGTGCCACGGCATCGAGGACGGGAGCATAGGCATGGCCGAGGCCGACCGCGCGGTTGCCCATGCCGTATTCGATATAGGCGTTTCCATCGACGTCGAAGACATGGCAGCCATGGCCTTCGACGATGAAACCGGGGGACAGCACCGGATACTGGTCGTCCCCCTTGGCATAGGTATGGGCGCCGCCGGGGATGACCCAATGGGCACGCCGGCGGAGCCTGTCGGAATTTGCGAAGTCCTGAATGAAGCCGTCCATGGAACTCTCCCGTTCGGTCCTTCAATGCACTATCGGCGCTTCAGCGCCGGGTGCATCCGCACTCTTGGGGGAAAGCGACCTGACCGAAAGGCGTAGGATCAATCGAGATTCAGTTCAGGGCATGCCGAAAATGGTGAGTTTCCGTGATCCGGAGCGCAGCGCACTTTCGGTACGTGAGCACCGGAAGCGCGGAAAATCGCCGTTTGCAGGCCGGCATGGGCTGAATGTCGATTGGTCCTGGGGCTCAGTCGAACAGTTCGTTCAGCTTGAAGATCACTTCCGTTCGGTTGCGCACCTTCAGCTTCTTCATGATGTTGCGGATATGAACCTTGACCGTGCTTTCCTGCAGGTCGAGTTCATAGGCGATGATCTTGTTGGCCTTGCCGAGCTTGAGCATCGCGATGACATCTTCTTCCCGGTAGGTGAAGATCTCGGCGCGCTTGCGCTCCTGCTGGTCGGCGACGGACATCAGCCGGCGCAGTTCCGGCAGGCTTTCGGTGGAGATGAAGATGCCGCCCGAAAGTGCCAACGAGATCGCCTTGACGCAGACGGCGATGCCGACGGCCGAGGGAATGAAGCCCCTGACGCCGAGTTCGAGCGCGGTCAGCACCTGCCGCAGGTCATGGCTGTCGGAAAGGATGATGACCGGCAGGTCGGGGAAGCGCGTGAGGAGCGTTCGGATCTCCTCCTCGATGCGCGGCTCGGTGACATCGTGGCTGCCGACATTGATCAGCACGCCGCTCGATGCTTCGGCATATTTCGCCATCCAAGTCTCGATGGAGTTGAAAAGCACGATCGTCATATCGAGACCGTGCGATACAAGGCTTTGTGACAGGCATTCCCGGTCGAGGGCGCGCTCATCGATGATATCGAGGACCCGCGTACTTCCAAACGCACTCTTCGCCGCGTTGGCTGACTTGTAAGCTGCCGACCGGACTGCGCCATTCGAAGGCTTCCGGTAGCTCCATCCGTTTATTCCCGCGATTTCGGCCACAGCAAAATTCTCCGGACTCTACAATTTACCTAAAGAGAACTGTCCCCTGCCAGTTAAGCGCCGACCAAGTAAAACAACTTCCAGATGCCGCAACATCCGAAGACGCTACGTAAAACAATATTCATTTTCGGTAGGCACTGCATTCTGTTAGCTTTAAATTATATCAAAAAAATAGCTGAGAACAGATTCGGAAAATACGTAGAAAAGGGGCTATACAATCGCTTAACGTGCGTATATACTGATCACAGTTCTCTATAGTTGTACCGAACGCTCCCTATGTCTGCAGTGTCCCCGAGATCGCATTCATGAGTTCGAGCCGACCCTCCTCACGCACTCCGTCGGGACTGGATGACGTGGGCGCGAGATCCGTCGCGGGCGTCGTCGCGATCGGCGCATCGGCCGGAGGGCTCGACGCTTGCCGGACCCTTCTCGACGCCATGCCGTCGGGCGGCGGCAACGCCTACATCCTCGTCCAGCATCTCGACCCGGCGCGCGAAAGCATGCTGGTGGGCCTGCTCTCGGGCCATACCCCGATGACGGTGATCGAGGCCGCGGACGGCCAGCGGCTGGAGCCGGACCATCTCTTCATCATTCCGCCCGGCCGCTACATCGCCGTCAATGCCGGCACGATCCGGCTGAGCACGCCGTCGGAGCGCAACGGCATGCGCATGCCCTACGATTTCCTGCTGCATTCGCTGGCGACGGAATACGGGCCGCGCGCGACCGCGGTGGTGCTTTCCGGCACCGGGACGGACGGCAGTCTCGGCGTCCGATTCATCCGCGAGGCGGGCGGCCGGGTCTATGTGCAGGATCCGGACGAGGCCAGCTACGAGGGCATGCCGAACAGCGTGATCGATTCCGGCATGGCCGACCAGATCATGCCGCTCTCGGCCATCGGCCAGGCCCTGCACGGCGCGCCCTCCCCGGCGATCGCGCAGGACAAGGAGCACGTCTCCAAGCAGGCGACCATGGAGGCGATCCTTACCCTCCTGCGCCAGTCGACCGGCAAGGATTTTTCGCTCTACAAGCAGGGCACGCTCTACCGGCGGCTGGAACGGCGCATGGCCATGGCCGGCATCCCCTCCTCCGACCGGGCGCGCTATCTCGGCATCCTCGAAGAAAACCCGTTCGAGCTCTCCCAGCTCGCCACCGACATCCTCATCAATGTCACGAGCTTCTTCCGCGATCCCGAGATCTTCGATCGCCTGCGCTCCACGATCGTGCCCCAGCTCCTCCGCCATCACCCGCCCGAGCTGACGCTGCGGCTGTGGGTTGCCGGATGCAGCACCGGCGAGGAAGCCTATTCGCTGGCGATGCTCGTGCAGGAATGCATCGCGGACGCGAAGTCCGACATCAAGTTGCAGGTCTTCGCCTCCGATGCCGACGAGGAGGCCATAGCCTTCGCCCGCGAGGGCAACTATCCGAAGATGATCGAGGCCGACGTCTCGCAGGAGCGCCTGGAGCGTTTCTTCATCGCGGAGGAATACGGCTACCGCGTGGGTCCGGAGCTGCGCGCCTCGGTGATCTTTGCGGTGCAGAACATCCTCACCGACCCGCCCTTCTCCAATATCGACCTCATCTCCTGCCGCAATCTTCTCATCTATCTCGGGCCGGAAGCGCAGGCCAAGGTCATCGCGCTCTGCCATTTTGCGCTCAACGAAAACGGCATCCTGCTGCTCGGCAGCACGGAGACGGTCGGCAGCGGGGCGAGCCGCTTCGACATCGTCGACAAGGCCGCGAAGATCTTCCGGCGCCAGGGCCAGCGCGGCCGCTACGGCTTCGCCATCAACGCCTTCGACACCGTGCGGGCGCGCGCGCAGCAGGGTCAGGCGCAGTTCCCGAACCGCCAGGCGGCGCTTGCCGACCTCAGCCGCCGCACGATCCTCGACGCCTATGCGCCCGCCACCGTGCTGATCAACCGGAAATACGAATATCTCTATTCGCTCGGCCCCGTGCAGCGCTACCTGCGCATCGCGCCCGGCTATCCGACCCAGGATCTCTTCACGATCACCCCGCGCAGCATTCACACGAAACTGCGCTCGGCGCTGCACCGTGCCTTGCAGGAAAAGGTGCGCACCGTCGCCGCCGGCCTCTACCACGATGCGGACGACACCCTGTCGCGCTACGATATCGTCGTGCAGCCCGTCGCCAGCGACGGCGAGGACCTGTTTCTCGTCAGCTTCTTCGATGTGGCGCGGGAAGCGCCGGCCACCGCCACCACGAACCTGCCGGACGATCCCCGGTCTCGCGCGCTGGAACGCGAACTGGCCGCCACCCGGACGGAACTCCAGGCCGCGATCCGCGACCTGGAAAACGCCGCCGAGGAGCAGAAGGCGATCAATGCGGAGACGCTTTCGCTCAACGAGGAATACCAATCCGCAAACGAGGAGCTTCTCACCTCGAAGGAGGAACTCCAGTCGCTGAACGAGGAGCTCACCGCGCTCAACATCCAGCTCCAGGAAGCGCTGGAGCGGCAGCGCGCCACGGCGAACGACCTGGAAAACGTGCTTTACAGCACCGACGTCGCGACGATCTTCCTCGATCTGGAATTGCGCATCCGCTACTTCACGCCGGCGACGCGCGCGATCTTCAACGTGCTCGTCGGCGATATCGGCCGGCCGCTCGGCGACCTCAATTCCCGCGTGCCGGATTCGACGCTGCTCAGCGACGCCGCCGCCGTACTGAAGGGCAGCACCGGCAAGGAGCGCGAGGTGAGAACCACCAGCGGCACCTGGTATCTGCGCCGAATCATGCCCTACCGGACCCAGGAGGGAGACACGGAAGGCGTTGTCATCACCTTCGCCGACATCACCACCCAGCACCATGCCACCGATGCGCTCGACCGGGCCAAACACACGGCAGAGCGAGCCAATGCGGCAAAATCCCGCTTCCTCGCAACCGCAAGCCACGACCTGCGCCAGCCCCTGCAATCGCTGGTGCTGCTCCAGGGCCTGCTGGAGAAATCGGTCGAGGGCGAAAAGGCGCAGCGGCTGGTACGGAGTTTTCGCGATACGCTCGGCTCGATGTCGGCTATGCTCAATGCCCTGCTCGACATCAACCAGATCGAGGCCGGCACCGTCTATCCGCGGATCGTGACCTGCAGCGTCAACGACGTGCTCGAACGGCTGCACGAGGAATTCAGCTACAGCGCGATAGAGAAGGACCTGTCGCTCCACTTCGTTCCCTGCACGCTGCCGATCCGGACAGACCCGCGCCTGCTGGAACAGATCGTGCGCAACCTTCTGGCCAATGCCGTCAAATACACCAAAAAGGGCAGGATCCTGCTCGGGTGCCGGCGCCATGGCGATGCGCTGGCCATTGAGGTCTGGGATAGCGGCGTCGGCATTCCTTCCCACGAGCTCCAGTCGATTTTCGACGAGTACCACCAGGCCTATAACGAAACGACCGAGGACGAGCTTGGTCTTGGGCTCGGCCTGTCGATCGTGCGGCGCCTCAGCCTTTTGCTCGGCCACAAGGTCCAGGTCCGCTCCGTGCCTGGCAAGGGCTCGGTCTTCTCGATCCATGTGGCGCTCGGCCGCGAGGACCCGCACAGGGACAAGCCCGCCTTCATCAGCGAAAGCCCTCCGCCGCCCCCGGTGCGCGGCACCGTCCTTGTCGTGGAGGACGACCCGAAGGTCCGCAGCCTCATCGAGATTGCGCTGCGTGACGAACAGCACCTCGTCCATGTGGCGGAGAATGGCGAGACCGCGATCGAGCTTGTGGCGAGCGGCGCGGTCGTGCCGACGCTCATCCTGGCCGACAACAACCTGCCGCACGACAAGAACGGCATCGAGGTGACAAAACACCTTCGCTCCATCCTCGGCGACGATGTTCCCGCGATCGTGCTGACCGGCGATATCTCGGCGGAGACATTGCGCCTTCTCTCGGCCGAAGACTGCCTGCATATGCCGAAGCCGGTGAGCCTCGACGATCTCTTGAAAGCGATCCAGCTGCTGCTGCGCTCGAATGCGGGGCTCGACGACGACCGGCCCGACGCGCCGCCCCCGTCCCTGTCCGATGGACCGGAGATCTTTATCGTCGACGATGACCGCATGATGCGCGAGGTGCTGCGCGAGACGTTCGAAGCCCATCAACGGCCTGTGCGGACCTTCGCGAGCGGCGAGGCCTTTCTCACCGCCTTCGACGACAAGGAACCGGGGTGCGTGCTGATGGATGTCAACCTGCCGGGCATGAGCGGTCTCAAGGTGCTGGAAACCCTGCGCGGCAAGGGCATTACATTGCCGATCATCATGATCACCGGCGCCGGCGACGTCGCTACGGCCGTGCAGGCCATGAAGGCCGGCGCCTCCGATTTCATCGAAAAGCCCATCGGCCCGTCCGACCTGCTGGCCTCCGTGGCCGCGGCGCTGGAGCGCAATCGCGACGTCGGCAAGCGCGGCGTGTGGCAGCGGCTGGCGAAGGACCGCCTGGCGGCGCTGACCGGGCGGCAGCGGGAAATTCTCGAACGGGTGCTGGCCGGTCAGTCCAGCAAGGTGATCGCCCAGGATCTGGATCTCAGCCAGCGCACCGTCGAGGCGCACCGCGCCGCGATCATGAAGCGCATGGGCGCCGGCTCGCTGCCGGCGCTCGCCCGCCTGATGGCGGCGGCGGAAGGCGGCGGTGCAGGTTGAGCCTTACGGATGGTGCTGCTTGACCAGGCTGTTGCGGCCCGATGTCCTCCAGCGATGATAGAGTTCCTCGATGCCGGCGCGGAGCGCGATCTTGTGCGACCAGCCGAGCCGGTGAAGGCGGGAACTGTCCAGAAGCTTGCGGGGTGCGCCATCCGGCTTGAAGGCATCGAAGACGATGCGGCCGCGAAAATCGATGACGTCGGCGATCAGGAATGCGAGCTCGCCGATGCTGATCTCCTCGCCCGAGCCGATATTGATGAGCTTGGGGCTTTCATATCCCTTCATCAGGAATACGCAGGCGTCCGCGAGGTCGTCGACATGCAGGAACTCCCGCTTCGGCGTGCCCGTGCCCCAGACGACGACGCTGTCGCGATGGCTGACCCGTGCATCGTGCATCTTGCGGATCAGCGCCGGGATGACATGCGAATGGTCGAGGTCGAAATTGTCGTTCTGGCCGTAGAGGTTCGTCGGCATCACCGAAATGAAGCGACAGCCATGCTGCTCGGCATAGGCGCTGGCGAGCTTTATGCCGGCGATCTTGGCGATGGCATAGGCCTCGTTGGTCGGCTCCAGGCTGCCGGTCAGCAAGGCGTCCTCGGTGATCGGCTGCTCGGCATGTTTGGGGTAGATGCAGCTCGATCCGAGGCAAAGCAGCTTTTCGACGCCGAGTTCGGAGGCCGTCTTGATGATGTTGAGGAGGATGAGGGCGTTTTCAGCTAGAAACTCCGCCGGATAGCGCGCATTGGCGCCGATGCCGCCGACCCGGGCGGCGGCGATGAAGATCGCCTCCGGCCGCGCCTTGCGCATCCAGGCCTCCGTATCGGACTGGCGCGTCAGGTCGAGGTCCTCGCGCGTCACCGTCTGGATGTCGCAGCGCTCCCGTTTCAGCCGACGCATCAGCGCCGAGCCGACCATTCCGGAATGCCCGGCCACCCAGACCCGCTTGCCACGCAGGTCGTAGGATACCGTGTCGTCTTCAGCCGTGGAGATCATTTCGCCCCTCCTCCTTGGTGATCACCCGCAGGTCCGATTCGACCATCTCCGAGACGAGCTCGCCGAAGGTCACCGTCTGGCGCCAGCCGAGCCGCTCGCGCGCCTTGCTCGCATCGCCAAGCAGGATATCGACCTCCGCGGGGCGGAAATAACGGGGGTCGATCTGGATGAGCGGCTTGCCGCTCTTGCGCTCGTAGCCGACCTCGTCGACGCCCACGCCGTCCCATTCGATGGATTTTCCCACCACATCGAAGGCGCACTCGACGAATTCCCGCACGGTATGGGCCTCTCCCGTGGCCAGCACATAGTCATCCGGCACGTCCTGCTGCACGATCCGCCACATGCCCTCCACATAGTCGCGTGCATGCCCCCAGTCGCGCTTGGCATCGAGATTGCCGAGATAGAGCTTGTCCTGCAGCCCCCATTCGATCGCAGCGACCGCCCGTGTGATCTTGCGGGTGACGAAGGTTTCGCCCCTGCGCGGACTTTCATGATTGAAGAGAATGCCGTTCGAGGCGTGGAAGCCATAGGCCTCGCGATAGTTGACCGTCATCCAGTAGGCGTAGAGTTTCGCGGCGGCATAGGGGCTGCGCGGATGGAACGGCGTGCCCTCCCGTTGCGGCGTTTCCTTGATGCCGCCGAAGAGTTCCGAGGTCGATGCCTGGTAGAAGCGGCATTGTTCGCCGACCTTTAGAAGCCGCATGGCCTCCAGAAGCCGCAGCGTGCCGAGCGCGTCGGTATTCGCGGTATATTCCGGCGTCTCGAAACTCACCTGCACATGGCTCTGGGCGCCGAGATTGTAGATCTCGTCCGGCTGGACCTCCTGGATCACCCGGCAGAGGTTCGTCGCATCGGTTAGGTCGCCGAAATGCAGGTGGAAGCGCACCCCAGGTGACCGCGGATCGACATAAAGGTGATCGATGCGGGCCGTATTGAAGGAGGACGAGCGGCGCTTGAGGCCGTGCACCCGATATCCCTTGGAAAGCAGAAGCTCGGTCAGGTAGGAGCCGTCCTGGCCCGTCACGCCGATGATCAAGGCTGTTTTTTCAGGCATTGTCGCTCTCGCAGGAGGGGCATGCGGGCACAATTCTTCGCTGCCCGTCGTCTCGTGAGTTAGCGATGACGCGGTCCGCGCGGCAAGGTGGCCGTTCGGGGGACGGGGATCGTCCCGCTTTCTCCGGATCGGACGAGGCCGCACCTCCGCCCGACGAAGGTCTAGCCACCCTCGTCGGAAGGCGTAGGCCGGGTGCGGGGGCAAGATACCCCCTAGCGCCTTTGGAGAACTTGCCGCCCGTCCGCGTATTGCAGGATCGTAACCCGCAGGAATTGTGATCCCGGGGGGCTCATGCGGACGATCTTCGTCAATCGATATTTCCATCCCGACCAGTCGGCGACGAGCCGCATGGTATCGGCGCTCGCTTTCGGCCTGGCGCGGCAGGGCGGCGAGGTCGCGGTCGTCGCGAGCCGCACCCGCCATGACCAGGCCGACGTTCCCCTCGCCGGGCGGGAAACCTGCTCCGGCGTGGATGTCGTCAGGCTCTCCACCTCGCGCTTCGGCCGCAGCACCCTGCCCGGCCGCGCCATCGACTACCTCTCCTTCCACCTCGCGGCCTTCGGCTGGCTCATCCGCAATGTCCGGCGCGGCGACGTGGTGGTCGTCTGCACCGATCCGCCGCTGATCTCGCTCGGCTGCGCGCTGCCCATCCGGCTACGCGGCGGCGAGATGGTCAACTGGGTCATGGACCTGTTTCCCGAAACCGCCATCGAGCTCGGCCTTTTCAGCAAGGCGCCCGTGCTCGGGCGGCTCGCCGCCTGGCTGCGCGACCGGTCGGTCGCCCGCGCGCGCCTGACGATCTGCCCGACGGAGCGGATGGCGGATTACCTGCTCGCACGCGGCGCCCCTGTGGATCGCATGCGCGTGTTGCACCATTGGTCCGATGCTGCCGAGATCCGCCCTGTCCCGCGCGACGAAAACCCCCTTCGCGCCGCCTGGGACTACACCCGGAAATTCGTCGTCGGTTATTCGGGCAATTTTGGCCGCGCCCATGAATTCGCCACGCTGATCGAGGCGGCGACCCTTTTGCGAGACCGGCAGGACATCCGCTTCCTGATGGTCGGCGGCGGCCACAAGCTCGCCTCAGTGCAGGGCGCCGTGCGCGAACGCGGCCTCGCCAATGTCACCTTCAAGCCGCTGCAACCGGCCGAACAGCTTGCCGAGAGCCTCGGCGTGCCGGATCTGCACGTCGTATCGCTGCTGCCGCGCCTCGAACATTGCATCATCCCGAGCAAGTTCTACGGCATCCTCGCCGCCGGCAGGCCAACGCTCTTCATCGGCGATCCGAAAGGCAGCGTCGCGGCCGTCATCGATGCCGAGGGCTGCGGGGTGAACATCGGGATCGGCGAGGCCGAAAGGCTCGCCCGCACGATCGCCGAACTGGCGGCATCGCCGGAAAGGGTCGTCGCGATGGGCGAGACCGCGAGGGCCGTGCTCGAAGCCGACTATGCCTATGACCGCGCGCTCGCCACCTGGCGCGGGCTGCTGCGGGATCTGGCTGAAGCCGCGCCGGTACCCGCCCGCACCGTCCTGCTGGAGCAGGAGACGTCATGACCGACACCGTCGTCGTCAGCCAGCTCGGCGCCCGCATGCACTATGCCGTCGCCCGCATCCTGGCGAAGGAAGGCCGGCTCGGCCATTTCTTCACCGATATCTGCGGCACCAAGAGTTGGCCCGCCCTGCTCCACCGGTTGCCCCAGTCGATGCTGCCGCGGCCGGTGCGGCGGCTGGTCGGGCGGGTGCCGAATGGCGTTCCGCCGGAACTCATCACGGACTTTCCGCTCTTCGGCGTGCGCTCCGCCATCCGGCGCCTGCGCATGGAGGACCAGGCGGGGGAAATGTCGCATGCCGTCTGGGCCGGCAGCCGCTTCTCGACGCTTGTCGCAGCCCGGGGCTTTCACAACGCCGCCGGCCTCTATGCCTATAGCGGCGATGCGCTGGAACAGATGCGCGCCGCCAAGAAGCAGGGCCTCTGGGTCGCCGTCGAGCAGATGGTGGCGCCCCGCGCGGTGCTGGAAGCCATCCTCGCCGAGGAGATGGGACGTTTTCCCGACTGGGCCGGCCCACCGGCGAAGAACCCCCATGCCGAAACCTTCGCGGCGCGCGAACGCGCCGAATGGGCGCTGGCGGACTGCATCGTCTGCCCGTCCGATTTCGTCCGCGACCATGTCATCGCCGAGGGCGGGCCGGCGGAACGCTGCGTCGTCGTACCCTACGGCGTCGACGCGAAGGACCGTTCCGACCCTACGCCCCGCGCACCCGGCCCGCTGCACGTCCTGACGATCGGCGAGGTGGGCCTGCGCAAGGGCTCGCCCTATGTGCTGCAGGCCGCCGAACGCCTCGGCACCGCCGTGCGCATGCGCATGGCCGGCCCCCACCGGCTGCCCGAGCCGGTCCGCCGGCGGATGAGCCGGTCGATCGAGCTCAGGGGCATCGTGCCGCGCGCCGAGATCGCCGGGGAGTATCGCTGGGCGGATGTCTTCCTGCTGCCCTCGCTCTGCGAGGGATCGGCCACCGTCATCTACGAGGCGCTGGCCTCCGGCCTTCCGGTCATCACCACCTACAGCACGGGAAGCGTCGTGCGGCATGGCGTCGAGGGCCTGATCGTGCCGGAGCGCGACCCGCAGGCGATCGTCGACGCCGTACGCTACCTCGCCGACAACGAGGACGTCCGCGCGACCATGTCGGCCAACGCACGTCGCACGGCGGCCAGCCACACCGTCGACAAATACGGCGCGCGCCTTCTCGACGTGCTGTCCCGGCTGCACGGCCCCCATGGCGACGAGCCATGAAAATCGTCCATGTCATCACCACCATGGATCCGGACAAGGGAGGCCCGCAGGCGGTCGTGATGCGGCTTGCGGCGGCCCAGGCCAACCTCGGCCATTCGGTGCATGTGGTGAGCCAGGCGGACACGCAGACGCTCGGCCATGTCGCGCGGCTCGGCGAGGCCATTCCCGGCTTCCAGCACATCGTCTGGCACGCCGTGCCGCCGGGAAGGCTGGAAGAGGTGCTCTGCCGCAAGGCGCGGCCGCTTCTGGCGCGCATCCTCGCCGATGCCCATCAGGTGCATCTGCACGGCGTCTGGGAGCCGATTCTCGTTTTCGCCGCCGCCATCGCCGCGCGCAACGGCGTGCCCTATTGCGTATGCCCGGCCGGCATGCTCGACACCTGGAGCCTTGCGCAAAAGCCTTGGAAGAAACGCCTGGCGCTGGCGCTTGGCTGCCGCCGGATGCTCGACCATGCGGCCTTCATCCATGCCCTCAACCGCGACGAGGCGGAGCTGATGCGGCCGCTCGGCCTGAAGGCGCCGGCCGAGATCATTCCGAATGGCGTCTTCATCGAGGAATTCGAACACCTCCCCTCCGCCAAGACCTTTCCCACGCTGATCGGCCTGCCGGCAGAACGGCGCTTCGTGCTGTTCCTCTCCCGCCTGCACTACAAGAAGGGTCTCGACCTTCTGGCCGACGCCTTCCAGCGGGTTGCGCAGGAATGCCCGGATGTTGACCTCGTCGTGGCGGGGCCGGATGGCGGCGCGGAGGACGACTTCCGCGATCTCGTGCGCCGCTTCGGGCTCGAAAGGCGGGTCTTCATGGTCGGCCCGCTCTATGGCGAGACGAAGCTGCAAGCCTTCGTTTCCGCCGCCTGCTTCTGCCTGCCCAGCCGGCAGGAGGGGTTCAGCGTGGCGATCACCGAGGCGCTCGCCTGCGGCACGCCGGTCGTCATCACCCGTGCCTGCCATTTTCCCGAAGTGGCCGTTGCCGGCGCCGGCGCGGTCGTGGCGCTCGATGCGACGGATGTCGCGAGCGCCCTGGTCGAAACGCTCTCGAATGCACCGGCAGCCCGCGCCATGGGGCAGAACGGTCGCCGGCTGGTCTTCGAGAACTATACCTGGCCGCGCATCGCCCAACTGACGATCGGCCTCTACGAAGCCTATGCGCCGGCAACCGAGAATGTCGGGCTTCCCACCACCTGACGGCTAACCGACCTGCCGGCGGCTGGCGACGGCGCGCGCCGGATTGCCGGCATAGACCGTCCACGGTTCCAGCGCCCGGACCGCGACACCACGCGCACCCAGAACCGCCCCCTCGCCCACCTCCATGCCCGGGCCGACGAAGGCCTCCGCGGCGATCCAGGCGTTGCGGCGCAACACGATCGGCCGCGCCACCAGCGGAAAGGCCGGCTGCTGGATATCGTGCGTGCCCGTGCACAGATGCGCGCGCTGCGACACGATCGCCAGCGCCTCCAGCGTCACGGGCGCGACGTTGTAGCAGATCACGCCCGGTCCCATCGAGGCATTCGGCCCCATGGTGAGGTTGCCCGGCCACCAGATGACCGTGCTGCCATGCACGATCGCCGTCGGATCGAGCTTGGCGCCGAAGAGGCGGAGCAAGAGGTTGCGCCAGGGATGGAAGGGCGACGGCGTCCACGCCGCAAGGCACCGCCAGGCGATGAGCCAGGCAAGCCGCATCAGCCGGAAGCGCAGCGCGAAGGTCGGCCCGCCGAGCAGCGGTGCGGCAAGGCCCAACGTGTCGAAGGCCGGATCGTCATAACGGGATTTCATGGATGGACGGGCCTCCCTGTCATCGGCGGAACGCAATGGGTTTCAACGCCGCGCCCGCTGGCCGCAACGGTCGGCATCCCCGGACGAGCAACCGCCAGGAGGCGGGGGCCTCGCATCTCCCGCTCCCGGCGGCGGTCGCAGGCAAGGGGTACTGCCCACAACCCCGTACGGACGAGCCTGATCAAACGGGCAGGCCTTCCTCCCGCCGCCGCAGTTCCTCCGTCTTGATGACGATCATGTATTCGTAGGCGGCGAGCAGCCGGCAGTAATGGTAGCCTTCCCAGCCGTCCCTGAACCCGCCGCGCAGGATATACATGTAGAGGAAACGCGCGGCCGGGCGGAACGGCAGGCGCATCGACAGTTCCTTCATGGCGCGGCGCCGCACCTCCGGCACCGCGCTCAGCAGGTCGCGCCAGGGCACGCGTTTCTCGCGCAGGCTGATCACCGTCTCGCGCGCCTCCGAAGAGGAATAGCGGTTGTGCTTGTCGTACCAGGCGTTGAGGCCCTTGTTGAAACTGTAGTGGATGAAATGCGCGTTGAGCCGCCCCTCCGGTCCCTCGGGCAAGCAGCGCGAATGGGCATCGCGCTCGTAGCGCACCCGATCCGGCCGCACGAGGCGGGTGATCCAGGTGGGGTAGAGGCTGCTGTGCTTGATCCAGCGCCCCATGAACATGTTCTTGTAGCGGATGCGGAAGGAGCTTTCGGGGCGCACCGGATCGCGGGCGATCGCCAGCATCTCGTCGCGCAGGTCCGGCGGTGTCACCTCGTCGGCGTCCGGCGTATAGACCCAAGGATATTTGTAGGTGATCTCCTTCAGCCCGTAGGTGCGCTGGTGCGATTCGGTATCGTGCACCCGCTGGTAGACCCGGGCGCCCGCCGCCTTTGCGATCTCCACCGTCCTGTCGGTGCTGTAGGAATCGAGCACGACGATATCGTCGCACCAGTCCAGCGAGGCCAGGCAGGCGGGGAGATTTCTCTCCTCGTTCAACGTCATGATCAGTACGGAAATCGACATCGGCCGCCCTCCCCCGTTACATCTGCAGCTTAATTGAGGGACGGGCGGCGCGATGGACCCGCCGGCGCGTGGCGGACTCGGCGGCGAGCACGAATGCGGTATGGGCGATCGCGACGAAGACGAGACCAATCACCATCACAGGCCCCGGAAGATTGAACACCAGGCCAAGATAGCCGACGCCGCCGCACAGGAACGACACCAGGACGATGACATAGCTGGTGGCCGCGGGCGAAAATCCGGTATCGATCAGCAGGTGATGCAGGTGCCGGCGATCCGCCGACATGGGACTGCGGTGATCAAGCATGCGGCGCACCATCAGGCTCAGCGTATCGACCACCGGAATGATCACCAGCCAGAGCAGGCTCTGGAAGGCGAGCCCCTCCGCGCCATTCGACAGGCACAGGATCAGGTAGGCGATGATCCCGCCCAGCGCCGTGCTGCCGGCATCGCCCAGATAGACCGAGGCGCGGGCGCGCCAGGGGCTGCGCAGGTTGAAGATGAGAAAGCCGCCGATCGCCGCAAGCAGGAGGGCGACCGGAACGACGAGCCCCTCGGCACCCGCGTGCAGCGACAGGAGGAGGATCCACACCAGCGCGGCAACGGCGCTGCCGCCGGCAAGCCCGTCGACGCCGTCCAGCATGTTCCAGGCGTTGATCAGCCCGACGATGAAGGCGACGGAGAGCACGAGAAGGCCGATGGGGCCGAAGACGATCCCCAGTTCCAGCAGGTCGCCGAACGACACCTGCCCCAGCCCTTCCGCGGAGATCAGCGTGATCGCGATCAGCACCTGCGCCCCGAAGCGGAAGCGGGCGGGCAGTGCGAACCGATCATCCGCGACGCCGAGCCCGACGATCAGCAGCGTCGCCGCCCAGAAGCCCGGCCCGCAAGCCATCGGGCCTGAAGCGAGCAGGCTGATGCCGGCGAACGCCAGGAAGATCGCGATGCCGCCGCACAGCGGTATGGCACCCTCATGGATCTTCCGGTGATCCGGCAGATCCATGAGGTGAAGGGGAACTGACAATGAACGCAACAGGACGACGAAAAAGGCGCTCAACGCAAGAGACGCCGAGCTTTCGAGCAGCAAGAAAATCATATGACGCCCCTGCAATCGCCGCGATGCCCTGACCTGGAGCGATCAGGTTGCATGGACGATGATGCAAGCATAGCGATAGAAATGCGGGGCCGACATTTGAGCAAAAGGTCAAGGGACCCTCGTCGAAGCGCAGGAATCCACCCGCAGGGGTACACACGCCTACTCCCTTTCCGCGCCCTTCTCCTCCCTTTGGACAGGTTTCACACGGCACCGCGTTGTTTTGGCGCGCCGATTCGCGGCTTGACATCCGTCGATGAAAATGGAACATAAAGAGAACAAATGGAGGTACCGATGCAAACCGATGCCGTCGAACGTGCCCTTGCCGAAGTCGCCGCCTGCCGGGCGCTGCGCGAAAAGCAGCAGGCCCACCGGGCCGAGTTCCAGCGCAAGCTGGAGGCGGTCGCCAAGCCCCTTTACGTGCTGAAGAGCAAGCGCCAGCTGGAGCTCCGGCTTCAATGATGCGCGCGGATCGACGGCAAAAACAGGTTTTTCGCGAGGAAGCGCTGGAAATCCTCGCCTTTCACAACGGCAATGCGCTGGAAGCCTTGCGAACGATGATCGCCGAGCGCGACGCCGTCGAGGAACGGCTTGCCATCGCGACGCTGATCATGGCGCGCGGAAACGACGAGGCATGGCGGCCTTCGTGACGACAACGTTTCAGGCCGTCAGCCGAATGCGATCTCCCAGGCAGCACTTCCCACGATGCCGGCAATGAACGCCGTAATCCACGGCAGGAAAGGTTTGAGGCGAGTAAACGGGGACACGGCGCCAATCGGCTCTCCTTGCGGCTCTGCATTCGGCGTGGCGGCGGCAGGCGTCTTGGCCTTGGTTTCGGCGCCGTGGAGACGCTTGCGGAACAATCGCAGCGCTTTCGGATCGTCCAGTTCGGTGATCTCTTTTTTCGCCACCGCGTAGAGTTTCGGCTCCAGTTCACGCAGTTCACCAGCCGCCAGCCGCTTTTCCAGCTCGGCAAGCGCCAGCTGGATATCGTTGAACGGGATGTCGAACAGGTCGTC
Organism: Shinella sp. GW821-FHT10F02; assembly: GCF_058809275.1. Classification (NCBI taxonomy): domain Bacteria; kingdom Pseudomonadati; phylum Pseudomonadota; class Alphaproteobacteria; order Hyphomicrobiales; family Rhizobiaceae; genus Shinella; species Shinella sp. GW821-FHT10F02. The sequence continues at coordinate 92,650 of NZ_JBXASL010000006.1, read as the reverse complement.
GAGCCGGAACCGCCACCACCGCACGCGCATCAGGCGGGCGATCGTCTCTTCGTCGAAACGGTGCCGGATGATGCGCGCGGGGATGCCGCCAACGATCGCATAGGGAGGAACATCGCGCGAGACGACGGAGCCCGCCGCAATGATGGCGCCATCGCCCACGTTCACGCCGGGCAGGATGATCGCGTTGGCGCCGATCCAGACGTCGCTGCCGACGATCGTGCGCTGTGGCACTTGCTTGGGCGGGCTGGTGAACTGCCGCATCGCCTCGGACGGAATCCACTGGCCGTCTCCCCACTGGAAGGAATGCGTCGAGAGCCAGTCGGTCGGATGGTTGCTGTCGCCGATCACCGCACCGGGGGCGATCGAACAATATCGCCCGATATGCGCCGTTTGCCCGGAAATCCGCACGTTGTCCCGCAGGAAGGTATAGGCGCCGATCATTCCGCGCGAAGAGATATCGCCGGCAAGCCAGACCGGGCTTTCAACAAGAAGGTGGCCCTTGTGCCAGATTTTCGCGCGGTGGACATGAATGTTGGCAATGCCGAAGCTTTCGAGCGGACGCCGTCCCTCTCCTGCATTGTCATCGCGATAAGCAGCAGCGTTCAGGCCGTGCATGTCCATCATTCTCGATCCTCGCTGGGACGTGAACCCGCCCCGCACCTTAGAATTCCTGCTGGCAAAGCCAACAGCAAAATGCCGCCCGAACCCCTATCGCCGCCTTCACCGCGTCGCAAGCAGCGCCACATAGGCGATGACCGTCAGCAGCAGGCCGCGGAAGGCGAAGCCGACGAAACGGTATTTGTCGCTGGCGATCGCGGCGATGGCGTCGGCGTTCTGCATGTATTGCTCGAAGAGATAGTCGATATCGCGGGTCTCGGCGGCCTTGCGGAACCCCTCGCGATGGTGGGGCCAGGCGCCCCAGAAGAGCGATGTCGCCTTGTCGACGCGGCGCGGCAGCACGACGAGGATCGCCGAGACCATGGAAAAGACCAGGGCGAAGGCAAGAAGGCCGGAAAAGACGATCGTGGAAAGGTCGGCGTCCGCATAACGCGACCAGGTGAACACGGCGCGGCTTTCCGTGGAGGTGACGAGCAGCGCCAGCATGAAGGTGAAGATATAGGCGGCCTTCTGGTCGGAAATCTTCACCTGGTCATAGAACACGTCGTTGATGCGGCGGATATGGTCGAAATGTTCGACCGCGATGCCCTCTGCGCCGCCCATTGCCCGTTCCAGAATGCTTTGCCGATCTTCCACCGCCGCCATGTCGCTTTCGTCCCCGTTTTTCCTCGTGATAGCCGAGAGGTTTTGGAAAGCAACGGCATGCGTGCGGCGCCGCTTGACTTTTTTGAGGGGATGTCGAGTGCTGGCGCCATGCGAAGCCTCGTCCCGCCCTCCCGTCTTACCCTGCCGCGCCCTGCCCGGAGCACCGGCGCATGAAGACGGGACTGCGCTTTTCGCACCGATGGTCGCGCCGCAGCAAGCGCCTCGCGGTGCTCACCTTCGCGGTCATCGTGCTGGTTTCCGCGCTGCCGCAGCTTCCGGGCTGGTCGCTCGCGGACCTGCGTGCCTTCGACTACTTTTCCACCCTCGACGATCCCCGTCCGCCGGCCGCAAGCCCGGTCATCGTGGCGATCGACGAACCGTCGCTGGCCGAGATCAACGCGCAATGGCCCTGGCCGCGCGAATTGCACGCCCGGCTGGTCGAAAGCCTGCGCAAGGCCGGTGCCACGGCAATCGGCCTCGACATCATCTTCGCCGAGCCGTCCAATCCGGCCTCCGATGCGGCGCTCGCCAAGGCGCTCGGGCCGGATGTGGTGCTTGCCGGCGACGAGAGCGTCATCGTCACGCCGCAGGCCGAGCAGTTCCTGCGCACCACCCCGCTGCCGGCCTTTTCGCAAGCGGGCGCCGTGACCGGCATCGCCTCCATCACGCTCGGCGGCGACGGGGTCTTTCGCGACCTGCCGCGCTACGAGGATGGCTTTGCGCTGGCGCTTGCCCGCATCGCCGGCAAGGCGGCGGTCTCGCCCGTGGGCAAGCTGCTGCAATCCTTCGGTCCCTCGCGCAGCTACCCAACCGTCTCCTACTACCAGGCGCTCGACCCGGAAAACATGCTGCCGAAGGATATGTTCAAGGGCCGCGTGGTCATCGTCGGCCTCAGCCTGCAGAATGCGCCCGTCATCAATTCCGGTGGCGCCGACGCCTTCGCGACACCCTATACGGTGCATACCGGCCGGCTGGTGGCGGGGGCGGAAATCCAGGCGACGATTTTCGACAACCTCACCACGGGTGCGGCGATCACCCGCGCCGGCACACCGCTCGCCATCACGTCCGTCGCCCTTGCGGCGCTTTTTTCAGCCGCGCTCGTGCGGCGCGCGACGCGCTGGCAGACGGTCGTGCTCAGCATGTTCGCCACGGCGGTGCTGGGGCTGTTAAGCTTCGCGCTAATCCGCGAGGCGACGCTTTTCGTCTCGCCGATCGGCCCCACCGTCGCGCTGCTCCTGGTCGCTGCCGGCCAGACAGCACTCGACTATGCGGAGGAGCGGCGGCGGCGCCGCGAGATCGTGCGCGCCTTCTCGCAATATCTCTCGCCCGCCCTCGTCGAGCGGCTCGCCCGCGATCCCTCGCAGCTGAAACTCGGTGGCGAGCGGCGCACGCTCTCCATCCTGTTTTGCGACGTGCGCGGTTTCACCACCATCGCCGAGACGATGAAGGACGACCCGGAACAGCTGACCACGCTGATCAACCGGCTGCTGACGCCGCTGTCCGACATCGTGCTGAAACATGGCGGCACCATCGACAAATATATCGGCGACTGCGTGATGGCCTTCTGGAACGCGCCGCTCGACGACGAGCACCATGCCCGGCACGCGGTCGCCGCCGCGCTCGACATGCTCGACGCGATGGCGACGCTGAATGCCAAGCTGAAGGCGGAAGCGGCGGCGAGCGGCACGCCCTATCACGCCTTGCGCATCGGCATCGGCATCAATACCGGCGACTGCGTGGTCGGAAACATGGGCTCGTCGCAGCGCTTCGACTATTCGGTGCTGGGCGACGCCGTGAACCTCGCCTCGCGCCTGGAGGGCGCGTCAAAGGCCTATGGCGTGCCGCTGCTCATCGGCGAGCGCACGGCGACGCTTGCCGCGACGGATTTCGCCGTGCTGGAACTCGACCGCATCACGGTAAAGGGCCGCACTGGTGCCGCGCCCGTCTTCACCGCCCTGCGCAGCCTGCCGGATGCTGCGAGGGCCCAGCATGCCCGCTTCATCGAGGACAAATATGCCGGACGGCTGACGGCCGACGACGCGACCTTCGATGTGCTGAGCGAGGCAAGCCCGTCGCTGGCGCCCTATTACGCCACCATCCGGTCCGAACATTTCGCCGGCGGCGCCTAGGACCAATCGACATTCAGCTCAGGCCGTGGCGAAAATGGTGGTTTTGCGTGACCCGGAGCGCAGCGTACTCAATGTACGTGAGCACCGGAAGCACGCAAAAGCGCCATTTGCAGACCGGCATGGGCTGAATGTCGATTGGTCCTAAGGGTTCAGGCGTTTTGCTTGGGATGCGACGGAGCGAATTCGGCGACGAGCTCGTGTTTTTCGCCCGGATAGGTCAGCCGCACATGGGTTATATAGACGCCGCCGCTCCAGGTGCGCCGCTCGACGACCAGACAGGCCGTGCCCGGGGCGATCGCCAGCAGGTCTGCGGCACGGGCATCGGCGCCGACGGCACGGATGCGGTGTTCGGCGGCACTCCACGGCACGCGGCTGATCAGCCAGGCGCCGGGCGCGGTATCGTCAAAGGTTTCGGCCGCGGCCTCCGGCACGGCGACAAGGTTGATCAGTCGATCCTCCAGGCAGAACGGCTGGGCGCCGGCGAAATGCAGCGCGGAAATCTCCGTCAGCGGCGCGGGCTCCGGCAGGTCCATCAGGCGTCGATCGGCCGCTTTTGCCGAGCGGTCGAGGCGCGTGCGCTTCTCGTAACGATAGCGCAGCCCGAGTGATTCGACTTCGAGGCGGATGTCGTGGATCTCCAGCACGGCCGATTGCGCATGCGGATGGGTGACATAGCTGCCGGATTTGCGCCGCCGCTCGATGAGGCCGCGCTTGACCAGCTCGGTGATCGCCTTGTTCACGGTCATGCGCGAACATTGGTATTGCTCGGTCAGCTCGTGCTCGAAGGGAATGCGGTGGCCCGGCGGCCATTCGCCCGAAAGGATCTTGCCTTCCACTTCCTCCAGGATGCGGCGATGCAGCGGCGGCTCCTTGGCCTCGGTCCGTGTCTTCTCCTGGTCGATGGAAATGGTCGCCTCCGCGCTAGAGCATTTCCAGCCGAAGCGGCATCGCTTCGGCGTCGGATAATGCGGCAAAAACAAAAAACCTGGAGCATTTCCGGTGAACCGGAGTTCACCGGAAATGCTCCAACCGGGCGCAATCGCCCGGTGGGACAAGTCATAGGAAAGGCAGGGCCGCCTTACAATACGCCCTCAGGCGTCCGTGAGCGCCCGCATCGTCGCGGTGAAGCGCCGGCCGATTTTTTCGCGCGCCGCATGGCGGCCGCCCTCGACCTGCTTGCGCCCGTTCACCCAGACGCAATCGACCTCGGCACCGTTGGCAAAAATCCAGCCGTCGAGCAGCGCGTCGCCTGCGAGATCGAGGCCGTGGCGGGCCTTGACGCTGACGAAGTCTGCCGCGTTACCGGCAGTGATGCCCGCTTCGACGCCCAGCGCCGCGGCACCGCCGACCAGCGCACTGTCGAACAGCGCCCGGCCCGTCGAGCCGCCGGGGGCGGCGAGCACGTTGCGGGCGCGGTGGGCGAGACGCTCGGAATATTCCAGCTGGCGCAGTTCGTCCGGCAGGCCGATCAGTACGTTGGAATCCGAGCCGACGCCGAATCGGCCGCCGGCGGCGAAAAAGTCCGCCGGGAAGATGCCGTCGCCGAGATTGGCTTCGGTGATCGGGCAGAGGCCGGCAATCGCGCCCACTTCCGCCATGCCGCGCGTCTCGCTGTCCGTCATGTGCGTGGCGTGGATGAAGCACCAGCGGCCGTCGACGGCCTGGTTGTCGAGCAGCCATTCCACCGGGCGGCGGCCGGACCAGGCGATGCTGTCTTCCACTTCCTTCACCTGCTCGGCGATGTGGATGTGGATCGGCTTGTCGCCGGCCATGGTGACGACGGCGGAAAGCTCCTCCGGTGTCACCGCGCGCAGGCTGTGCGGCGCGACGCCGGTGATGCCGCCGGGCAGTACATCCGTAAGCGCGCGGCAACGCTCCAGCAGCGGGGCGTAGGAGTCCTGGTCGTTGATGAAACGGCGCTGCCCCTCACCCGGCGCCGTGCCGCCGAAGCCGGCATGGGCATAGAAGACGGGCAGCAGCGTCAGCGCGATGCCGGTTTCGGACGCCGCCGACGCAATGCGAACGGCCATCTCGGCGATGTCGCCATAATGCCCGCCATCCTTGTCGTGGTGCAGGTAGTGGAACTCGCCGACGCGGGTAAAGCCCGCCTCCAGCATCTCGACATAGAGCTGGGCAGCCACCGCCTCGACATCATCCGGCGTCATGGACAGCGCGAAGCGATACATGACGTTGCGCCAGCTCCAGAAGCTGTCGCTGCCCGGCCCGCGCGTTTCGGCAAGGCCGGCCATGCCGCGCTGGAAGGCGTGGCTGTGCAGGTTCGGCATGCCGGCGACGACAGTGTCGTGGCGCTCGTCACCCGCTTTCGCGGCGGCGTCCGTTTCGAGGCGCGCGATGCGGCCGCCTTCGATATGGAGACGCACATCCTTCGCCCAACCGCCCGTAAGCAACGCCTGCCTTGCATGAATGACGGCCATGCCGCTCCCTCCCTCTTCCGGTGTATCTTCGACGCCGATCCGCAAATTCGCTCTTGCGTCCTCTGCGATTATGTATATACATTATCTTCATCACAGGGAAGAGGCAATCATGGTATCAGCAGCGGAAAAGGACACGGTGCGCGTCTGGCGCAATGCCCGGCTGGCGACGCTCAACGAGAGCCTGCCCGGCCTCGGCATCGTCGAAGATGGCACTATTGCCGTGCGCGACGGCCGCATCGCCTTTGTGGGTCCTGAAGCCGATCTGCCCGCCGAATTCTCCGCCGCGGAAACCATCGATTGCGAAGGCCGGTGGATCACGCCGGGCCTCATCGACTGCCACACCCATCTCGTGCATGCCGGCGACCGCGCCCATGAATTCGAGCTGCGTCTTGCCGGCGCCTCCTATGAGGAGATCGCGCGCGCCGGTGGCGGCATCGTCTCCTCGGTCAAGGCGCTGCGCGCTGCCAGCGAAGACGATCTCGTGCGCCAGACGCTGCCCCGCCTCGACGCGCTGATTGCCGAGGGCGTGACGACCGTCGAGCTGAAATCCGGCTACGGCCTCGATACCGAAAACGAACTCAAGTCGCTGCGCGCCGCCCGCCGCGTTGCCGAACAGCGCGACGTGACCGTGCGTACCACCTTCCTCGGCGCCCACGCGCTGCCGCCGGAAATGAACGGCGACAAGGCGGCCTATATCGACAAAGTGGTCAACGAGATGCTGCCGGCCATCGCGGCGGAAGGCCTTGCCGATGCCGTGGACGGTTTTTGCGAGGGCATCGCCTTCTCGCCGGCGGAAATGACGAAGGTCTTCGACGCCGCCAAGGGCTTCGGCCTGCCGGTCAAGCTGCACGCCGACCAGCTTTCGAACCTCAATGGCGCAGCCCTTGCCGCCTCCTACGGCGCGCTTTCGGCCGACCATCTCGAATATACCGACGATGCCGGTGCCGCCGCCATAGCGCAGGCTGGCACGGTCGCCGTCATCCTGCCGGGCGCCTTCTACTTCATCCGCGAGACGAAGAAGCCGCCGGTCGAGCTCTTCCGCAAGCATGGCGTGAAAATGGCCGTCGCGACGGATTCCAATCCCGGCACCTCGCCGCTGACCTCGCTTCTCCTCACCATGAACATGGCCGCCACCCTCTTCGGCATGACCGTCACGGAATGCATTGCCGGCACCACCCGCGAAGCCGCACGCGCGCTGGGCCTGGTCGATGAAGTGGGGACGCTCGAAGCCGGAAAGTGGGCCGATTTCGTCCTCTGGGACATCGGCCGGCCGGCGGAACTGGTCTACCGCATGGGCTTCAACCCCATGTTTGCCCGTATCCGCAGCGGACATTAGGTCAATTCGCAGCAGGTCAATTCGAAGGCCGGGCTGCATCGAGGAATGCAAAATGACAATCACGCTTCATCCGGGCTCCGTGCCCCTCAAAACTCTTGAATCCATCTACTGGACCGGCACTTCCGCCCGTCTCGACCCGTCCTTCGACGCCGGCATTGAAAAGGCGGCCGCCCGCATTGCCGAAATCGCCGGCGGCGACGAGCCGGTCTACGGCATCAATACCGGCTTCGGCAAACTCGCTTCCATCAAGATCGCGGCGGCCGATGTCGCCACGCTCCAGCGCAACCTGATCCTGTCGCATTGCTGCGGCGTCGGCAAACCTCTGTCCGAAAACATCGTGCGCCTCATCATGGCGCTGAAGCTGATCTCGCTCGGCCGCGGCGCCTCCGGCGTGCGCCTCGATATCGTCCGCCTGCTGGAAACCATGCAGGAAAAGGGCGTCATCCCGGTCATCCCGGAACAGGGTTCCGTTGGCGCCTCCGGCGACCTCGCGCCCCTCGCCCATATGGCGGCCGTGATGATCGGCGAAGGCGAAGCCATTTATGGCGGCGAACGTCTCCCCGGCGGCGCGGCCCTCGCAAAGGCCGGCCTGAAACCCGTCGTGCTTGCCGCCAAGGAGGGCCTCGCCCTCATCAACGGCACGCAGGTCTCCACCGCCCTGGCGCTCGCCGGCCTCTTCCGGGCGCACCGTGCCGCCCAGGCGGCCCTCGTCACCGGCGCGCTGTCCACCGATGCCGCCATGGGCTCCTCCGCGCCGTTCCATCCGGACATCCATACGCTGCGCGGCCACAAGGGCCAGATCGATGCCGCCGCATCGCTGCGGGCGCTGCTCGCCGGCTCCGTCATCCGCGAGAGCCACATTACCGGCGACGAGCGCGTGCAGGACCCCTATTGCATTCGCTGCCAGCCGCAGGTCGACGGCGCCTGCCTCGATGTCCTGCGCTCGGCCGCCCGCACGCTCGAAATCGAAGCCAATGCGGTCACCGACAACCCGCTGGTGCTGTCCGACAACAGCGTCATTTCGGGCGGCAACTTCCACGCCGAACCCGTCGCCTTCGCCGCCGACCAGATCGCGATTGCGGTCTGCGAGATCGGCGCGATTTCGCAGCGGCGCATCGCGTTGCTCGTCGACCCTGCCCTTTCCTTCGGCCTGCCGGCCTTCCTCGCCAAGAAGCCGGGGCTCAATTCCGGGCTGATGATCGCGGAAGTCACCTCGGCCGCGCTGATGAGCGAAAACAAGCAGATGGCGCATCCGGCCTCGGTCGATTCGACGCCGACCTCCGCCAACCAGGAAGACCACGTCTCCATGGCCTGCCACGGCGCCCGCCGCCTGCTGCGCATGACGGAAAATCTTTCCGCCATCATCGGCATCGAGGCGCTGACGGCGGCCCAGGGCATCGAATTCCGCGCGCCGCTCGTCACCAGCCCGGAATTGCAGAAGGTCGTGGCAACGCTGCGCACCGTGGTCGCGACGCTGGAAGAGGACCGCTACATGGCGCCGGATCTCGCCGCCGCCAGCAGCTTCGTCTCCTCGGGTGCGCTCGGCGCCTCCGTTTCCAAGGGCCTCCTGCCGGTTCTGGAGGTCTGACATGGCGGTTTTCGAAACCCATCAGGGCACCTCGCCCGTAATCCTCGCCTTCCCGCATACCGGCACGGACGTGCCGGCCGACATATGGGAACGCCTGAACGACAACGGCCACATCCTCGCCGATACGGACTGGCACATCGAACGTCTCTATGACGGCCTGCTGCCGAACGTCACAACGGTGCGCGCCACCTTCCACCGCTACGTCATCGACGCCAACCGGGACCCTGAAGGCGTCAGCCTCTATCCCGGCCAGAACACGACGGGCCTCGTTCCGGAAACGGATTTCGACGGCAAGCCGATCTGGAAGGACGGCGAGGCGCCGACCGAGGCGGACATCGCCTTCCGACTCGCCAATTTTCACGCGCCCTATCATGCGGCCCTTGCCGCCGAGATCGAGCGCGTCAAGGCGATCCATGGCGTGGCGATCCTCTATGATTGCCACTCGATCCGCTCGCTGATCCCCTTCCTGTTCGAAGGCCGGTTGCCGGATTTCAACGTCGGCACGGATATGGGCCGCACCTGCGACAAGGCGATCGAGGCGGCAACGTTCGAAGCCTGCGCTAAGGCCGAGGGCTATACCAGCATCCTCAACGGCCGCTTCAAGGGCGGCTGGACGACGCGCCATTACGGCAGGCCGGAAACCGGCGTGCACGCCATCCAGATGGAACTCGCCCAAGTGAGCCATCTTGCCACGGAAGCCCCGCCCTTCGCCCTCGACGAGGAGAAGGCCGCGCGGCTGCGCATTGTTCTGACAGAGATCCTGAACCGTCTCGAGGCGCTTGCCTCCACCCTTCCACGCTGATCCCGGGAGACCCAGCCAATGACCGACAATCCCCGCCACAACATCCGCGAAATCCGCGCTGCCCGCGGCACCGAACTCACCGCCAAGAGCTGGATGACGGAAGCGCCGCTGCGCATGCTGATGAACAATCTCGACCCCGACGTCGCGGAAAACCCGCATGAACTGGTCGTCTATGGCGGCATCGGCCGCGCCGCCCGCACCTGGGCCGATTTCGACAAGATCGTCGCCTCGCTGCGCGATCTGGAAGAAAACGAGACGCTGATCGTGCAGTCCGGCAAGCCCGTCGGCATTTTCCGCACGCACAAGGATGCGCCGCGCGTGCTGATCGCCAATTCCAACCTCGTGCCGCACTGGGCCAACTGGGACCATTTCAACGAGCTGGATAAGAAGGGCCTTGCCATGTACGGCCAGATGACGGCCGGCTCGTGGATCTATATCGGCAGCCAGGGCATCGTTCAGGGCACCTATGAAACCTTCGTCGAAGCCGGCCGCCAGCATTACAATGGCGACCTCAAGGGCAAGTGGGTGCTGACCGGCGGCCTCGGCGGCATGGGCGGCGCCCAGCCGCTCGCCGCCGTCATGGCTGGCGCCTCGTGCCTTGCCGTCGAGTGCAACCCCGATTCGATCGATTTCCGTCTGCGTACCCGTTACATCGACGAAAAAGCCGACACGCTCGACGAAGCGCTCGCAATGATCGATCGCTGGACGAAGGCCGGTGAAGCCAAGTCGGTCGGTCTGCTCGGCAACGCCGCCGAAATCCTGCCGGAAATGGTCCGCCGCGGCATCCGCCCCGACATGGTCACCGACCAGACCTCGGCGCACGACCCGATCAACGGCTACCTGCCGAAGGGCTGGACGATGGCGCAGTGGAAGGAAAAGCGCGAAAGCGACCCGAAGGCCGTCGAAAAGGCCGCCCGCGCCTCCATGCGCGAGCATGTCGAAGCGATGATCGCCTTCCAGGACATGGGCATCCCGACCTTCGACTACGGCAACAACATCCGCCAGGTCGCCAAGGAAGAGGGCCTCGAAAACGCCTTCGCCTTCCCGGGCTTCGTTCCGGCCTATATCCGCCCGCTGTTCTGCCGCGGCATCGGTCCCTTCCGTTGGGCTGCCCTCTCGGGCGATCCGGAGGACATCCGCAAGACCGACGCCAAGGTCAAGGAACTGCTGCCCGACAACAAGCACCTGCACAACTGGCTCGACATGGCCGCCGAGCGCATCGCCTTCCAGGGCCTGCCGGCGCGCATCTGCTGGGTCGGCCTCGGTGATCGCCACCGCCTCGGCCTCGCCTTCAACGAGATGGTCAAGAACGGCGAACTGAGCGCACCCATCGTCATCGGCCGCGACCACCTCGATTCGGGCTCCGTCGCCTCGCCGAACCGCGAGACGGAATCGATGAAGGACGGCTCGGACGCCGTGTCCGACTGGCCGCTGCTGAATGCCCTGCTCAACACCGCCTCCGGCGCGACCTGGGTTTCGCTGCACCATGGCGGCGGCGTCGGCATGGGCTTCTCGCAGCATTCGGGCGTCGTCATCTGCGCCGACGGCACGGATGCGGCAGCCGAACGCCTCGGCCGCGTGCTGTGGAACGACCCGGCGACGGGCGTCATGCGCCATGCGGATGCCGGCTACGACATCGCGCTCGATTGCGCGAAGGAAAAGGGCCTGCGCCTGCCCGGCATCCTCGGAAATTGAGGATGCGGCTTCTGCGCAACGTCGAACATCGCCGCATGCCGTGGAAGAACGGCGGCGGCGAGACGGTCGAGGTGATCGTCCATCCGGAAGGTGCCGATCTTTCGGAGTTTGGCTGGCGCGTCAGCATGGCGACGGTGGCGAGCGACGGGCCGTTTTCGGTCTTTCCAGGCATCGACCGCACGCTGGCGGTGCTTTCGGGGGACGGGATGGCGCTGTCCATCGAGGGCATTGGCGAGAAGCTGCTGACGCCACAATCGACGCCCCTCGCCTTCCCGGCCGATGCGCCCACCACGGCGCGCCTCACCGGCGGCCCGATCACCGACCTCAACGTCATGACCCGTCGTGGCGTTTTCGAGCACAAGCTGGCGCGGCACGTCGCGGAAGGTTCGCTGAGCCTTCCGGAAACCTCCGGCGAACGCCTGCTGCTGGCGCTCGAACCGCTCGGCGTTTCCACCGCTGACGGTCTCATCGGGCTCCAGCCGCTGGATGCCCTGGTGCTCGATGGCTCGGAGCGTGCCGAGGTGGTCTCGGCCGGCGAAAGTGCGGCCTTCTATCTGGTAGAAATCACTCCGGCCTGAGCCATAGGCGGAAGCGATTTCCTTGTCCGCGTTCCAGCGGAATGCTACCTCCCGACACAATCAATCTGTCGGGAGACTTTTTCATGAGACATCGCAAATTCGGCCGCACGGGTTTTACCACCACGGATATCGGCTTCGGCGCCTGGCAGATCGGCGGCGCCTGGGGTGACGTCAGCGAGGCGGATGGCCGCGCCGCCCTCCATGCAGCACTCGACGCCGGCATGAGCTTCATCGACACCGCCGACGTCTATGGCGACGGCCGCTCGGAAAAGATCATCGCCGACGTGCTGAAGGAACGCGGCGGCCAGCGCCCGATGGTGGCGACCAAGGCCGGCCGCCGGCTCTCGCCGCATGTCGCCGATGGCTACAACAAAGAGAACCTCGAAGGCTTCATCGATCGCAGCCTGAAGAACCTCGGCGTCGAGCGCCTCGACCTCGTGCAGCTGCATTGCCCGCCGGCGGAGGTCTACTACCGCCCCGAAGTCTTCCAGGCGCTGGAGGAGATCAAGGCCGCCGGCAAGATCGCCAACTACGGCGTCAGCGTCGAGAAGGTCGAGGAAGCGCTGAAGGCGATCGAGTTCCCGGGCGTCGTCAGCGTGCAGATCATCTACAACATGTTCCGCCAGCGCCCGGCGCAGCTCTTCTTCAAGGAAGCCGCCCGCCGCCATGTCGCGATCATCGCCCGCGTGCCGCTGGCAAGCGGCCTGCTCTCGGGCAAGATCACCCGCGAGACGGCTTTTGCTGCGGACGACCACCGCAACTTCAACCGCCACGGCGAATCCTTCGATGTCGGCGAGACCTTTGCCGGCGTGCCCTTCGAGACCGGCTTGCAGGCCGTCGAGGAAATCCGCGCGCTGGTGCCTGCCGGCACGACCATGGCCGCCTTCGCGCTGCGCTGGATCCTGATGGCGGATGCCGTCAGCGTCGTCATCCCCGGCGCGCGCAATGCCGAGCAGGCGCAGGCGAACGCCAAGGCTGCGGGCCTGCCCGCCATTCCGGAAGACGTGATGGAAGCGACGCGCGAGGTCTACTACCGCCTCGTCGCCCCGCATGTGCACCAGCGCTGGTAGCGATTGCGCGACATCGATGCCGGCCTTCTGGCCGGCGTCGGTGACGAAATCCGCCCCGTCAATGCAGGCCGCAAAACCGGAGTCGGAACAGGCGGTTGGTCCGGTTTTCGAAGAGATTGAGTCATCTTCCGGCGCGCCCCTTGCGCACCCCCTGCCCGTGTGATCCAACCGCCGGGGTTGGGGCCTGGAGGAATGACGATGATGGAAGAATGTTTTCGCTGGTATGGCCCGAAGGATCCGGTGACCCTCGACCATATCCGGCAGGCCGGCGCGACCGGCATCGTCTCCGCACTCCACCACATCTATGACGGTTCGGCCTGGCCGCTGGACGACATCCTCTCCCACAAAGCGGCGATCGAGGCCGCAGGCCTCACCTGGTCGGTGGTCGAGAGCATTCCGGTGCACAATTCGATCAAGATCGCCGGCCCCGAACGCAGCAAATATATCGGCGCCTACAAGGATACGATCCGGGCGCTCGCCAAAGCCGGCATCAGGACGATCTGTTATAACTTCATGCCCGTCTGCGACTGGACGCGCACCGACCTGCTCTACCGCATGCCCTCCACCGGCTATGCGCTGCGCTTCGACGCCGTCGATTTCGCCGCCTACGACCTGCTGGTGCTGCGCCGGAAGGATGCGGAAAAGGATTATACGCCCGCGGCCATTCGCACCGCGAAGGACCGGCTGATCTCGCTCAATGACGATCAGGTGGCAACGATCGAGCGCAACCTCATCGCCGGCCTGCCGGCGACCGAGCGCAGCTATGATCGCGACGGCTTCCGCAAGGCGCTGGAAGAGTACCAGGGCATCGACGCCGAGGCGCTGCGCGCCAACCTCACGGCTTTCCTGCGCGAGATCGTGCCGGTGGCGGAAGAGGTCGGCGCGCGGCTGTGCATCCACCCGGACGATCCGCCGTTTTCGCTGTTCGGCCTGCCGCGTGTCGTCTCCAACGCCGAAGATGCCCGCGCGATCCTTGCCGCGGCACCGAGCCCCGCGAATGGCCTCACCTTCTGCACTGGCTCCTATGGTGTCAGGGCGGACAACGACCTGCCGGCCATGGTGCGCGAGTTCGGCGCGAACATCCATTTCGCCCACCTGCGCAACGTCACCCGAGAGCCGGACGGGTCTTTCCACGAGGCCGACCATCTCGATGGCTCGACCGACATGGTGGAGGTCGTCGTGGCGCTTCTGGAGGAGCAGGCGCGGCGCAAGGCGGAAGGTCGTGCCGACTGGCGCATCCCCATGCGCCCCGACCATGGCCACCTGCTCGCCGACGATATCGGCAAGGCGCGCATCAACCCCGGCTACTCGCTGATCGGCCGGCTGAAGGGGCTGGCGGAACTGCGCGGGGTCATGCGCGGCGTCTCCCGTTTCATAGCCGCGTGAACATAAACTGAAATGATAGCGACTATCAGGGCTATCTATTTCGTTTATGCACGGCGCCGCGTTACCGTTCCCTTGGTCACAATCAGAACAGGGGAACGACCATGAAAAAAATGCTGCTCGCGCTGGCTCTTGCAGGCTCCACCCTCCTTTCCGCCCAGGCTTCCGCGCAAACGCTGAAGATCGGCACGGAAGGCGCTTACCCGCCCTTCAATTTCCAGGATTCTGCCGGCAATCTTGACGGCTTCGACGTGCAGATCGGCCTTGCGCTCTGCGAGAAGATGAAGGTCGAATGCGAAGTCGTCGCGCAGGATTGGGACGGCATCATTCCCGGCCTCGTCGCCAAGAAATACGACATGATCATCGCCTCGATGTTCATCACCGAGGAGCGCAAGAAGCAGGTTTCCTTCACGGATCCCTACTATCTCGCCGCCATGACGCATGCCGCGCCGAAGGGCGCCGGCCTCACCGATTTCACCAATGAAGGCATGAAGGGCAAGACGATCGGCGCCCAGTCCGGCACCACGCAGGCGGATTACGTTGCGGCCGTCTATCCGGATGCGGACATCAAGCTCTATCCGACGCAGGACGAAGTTAACCTCGACATGGCGAACGGCCGCCTCGACCTGCAGGTCGGCGACATGATCCCGCTGCTCGACTGGGTCACCAAGAACGACGACGGCAAGGCCTGCTGCGAGTTGGTCGGCACGCCGATCACCGATCCGAAATTCGTTGGCGAGGGCGTGGGCATCGCGGTGCGCCAGGACGACAACGATCTTCGCGAGAAGCTGAACGCTGCCCTGAAGGCCATCCGCGAGGACGGCACTTACAAGAAGATCAACGACAAGTATTTCTCCATCGACATCTACACGATGAAATAATGGATTGGGAGGCGGCTTCGGCCGCCTTGGCTTCATGACAAAGTCTGCCCAACCTCTCCTCCGTCATGGTCGGGCCTGACCCGACCATCCACAGCCGCGGGTGCCGCGTGGATCCTCGGGTTAAATCCGAGGATGACGGCAGTGGGTGGGTGATGGTTGTCACCAAAGCGAGGCGGCTTCGGCCGTCTCTTTCGTTTGCGCTATCAAGGCTCGAAGCGGGGCGACCGCCCGATGGCCGATCCATCGATGGGCCGGGTGAAAAACGCTTCGGCTTCTCCCTCGTCATCAAGACTGACCAGAAATGGATGGGGATCGAACGCCCGTCTGGGGCGGAATTCCATGCGTGCGTTGACGCCTTCTGCCAGCAAGTCATCGAGATATGACCCCGCGAGCCCGCTGGTGCTAAACCGTTCCCACATATGGCAATTTCCCCTTCGTTCGACCGGCAAAATGCGCCTGCGGGCTTTTTGGTTCCGGTAAAAACGAGCCACTGCCGTCGAAAAGCGTGCGCCATCGACCAGGGGTAGTCATTTATCCAGCAGGGGTTGTGAAACCGGACCTCCGCCTCGGCTCTTGCCTTTTCCCATTCCGCCGTCCTAGCTACGTGCATGCCCACAAACCGCCTTGAACGCTTCGCCCACAATCTCGACTGGAACCTCCTGCGCACCTTCGTGGTCGTGGTGGAGGAAGGCAGCATCACGCGGGCGGCGAACCGGCTTTTGCTGCAACAGCCGGCCGTCAGCATGGCGCTGAAGCGGCTGGAACAATCGGTCGGCCATCGGCTGATCGACCGCAGCCCCGGCCGTTTCGAGCTGACGGAGGCCGGCGAGCGGCTGCATGCGCTCTGCCACGACATCTTTACCGCCATCGTGCGGCTGCCGGAGGCGATGCAGCCCTCCAGCGAGGATATTGCCGGCCATATCACCATCCATTCGGTGAGCCACGCCATGAACCCCGCCTGGGACCGGGCCATCGCCGATTTCTTCCGGCTGCATCCGCGCGTCACCGTCGGCGTGACGG
This sequence comes from Shinella sp. GW821-FHT10F02, assembly GCF_058809275.1. Lineage (NCBI taxonomy): Bacteria > Pseudomonadati > Pseudomonadota > Alphaproteobacteria > Hyphomicrobiales > Rhizobiaceae > Shinella > Shinella sp. GW821-FHT10F02. The sequence goes on along the minus strand of NZ_JBXASL010000006.1, from coordinate 76,470 downwards.
TCGAGACGACCACCGACGTCATCCGCTCGGTGGAGCGCGGCGTGGCGACCCTCGGGCTTTCCGACGGCATCATTCCGGAGGGGCTGGAAAAGGTGCCTTTCTGCTACGAGCGTTATGCGCTCTATTGCGGCCGCGGGCACCGGCTGTTCGGCGCGCTCGATGCGCGGCTGGAGGACCTGCGCGGCGAACCCTATGTCTCCTTCCTCGCCGATGTGCTGGGCGGGCCGCATATGGGGCCGGTAACGGCCGTGCGCGCCGTCGGCTCCTTCGGCCAGCAGGTGCGCGCGCTCGCCTTCAACGTGGAGGAGGTGCTGCGCCTCGTGGTGGCCAATGCGGGCATCGGCATGCTGCCGGCGCACCTCACCGGCGTGGCCCTGACGGCGGGCGAACTCTGGCAGCTTCCGCCCTATGACGACCTGCCGGTGGCCGAAACCTTCCGCATCACCAATCCCGGTTCGGCGCTCAATCCGGCCGAGCGCGCCTTCCTCACCCACATGGCCGAGGTGCCGCCGTGGCGCTGGGGCGAGCCGCATCAATCCGGCTGATATCCACCTTCACCTCTATAAATTTGAAGAATGTCGAAAGCTTGCTTAGGCCTGTCCCTGCAACGACAGTGGAGGCGGCCATGCAGACGTTCGACATCGCAATCATCGGCGGCGGCATTGCCGGCATATCGCTCGCCTATTTCCTCAGCCCGCACCGCTCCGTCGTCGTGCTGGAGCGCGAAGGCGCGCTCGGCTATCACAGCACCGGCCGCTCGGCCGCCGAATTCACGCTGCGCGACAATCCGCCCCTCGTGAACGCGCTCGCCCGCGCCAGCCATGCTTTCCTCACGCAGCCGCCGGACGATTTTGCCGCTGTGCCGCTGCTCATCGACCGGGGCAGCATCATTCTCGGCACGGAGGGCAAGGAAGCGCTGGTGCGTGCCCGTTTCGAGGCAGCGAAGGCGCTCGGTGTGGCCGTGGAATGGCTCGATGCGGCGGCCATGCTCGCCCGCGCGCCGATGCTCGACCCCGCCTATGCCACTGCGGCCTATTTCGACCCGGATTACTGGGATATCGAGGTGGACGCGCTGTTGCAGGCCTATGCCCGCCACGCGCGGCGCCACGGCGCACAGATAATCGAAAGTCGTTCCTTCGCCGGCGCCCGGCGGGTCGGCGGAAGCTGGCTGATCGAGACCGATGACGAAACAATCGCCGCCGGAACGCTGGTCAATGCGGCCGGCGGCTGGGCCGATACGGTCGCGGGGCTTTGCGGCGTGGCACCGGCCGGCATCGTGCCGCATCGCCGCACGGCGGTCACCGTTGATCTGCCCGAGGGCATTGACGCGAACCGCCTGCCGGAGATCAACGAGGTCGAAGACATCTTCTACTTCAAGCCCGAGGGCGGCCGCCTGCTCGCCTCGCCCGCTGACGAGACGCCCTGCGAACCGGCGGACGTGCAGCCGGAGGAGCTCGACGTCGCCTATGCCGCCCACTATATCGAGGAAGCGACGACCTTGAGCGTGCGCCGCGTCTTCAAGAGCTGGGCCGGCATGCGCAGTTTTTCTGCGGACCGGCTGCCGGTGATCGGCCCCGCCAAGGATGAACCGAGCTTCTTCTGGCTCGCCGGACAGGGCGGATACGGCATCCTCACCTCGCCCGCCCTCGGCAGCCTCGCAGCCGCCCTCCTCACCGGAGACCCGGTGCCAGCACTGCTGGCCCGTGAGGGCATAACGGCGGAGACCTTCAGCCCCGCCCGCTTCCCCTGAAACGAAACGGGCGCCTCAAAGGCGCCCGTTCCGGTATCAAGCTTCGGTTGCCGGCGTGGTTGCCGAGCCCGGCGCCCGTGTCGCGTCGCGATCCTTCCACCAGCGGCTGAGGAAGAGCAGGATCGGACCGCCGATATAGATCGACGAGGTCGTCGCGACCACGACGCCAAACAGCATCGGCCAGGCGAACGGCTTGACCGTATCGCCACCCCAGATCGCCATCGGCAGCAGCGAGGCCGCCACGGCAACCGAGGTGAAGATGCATCGCATGACCACCTGGTTGATCGACAGGTCGATGAGGTCGGAGAACGGCATCGACTTGTACTTGCGCATGTTCTCGCGCATGCGGTCGTACACCACCACCTTGTCGTTCACCGAGTAACCGATCAGCGTCAGCACGGCGGCGATGGCCGTCAGGTTGAAGTCGATCTGCATCAGCGAGAAGAAACCGATCATCTTGGTGATGTCCAGGATCAGCGTCGCGATGGCGCCCACGGCAAAGTGCCATTCGAAGCGCCACCAGATGTAGATCAGGATCGCCAGCATGCCGAGCGCGACGGCGAGGAAGCCGGAACGCGCAAGCTCCGTGCTGACCGTCGGGCCGACCACTTCCGTGCGCTCGAAGTTCGCATCGGCGATCACCGCCGCAACGCCGTCGCGGACCTGCTGGAGGGCAGCCGACTGCGCCTCTTCGCCGCCCGGCTGGCGCTGCACGCGCACGAGCACCGAGGTGCCCTGGCCGAATTCCTGCAGCGCCACTTCGCCGAGGTTCAGGCTCTCCATCTTCTCGCGAACGACGGCGAGGTCTATCGGCGTCTTGGAGGTCGCCTCGACCTGGATACCGCCGACGAAGTCGATGCCGTAGTTGAGACCCGGCGTGAAGAACAGGATGACCGAGCTCGTCGAGATGAAGGCCGACATGGCGATGGCGATGTAGCGGCCGCGCATGAAGGAGAAGGTCGGGATGCTCGGCACCGCGCCGAACAGCGAATGGATGTCGATCTTCTTCATCTTGCTGCGGATGACCACCTCGCGCATCAGCAGGCGCACGAAGGTGATCGAGGTGAACATCGAGATCGCGAGACCGATGATCATGGTGATGGCGAAGCCGCGCACCGGGCCGGAGCCGAACATGAAGAGCAGGATCATGCCGACCATGGTCGTCATGTTGCCGTCGACGATGGTGGCATAGGCCTTGTTGAAGCCGACATCGAGCGCCTTCATGGCGCCGGCGCCCGCCGCCGTTTCTTCACGGATACGGGCGTTGATGAGGATGTTGGCGTCCACCGCCATGCCGATGCCCAGGATGATGCCGGCGATGCCGGGCAAGGTCAGTGTCGAGCCCAAGAGGCCGAGCAGGCCGATCGTCAGCACGGTGTGCAGCACGAGGCCGAGATTGGCGATGAGGCCCCAGGAGCCGTAGAGCACCTGCATCAGCACCACGACGGCGAGAAGGCCGGCAAAACCGGTATAGAGGCCCATGCGGATCGAGTCGGAGCCGAGGTTCGGACCGACGGTGCGCTCCTCGATGATGGTGAGCGGCGCCGGCAGCGCGCCGGAGCGCAGCAGCGCCGAAAGCACGGTCGCTTCCTGCGGGTTGAAGTTGCCGGAGATCTGGCCCTGGCCGCCGATGATCGGCTCGCGGATGACGGGCGCCGTCAAGACCTTGCCGTCGAGAACGATGGCGAAAGGCTTGCCGACATTCGCCTGGGTGATTTCCGCGAACTGGCGGGCACCGGTCGAATCGAAGCTGAACGAGACGATCGGTTCGTTCGTGCGCTGGTCGAAGCCGGCCTTGGCGTCCGCAAGACGGTCGCCCGAGATCGCCACGCGCTCTTCCACGGCATATTTGTTCGGGTCGTTGGCGCCGGGCAGGATCATGACGCCGCGCGGCGCGACGCTGTTCGGGTCCACGGTCTGGTCGACCATGTGGAAGCTCATCTGCGCGGTCGAGCCGAGCAGCTGGCGCAGGCGCGTCGGGTCCTGGAGGCCCGGCAGCTGCACGAGGATGCGGTCGCCGCCGACGCGCTGGATGAGCGGTTCGGCAACGCCGACCTGGTCGACGCGGCGACGGATGATTTCAAGGCTCTGCTCGACGGCGGCCGACATGCGCTCGTTGATGCCGGCTTCCGTCAGCGCCACGGTGATGACGGTGCCGGAGGTCTCGACATCGATGTCGGAGGAGCCGGTGCCGAAGCCGAGCGACGTGGTCGGCGCGGCGAGCTTGCGCACTTCCGGCAGGACCTTGTCGAGCGCGGCCTGGTCGGCCAGCGTGATCGTCAGCGTCGTGCCGCTGAGGCGGGCGGCCGAGGCGCGCTCGCCGGCGGTGCGAAGGATACCGCGCGCATCGTTCAGGAGCACGTCCATGCGCGCCTTGCGAAGTGCGGCGGAATCGACTTCCAGCACGAGATGCGAGCCGCCCTTCAGGTCGAGGCCGAGGGTGACGGGCTTGGCGGGCAGGAATCGCCCGAACGTCGCCTGCTGTTCAGTCGTCAGCACGTTGGGTACGGCCGCGAGCACCCCGAACAGGATGATCACGGTGTACAACAACAATGCCCATTTGGAGGTTTTCATGGGGTTGTTCCACTTAAACTGACGGACGGGCGCGACAGAATCAGTCGGCGCCGTCCGCTGGGATCGGAATTTCAATCGAATGGCGCGGCGTCAGAAACGCCAAAGGGCCTCAGGCGGCAAAAGCCGGAGGCGCGCGGCTGCGGAACGCCGCATGGCCGGACAGAGCCGGCGCAGCATCATCGACAGCAAAGAATGCCCCTGACGAGGCGATTTCAAAGGGATAGAGCAGCAGGCCGGCACTCGGAACGATCGCCTTGCCGGCCGCGTCACCCTCGGGAAGCCCGGTCTTCGCCTTGGCAACCCGCCGTTCCGCATGGCCGCTCGCCGGAAACCACAGCTCGTCGCCCGTGGTGGAGAGCGGCGATGGTGCCACGCCGCCTTCGGCGGCTGCACGCTGCGGATGGCCTGCGGTGGCAGCGTTCTGCGGCAGCGAGAACTGCGAGAGGAACAGGGTGAAGAGCAGCACGAGGAAGCCGACGGGCGCAAAACCCCGCTCCCACATGGTCGCTTCTTTTCCGGTCCTGTTCGTCATGCCGTCCGTTTCGTGCCCGTCCGTCTGGTCAACGCGGGGCGCCGTGCAAAGCAGCGGTGCCGATGGTGCGCCAAGAACCACTTACCATCCGCCAAGTCAAGTTCTGGGCATTGACGCTTCGTTTATGGACAGACGTTTCAGCCCTCACAATTCATGGATCACCACATCCGGGCAGGCTTCGCGCGCGAGATCGCGCAGGTGCTGGTGGTGCGTCAGGTAGATCACCTGCCCGCCCGTCGCCATGGCGCCCATCACCTTGAGCGCATTCAGCGCGCGCCGGTCGTCGAAGGTCTCCATGATGTCGTCGGCGATGAAGGGCACGATCTCGCGGCTGGCGGCGATCTCGTGATACCCCGCGACGCGTAGCGCCAGATAAAGCTGGAAGCGCGTGCCCTTGGAAAGGTCTTTCGCCAGCTTCGAGCCGCCGGCGGCGGCATTGACCACGAGGAACTCGCTGTCCTTTTCCAAAACCGTCGAGAGCCCGGAATATTCGCCGCCCGTGATGTCCCGAAAGGTCTTCGAGGCGCGCTCCATCATCGCGCTGCGATGGCGCTCGCGATAGAGCCGCAGCGCCTGCTCGGCCGCCAGGACGCCGGCGCGGGTCGCGAGGTAACGCCGGGATTTTTCCGCAAGCTCGATCAGCGCCGTGCGCCGCCGCTCCTCCAGCACCGCAGCCTCGTCGCTGCCGGCGATCTTGGCCAGCGCCTCCTCCGCCCGCGCCCGCGCCAGATGATGCTCCTGTACCGCGCGGTCGAGCTCTTCCAGCCGCACGGCGAGGTCGCCCTTCTCTGCGGCAAGCTGGTCGTCGTCGACCGCCGAAAGCCACGCCTCCGCCTCGTCGACCGTCCCGGCGCGCATCTGCTGCATGAGATCGCGCCCGGCATCCTCGATGCGCCCCAGAATGTCGTCGCGCTTGCGATAGGCTTCGAGCAGCTGATCCGCCTCCGCGAGACTGTCGCAGCCGAGGAAGGCGTAGATTTCGGAAAGCCGCGACGTCAGCACCGCATGGCGCTCGTCCAGCACCTTCTCCTCGTCATCGAGGCGGAGCAGCGCCTTGTCGATCGCCTCGCGCCGGTCATGCACCGCGTTGGCCGCGGCGAGCCGCCGGGAAAGGCCGGCCACGGCTGCGAGCGGGTCCTCGGCATCGAACGGCTCCGAAAGCCGCTCGGCAAGACGGCGCGCATGGCTGCCGTAGTCCTGCTGGTCGCGGCGCATGCCGGTAATGCGGTGATCGAACTCGCGCCGCCGCTCGACATTCTGGGCGAGCGCCTGCAAGGCGGGGAGTGCTGCGGCAAGCCGTTCCGGCTCGGCCGGCGCCTGCTCCGTGGCGAGCCAGGTGCCGGCGATCCCGCGGTCCCAGGTCTCCTGCCATGCGGCCAGGGCCGCGGCGGTTTCCTCCACCGCCTTCCGGCGCGCCTCCGCATCCGTCCTGGCGCGGGCAAGATGCTCCGCGACGGCGAGCCGTTGCGTACGCGCCGATTTCAGCGCCTCCAGCCGGTCTTCCGCAAGGAACAGCACCTCGTCGAGCGGCGTGCCGGTGGGGATTTCGCTGCCCAGGAGGGCGAAGAGCCGGGCCTGCACATCTCGTGCGTCGTTCTCCACGAGGTCGGCTTCGATGGTCTGCCGCGCGAGATCGCCGAGCTTTTCCAGCGCTACCACGCGCCGCTCCAGCCAGGCCGTCACCTCCGCCAGCGTGGTCTCGTCGGGGAGGTCGAAGCGGCGGGCAAGCGAAGATATCTCTGCCGCGACCGCCGCCCTCTCCTGCTCCAGACGCTGCGCTTCGCCGCCGAGCGCATCAAGCCGCGCCCCACCTTCCGCCGCCGTGCGTTCGAGCACCCGCAGTTCCGACAGGCGGTCGGCGTTGCGCAGGCGCGTCTCTCCGGCGCGGTCATCGTCGCGCATGGCGCGCTCGAACTCGGTCGCGGTATCGGCGTCGAGCGCGGCGCGGTGTCTTTGCCAGGCGGCGTCCCGCATCGTCCGCAAGCGGCCGGCATGCTCCTCCCCCGCCGCACCGGTCGCCTTTTGAAGCGCATCGAGCGTCGCCCGGGCGGAAGCGACCTCCAGCTCCAGCGCCGCGACCTGCTCCTGCTGCCGGCGCGAGGCCTCGGATGCTGCGTCGTATCGCTTGCGCAGGGCTTCGAATTCCGAAGGTGCCGGGATGGACAACCCCTCCAGCGCCTTGGCCGTGCCGGACCACGGCGCCAGACGCGCTGTCGCGCCATCGGCGTCTTGTCGGGCAAGGGCGGTGAGCCGCCGGGCCTCGCGGAGACGGGCCAGAAGATCGCTGGTGCGGGCGGCGCGCAGGATGGCACCGAGGGTGGCTGCGAGTTCCTCTTCCTTGGCCGCGTCCGCATCGGAAACGGCGCCCGCCTTGCTGCCAAGCGAAGCCAATGTCCGTTCCGCCTCGGTCTGCTCGCGACGGGCGGTTTCGGAGCGTTCGACAAGCGCCGTTCGCCGCGACAGCAGGGCCGTGAGTTTTTCGCCGAGGCCGGGCGGCAGCAGGATGTCCGCCGGCTCTGTATCCGGCGGCAGGCCGAGCGCGGCGATGCTCGCGCCGATCGTGGCTATGACGCGGTCGCGCTCGGCCTCGCGGGCAGAGAGGTCCATCACCGCGGTGCGGAAGCGGGCTTCGAGCCCGGAGCCGGCGAGTGCGGCAATGTCCGCATCCGCCGCGAGCACGGCCTCGTCTTCGTTAAGCCCGTCGCGCTCGTCCTCATAACGTTCGCGCTCGCCCGTGACCCGCTCGGCCCGCGCGGCGATTTCCGTCGCCTCGCGCGCCAGTTCGCCCGTGAGAGACCGCCAGGTGGCCGGTGGCGACGTGCCGAGGTCGTAGGCGCCGAGTTCCGTTCGCAGCGCCCGCAGGCGCCGGAGATAGGGCAGCGCGGAGAGGCTGCGCTCGATCTGCGCCAGCGCGGTACGCACTTCGGCACGAGCGGCCGTCGCCTCCTCGTGGTGGCGGGTGGCGGTGTCGCGGTCGCGCACCAGCGCGCCGTAGTCGCGGGCGGCAATGTCGAGCGCCTTGCGCTCGGCCGCCAGCGCCTCGATCTCGGCCTTCAGCGTGGAGAGGCCATGTTTGCGGCCGGAGGGGCGGTAGAATTCGTCGGCTTCGGCCTTCAGCGCGGCTAGGCCGGTCGCCATGTCGGAAAGGCCTGAGCTGGCGGAAAACAGCATGGAGCCGAGTTCGCCTTCGCTCTTCAGAATGTCCTCGCCGCCCTTTTCGATGCTCTCGTCGTCGAGCGAGAACATGGTGCGGTAGGCGTTGCGGTCCATGCCGCCGAGCACGCTGGCAAAGAGCGTGTCCGGCAGCGGACGGTCATCGGCGGCGACGAGCGAGGCCTGGTTGCGCTTGAGGCGATAGGCCTCGTGGCGCTCGGCGCCGACGGAAAACTGTCCGCCGACGCGCATCAGCGCATAGGGGTGCAGGAAGCCGTAGGTGCTTGTCCGCTCGATGCCGAAGAGCAGGTCGAGATAGGCGGAAAACAGCGTGGACTTGCCGGCCTCGTTGGGGCCGTGCACGAGGTGGAAATCCGGTTTGCCCGGCCGCGCGGCGCCGAAATCGAGGCTGCGGTCGGTGAATTTTCCATAGCGGACGAGGTCGAGGCGATCGAGGCGCATGCGCTCACACCCTCCCGTTTTCGCCGCCGAGGCGGGCGATCACGGCATCGGAGCCCTGCAAAGCGAGGTCGGACAAGAGCGCCTCTTCCGCCGCCTCGTCCGGTGCCAGCAGGCTGCGCGCTTCCTTCGGCAGTTGACGCAGGATGTCGGCGAGCGTCTCGCGCAGCTCTTCGCGATAGGCATGGTTCTGCACCACATCCTCATGCATCAGGCGCGACAGTTCGGTGAGCGGGCCGGCATCGGCACCGGCGGTCGCGAGCGGCACGGAAACGGCGAGTTCCACGGCCTCGATCCAGCATTCGCCGAGCGAGGACGCGATGTTCTGCAATTCGGCGGTGAGCAGGTCCTCGTCCCGGCGCAGGCGCCAGGCGAGCGGCGTGGCGCCCGTGAGCGCCAGGCGCGCGACGAGATGGGCGCCCTCTGCGGCCGCCCGCGCCTCTCCCAGCACGGCCTCGACGCGGTCGAGCATGCCGGGCCACTCGTCTATACCGGTGAGATCGACGGACAGCCGTTCGAAGACCGCGACGGCCACCCGGTGTTCCTCGCAGGTGATCGTGCCGTCCTCGGCGATCGTCGCGAGTGTCACGCCCTTCGGCCCGCCCTCGTTGATGTCGCGGCCCTGCGGATTGCCGGGCATGACGATCCACGGCTTTTCCAGATGCACGCGGCGCTGGTGGATATGGCCGAGCGCCCAATAGTCGAAACCGTGCGCGGAAAGATCGGCGATGCCGACGGGGGCGTAGGGATCGTGGCGGCTGGCACCGGCGAGGCTGGTGTGCATGAGACCGATATTGACGGCATCCGGCACCGGCGCGCGGAAGGTCGGCAACAGCGAGGCGGGCGCGTGCGGCTGGGCGAAGCTGACGCCATGCACATGGATTTCGCGGCCGCTTTCGAGCGTGCCGGCCTTCACCGGTTTTCCGCGGCCGTCGAAGACGTGCACGTTCGGCGGGAAGGTCAGTTCGCGGGTGATCTGCGACTGTGCATCGTGGTTGCCGCGGATGAGGAAGACGCCGATGCCGGCCGCCTCCAGCCGCCGCATCTGTCCCATCAGGAACAGCGCCGTCGCCATGGAGGTCTGCGAGCCGTCATAAAGGTCGCCGGCGACGATGACGGCGTCGACACGTTCGGAAATCGCGAGGTCTACAATGCGCTCCAGCGCCTTGCGCGTCGCGCCGCGCACGAGATCGCCGAGTTCGGCATTGCGCAGCGCGAGCGAGGTGAGCGGCGAATCGAGGTGGAGGTCGGCCGTGTGAATGAAGCGGAAAGGCATGGCCGGACAATCGCCTCAGGCCCCTTTCCGGTCAATGCTTGCAGCAACGCCGGCCGGGTTATGCAGGAAAGAAATCACCCTCCCCTGAAAAAGCCAGAGAAGAGAGGCGAAAAACGCATGTTGCCTGACCGTTCGCATTTACAGTCATCGTTCAATATCTATGATCAAATTATCCGAAAAACTTCACGATCATTTGACATGGTCCCTCATAATACCTATATTCCACCTCATGACTAGCACGATAGAAATCTCCCAGGGCATGTTCAAACTCTATCATCAGGTCAGCCGCCTGGTGAACGAGTGCATGATGGACGAAGGCGTGTCGCTCGCCCGCAGCAAGTTCCTGCTTTTGCTGGAATGTCAGGGCCCGCAGCGCTCGACAGACATTGCCTGCGCGCTCGGTTTCGCACCGCGCACGGTGACGGAAGCAATCGACGGGCTCGAGCGTGACAAGCTGGTGAAGCGCGAGCCGGACCCGAAGGACCGCCGCGCCAAGATCGTCTCCATTACGGATATGGGCCGGACCGTTATTTCGGCCGCCCAGCAGCCGCAGCACAAGATGATCGAGGCGATCTTCGCCGTCCTCACGGAAGAGCAGAAGCAGCAGCTGAAGGAAATCATCCGCTGCCTCAGCGAGAAGACCGATGAGCTGCAGCGCAGCCGGAACCAGCACGAGGCCGGCGACACTCCCCCCATCCGCCCCTTGCAGGCCGTCGGCTAAGCCGGACGGCAACCAAACCAAAAAGGCCGGGATCGCGAGATCCCGGCCTTTTCGTTTGCCTTTTCACAGGCAGGGTCCGGTGCCTCCCCCGCACGAGGAGGCACCGGAAAACCGTTACTTACATGGCGTTCATCGGGCCGATGCCGAAGAACAGCGTCTCGCCGGAAGAGTCGTCGACGCCGTCATTGTCGGTCACGACATAGCCGTTGCCGGCGGCGTCGATGGTGAAACCTTCGACCTTGTCGACGACGTAGCCGTTGGTGGCACCCTTCAGGTCGGGGATGAGGTCACGAACCTCTTCCTTCTTGACGACCGGCAGTTCGCCGCCGATCTTGCCCGGCTTCAGGTCGGCAAGCGCCACGCGGTAGAGCTTCTTCAGCTTGGCAGCCTGGCCGATCTGGTTGTCACGCTCGATGATGTAAGCGTAGTCGCCGTTCGCCGTGATTTCGGAAAGACCGACCCAGCCGGCTTCCGTCGTTTCGAGCGGGTAGCGCACGGCGCCCCATTCCTTCGACGAGGGCTTGTAGGAGACGAGCTTCACAAAGCCCTTCTCGTCATCGCCCCATTCGCGCTGCACGGCCATCCAGAGCGTCAGGTCGTCGCCTTCGCCGACGCTGGTGATGCCTTCGAAGCCGAAACGCTTCTCGCCGGCGCGCAGCTCGGCGGGGATGGCGATTTCCTTCTCGATGGCGCCCTTCTCGTTCACATGGATGATGGCGTGGCTGTAGAGCTTGTCGGCGTCGCCTTCGGAAGCGAGCCAGAAGCCACCTTCACCATCCGGCACCAGGCCTTCGATGTCGAGCTTCTGGGCGGCAGCGCCGGCGCGCGTGATGCGCAGCGCGTCGGTGATCTTGGCCGGCTTCGCGGTGGCGTCGATCGTGAAGATCGTCGGCTGCGAGGCGTAGACCGAGTCGTTGACGGCGTAGAGATGGCCAGCCTGGTCCTTGACCGGAGCGAGACCCGAGAGAGCGCCGAAGCCGATCAGTTCGCCATCCTTTTCGGTAGAGACGATCTGCGGATAGGCCGCTTCGCCTTCCGCACGCTCGAAGATCATGACGTGCGAGCGGGCAAGGCCGTCCTCGACGAGGTCGGTCTCGTTGGCGGTCACGAAGAGGTTGCGGCTCGGAATGGCGACGGCGCCTTCCGGACCGATGCCCGACGGCAGGAGCTGGAGAAGCTCGGGCTCGGCACCGGTGTCCTTGTAGACGCCGACGATCGAGGCGCGCTCGGCCAGCACGAAGAACAGGTTGTCGTCGCCGAACTTGGCGGCTTCCATGCCTTCCGGCTCGATGCCCTTCTTGTTGCGCGCGTCCGGATAGTGGCCGATCTTGGCAATCTCGCGCTCGAGGCCCGCGCCGTTCTCGTAGAGGACCTTGCCGGTCTTGTCGAAGATGGTGAAGCCGCGTGCGCCACCCTTCCAGTCGCCTTCATTGGCAACGACGAAACGGTTGTCGTCCAGCCACTTCACGGCGTCGGGCTCGCGGGCGACATCCTTCATCTCGCCGGTGAACTTGAGGGCGCCGTCCTTCTTGGTGTCGATGCCTTCCAGGTTGACGGTGCCGGCGGAGAAGTGGGTCTTCACGGTGCCGGTCTTGCCGTCGATGATGGCGATGTAGTTGTTTTCCTGGAGCGTGAGGGCAATCTCATCCAGGCTGTTGAAGGCGACGAATTCCGGCTCCGGATCGTCACCGGCGACGTCGGCAAGGCCGGTCAGCGTGACGTGCTTGATCGAACCGCAATCGACGACGCCGTCCTTCAGCGACAGGATGACGAGATCGCCGGCCGGCATCTGCGGGATGTCGCCGTCATTGACCTCTTCGTCGCGCTCGTTCTCGATGGCGATCGCGGCGAGCGTCTTGTCCTTGTTGAGTGCGATCGAGTCCGGCTGGCCGCCGAGGTCGCAGGTCGTGTCGATGGCCTTCGAGGCGAGATCGACCTGGGCGAGGATGCCCGACGGCTTGACGAAGCTTTCGCGCGTGTTGATGGCGACGAGCGCCTTGCCGGCCGCGATGGTGACCGAGGTCGGCTCGCCTTCGAAGGCCAGCGAACCGCCGGCCTTCGGGGCCTTGGCGTCGGTGATGTCGATGAAGCCGATCGCCTTGTTCGGGCTGTCGGAATAGACGAGCGTGTTGCCGTCTTCGGACGCTGTAATGATTTCCGAAGAGGTCGGCGTCGCCTTGTCCTTGCCTTCTGGCAGGTTGTCGGCAACGGCAAAGGATGCAATGCGATTGAATACAGGCTCGGCGCTGGCGGCAGAAGCTACCGATGCGGCGAGGACGGCTGCGAGCGCAGCAGTGATCGAACGGGTTTTCATGAAATCCTCCGGGATCCGGTCAAAAGGAACCCGGCGGTTCTGAGGCTTTCGTGTTACAGGCCGATGACAATTCAACGACGGCCGCACACCTCCACCCGGAAATAAAAAGGGGCCCGGAAGAACCGGGCCCCGACCCTGAAACTCAGGATTGGCGGCGGAGTGGATAACCGCTCTCTGCCCTGCAGCGCCAAGCGCCCCCAAGGGCGCGCCCCGGGCGCAGCAGAACTCTGGATGCCGCATCATGTCTGCCCGCACCTGTACGGATGCGAGGATCATGCAGCGGCATCGGATCAGCCGTTAACGGCGTCCTTCAGCCCCTTGCCGGCCGAGAACTTCGGCACGTTGCGTGCCGGGATCTCGATCTCGGCGCCAGTCGAAAGGTTGCGGCCCTTCGAAGCTTCACGACGCGATACGGAGAAATTGCCGAAACCGACCAGACGAACGTCGCCGCCGTTCTTGAGTTCGCCCTGGATCGTCTCGAAAACGGCGTCGACAGCAGATGCTGCGTCCGTCTTGGACAGGCCCGACTTCTCAGCCACTGCGGATACGAGTTCATTCTTGTTCATGTTTCCACCCCTTTCTTACGGTTTGAAACGACTCATACAAGTCGGGGGCAGAATACGCATCGCCCCTCGCCTCGCAAGAAAATTTCGTCGCAATCCCCTGAGAATCCGGGGTTTACACACGCTTTTCAACGAAAAAGACCGGCCCGAGGGCCGGTCTTTCCAGTTTCGCGCCAAAATACCGGATGCTTCACCCGGCGTTAAGGCTCAGTGCGCGATGGCGCCAAGGCCGTCTTCAGTCGATTCGACAGCCGGAACCTTGGTATCCTCGACGGTCCCGTCCCACTCGATCGGCTCGGGCCGGCGAATGAGCGCATGCTTGATCACCTCGCCCATGCGGGAGACCGGAACGATCTCCATGTTGTTCTTCACGTTGTCCGGAATGTCGGCCAGGTCCTTGGCGTTCTCTTCCGGGATCAGCACCTTCTTGATGCCGCCGCGAAGCGCTGCGAGCAGCTTTTCCTTCAGGCCTCCGATCGGCAGCACCCTGCCGCGCAGCGTCACTTCGCCCGTCATCGCGATATCCTTCGAGACCGGGATGCCGGTCATGATGGAAACGATGGCGGTCGCCATGGCGATGCCGGCCGACGGACCGTCCTTCGGCGTCGCACCTTCCGGCACGTGCACATGGATGTCGGTCTTGTCGAAGCGCGGCGGCTCGATGCCGAAATCGACGGCGCGCGAGCGGACGTAGGACGCCGCTGCCGAGATCGATTCCTTCATCACGTCCTTCAGGTTGCCGGTCACCGTCATGCGGCCCTTGCCACCGGGAAGGCTGACGCCTTCGATGGTGAGCAGCTCGCCGCCGACTTCCGTCCAGGCAAGACCCGTGACGACGCCGACCTGGTCCTCGCCCTCGGCTTCGCCGTGGCGGAAGCGCGGAACGCCGAGGAAGTCGTGGATGTTCTCCGCCGTGACCTCGACCTTCGCCGACTTGCCCTTGATGATCTCGGTGACCGCCTTGCGGCCGAGCTTCATCAGTTCGCGTTCCAGGTTACGCACGCCCGCCTCGCGGGTGTACTGCTGGACGACCGCCATCAACGCGCCGTCGGTGACCGAGAATTCCTTCGGCTGCAGCGCGTGGTCGCGGATCGCCTTGGGCAGCAGGTGCCGCTTGGCGATTTCCAGCTTTTCCTCTTCCGTGTAGCCGGCGATGCGGATCACTTCCATGCGGTCCATCAGGGGTGCTGGAATGTTCAGCGTGTTCGCCGTCGTCACGAACATGACGTTGGACAGGTCGTATTCGACTTCCAGGTAGTGGTCCATGAAGGTCGAATTCTGTTCCGGATCGAGCACCTCAAGCAGAGCCGACGACGGATCGCCACGGAAATCCATGCCCATCTTGTCGATTTCGTCGAGCAGGAAGAGCGGGTTGGACTTCTTCGCCTTCTTCATCGACTGGATGACCTTGCCGGGCATCGAGCCGATATAGGTGCGGCGGTGGCCGCGGATCTCGGCCTCGTCACGCACGCCGCCAAGCGCCATGCGGACATATTCGCGGCCGGTCGCCTTGGCGATCGATTTCGCAAGCGAAGTCTTGCCGACGCCCGGAGGGCCGACGAGGCACAGGATCGGGCCTTTGATCTTGGTCGAGCGGGCCTGCACGGCGAGATATTCGACGATGCGTTCCTTGACCTTGTCGAGGCCGAAATGATCCTCTTCGAGGACCTTTTCCGCAGCGTTGAGGTCGGTCTTGACCTTCGACCGCTTGTTCCACGGAATGCCGGTCAGCCAGTCGAGATAGTTGCGCACGACGGTGGCTTCCGCCGACATCGGGCTCATCTGGCGCAGCTTCTTCATCTCGGCATCCGCCTTTTCGCGGGCCTCCTTGGAGAGCTTGGCCTTGGCGATCTTTTCTTCCAGTTCGGCCATCTCGTCGCGGCCGTCCTCGCCGTCGCCGAGTTCCTTCTGGATCGCCTTCATCTGTTCGTTCAGGTAGTACTCGCGCTGGGTCTTCTCCATCTGGCGCTTGACACGCGAGCGGATGCGCTTTTCGACCTGGAGAACCGAGATCTCGCCTTCCATGAAGCCGAGCGCCTTTTCAAGCCGCAGCTTGACGCTCGTCGTCTCCAGCATTTCCTGCTTTTCGACGATCTTGATGGAGAGGTGCGAGGCGACGGTATCGGCGAGCTTCGAGTAGTCCTCGATCTGGCTCGCGGCACCAACGACTTCGGGCGAAATCTTCTTGTTGAGCTTCACGTAGTTCTCGAACTCGGAGACGACCGAGCGCGACAGCGCTTCGATCTCCACCGGGTCCTCGTCGGGCTCGACCAGCACATGGGCCATCGCCTCGTAGAATTCGTCGCGTTCGGTGTAGCCGTCGATCTCAGCGCGCGCACGGCCTTCGACCAGCACCTTGACGGTGCCGTCGGGCAGTTTCAGCAGCTGGAGCACGTTGGCGACGGTGCCGATGCGGTAAATAGCGTCGACTTCCGGATCGTCATCAGAGGCGTTGATCTGGGTGGCAAGCATGATCTGCTTGTCGGTGCCCATCACCTCTTCGAGCGCGCGGATCGACTTCTCGCGGCCGACGAACAACGGAACGATCATGTGCGGGAACACCACGATGTCGCGCAGGGGCAGGACCGGGAAGGCCGTCGATTCGTGCGGCGCAGACGTCTTTTTCGTCATGTCATTTCCTTTCAAACGTCCCGTTTCCGGGAACCAGTCCAATCGGCGCTTGGGGGCGCCGGGCCGGCGTTCTTTTCCATCCACAAGTGGCGTTCGGTTAACGCTTTTTCAAGCCCGGCTACGGAGTGCCCCACCCCGCACCAGGCCAGACGAACCAACGGAAGGAAGTGTAGTCTTCCGCGCTGTCGCGGAACTTGCGGCCTTCCCCCGGCAATGCGCCGGAGCATACGCGAGATACAGAATCAAAGTCTTTCATATTCGCTTGGCCCGCGACGTTTCGCAACGTCTTATAAGGCCGGCAGGCACTACATCATGCCCCGTCCGGGGCCTAGCGACCAGTCACGAAATGTCACGAGTTGACCCGGAAACGAAAAGACCCGCCGTGGCGGGTCTTTCCTCTCAGTGATTTGCGTCGATCAGGCCGAGACGTTGGCCTTCTCGTCGGAGCGCTCCGAGTAGATGTAGAGCGGGCGGGCCGAACCCTTGACCACCTCGTCGGAGATGACGACCTCGCGCACGCCTTCCAGCGTCGGCAGTTCGAACATCGTGTCGAGCAGGATCTTCTCCATGATCGAGCGCAGGCCGCGGGCACCGGTCTTGCGCACGATCGCCTTCTTGGCGATCTCGCGCAGCGCGTCCTCGTGGAAGGTCAGTTCGACGTCTTCCATCTCGAACAGGCGCTGGTACTGCTTGATCAGCGCGTTCTTCGGCTCGGACAGGATCTGGATCAGCGCATCCTCGTCGAGGTCTTCCAGCGTCGCCAGGACGGGCAGACGGCCGATGAATTCCGGGATGAGGCCGAACTTCACCAGGTCTTCCGGCTCCAGTTCGCGCAGAACCTCGCCGACGCGGCGATCTTCCGGCGAGCGCACCGTCGCGCCGAAGCCGATCGAGGTCTTCTCGCCGCGAGCGGAGATGATCTTGTCGAGGCCGGCAAAGGCGCCGCCGCAGATGAACAGGATGTTCGTCGTGTCGACCTGCAGGAATTCCTGCTGCGGATGCTTGCGGCCGCCCTGCGGGGGTACCGAAGCGACCGTGCCTTCCATGATCTTCAGAAGCGCCTGCTGCACGCCCTCGCCCGAAACGTCACGGGTGATGGACGGGTTGTCGGACTTGCGCGAAATCTTGTCGACTTCGTCGATATAAACGATGCCGCGCTGCGCACGCTCGACATTGTAGTCGGCCGCCTGAAGAAGCTTCAGGATGATGTTTTCCACGTCCTCGCCGACGTAACCGGCTTCGGTCAGCGTCGTGGCGTCGGCCATGGTGAAGGGCACGTCGATGATGCGGGCGAGCGTCTGGGCGAGATAGGTCTTGCCGCAGCCCGTCGGGCCGACCAGCATGATGTTCGACTTCGCCAGTTCCACGTCCGAGCCCTTGGCGGCATGCGCCAGGCGCTTGTAGTGGTTGTGCACCGCCACCGACAGGATGCGTTTGGCCTGCTGCTGGCCGATGACATATTCGTCGAGGACCTTGATGATGTCCTGGGGCGTCGGAACGCCGTCACGGGACTTGACCATCGAGGTCTTGTTCTCTTCGCGGATGATGTCCATGCACAATTCGACGCATTCATCGCAGATGAAGACGGTCGGTCCGGCAATCAGCTTGCGGACTTCGTGCTGGCTCTTTCCGCAGAAAGAGCAATACAGGGTATTCTTGGAGTCGCCGCCGTTGCTGCCGCTGACCTTGCTCATATCACTTTCCTTCCAGCACGCCGTTCATCTCCCGGAAGATGGCCGGACCACTCACACCGCCTTGCCGGAAGCGCTTTCGCGTCCTCCAAAGGCTCCAGGGGCACTGACCGGGCCGGGCGCAAGCCCGCCAACCGGTCGCAACGCATTCCCCGTTTAAACACCGAATGCTAAGCTGTCACAAATCAACATAGCATTAACGGCCAATATTACCGGCTTTGCTGCGCGGATAAAGCCCCGCGATCATTACAAATCGCACGATTGCGTTCATCCGCGCATTAAGCCAAGATCTGCGCGCGCCTTGCGCGTCAACTTGGCCGCAACCAAACCGTGACTTTCCCTTAGATAGTCACACAAGGCCGCGTCGTCCACTGATTCGCCCGTTTGCCGCTGTATCCACTTCATGCCCCGTGAGGCGAGATACGGCGCGGGCCGGCATCCGGGCTGCTCGCGCAGGATATCGAAGGCAAGCTCCGACACCTTGAACGTGACCCCCGGCAGTTCCGCCTCGCTCCATCCGGCGATGGCGAAAACCTTGCCACCGACCTTCCAGACATGCGCCCCGCCCCATTGCACGACATGGGTCGTGGCCGGGAGCGAAGCGCAAAAGGCGTTGTATTCGTCGAGCGTCATGGGTCGCGCAGTCCCCGACCCCGATGTTACGACGCGTCCACGCCCTCGATTGCCTCGCGGCTGGTGATGACGCGGTCGACCACACCCCAGTCCTTCGCCTCGTCGGCCGTCATGAAATGGTCGCGGTCGAGCGTCCGTTCCACTTCCTCATAGGTGCGGCCGCAGTGCTTGACGTAAATCTCATTGAGCCGACGCTTCATCTTGATGATGTCTTTTGCATGGCGCTCGATGTCGGACGCCTGGCCGGAGAAGCCGCCGGACGGCTGGTGAACCATGATGCGGGCGTTCGGCGTGGCGAAGCGCATGTCCTTGTGGCCGGCGGCCAGGAGCAGCGAGCCCATGGACGCGGCCTGGCCGATGCAGAGCGTCGACACGGCCGGGCGAATGAACTGCATCGTATCGTAGATCGCCATGCCGGACGTGACGACGCCGCCCGGCGAATTGATGTAGAGCGCGATCTCCTTCTTCGGGTTTTCGGCCTCGAGGAAGAGGAGCTGCGCGCAGACGAGCGTGGCGATGTGATCTTCGACGGGACCCGTCAGGAAGATGATACGCTCCTTGAGGAGACGCGAATAGATGTCGTAGGAACGCTCGCCGCGGTTGGTCTGCTCGACGACCATCGGCACCAGAGCCATGGCGGTATCTACGGGATTTCTCATATCAATCCTTCATCGGTGTGGCCCTGAAACCCTTCGCAAACGTTGGGAATCAGCAAGTTTCTTCTTCCCTACATAGAGTGTCAGGGTATCTGACTTCAAGACGGACGCGCGTTTTGCGGCGCTCTATGCCAGAATGGGGTTAACTGGCGCGACGCGGGAAAGCGATTTCCACAGATGCAGCGCCGACAGGGTGAAGGAAGGATGAATCCGGCCGGTCACCCTGCCCGCATTTCCCGGCGCCCCGCGCCCGCATTCCGACGGATGGAGACAGTCATGACGACACGATCTATCGCAGCCCTCGGGCTCCTTCTCGCAACCACCACCGGCGCATTCGCCCAGCAGGCCTCCGATACGGTCTCGCCGGAGCGCGCGACCGGCTTTTCCGCAGCCAAGGTCGTGACCGCGAAGGCGCATATGGTGGCCGCCGCGCATCCGCTCGCGGCCGAGGCCGGCGAAAAGGTCCTTGCCGCCGGCGGCAGCGCCATCGACGCCATGATCGCCGTCCAGACGGTGCTCGGCCTCGTCGAGCCGCAATCCTCCGGCCTCGGCGGCGGCGCCTTCCTCGTCTATTACGATGCCGGCACGAAGCGCATCACCACGCTCGACGGCCGCGAGACCGCGCCGATGGAGGCGACGCCAAAACTCTTCCTGGATGAGACGGGCCAGCCCCTCAAATTCTTCGATGCCGTCGTCGGCGGCCGCTCCGTCGGTACGCCCGGCACCGTCATGCTGATGCAGGAGGCGCACAACCGCTGGGGCCGCACGCCCTGGAAGGACCTCTTCGCCCCGGCCGAAAAGATCGCCCGCGACGGTTTTGCCGTCTCGCCGCGCCTCGCCAGCCTGATTGCCGCGGAAGGCGACAAGCTGAAGACCTTCGAATCGACGACGTCCTACTTTTTCGGTGCCGACGGCGCGCCGCTGAAGGCCGGCACGATCCTGAAAAACCCGGCCTATGCCGAAACGCTCTCCGCCATCGCGGCTGGCGGGGCGCCCGCTTTCTATACGGGCGCCATAGCCGAGGCGATCGTCGATACGGTGCGCATGTCCGGCAAGAATGCCGGCGTGCTGGCGCTTGCAGACCTTGCCAACTACCAGGTCAAGGAGCGGCGGCCCGTCTGCGTCTCCTACCGCGCGCTCGACATCTGCGGCATGGGGCCACCCTCTTCCGGCGCGGTCGCCATCGGCCAGATGCTCGGCCTGCTGGAGAATTTCGACCTTAAGGCGCTCGGCAAGGACAATCCGGAAAGCTGGCGGCTGATCGGCGACGCCCAGCGTCTCGCCTTTGCCGACCGCGAACGCTTTCTTGCCGACACCGATTTCGTGCCTTCGCCGATCAAAGGGCTTCTCGAAAAAACCTATCTCGGCGAACGGGCCAAGCTGCTTGACGGCGACAAGGCGCTGGGCGAGGATGCAGTTACATCCGGCAAGCCGGAATGGGACCACGCCTTCAACTTCGGCCGCGATGCCGCGATCGAACTGCCCTCCACCAGCCATTTCGTCATCGTCGACAAGGATGGCAATGTCGTCTCGATGACCACGACCATCGAAAACGGTTTCGGCTCCCGCCTGATGACCAACGGCTTCCTGCTCAACAACGAACTGACCGACTTCTCCTTCAAGACGCATGACGAGGGCATGCCCGTCGCCAACCGCGTCGAGCCCGGCAAACGCCCCCGCTCCTCCATGTCGCCGACCATCGTCATGAAGGACGGCAAGCCGCTGCTCGCCATCGGCTCGCCCGGCGGCAGCCAGATCATCGGCTATGTCGCGCAGGCGCTCGTCGCCTATATCGACTGGGGCATGGATGTCGGCGCCATCGTCGCCATGCCGCACGCCATCAACCGCTTCGGCCCCTACGACCTCGAAGCCGGCACCGATGCCGAAAAACTCGCCGAACCGCTGAAAGCCCTCGGCTACGAGGTCAAGATCGGCGACATGAACTCCGGCCTCCACGCCATCGAACTCACCGCCGACGGCCTGAAGGGCGCGGCCGACCCGCGGCGCGAGGGGGTTGCCGTGGGACAGTAGGGTCAGACGAGACGGATCGGGCCGGGATAGGATGCCAGACGCCGGTCGGCGGTGAGCAGCAGCAGACCTTCGGTTCGCGCCTGGGCGACCAGCATGCGATCGAATGGATCGTTGTGAATGCTCGGAAGGCCTGCCACCGCGATCGCGTGGGCGGCATTGATCGTCAATTCCTCGTAGCCGCTTTGGACAAGGGCGTGCCGGAAAAGAGACGCATCCACGGAGAAATCGGGCCGGTTCAAAGTCTGCTTGATCGCGACTTCCCAAAGGCTCGCGACGCTGAAGACCAGGACATTGTCCTGATCGGCCATCATCGTGACGGCCTCCGCGCTCAGGCGCTCAGGCCCTTCGGCGGCCCAGATCAAAAGATGGGTGTCGATCAGCAGCTTCATTTATCGCCCTGAAACATCTTCTCGATCTCTTCCTGACCCATCGTGTCGAAATCGTCCGGGGCCTTCAGCTGTCCCCGAAGGAATCCGAAGCGGCTCGGAGCGGTCTTCTCGATGGGTTCCTCCAATGGCACCACCCGCACCATCGGTTTCCCCGCCTTGGCAATAACGAAGGATTCGCCTTCCGCGGCCTGTTCGACGAGGCGCGAAAGATGGGTCTTGGCTTCATGAATGTTCACGACGCGCATCGTCACCTCCAATAGACTTAGTTTAGTAAACTTAGTCCACTGCCGCCCGAAAATCAAATTCCAGTTTTCCGCGGCACCGGAATGCGCTACCGATCCCCCATGACAACGCTCCCCTTCCCCTTTCTCTCCATCGATCCCGCCAGCCGTCGCGTCTCGCTCGACGCGCGCGATCCCGCTTTCTATCGTGATCCGAATCCGGTCTATGCCGCGCTGCATGCGCACTGTCCCACCTTCTACTGGGAAGAGCGAAAACGCTGGTATTTCACCGGCTATGACCATGTGAACGGCCTGCTACGCGACCGCCGTTTCGGGCGGCAGATCCTGCATGTGGCGACGCGGGAGGAGCTGGGACTGCCGGAGCCGCAGGATCATGTGCAGCATTTCGATGCGGCGGAGGCGTGGTCGCTTTTGGAGCTGGAGCCGCCGGAGCACACGCGGCTGCGCACGCTCGTCAACCGCGCCTTCGTCTCGCGCACGATCGAGCGGCTGACGCCGGAGATCGCCGCGCTTTGCCACCAGGCGATCGATCGTTTCGAGAAGGACGGCAAGGTCGAGCTGCTGGCGGCCTTCGCCGATATCCTGCCGGTGACGATGATCGCCCGCATGATCGGCATTCCGGACGAGATGGGGCCACAACTCCTGAAATGGTCGCATGCCTACGTGCGCATGTACATGTTCGGCCGCACGCAGGACGACGAGATCGCGGCCGACAGGGCGGCGAAGGAATTCGCCGACTATGTGCGCGGCGTTATCGCCCAGCGCCGGGCGGAACCGCGCGACGACCTGCTCTCGCACATGGTGCACACGGAGCATCGCGGCCAGCTGCTTACCGAAGACGAGCTGATTTCGACGACCATCGTGCTGCTCAATGCGGGACACGAGGCGACGGTGCACCAGATCGGCAATGCCGTGCGCAGCATCCTCGAAAACGGCGCCGACCCGTCCGTGATCTTCGCGGACGAGACGGCGACGGAGCGCACCGTTGAGGAATGCCTGCGCATTTCCGCGCCGGTGCATATTTTCGATCGTTTCGCGCTGGAGGATGTCGAGCTCGACGGCATCCAGTTCCGCCGCGGCGACAAGGTGGCGATGATCCTCGCCGCCGCCAATCTCGACCCGAAGAAGTTTTCCGATCCACTCGCCTTCAGGCCGGATCGCAACGAGGGCGCGAATCTCTCCTTCGGCGCCGGCATCCATTTCTGCATCGGCGCGCCGCTGGCGAGGCTGGAGCTTAATATCGCCCTGCCGATCCTGTTCCAGCGCCTGCCGGGGCTGAAGATCGCCCAAAAGCCCGTGGTCAAGGATGTCTACCATTTCCACGGGCTGGAGGCGCTGGACCTGACCTGGTGAGGCTCAGGACCGATCGACATTCAGTTCAGGCCGTGCCGAAAATGGTGAATTTCCGTGATCCGGAGCGCAGCGTACTTTCGGTACGTGAGCACCGGAAGCGCGGAAAATCGCCATTTGCAGGCCGGCATGGGCTGAGTGCCGATCGGTCCTAGGCGGCCGCGTAGCGCGTGGCCGGCTTGTTGTGCGAGATGTTCGGGCCGAGCGCCTGGCGCGTGGCTTCGTGCTTGTCCCAGTCCGCCTTTTCCGGCAGCGAGGGGATGGTGACGAGTTCGCCCTGGTCGAGGCCGGCGAGCGCCGCATCGACGAGATCGGCGACATCCATGACGCGGCTCTGGTCGAGCGTCTCGACGGAGCCGCCGGCCCGGTCGAAGATTTCCGTCCGCGTCAGGCCCGGCAGCACGGCCTGGAGGCGCACGCCGGTGCCGTCCAGCTCGCGGGCGAGCGACTGGGTGAAGGCGAGCACGAAGGACTTGGTGCCGCTATAGGTGCCGTTGAACAGTTCCGGGATGATGGCGACGGCGGAGGCGATGTTGACGATCGTGCCCTTCTTGCGCGCGACGAAGGCCTGTGCTGCGGCCACGGCCAGGCGGTTGGCGGCGGTCACGTTCAGCGCGATCATCGTGTCGAGATAGTCGATATCGTCGGCGAGAAGCGCGCCCTTCGGGCCGATGCCGGCATTGTTGACGAGGAGCGTGATCGCCGCGTCGTCGCGGATGCGGCGTTCGACGGTGCGGACATCCGCAGAGGCCGAAAGATCGGCGCGCAGCACGTCGACGGCAACGCCATGGTCCGCCTTCAGCTTTTCGGCGAGCGCCGCAAGCCGCGCTTCATCACGGGCGACGAGCACGAGGTCGTAGCCGCGGCGGGCGAGACGGTCGGCATAGGTGGCGCCGATACCGGCCGATGCGCCGGTCACGAGGGCGGTTCCAAGGTTCGTTGTGCGGGTCATGTCAGGTCTCCGGTTTGAATTTAGTGGTATATGCCACTATATTGGGAGCACTATCCGGGCTTGCAATAGGCCCGCGCGATTTTTATCGAGAGAGTAGCGAGGTGAGAGATGAGCGAAACCGACGGCGTCTGGCAGCACTGCACGAACAGCGCGATCCGCCGTGCCGCGCGGCAGCTCGGCCAGCTCTATGACGACCTGATCGAACCGAGCGGGCTGAAGGGCACGCAGTTTTCGCTGATGTCGCAGATCGCGCTAGCCGGCAAGGACGGCACGCCCCTGAAACCGCTTGCGGAGGGGCTGGTGATGGACCTTTCGGCCCTCGGCCACACGCTGAAGCCGCTGACGCGCGACGGGCTGGTCGAACTCATCCCCGACGAGCGCGACGGGCGCGTGAAGCGCGCGCGGCTGACGCCGCTGGGTGCGCAAAAGCAGGAAGAGGCGTTGGCGCTCTGGCATAACGCGCAGGGGCGCTTCGACGCCGTGTTCGGCGCCGAGCGTTCGGCCGAGATGCGCAGCCTGCTCGGGCTTATCTCGACGCCCGACTTTGCAAAGGCCTTCCGGGCGGCCAAGCAGAAATCCGACGATTAGAGTCGGATGACGTAGTCCTTGCGAGTCGTTTCAACGACTTCCCAGCTTCCCTTGAAGCCGGGCCTGAGGATCAGCCGGTCGCCGGCCTTGAGGTGAAAGGTCTCGCCGTCGTCGGAGGTGACGATCGAACGGCCTTCGAGGATGTGGAAATATTCCCACTCGTCATATTGGATGCGCCATTTTCCCGGCGTCGATTGCCAGATGCCGGAATAGATGCCGCCCTCGGCCTCCTCGATGTTCCAGCTCGTGAAGACCGGATCGCCGGAAATCAGCCGGTCCGCGGCCGGCCGGCCCTCTTCCGGCACGATGCCGGAAATGTCGAAGGGTTGCGCTTTGCTCATGCTTGCTCCTTGGGAAGGATGCGGGCGGCCTGAAAGACCGCCCGGAAGGTATCAGGCCTTGGCCAGCGCCTGTTCGATATCCGCGATGATGTCGGCGACGTCCTCGATGCCGATCGACAGGCGAACGACATCCGGCCCGGCGCCGGCCGCGACCTGCTGCTCTTCCGAGAGCTGGCGGTGCGTCGTGGAGGACGGGTGGATGACAAGCGAACGCGTGTCGCCGATATTGGCGAGGTGCGAAAGCATTTCGAGGCCCTCGACGAAGCGCTTTCCGGACTCGTAGCCGCCCTTCAGGCCGAAGGTGAAGACGGCGCCCGCGCCCTTCGGCGAATAGCGCTGCTGCACGCCGTGGTTCGGGTCGTCGTCCAGACCGGCATAGGTGACCCAGGAGATTTTGTCGTGACCCTTCAGCCATTTGGCGACGGCGAGCGCATTGTCGCAATGGCGCTGCATGCGCAGCGGCAGGGTCTCGATGCCGGTCAGGATCTGGAAGGCATTGAACGGCGAGATGGCGGGGCCGAAGTCACGCAGGCCCAGCACGCGGCAGGCGATAGCGAAGGCGAAATTGCCGAAGGTCGCGTGCAGCACCATGCCGGCATATTCCGGGCGCGGCTCAGAAAGGGCCGGATATTTGCCCGAGGCCGTCCAGTCGAAGGTGCCGCCATCGACGATGACGCCGCCCATGGAATTGCCGTGGCCGCCCATGAACTTGGTCAGCGAATGCACGACGATATCGGCGCCGTGTTCCAGCGGGCGCACGAGATAGGGCGTCGCCATGGTGTTGTCGACGATGAGCGGCAGGCCGTGGCGGTGTGCCACTTCGGCGATGCCGGCGATGTCGACGAAGGTGCCGCCCGGGTTCGCCAGGCTCTCGATGAAGATCGCCTTGGTCTTGTCGTCGATCTGGCTTTCGAAGGAGGAAAGATCGCTCGTATCGGCCCAGCGCACATGCCAGTCAAAGCTCTTGAAGGCATTGCCGAACTGGTTGACCGAGCCGCCATAGAGCTGGCGGGCCGAGATGAAATTGTCGCCTGGACGCATGATCGTGTGGAAGACGAGGAGCTGTGCCGCGTGGCCCGAGGCGACAGCGAGCGCCGCCGTGCCGCCTTCGAGCGCTGCCACGCGCTCTTCGAGCACGGCCTGCGTCGGGTTCATGATGCGGGTGTAGATATTGCCGAAAGCCTGCAGGCCGAAGAGCGAGGCGGCGTGGTCCGTATCGTTGAAGACGAAGCTGGTGGTCTGGTAGATCGGCGTCGCGCGGGCACCCGTCGTCGGGTCCGGCTGGGCGCCGGCATGGATGGCGAGCGTGGAAAATCCGGGCTTGTTCTTCGTCATGAAATGGCCTCCCTGGCTGAAGTCGGGCGCACTATTTCAGAGGGATAGGGGCCGGTCAAAGGAAGTTTTCTGGCGCGACAATACGCGTCGCGCGCGCAAAATTCAGGCGACTAGGCGCGGATATTCGATCGCCGGGCAGCGATCCATCACCACCTTGATGCCCGAAGCTTCCGCCGTTGCGGCCGCCTCGTCGTGCCGCACGGAAAGCTGACCCCAGATGACCTTCGGCAGAGGAGAGAGCGCCAGCGCTTCCTCGACGACCGACGGCAGCGCATCGGCCGCGCGAAAAACGTCGATCATGTCGATCGGCTCGACGATGTCGGCAAGGCGGGCGACGACGGGCTGGCCGAGGATTTCCTTGCCGGCCTGGCCGGGATTGACCGGGATGACGCGATAGCCCTTGCGCAGCAGGAAAGCCATCACCCGATGGCTCGGCCGCTCCGGGTTCGGCGAGGCGCCGACGAGCGCGATCAGCTTTGTCGAGCGCAGGATGTCGGCGATGTAATAGTCCGGATAGGAATCATGGTTCATAGCGTTATCCCGTCTTCTCCGGGGAGAATTGGGGTAACGCTGCGTGAAGTCAATATTATTGACAACCGTCAGGATGCCTTGAGCATCAGCACCGGATATTCCGTTACCGGGCAGCGATCCATGACGACCTGGATGCCGGCGGCTTCGGCACGCGCCGCCGCCGCATCGTCGCGCACGGTGAACTGGCCCCAGATGACCGCGGGCAGCGGGCTGAGCGCCAGCACCTCGTCGACCACCGCCCCGAACTGGCTGGCCGCGCGAAAAACATCGACCATGTCGATCGGCTCGGGGATATCGGCGAGATGGGCGTAGACGGTCTGGCCGAGGATGGTTTTGCCGGCATGGCCGGGGTTCACCGGAAAGACGCGATAGCCCTTGCCGAGCAGGAAACCCATCACCCCATGGCTCGGCCGCCCGTCGTTCGGCGAGGCGCCCAGCACGGCGATGGTGTGCACGGATTTGAGGATATGGCGGATATAGCTGTCGGCATAGTGATCGTGGTTCATCGCTGCCTCCTCCGGCGTTGGCGACCGTCTCTCACACGTCTTCCAATTACAGATATTAGCGCAGAACCTTAAAGAAGACGACCGGCCGGGTGCCCGCAAAAGCCTTCGAATTGTGCCAATCCGGATCACATTTCGGGGTTTCACCGTTCCCACTGGTCGAAATCGCTGAAAATGCCGATTGCAAATCGCCGGCTTTGCGCAGATGAAGGGGCCAACTCCCCATCTGCCTGCCCGCCCCCCGAGGTTCCAGATTGCCGCTAGACGTCCTTTTTCTCGTGCTGTTCGGCGCGGCTCTGCATGCGGTCTGGAATGCGCTGGTCAAATCCGGCACGGACAAGTCGCTCGATGCCGCCATGGTCTCGCTCGGCGGCGGCATGGTCGGGCTTGCCTGCCTGTGGCTGGTGCCGCTTCCCCATCCCGAGGCCTGGCCGTTCATTTTGACCTCGGCCGTCCTGCAATTCGCCTATTTCCAGCTCGTCGCGGCGGCCTACCGGGCGGGCGACATCGGCCTCGTCTATCCGCTGATGCGCGGCGCCGCCCCCCTTCTCGTCGCCACCACCAGCGGCCTCGTGCTCGGCGAGCACCTGACGCCCACGGCCATGGCCGGCGTGCTGGTCATCTCCGCCGGCGTGCTGACGCTCGCCTTCGAATCGCGCCACGGCAGCCGGCGCGCCATCGTCTTCGCGCTGGCAAACGCCGTCGTCATCGCGAGCTACACCTTCGTGGATGCCGCCGGTGCACGCGCCTCGGGCAATGCCATCTCCTATACGCTCTGGATGTCGCTGCTGCCGCCGGTCCTGCTGTTCGGCTGGGCCGTCTCGCAGCGCGGCGCCACCCCCGTCTGGAACCACGTGCGCCGCAACTGGATCCGCGGCCTCCTCGGCGGCGGCGGCTCCATCGCCTCCTACGGCCTCGCCCTCTGGGCCATGACAAAAGCCCCCGTCGCGACCGTCGCAGCCCTACGCGAAACCGCCATCCTCTTCGCCCTCCTCATCTCCGTCTTCATCCTCAAGGAGAAAGCCAGCATCTGGCGCTACATCGCCGGCGCGGTGATTGCCGGTGGGGTGCTGGTGCTGAAGCTGGCTTGAGCGTCACGCCGCCGTCTGCGCCGGCAGGACCTCTCGCAGGATCTTTTCGCCACCCGTACGCTGTGCGACCGCAAGATCGTAAGCGGCCTGCAAGCCGAGCCAGAACTGTGGATCGTTTCCGAAATAACGCCCCAGGCGCAGTGCTGTATCGGCGGAAACGCCTCGTTTTCCGTTCAGTATCTCCGACACCCGCCCGGAATTGATCCGCAGCGCAAGCGCAAGCGCATTGCCGCTCATTTGGCGCGCTTCCAGTTCCTCCTTCAGGATCGAACCGGGATGGACCTCGAACATTGGCTTTCTCCAATCAATGATAGTCAACGATCTCGACATCGTAGGCGTCTCCGTTCTCGAAGCGGAAACAGAGGCGCCACGGTCCGTTGATCGTCATGGCCCATTGGCCCTTGCGGTCACCGCTCAGCTTGTGAAGCCCGATCGATTTCAGTGGTGAAATGTCATCGAGACTTCGCGCCGTGTTCAGAACGTTCAGGCGTGCCATCGCCCTTGCGGCGTCGAGCCCGGAAAATCGGGACTTTCGAGCCTCGATGAACTGCCTTGTCGCCGTGTCCGCAATGGACTTGATCATCCGGTCAGCATACTACGCTTTCCGATGCACATCCAGCGGAAAGCCTCAGCGCTTTCCCCACTCCGGCATGCGTTTGTCGAGAAAGGCGCCGATTCCCTCTTTCGCGTCGTCCGCGAACATGTTGTCGACCATCGTCGCCACGGCCACGTAATAGGCATCCGACAGCGGCAGGCCGGCCTGGGCGCGCATGGCGGCTTTGCCGATGCGGAGCGCCTGGGGCGACTTGGAGGCGATGACGGCGGCGTATTTGTCGACGACCTGGCGGAGGTATTGCTGGGGCACGATGCGGTTGACGAGGCCGAAATCCTTGGCGGTCGAGGCGTCGATCGTTTCGCCGGTCAGCAGCATTTCCATCGCTTGCTTGGGATGCGCGGCGCGGGTGACGGCGACCATGGGCGTCGAGCAGAACAGGCCGATATTGACGCCGGGCGTGCAGAAGGTGGAGGTGTCGGTGCAGATGGCGAGGTCGCAGCTTGCGACGAGCTGGCAGCCGGCGGCCGTCGCGAGGCCGTCGATCTCGGCCACCACGGGCTGCGGCAGCGCGGCGATCTTCAGCATGAGATCGGCGGCCATGCGCATGGTCTTTTCGAAGAAGGCGCGGCCGCCGTCCGGATCGCTGCGGCGCGCCGTCATTTCCTTGAGATCGTGGCCGGCCGAAAAGACTTTTCCGGTCGAGGCGAGAATGACGATGCGGATCGCCTCGTCGGCGGCAGCGGCATCGAGCGCCGCACTGAGCGCTTCCATGACGGTAATGGAGAGCGCGTTGGCCGGCGGATTGTTCAGCGTGATCCGGAGGATGGGCTCGAAGCGCTCGACCTTTACCGGATTGGCCGGCTCCTCTTTCCTGAACGACACCACATCCGCCATGACCGGCCTCCTTCGCTGTTCGATTTTGCGGTCCTACGCCTCGCGGCAGACAGTTTCAAGCGTTGCGCCATAGACTTTGAGGGGGCTTGCCGCGGCCGGCAAATCGGTCTGTAAACGCAGGCGACAGGAGACGTGCCGATGAAACTGACGCCGATCATGGACCCGGAAGCGCTGAACCGCTTCCTCGAAGCCGATTTTCCGCAGCTTCATACGGACGGCAAGGTTTTCGAGGTGATGGAGGTGCATCCCGGCGGAATCGTCATGCGCCTCATGCCCAATGAACGACACCTGCGCCCCGGCGGCACGATCTCCGGCCCCACGCTCTTTGCGCTTGCCGATGTTGGCGCCTGGTGCGCGGTGCTGGCGCATATCGGGCCGGTGGCGCTCGCCGTCACCACCAATCTCAACATCAATTTCCTGCGCAAGCCGGCGCCCGGCCCCCTCTCCTGCACTTGCCGGATCCTGAAGCTCGGCAAGCGGCTCGCGATCGTCGAAGCGTCGATTTTCGACGAGGATGCCGAGGATCTGGTGGCGCATGCCACCGCGACCTACTCGATTCCGCCACGATAATTTGTGGTATCAAAATACCGTATAAGCAAGCCATTGTTTTTGCTATACTATCTTTGACGCCGCTCGGATCGCGTCTCTTGACGCCCAAGCAGCACTCGCTTATAAGCCGCCCAGATCGCGGTCCTTTGGGGCCGCTTTCGATTTTTGGCGTCCGCAAGGGGCCAAACCAAGCAACAAAAAGCGCCCAAAGCCGCAAGGTTTCGGGACCCCTAAAGAAAGAGCTACTCCCATGGGAACCTTCGTACAGAAGCCCGCCGAGGTAGAGAAGAAGTGGATCCTCATCGACGCCGAAGGCCTCGTTGTCGGTCGCCTCGCTACCCTGATTGCAAACCGCCTGCGCGGCAAGCATAAGGCAACCTTCACCCCCCACGTCGACGACGGTGACAACATCATCGTTATCAACGCCGAGAAGGTCGTCTTCACCGGCAAGAAGTATTCCGACAAGACGTATTACTGGCACACCGGTTATCCGGGTGGCATCAAGGAGCGTACGGCTCGCCAGATCATCGAAGGCCGCTTCCCGGAGCGCGTTCTCGAGAAGGCTGTCGAACGCATGGTTCCGCGCGGTCCGCTCGGCCGTCGCCAGATGAAGAACCTGCGCGTCTATGCCGGCTCCAACCATCCGCATGAAGCCCAGCAGCCCGTCACCCTCGACGTCGCCAAGCTGAACAGCAAGAACACAAGGAGCGCCTGATCATGGCCGACCTCTCCTCGCTCAAGGACCTCGGCGTCGCTGCCGCAGCTCCCGCTGCCTCCGCCCCGGTTCACGTCAAGAAGGTTGACGCCCAGGGCCGCTCCTACGCCACCGGCAAGCGCAAGAACGCTGTCGCCCGCGTATGGGTCAAGCCGGGCTCCGGCAAGATCACCGTCAACGGCAAGTCTTTCGAGACCTACTTCGCCCGTCCGGTTCTGCAGATGATCCTGCAGCAGCCGATCATCGCGGCTGCCCGTGACGGCCAGTTCGACATCGTTGCCACCGTCGCTGGCGGCGGTCTGTCCGGCCAGGCCGGTGCCGTTCGTCACGGCGTCTCCAAGGCACTGACCTACTTCGAACCGGGCCTGCGCGCGGTTCTGAAGAAGGGCGGCTTCCTGACCCGCGATTCGCGCGTCGTCGAACGCAAGAAGTACGGCAAGGCCAAGGCCCGCCGTTCGTTCCAGTTCTCCAAGCGTTAATCGCTCGGACGATTTTGGGTTCAGGAAAGGCCGGGGTTCGCCCCGGCCTTTTTCGTTTTCGGCGCGTAGAATCCCTCTTGCCTTAAAGCCCGCGATTGGCGAACGTCCGGCCAGATTTCGGAGGGAATTTCATGGCCAACAAGACGATCGACCACGCCATCACGGCAAAATCGCTGAAGAGCGCTGCCTCGGACCCGACCCATGCCGGCATCCTCTCCTTCATGCGCCGGCGCTATTCGAAGGTGCTGAAGGATGTCGACGCGGTCGTCTGGGGCATTCCCTTCGATGCCGCGACCTCCAACCGCCCCGGCACGCGCTTCGGGCCGCAGGCGATCCGCCGCGCTTCGGCGATCATGGACAACGATCCGCAATATCCCTTCGAGCGCGACCTCTTCGAGGACATGGCCGTCATCGACTATGGTGATTGCCTGCTCGACTACGGCAACCACCAGAAGACGCCGGGGACGATCGAGCGCGAGGCGAAGAAGATCCTAAAATCCGGCGCCTATATGCTGACGCTCGGCGGCGATCATTTCATCACGCTGCCGATCCTGCGCGCGCATGCCGAAAAATATGGCCCGCTGTCGCTCGTCCAGTTCGATGCGCACCAGGATACCTGGGCGGACGAAAAGGGCCGCATCGACCATGGCTCCTTCGTCGGCACCGCCGTGCGCGAAGGGCTGATCGATGCGGAGACGTCGATCCAGATCGGCATCCGCACCCATGCGCCCGAGGATTGCGGCATCCGCATCCTTTACGGCTACGAAGTGGAGGAGATGACGGCCGGCGAACTCGCCGATACGATCGTCCACCACGTCGCCGACCGCGCGACCTACCTTACCTTCGACATCGACTGCCTCGACCCGGCCTATGCGCCCGGCACCGGCACGCCGGTCTCCGGCGGCCCGTCGAGCGCGAAAATCCTGTCGGTGCTGCGCAAGCTCGGCGCGCTGAATGTCGTCGGCTCGGATGTCGTCGAGGTTTCGCCGGCCTATGACCATGCCGACATTACCGCCATCGCGGGCTCGACCATCGCCATGTACATGCTGGGGCTGCATGCCGCGCAGCTGGCGGAACGACGCTGAACCGTCGGCATTGAATGCGACAAAACAAGCCGCTATATCGGGCCGACCCTCGCGGGCGGTCCGCGGCGCATGCATTGACAGGATGGGATTCCAGATGAAACCGAAGATCTTCATCGATGGCGAACACGGCACGACGGGCCTGCAGATCCGCACGCGCATGGCCGGCCGCAGCGATGTCGAGCTTCTGTCGATTCCGGAAGCCGAGCGGCGCAATGCGAAGCTGCGCGAAGACATGCTGAACGATGCCGACGTCGCCATCCTCTGCCTGCCGGACGATGCGGCGAAAGAAGCCGTGGCCATGGTCGCCGGCAACAATTCCGTGCGCATCATCGACACTTCGACCGCGCACCGCGTGCACCCCGACTGGGCCTACGGCTTCGCCGAGATGGACCGTGCGCAGCCGAAGAAGATCGCAGACGCCCGCTACGTCGCCAATCCCGGCTGCTACCCGACGGGCGCCATCGGCCTTATCCGCCCGCTGCGCCTCGCCGGCATCCTACCCGAGGACTATCCGGTTACCGTCAATGCGGTTTCCGGCTATACCGGCGGCGGCAAGCAGATGATCGCGCAGATGGAAGATGCCGCACATCCCGAGCACATCTCGTCGCCCCACTTCCTCTATGGCCTGCCGCTGAAGCACAAGCATGTGCCGGAGATGCAGGTGCACGGCATGCTGTCGCGCGCACCCCTCTTCTCGCCGTCGGTCGGAAAATTCGCGCAGGGCATGATCGTCCAGGTGCCGCTCTATCTCGCGGACCTCAACGATCACGCCTCGCTCGGCTCCATCCATGAGGCCCTCGCCGCCCACTATACCGGCCAGGACATCGTCGAGGTTGTCGACCTCAAGGAAAGCGCCGCGCTCCCCCGCGTCAACGCCGTGGAACTCGCCGATACCGACCGCATGAAGCTCTACGTCTTCGGCACCGCCGGCGCCCCCCACGTCAACCTCGTCGCCCTGCTCGACAATCTCGGCAAGGGCGCCTCGGGGGCTGCGGTGCAGAACATGGATCTGATGCTGCGGGGCTGATCACCCCTTATCCGCCTGCCGGCACCTTCTCCCCGCAAGCGGGGCGAAGGGATGCGCGGCGATGTTTTCCTGAATCTTTAACGTGCGATTTTGCAGGAAGGCCGAGCGGCATGCCCCTTCTCCCCGCTTGCGGGGAGAAGGTCGCGGCAGCGGGATGAGGGGCTGGCCTTTCCTACCGCTCATACTCCCCGACAAACCCGCGCCAGTGCGCGACCGCGAACCCCAGCACGATCAGCGCGCCGCCCTGATGCGCCAGCGCCCAGCCGAGCGGCACCTGCCAGACCAGCGTCAGGATGCCGATCGTTGCCTGGAGACAGATGAGGGCGAAGAGGACGAGGGCGCGGCGGGCGTGGGTGGTTTGGGGGGAGGCGCGGAGCGACGAGAGCATGTGGATGAAGACGAGCGCGAAGAGCACGTAGGCGCCGATGCGGTGGACGAACTGCACGGTCTTCGGATTTTCGAAGAGGTTGATCCACCAGGGCTGCTGGAGGAAGAGGCCGCCGGGCACGACGGCGCCGTCCATCAGCGGCCAGGTGTTGTAGGAAAGGCCGGCGTCGAGGCCGGCGACGAGCGCGCCGAGATAGATCTGGAAGATCGCCATGCAGGCGATGATGCCGGCCATGCGCTGCGAGGTCGCTGTCGGGGCCGGATCGTCGCTGTGCGGCGAGAGCGCGCGCATCAGCCATGTGGTCCAGGCGAAGATCAGACAGGCGATGGTGAGGTGGGTGGCGAGCCGGTACTGGCTGACGGAGACGCGGTCGGCGAGGCCTGAGGAGACCATCCACCAGCCGATGAAGCCCTGGAAACCGCCGAGCGCCAGAAGGCCGACGAGCGGCCAGCGCAGTTTCTTCTCGATGCGGCCGGTCAGCCAGAAGAAGGCGAGCGGCACGGCGAAGACGAAGCCGATGGAGCGCGCGATCAGCCGATGCGCCCATTCCCACCAGAAGATCGTCTTGAACTCGTCGACGGTCATGCCCTTGTTGATCTGCTCATATTGCGGAATGCGCTTGTAGAGGTCGAATTCCTCCTGCCATTCGGCTGCGGTGATCGGCGGGATGACGCCGTGGATCGGCTTCCATTCGGTGATGGAAAGCCCGGATTCGGTGAGCCGCGTCGCGCCGCCGACGAGCACCAGCACGAACAGCGTGAACAGCACGAAGCCCAGCCACCGGCGCACCTGGCGGCGGTTGCGATCGGTCCTGTCCATGTCGTAGTCACTGCGGTATGCGGTCGCGGTGGTGGCGGTCATCATAACTGCTCCTTGTCTTGGCGTTGATTTGCCCGACCGGGCCGTGCAAAACAAGGCCCGAACCTTTGCGGCATGCCGTCGCGCCCTTGCCGCTTATGAATTGAAAGACCGCCAATGCCCCCTCGCCTGCGCAAACTGATCGGCACCGTGCTGATCATCATCCTCGTTCTCGTCTATGCGCTGATCGCGACCACCGTCGCCGTCGCGACACTGGGGGAATCGCCGTGGTGGACCCACCTCATCTATTTCACGGTGACCGGCCTGCTCTGGATCCTGCCGGCCATGCTGATCATCAAATGGATGGAAAAGCCCGGCAAGCCGCGCGACGAATAAGCTTCTATCGCGCCCTGATATGGGCGGCGAGGCCGGTCGGGTAGAGCTCCCAGCCGTTCGGCAAGGCATCCGGTATGAACCATCGCGCCGTCCAGACCGAGCGGTCGTGCTCGACCAGCGTGATTTCCGGGCGGCGGTAGAGGCTTTCGTCGAGCAGGCGGATGGGCGCGGCGAAGATGAACTCGTGGCCGCGCGCACCCTCGTGCCAGAAGAGATTCTCGAAAACGGCCCAGGGGCCGTTGATGGCGATGCCGCAGTTGAGCTCCTCGCGGAATTCGCGCGCCAGCGCCTCCTCCCGCGTCTCGCCGAATTCGACGGTGCCGCCGGGCGGGCGAACGCCCTTCACGCTGCCGTCGTCCCGCGTCACTTCCGCGGCGAGCAGCCGGCTGCCCTGCCAGGCGAGGCCCAGCACCTTCACATGGATTTTCTGCGGCGGGCGCCATGTCGGCATGTCTTCCTCCTGCCCTTTGCTTTTGCCGGATTTCGTTATGAACTTGCTAACCGCGCTTGCCAATTTCCCCGGGTAAGCGAGGCGATGCCACTGGATTTAAACCATTTCCGCAAGTCTGGTGCCTATGGTGTTTGTGCGGCGATCCGGCCGCATCGGGTGCATAAGGGCGACGCCATGGGAGCGATGCAACTCAATTTCCAGATCATGCCGTCCGAGCGCGAGCTCGCGAGCCGCTATTTGGGCCTTGTCGCCGGCGGCGAGCGCACGCCCTCGACGGTGCCGCTGTCGATCCGCCTGCACGACCGCATGGAATCGCTGGAAACCCGCTGGCGGGCGCTCGAAGCGGAAAACAAGCTTTCGCTCCACCAGAGCTATGACTGGTGCCGCGCCTGGGCGGAGACCCATGCCTGCAAGCTCCTGATCGTCGAAGGTTTTTCCGGCGGACGCACCCACCTCATCCTGCCGCTCGAAATCGTGCGCCACGGGCCGGTGCGCACTGCCCGCTTTCTCGCGACCTCCTTCAGCAACATCAATACCGGGCTCTATACGGAAGAATTCCACTTCCTCGCCGCACCGCCGCGCCTGCGCCAGGCGTTCGAGCAGGCGCGCAGCCAGTTCGCCCGCTATTTCGACCTTTTCATGCTGGAAAAAGTGCCGCTCAACTGGCGCGGGGAAACGAATTCCTTTGCCGACCTGCCCTCGGTTCTGAACCAGAACGCCGCCTTCCAGCTCGAGCTTTTCGACGATTTCGACCGCACGCTGGCGCAGGTCAACGCAAAACGCCGCCGCAAGAAATTCCGCCTCTCCGAGCGCCGGCTGGCGACACTCGGCGGCTATGAACATGTGGTTGCCTCCACGAATGAGGAAAGCCGCCACCTGCTCGAAACCTTCTTCCGCCAGAAGGCCGCGCGTTTCGACACGATGGGCCTGCCGGACGTCTTTCGCGACGAGGAAACGCGCAATTTCTTCCGCCGCGCGATCGCGGTGCCGGCGAAGGACGGCAACTATCCGCTCCAAATCCATGCCGTGCGCCTGAAGGGCGAAAACGACGGGCGCATCGTCGCCATTGCCGGGCTCTCGCGCAAGGGCGACCATGTGATCTGCCAGTTCGGCTCGATCGACGACACGATCGCGGCCGATGCCAGCCCCGGCGAATTCCTGTTCTACCTGGCGATCCGCAAACTGTGCGGCGAAGGCGTGCGCCTCTTCGATTTCGGCATCGGCGACCAGCCCTACAAGCGCTCCTGGTGCACGATCGAAACGCCGCAGCATGACCTGCTGTGGCCGACGACGGTGGCCGGCAGCATGGTCGCGGCCGTGCACCGGGCGAAGGCCGGCGCCAAGCGGCTCATCAAGCAGAACCCGCAGGTCTATTCCTTCCTGCAGCGCATGCGCTCGGGCAAGACGGAGTTCGTCCGCGCCGGCGACGACGCGGAATAGAGCTTTTTAGGCCGCGCGGCGCCCCGGATAATGCGGCGGCTCCGCGCCCTCGCCCGTCATCAGCACGATCTCGCTGTAGCCGGCTTCGCCGAAGGCGCCGATCAGTTCGACGATCTCGTCCTCCTCGGCACCCGGAATGGAGAGGATGATATCCGTCTCCTGCCCGCGCGTGAGACGACGCACACCCTCCACTTCGGCCGGGCCGCATTCCACGATCACCGTGTCATAGGCGTCGGCGAGCGAATCGATCACCATCGCCAGTCGGTCGATGCCCCGCATGGCCCGCTTGATGTTGGCGTTGCCGCGCGGAATGATATGCGCGCTGGACAGCCGGTCGCCATGGATGATGTCGCCGAAGGCCGCGTCGCCGACGAGAAGGTCGGTGATGCCGGGCACATGGGTCGACTGCGCCATCAGGCGCGTCGGGCAGGCCGAGCCGGTCAGGTCGATCAGCAGCGTCTTGCGGTGCTCTTCCGCGATGCGGCGGGCGAGCATGACGGTGGCGGTCGAGCCACGATCGCCGGAGGGCGAGACGGAAATCGCGACGGAAACGTTGTTCTCGATCATGTGCCAGGCGACGGAGGCAACGGAGAAGTCGCCGTCATCGGCAAGGCCGGGCGTATCGAGCAGCGAGGCCTGAACAACCTCCGGCTCGACCTCGTCCTCGTCGGGCGCAATGCTCGACAGCAAAGACTTTGCCGGCGCGCGCACGTCCTTGATGGGGCCGTAGTCCGGCCGGGCCACCGGCTCGGCGTGAACCACCTGCTCTTTGCGCACCACCGGCTCGGCATGCGCCACCGGTTCCGGCTTGACGACCGGCTCTTCCACCACGATTTCGGGCTCGATCTCGTCGATCTCCTCCTCGCGGCGATAGGCGACGACGCCGACCGGCTTCAGGGCGCGGCCGCTGAACAGTTCGGCAAGCAGGATGACGATGGCGCTCAGCGCAAAGCCCGCGGCAGCGCCGACGATGGTGATCGGCAGGACTTTCGGGAAGGAGACTTCGGTCGGCTCGACGGCCGCCGAGATGATGCGAGCGTCGGCCGGCGTCGAGCCGCTGCCGGTGCGCGACGTCGCCTCGCGGTAGCGGGCGAGATAGGTTTCGAGCAGCTGGCGCTGCGCCGTCGCCTCGCGCTCCAGCGCCTTGAGGCCGACTTCGTCCTCGCCGGCGCGCGCCGTGTCCGCCTTCACCGTGTTGAGCTGCTGCACGAGCTGCGTTTCGCGCAGCCGCGCGGTCTTTGCCTCGTTTTCGAGGCTCGACAGGATTTTCTGCGTCTCCGCCTTGATCTGCCCGCGGATGCCGACGAGCTGCGAGCGCAGGCCCTTCAGCCGCGGATGGCCTTCCAGCAGCGAGGTGGAGAGATCGGAGATCTGCCCCTGGATCTGCGCCTCGCTTTCCTTCAGCCGCTGGATCATCTGCGAGCCGACGACGTCGGTCAGGGTATCGGGCGCTCCGCCGGCCGTCAGCACGTTGCGCACGCTTTCGGCGCGCGCTTCCGCATTGGCGCGTTCGCCGCGCACGCGGGCAAGTTCCGTCGAGATGTCGTTTAACTGGCGCACGGCGAAGGTGGAGTTTTCGCCCGTCGGCAGGAGGTCGGAGTTCGAGCGGTATTCGGCGACCTTCTGCTCGGCCTCGCGTACCTTTTCGCGCAGGTTGGCGATTTCCGGCTCCAGCCAGCGCGTCGCCTCGGAATTGGTGTCGAGCTTGGCGCCGCTTTGCAGCGAGAGATAGACCTTGGCCATCTCGTTGGGGATCCGCGCGGCAAGGCCCGGGTCCTTCGAGCTGAACTCGATGGCGATGACGCGCGACTTCTCGACCTGGTAAACGACGAGCTTTTCGGCAAACTCCTTCAGCACGCGGTCTTCGGGAGCAAGATCGAGGGGATTTTTCTTGAGCCCGAAAAGAACCAGCAGGTCGGAAATGGCGGAGGGCTGCGCCGTCGGATCGAATTCCTCCAGTTCCTGCAGCTTCATGTTGCGCGTGACCTGCTTGATGAGGTCGGCGGATTTCAGGAGCTGCACCTGGCTGGCGATGCCGAGCTCGTCGAAGGCCGGCTGTTCGCGGCCCTGCGAACGGTCCGTGCCCGTCGTGAAGGCCGGCTCGCGCGTTTCGATGAGGAGGCGTGCCTCGCTCTTGTATTTGGGCGTGATGAGGTTTGCGCCGGCAAAGGCGATGCCTGCGCAGGCGACGGTTGCCAGAAGCACCCGCATGCGGTTGCGCCAGATCGCGCCGAAAAGACCGCCAAGGTCGATATCGACATCCTGCTGGCTTCCGTGAACGCCCGACATATCCCTACTCCACCACACGACGATGACACGACGATTTCCGGGCACGGTAAACAAACATGGTAACGCAAGGGTTAATTACCGGCGGTTGTCCCCTCACCGTCGCGCGCTTCTTTCACGAAAAAATCGGACCCGGCCGGCCGGCGCCTTTACCAGCCATTAACCCTAACGGATCGATAACGGGGATCAGATTTCTGATTTGCGGGATTGGGTTCAAGCGAATGACATTCGCCACCATCAACAAGGGCATGCTGCTCGCGCTGGCACTCATCGTGCCGGCCGTCGCGGGCTGCAGCAGTTACCGCCCCGCCCCCAAGGCGTTCCACGAGGCGACCATCCAGCCCTACCGGCTCGACAGCGGCGACCGCCTGCGCGTCACCGTCTTCGAGCAGACCGGCCTTACCAACACCTATTCGATCGACCAGGCGGGCTACGTTGCCTTCCCGCTCATTGGTGCGGTGCCCGCGCGCGGCAAGACGATCCAGGAACTCGAAGGCGCCATCGCGGCAAAACTCCGCCAGGGCTATCTGCGCGATCCCGACGTCTCCATCGAGGTC
The DNA here is from genome assembly GCF_058809275.1 of Shinella sp. GW821-FHT10F02. Classification (NCBI taxonomy): domain Bacteria; kingdom Pseudomonadati; phylum Pseudomonadota; class Alphaproteobacteria; order Hyphomicrobiales; family Rhizobiaceae; genus Shinella; species Shinella sp. GW821-FHT10F02. The sequence continues at coordinate 36,543 of NZ_JBXASL010000006.1, read as the reverse complement.
GACCGCTACCGCTCGATCTACATCATGGGCGAAGTGGGCCAGGCCGGGCAGTACAGCTATGTCGCCGGCATGACGATCCAGAACGCCATCGCGGTCGCCGGCGGCTTCTCGCCGCGCGCCAACCAGGGCAATGTCGACGTCACACGCAAGATCAACGGCAAGATTCTCACGGGCCGCGTCTCCATCTCCGATCCGGTCCTGGCCGGTGATACGATCTATGTCCGTGAACGGCTGTTCTGATCGTCATGGCGGACGATGGGCCCCTGCGAATCATACATTGTTTCCGCTCTCCCATCGGCGGCATCTTCCGGCATGTGCGCGATCTCGCGGAATTCCACACGAAAGCAGGCCATGAAGTCGGGATCGTCTGCGACAGCCTTACGGGAAGCACCTTCGAGGACGGGCTTTTCGACGAGATCCGGCCTTACTTGGCACTCGGCCTCGTTCGCCTGCCGATCAGCCGGTCGGTCAGCCCGGGCGACATCCGCGCGTTCTGGAACAGCTATCATGAAATAAAAAGTTTGCAGCCGGATGTCCTGCACGGGCACGGCGCCAAGGGTGGCGCCATTGCCCGTCTCATCGGCTCAGCCCTGCGGGTCAACAGGTATCGCGTAGCCCGCCTCTACTCGCCGCATGGCGGCAGCCTGCACTACGACCGCCGCACCGCGACAGGCTTCGCGGTGCTGGCGGCCGAGCGGCTGCTCGAACCGCTCGGCGACGCGCTCGTCTTCGTCTGTGATTACGAGCGGGACGCCTATGCCGCGCGCGTTGGAAAACCACGCGTGCGCACGGAGCGCATCTACAACGGCATTCACGATCGCGACTTCGAGCCCGTCTATTCGCGCGAGGACGCCGTCGACTTCCTCTATATCGGCATGCTGCGCGACCTGAAGGGGCCGGACCTCTTCGTCGACGCCTTCGCCCGCACCGAACGCCGCGTCGGCCGGCCGCTGTCAGCGCTGATGATCGGCGACGGGCCGGACAAGGCGAAATACGAGGACATGATGCTGCGCGCGGGCCTCGGCCGGCGCATCGGCATGCTGCCCGCCATGAAGGCGCACGACGCCTTCGCGCTTACCCGCAACGTCGTCGTGCCGTCGCGCGCCGAGGCCATGCCCTATATCGTGCTGGAGGCGCTTGCCGCGCGCAAACCTGTCATCGCCAGCCGCGTCGGCGGCATTCCGGAAGTGCTCGGCCCCGACAGCATCGCGCTTGTCGAGCCCGGCAATCCCGATGCGCTGGCGGCCGTGATGGCCGAAGCGGTGGGCGATCCGGACTGGCGGCGCAAGGTGATGCCGGAGCCAAAGGCTTTCAAGGAAACCTTTTCCGCCTCTGTCATGTCCTCTTCGCTGCTCAGCCTCTACCGCGAGATCCTGGCCCGGCAGAATGGCGGAAATCGGCACGCTTCCTGAGGCCGCCGCCTCACGCCACGTAAACGTTTCTTAGGGGCTTCGTGCTATTTCCGGTACAAAGCCTCCACAGGTGCGTGCCATGAACCATGTCGACAAGCCCGTTTCCTTCGATGCGGAAGCCCTGAGGCGGAAAGCCTCCGAGATCAGGACCATCACGCCGGGAACGCCGGCGGAAGAGTATGACGGCGGCAAGACCGTCGAGCTCAATCCGCTCGCCCAGAAGATCGCGCTCCAGTTCCGCGCCGACACCTATTCGCCCAGCATGATCATCGGCCTGCTGCGCCTCGTCGAATTCCTGGCGCTGCTGACGCTCGGCTACGGCATCCATGTTCTCTATGTCAGCATGGGCATGACGGTGTTCTACCTGTCGGTGCTTGTCGGCGGCGCAGCGATCGGCGTGCTGCTGCTCCAGCTCGCGGATGCCTACCAGGTGCCGGCGCTGCGCTCGCCCTGGCGCATGACGCCGCGCATCCTCGCCGCCTGGGCCATCGCCTTCGCCACGATGGCGCTCATCGTCTTCTTCTTCAAATCCGGCGATCACTATTCCCGCGTCTGGTTCGCCTCGTGGTTTGCCGCCGGCGGCGTCTACCTCGTGCTTGAGCGGCAGATCATCGCCTATTCGATCCGCCGCTGGGCTCGCAACGGCACCATGGAGCGCCGCGCCGTCATCGTCGGCGGCGGGGAACCGGCCAAAGAGCTTATCCGCACGCTGGAACACCAGCCGGAAAACGACATCCGCATCTGCGGCATCTTCGACGACCGCGACGAGCGCCGCTCGCCCTCGATCATCGCCGGCTACCCGAAACTCGGCAATGTCGCGGAACTGGTGGAATTCGCGCGGCTGGCACGCATCGACATGCTCATCATCTCGCTGCCGCTGTCGGCCGAGGCGCGCATCCTGGCGCTGCTCAAGAAGCTCTGGGTGCTTCCCGTCGATATCCGCCTTGCGGCGCATTCCAAGGGCCTGCGCTTCCGTCCGCGCAGCTATTCACAGGTCGGCAGCCTGCCGATGCTCGACATTTTCGACAAGCCGATCGCCGACTGGGACAATGTCGCCAAGCGCATCTTCGACATCTTCTTCAGCCTGCTCGCGCTTGCCCTCCTCTGGCCGGTGATGCTCGGCGCGGCCATCGCCGTGAAACTCACCTCGAAAGGCCCGATCATCTTCAAGCAGAAGCGCCACGGCTTCAACAACGAGATCATCGAGGTCTACAAGTTCCGCTCGATGTACACGCACCTTGCCGACCCCTCGGCCAAGGCCGCCGTGACGAAGGGCGATCCGCGCGTCACCCCCGTCGGCCGGTTCCTGCGCAAGTCCTCGATCGACGAATTGCCGCAGTTCTTCAATGCCCTGAGGGGCGATCTCTCGCTCGTCGGACCCCGCCCGCACGCGATCCAGGCCCAGTCGCACGACCGCAAATATGTCGATGTCGTCGAGGGCTACTTTGCCCGCCACCGGGTGAAGCCCGGCGTCACCGGCTGGGCGCAGATCAACGGCTGGCGCGGCGAGATCGACCATGACGACAAGATCCGCTTCCGCACCGAGTTCGACCTCTATTACATCGAGAACTGGTCGCTCTGGCTCGACCTCAAGATCCTGTTCCTGACGCCCTTCCGCCTGCTCAATACGGAAAACGCGTATTGAGCGACGCGGCCTTACCCTACGCCCAGCCCTTCCGGCCGCATCTCGCGGCCGTTGGCATCATCGGCTCCATGCTGGTGACGGTCGGCGTGTTCCTGTCGGGTTTCGTCATCAGCGAGCCGGCGCCCTACGAGGTCTTCATGGCCGGCCTCATCGGCCTGTGGGCGATCGTCGGCCTGCGCATCTCGCGCAACATCGCGCCACTGTTGATCCTCCTCGTGCTCTTCAATGTCGGCGGCATGCTGTCGCTGACCGTGATGGACGACCTTGCCGGCGGGCCGATGTATATCGCCGTCTCGCTGTTCCTGGCGCTTTCCAGCGTCTTCTTCGCCGCCATCATCGAGGCGGGGCCCGCGCGGCTCGACCTCATCTTTCGTGCCTGGGTGGCCGGCGCCCTCATCACGTCTCTCCTCGGCATCCTCGGCTATTTCCATGCCTTTCCTGGCTCCGAGGCCTTCACGCTCTACGACCGCGCCAAGGGCGCCTTCCAGGACCCGAACGTCTTCGGCCCCTTCCTCGTCGCGCCCTCGCTCTACCTGATGCACGGGCTGCTCACCGGCCGCATCCTCGCCGCCCCCCTGAAGGTCGCCGGCGTGCTGATCCTCGCACTCGGCCTGTTCCTGTCCTTCTCGCGTGCGGCATGGGCGCTCTATCTCTTCTCTGTCGTGGCGCTCGTCTTCGTCATGCTTTTGAAGGAGCGCACCGGCGCCTTCCGGCTGAAGATCCTCATCCTCAGCATCTCCGCCGCCGGCCTGATGATCCTCGCGCTGGTCGTCGCCCTGCAGTTTGACAAGGTCGCCGACCTCTTCTCCAGCCGCACCCAGCTCGTGCAGGAATATGACGGCGGCCATCTCGGCCGTTTCGACCGCCATCGCATCGGCTTCCTGATGGCAATGGAAAAGCCGCTCGGCATCGGCCCCATGGTGTTCAGCACGATGTTTCCGGAAGACGAGCACAATATCTGGCTGAAATCGCTCACCACCTATGGCTGGCTCGGCTTCGTCTGCTACCTCGCCCTGATCGTCTGGACGCTATGGGCCGGCTTCAAGGCGCTGCTGCGCAACCGACCATGGCAGCCCTACCTGATGATCGCCTACATCACCATCGGCGGCCATACCGCGATCGGCTTCGTCATCGACACGGACCACTGGCGCCATTTCTACCTGCTGCTGGGCATCGTATGGGGCTGCCTCGCGCTTGAAGCACGCCACACAAGCAAGATCGCATCGGACCGGCCATGAGCACCAAACAGGACAGGAACCCGCGGCAGATGCGCCTGCTCCAGGTGCTGGAGCCGAGCGGCGGCGGCTCCGGCCGGCATTTCATCGATCTCTGCCGGGGCATGCAGGCGCGCGGCCATATCGTGCACGCGATCTATTCGCCGCTGAGAGCCGAAGAGCGCTTCGTCGAGGAATTGCAGTCGCTTGCCCTTGCCGGCACGCATATCGTCGCGATGACCCGCTCGCCCGGCCCCTCGGACCTCAATGCCTGGCGGGCGATCCGCGCCGTCATGCGCCGCGCCGGCCCGTTCGATATCGTGCACGGCCACAGTTCCAAGGCCGGCGCGCTCTCGCGCCTGCGCCTGCCCGGCCGCCACGTCCCGCGGGTCTACACGCCGCATGCCTTCCGCACCATGGATCCCGGCCTCGGCAATCTTGGCCGCAAGGTCTACGGCTCGATCGAAAAGCTGCTCGCGCGCGGCTTTACCGACAAGCTGATCTGCGTTTCGGCCGATGAATATGCCCATGCTCGCGCGCTCGGCATGCCGCGGGAGAAACTGTCGATCGTCGTCAACGGCGTGGAGACCCCGCCCGACCACGCCCGCGGCTCGGTGCGCCAGGCGCTCGGCATCCCCGATGACGCCCTGCTCTTCGGCTTCGTCGGCCGGCTCTGTCGCCAGAAGGCGCCGGAGCGCCTGGTCGCCGCCTTCCAACTTCTCGCCGGCCGCGTGCCGAATGCCCATCTGGTGATGATCGGTTCCGGCGAAGCGGAGCGCGCGGTCGCAAAGCAGGTCAAGGCCTCCGACCATGCCCCGCGCATCCGCCTCACCACCGGCTTTACAGGGCCGCAAGCGATGGCGGCCATCGACGTGCTCGTCATGCCGAGCCGCTACGAGGCGATGTCCTATGTCATGCTGGAGGCCGCCGCTGCCGGCAAGCCGCTGATCCTCACCGATGTCGGCGGCGCTTCCATGGTGCTGAAAGACGGCGAGAACGGCGTGCTGGTCGAAAACGACGACGATCCCAAACGGCTCGCCGGCGCCATGCTGCGCCTCAGCGATCCCGACCGCCTCGCCCGCCACAGCGCCGCCGCCCGCGCCCGCAGCGGCGACTACAGCCTGGCCCGCATGATCAGCGAGACGGAAGCCGTCTACCGCGGCCTCATCGCCTGAAACGAAAAGGCCGCCTCTCCTCGCGGAGAGACGGCCCTTTAAAAACCTTGCCGCTACCCTACCGCCGGATCGCCCTTGCGATCGCGATGAGGACGCAGGCGCCGATGAAGCCGGCGATCAGATAACCGATCCAGCCGCCGAGCGAGACGCCGATCAGCCCGAGCAGCAGATTGGCCACAGCCGCGCCGACGATGCCGAGCACGATGTTCATCAGCACGCCCATGTTGCTCTTCATGAACATTTCCGCGAGCCAGCCCGCGATGCCGCCGATGATGATGGCCGCGATCCAGCCGATACCTGCATCTTCCATTCCCGTCTCCTCAAGCTCCGGATAGCACCGGCGAAGGAGCCGGCGGCGGAGGAACGCGGACGGGGGCGCAAAGTTCCGCGCGCGGAACCTGCAAACTCAGGAAATCAGGGAGAAGAAAATGGTCGGAATGGCGGGATTCGAACCCACGACCCCTTGACCCCCAGTCAAGTGCGCTACCGGGCTGCGCTACATTCCGGACCGCCGAAACCCCTATAGTCTCGGGCATTTGGATGCAAGCCCAAAAATAAATCGTCAGAACAAAAGTGGAGAATTGCCGCCCGGTGGGAGTTTTGCGTGCAGAAATTCACATGGAAACGCCACGGCTTTTCCTTCGTGTCTCCGGCGCTATCCTGGCATTCCAGAGGTGACGGCTATGTCGGCGCCCTTGCAACCGGGAAACGGTCCCTGGCTTTCATAGTTATCGGCGGTTTTGCAGCAGCGTCGGTTGGGGTCGAAAAAGTGCAATTTTTTTCACAACCGTACCGAATCGGCTGAATCAGGCCTTTCCCGGAATTAGACCAAAGTCGTAGAGTGTCATCGCTCGCTTGTCATTTGCGAGCACTCCCCCGCGTCACAGAAAGCCAAGCGTGACGCTTGTTTTGCCCCGCCATCGTGCGGGGCTTTTTCTCCCCGCCGAATCCTGTCTGCGCGCTTGACTCAAAAGCGAATGAGAACATAATGGGAACAAAGGTGAGAAACCTTTCCCCAATCGTCAAACCAGCCTGCTTGCTGTGCCATCACAGGAGAATACCGACGTGCGACCGCTTCCCGAGTACGAAGCAAAGACGAACGATGGCAAGGACGATGCCGTAAGCGCCGCCCTTGCCTGGCATGATGGAGATGCAAAGGCGACGATCGCGACGCTGCTTGCCGATTGCGCCCATCTGCGACACCAGCTTGAAATGAGCCGTTCAGCGATGAGCCGGGGCTTCGTGCGCGGATGGGACCCGACGCAGCAGCGCGACTGAGGGAGGGCAGCGCGCGGCGACATGCGATGCTTGCACCCTCTCCCGCCCGCAGACGCTAAAACGTCCCGCCGCCTGCTATGGGGCTAACGAGCGGCAGCGGCGGATCGTTCGGGTTCTTCTGGTCGCCGGGCTTGATGATCGGCGGGACAACGCCGTCTTCCTGCTTGCGATCGGGAATTCCGCCGGTGCCCTGCGGGCCGCGTGGCGTTTCGATTTCGTTGTCCGTGGGTGTGGTCTTTTCGATGGACATATTGGTCTCCTTTCGTCGAAGGGAGAACCAGTCCACAGCAGCAATGTTCCAATCGCTGCCGCTCGGCTACTCCGTCAAGATGCAGCCCGAGTACCCTTCTGGCGCGCTCAGCGGACCTGGTCGAGCAGGCGCTTGCATTCCAGCAGGTCGTAGAGCGCTTCCTGCAGGAGCGCGCGGTCTTCCTTGCCGACGCTGGTCTTGCCCAGCGAGATTTCCGGCGGGTCGTCGGTGCCGCCGACGAAGGAGAAGAAGCGGCGGCTGGCGGGGGCCTTGGCGCGGCCGACGATCTGGTCCTCGTCGCTGGCGGCCTTCGGCGGCGGCGGTTCTTCGTGGCTGGCGGCGGCGAGCGCCTCGACGGTCGCAAGGTCCCCGCTGGCGATGGCCGCGACGAAGCGGTTGCCGTTGACCTTGAGCAGCTTCTGCACGCCCTTGATCGTGTAGCCGTGGTCGTAGAGGAGATGGCGGATGCCCTTCAGCAGGTCCACGTCTTCCGGGCGGTAATAGCGTCGCCCGCCGCCGCGCTTCATCGGCTTGATCTGTGTGAACCGCGTCTCCCAGAAGCGCAGAACGTGCTGCGGCAGATCGAGATCGTCGGCCACTTCGCTGATGGTGCGGAACGCGTCCGGACTCTTGTCCATTCTACCCTCGATGAAAGCTTACGGCGCCGCCAATCCTGGACGCTGCCGAATCGTATTCATTTCAGCGGGTTGCCAGGCGATATTCAAGTTTCAAATTGCCGAACGGCCGGCAATCGGCAGAAAAATCGCCTGAAGCGCGTCGCGATCTTCCAGATCGCGCCTTACAAGGCCGGCTTCAGGAGGCTGGCGACGCCGGTTTCTGCTTGGCCTTGCGCGAAAGATGCGACTTCAGCACCCGCTGCTTGAGCACGTTGGACGCCTTGAAGGTCATCACCCGGCGCGGAGAAATCGGAACTTCCTCGCCGGTCTTCGGGTTGCGGCCGATGCGCTCGTTCTTGTCACGCACCTGGAAGGTCGCGAAGGAGGAGAGTTTCACGCTCTCGCCCCGCACGATGGCGTTGCAGATCTCGTCGATCACGGTTTCGACAAGCTCTGCGGATTCGGTCCTTGAAAGGCCGACCTTCCGGAAAACCGATTCGGCCAAATCTGCACGTGTCACCGTCTTGCCGCTCATCGTTCCTCACCGATTTCCTATTGAAAGCGTATGGTTAAGTGGCGGAAGAGTATTGTCCTTGCCCCCTCGGGTCAAGCGGTCCGGAGGGCCGGCGTTCAGCTACCAGCGTAGCAGCACCGCGCCCCAGGTGAAGCCGCCACCCATCGCCTCCAGAAGCACAAGGTCGCCCTCCTTGATTCGCCCGTCGCTCGCAGCAGCCGCCAGCGCCAGCGGGATCGAGGCGGCGGACGTGTTGCCGTGCAGGTCGACGGTGACGACGACCTTTTCCAGCGGAATGCCGAGCTTCTTCGCCGAGCCGTCGATGATGCGCTTATTGGCCTGGTGCGGCACCAGCCAGTCGATATCGTCGGCCGAAAAGCCGGTCGCATCGAAGGACGAGACGACCACGTCGGTGATCATGCCGACCGCATGCTTGAAGACCTCGCGGCCCTCCATGCGCAGATGGCCGACCGTGCCTGTCGTGGACGGGCCGCCATCGACATAGAGCTTTTCGCGATGCGCACCGTCGGAGCGAAGCTGCGTCGTCAACACGCCGCGGTCCTGGTTGGTGCCCGCCCCCTCCTGCGCTTCCAGCACGATGGCGCCGGCGCCGTCGCCGAAGAGCACGCAGGTCGTGCGGTCGGTCCAGTCGAGGATGCGCGAGAAGGTTTCCGCGCCGATGACGAGTACGCGTTTGGCCAGACCGCCGCGGATATAGGCGTCGGCGGTCGTCACCGCATAGACGAAACCGGAACAGACGGCCTGCACGTCGAAGGCGAAGCCGTGATGCATGCCGAGGCGGTTCTGGATGTTGACGGCGGTCGCCGGGAAGGTGTTGTCCGGCGTCGAGGTCGCGACGATGATGACGTCGATGTCGGCGGCCGTCAGGCCCGCCTTGTCGAGGGCCGCGCGCGCGGCGCCTTCGCCAAGCGAGGCGGTCGTCTCGCCCTCGCCCGCGATGTAGCGCTGGCGAATGCCGGTGCGCTGCACGATCCAGTCATCGGACGTGTCGACCATGCTTTCAAGTTCGGCATTGGTGAGTACCCGCTTCGGAAGCGCTGTTCCGAAGCCGCGGACCACTGAACGGATCATTCTATACCTCGTCGATCATGCCCTGGGCGGCGCCTTCAACGGGGCGGCCCGCATGATACTTCTGCAAATCTTTTTCGATCTTGTCCTTGAGGCCGTTGCGGGCCATGTCGTAGCCGACATCGACCGCGGCCGCGAACCCTTCGGCATCCGTGCCGCCATGGCTCTTGATGACGATGCCGTTCAGGCCCAGGAACACGCCGCCATTGACCTTGCGCGGGTCCATCTTCTCGCGCACCCGGTCGAAGGCGCTCTTGGCGAGAATATAGCCGAGCTTGGCAAGCCAGGTGCGCGACATGGCCGCGCGCAGGTACTCGGCCATCTGCCGCGCCGTGCCTTCCGCCGCCTTCAGCGCAATGTTGCCCGCAAAGCCTTCCGTCACCACCACATCCACCGTGCCGCGACCGATATCGTCGCCTTCCACGAATCCGTAATAGTCGATCGTGTCGAAATTGGCCTCGCGGATCAGCTGGCCGGCGGCTTTCACCTCTTCCTGGCCCTTGATCTCCTCGACGCCGACATTGAGCAGGCCGAGCGTCGGCCGGTCGATCTCGAAAAGCGCGCGCGCCATGGCGCCGCCCATCAGCGCGAAATCGAAGAGCTGGCCCGCATCCGCGCCGATCGTCGCGCCGATATCGAGCACGATGCTCTCGCCCTTCAGCGTCGGCCAGATGCCGGCGATCGCCGGGCGCTCGATATTGGCCATCATGCGCAGGCAGAATTTCGACATGGCCATGAGCGCGCCGGTATTCCCGGCGGAGACGGCGACGTCGGCCTCGTTCTTGGCGACCGCATCGATCGCCCGCCACATGGAGGACTTGCCGCGGCCGCGGCGCAGCGCCTGGCTCGGCTTCTCGTCCATGGCGACGGCGACGTCGCAATGATGGAAGACGCTTGCGGCCTTCAGCTTCGGATATTGCGCCAGGATCGGCTCGCATTCGGCAGAAATGCCGAAAAGCACGAAGCGGATGTCGGGATGGCGCTCGAGAGCCTTGGCTGCGCCTGGGATAGCGACCTTGGGGCCGAAATCGCCACCCATGACGTCGACGGAAATTCTGACCACGCGTGTCTTGCCTTAGTTCTTGTTTTCCAGGGGCAGAGGCCTGCCGCGGCGGAATTCGGTCAAAATACCGCTTTTCGCCGGGGGCACAACTGAATTATCGGGCGCTTATGGAGCCGTTCAGTCTTTTTTCCAGTCCTTGAGAACGGCGAAGGGCGAAGGCTTCCGATCGTCCTTGTCGGTGCTTTCGATATGGCCGGAAAAGGCGACGTCGGCCCGGCGCGGATAGGGATCGATCGCCAGGGCGACATGTTCGGCGGCGGTCACGCCGGCGTCGATCGTGTCGCCGGAGAAGATTTCCGGCGCGTCCGGGCCATCGGGATCGAGCAGCATCTCGCCGCTCTCCGTCGCCAGCGGAAGCCGCGCGAGCTTGGAGCCCTCCGGCACGAAGATGACATCGACCGACTCGTCGATATGCGCCTCGACCGGATCGAGCGTCACGACGCAGGCCTGCACGATATCCGCCTCGACGCGCCCCTTGAGGCGCACGCCGTCGCGCTTCCAGCGCTGCACCTGGAGGGTGGCGGAGAGCGCCTTCACCTCCAGCACGGACCAGAGCCTTGCCAGCCCCGCGCGCTCCTCGGCGTCGGCCTCGATCGTCACCGAGACCGGGTTGGCGGAAATGTGTCCCACCTTGACCGGGTAGGAAAACGGCGTGTCGTCTGTGTTCATTCTCTCGTCCTTGCGCCTCCTTCAGGCGGTCTGTCCTTGTTCGCCGGGTTCCGCCACGCCGAGCGCACCGATCTCGATCTCGTCCTCGCCGACGGCCGTCATCGTCTTTTCGGCCGAAAAGAGATAGTCGGCAAGCCCCGCCATCGACGGCGCGCCCTCGCCCGCCTGCGGATGGATGTTGCGGCGGAGTGCTGCCGCAAGCGCCTCGCGGTCGCCGGAATCGAGCGCCGCGGCATAGGATTCCAGCCGGCCGTAGAACATGCCGGCGAACTTCTTCATGCGCTTCGGCACGCCGACATCGCCGACGCCGAGCTCGCGAATCGAGTGATCGACGTCCTCGAAGAAGGCGTCGACGATCTCCTGGGCGATCTCCTGGCCCGACGTGGCGCTTTTGCGCGTGCGCCGGAAGTAGAGGATCAGCATGGCCGACAGCATCTCGAAACGGCCCATCACCGTGTCCGGAACATCAAGCACTTCATAGAGATAGGGGTGACGCGCCGCCTTTGTCAGCGTCGCGTACTGTTTTTCGACGATGCGCCGGTTGCCGTTTTTTTTGCCGAACAGGCCGAAAATCATCATAAAGCCTAGTTTTGCCCGATTCAAACAATGGAGCCGTCGCAAGTCATGTTGCATGACGGTCGAAGCTGGTTTACCGAAGCAGGCATGAATTGCAATGGCTGCGCGGCCATCACAGTCCCGGGGATGTTGTTGAAGAGAGATGCTCTGAACATGAAGCTGTTGCGTAACGCCGCCATTGCCGTCACCCTCTCCGCATCCGTTCTTGCAGGCTGCCAGGGTCCGGGCGAAGTGCTGCATCAAGGGTATGTCGTCGACCAGGAAACCCTGGCGCTGGCACCGGTCGGCTCGTCGCGCGAACAGGTCCTGCTCTCGCTCGGCTCGCCATCGGCGACCGCGACCTTCGACAACGAAGTCTTCTACTACATTTCCCAGAAGCGCACGCGCCCCGTCGCCTTCATGAAGCCGAAGGTCGTCGAGCAGAGCATTCTCGCCGTCTATTTCGACAAGGAAGGCGTCGTCGACCGCCTCGCCCATTACACGCTGAAGGACGGCCGTGTCTTCGACATGATCTCCCGCGTCACGCCGACCGGCGGCGTCGAGCTCACCTTCCTCGGCCAGCTGCTGCGTGGTGGCGGCGGCAATGCGCCGGGTGCGGCGATCCAGAATTTCTTCAACACCGGCGGCCCGAAGTAAGCGCTGCCAGTATCGCAGAATCAAAAAACCCCGGGGATCTCTCCCCGGGGTTTTCTTTTGTGCGTCTTGCCGATCAGGCCAGGACGGCGAGCAGCAGGAGCGCCACGATGTTGGTGATCTTGATCGCCGGGTTGACGGCCGGGCCTGCGGTATCCTTGTAGGGATCGCCGACGGTGTCGCCAGTGACGGAAGCCTTGTGAGCCTCCGAACCCTTCATGTGGCGCTGGCCGTCCTTGTCGACGAAGCCGTCTTCGAAGCTCTTCTTGGCATTGTCCCATGCGCCGCCACCGGAGGTCATGGAGATGGCCACGAAGAGGCCGTTGACGATGACGCCGAGCAACGACGCGCCAAGTGCCGCGAAGGCCGAGGCCTTGGAGCCGGAGATCAGCAGCACGCCGAAATAGACGACGAGCGGCGCCAGCACCGGCAGCAGCGAGGGCACGATCATCTCGCGGATCGCAGCCTTGGTGAGAAGATCCACCGCGCGGCCATAGTCCGGCCGTTCGGTGCCGGCCATGATGCCGGGCTTCTCGCGGAACTGCCTGCGCACTTCCTCGACGATGGCGCCAGCCGCACGGCCGACGGCGGTCATCGCGATGCCGCCGAAGAGGTACGGGATGAGGCCGCCGAAGATCAGGCCGGCAACGACATAGGGGTTGGAGAGGTCGAAGGAGACCGGCCCCATATCCGCGAAATACGGATACTTGTCGCCGTTTGCCGCGAAATAGGCGAGGTCGTTCGAATAGGCGGCGAAGAGCACGAGCGCGCCGAGGCCCGCCGAACCGATCGCATAGCCCTTGGTGACGGCCTTCGTCGTGTTGCCGACGGCGTCGAGCGCGTCGGTCGACTTGCGCACTTCCGGCGGCAGGTGGGACATTTCGGCGATGCCGCCGGCATTGTCGGTGACCGGGCCGAAGGCGTCGAGCGCCACGATCATGCCGGCAATGCCGAGCATGCCGGTGACGGCGATGCCGGTGCCGAACAGGCCGGCGAGCTGGTAGGTGGAAATGATGCCACCGACGATGACGATGGCCGGCAGTGCCGTCGATTCCAGCGAGACCGCAAGGCCCTGGATGACGTTCGTGCCGTGGCCGGTGACCGATGCCTGGGCGATCGAATTCACCGGGCGCTTGTTGGTGCCGGTGTAATATTCGGTGATCACCACGATGAGCGCCGTCACCACGAGGCCGAGCAGGCCGCAGATGAAGAGGTTCGTGCCGGTGATCTCCTTGCCGGCGACGGTGCCGACCACACCCCAGCCGACGGTGACCGACGTCGCGGCCGCAAGGCCGAGGATCGACAGCGCGCCCGTGACGATGAGGCCCCGGTAGAGGGCGCCCATGATCGAGCCGTTCGAGCCGAGCTTGACGAAGAAGGTGCCGATGATCGACGTTATGATGCAGGCGCCGCAGATGGCCAGCGGGTAGATCATGGCGGTGGCGAGAACCGGGGCGCCGGCGAAGAAGATCGCCGCGAGAACCATGGTGGCGACGACGGTCACCGCATAGGTCTCGAACAGGTCGGCAGCCATGCCGGCGCAGTCGCCGACATTGTCGCCCACATTGTCGGCGATGGTCGCCGGGTTGCGCGGGTCGTCTTCCGGAATGCCGGCTTCCACCTTGCCGACGAGGTCGCCGCCGACGTCCGCGCCCTTGGTGAAGATGCCGCCGCCGAGACGGGCGAAGATAGAGATCAGCGAGGCGCCGAAGCCAAGCGCCACCAGCGCATCGATGACCTCACGCGAGGCCGGGTCCTGGCCGAGGATGGCGGTGAGATAGCCGTAGTAGATCGAGACGCCGAGAAGGGCGAGGCCCGCCACCAGCATGCCGGTGATCGCGCCCGACTTGAAGGCAATATCGAGGCCGGAGGACAGGCTGACGGACGCGGCCTGAGCCGTGCGCACATTGGCCCGCACGGAAACGTGCATGCCGATGAACCCGGCGACACCCGACAGCACGGCGCCGATCAGGAAACCGATCGCAGCCGTTGCGGAAAGCAGTAGCCAGGTGCCGACGAAAACGACGACCCCGACGATGGCAATGGTCTTGTATTGCCGGGTGAGGTAGGCCTGCGCCCCTTCCCGGATATAACCTGCAATTTCCTGCATGCGGGCATTCCCCTGATCGGCGGCAAGCACCGACCGCGTCGCCCAGATGGCATAAACCACCGAAAGCAACCCGCATGCGATCACGCCCAACAATATGGTCATTTTCGCTCTGTCCTCCTTGGAGACCGCCGGGTCCTCTCCCTGCGGCCGGTTCGCGCCCGTCCCCGTTTTGCCTCCTCACAAGGCGGGGGCCGACGCGCGGCCAGAGTGCGTTTGCGAATCGGCTGCGTCAAGCCGCCGCACTGCGGCAAGCCGTGCTGTGCGCTGGATTTTTCGGCGCCGATCGGATGCGAAACGATTAGACGGCGGCGCGGCGGGTGCGCAGCAGCAGGAGAAGCACGAGGACCAGGCTGACGCCGGTGATCGGCCAGAACATCAGGTTGATCGTCTGCCAGCCATAGGCGTTGAAGACCTTCCCGGAGGAGAAGGAGGCGAGCGCCACCGTGCCGAACAGGATGATATCGTGAAAACCCTGCACCTTGTCGGCCTCGTGCGGCTGGTAGCTGGAGGCGACGATGGCGGTGGCGCCGATGAAGCCGAAATTCCATCCGATGCCGAGCAGGATCAGCGCGCCCCAGAAATTCCACAGCTCGATGCCCGCATGCGCCACCAGCGCGCAGGCCATGAGGATGATCAGGCCGGCCGCCACGACCTTCTCCGTGCCGAAACGCTGGATCAGCATGCCGGTGAAGAAGCTCGGCGCGAACATGGCGAGCACATGCCACTGGATGCCGAGCGTCGCAAGCTCCGGCGAGAAGCCGCAGCCGATGACCATGGCGAGCGGCGCGCCGGTCATCATGAAGGTCATCAGCGCATAGGAGGAGATGCCGCAGATCATGCCGGTCATGAAGCGCTGGGTCAGCACGATTTCGCGGAGCGGCCGGACGGGCAAGCCGCTCGCAACGGCCTGCGCCTTGTGATCCGGCAGGCGCAGGAACAGGAAGAGCACGATGGCGGCAAGGCAGAGCGGCGCCAGCGCCACGAAGGCGCCGGCAAACAGCACCGGCTCGAACATGTCCTTGGTGAGAATGACAACCTGGGGGCCGAGCACGGCGGAGATGACGCCGCCTGCGAGAATCCAGGAAATGGCACGCGGCTTGTAGAAGGACGGCGAGGCATCGGCGGCCGCGAAGCGGATTTTCTGCGCAAAACCGCCGGAAATGCCGATGAAGACGAAGCCGAAGGCAAAGAGCCAGAAATCGCCGCGGAAGAGCGCGATGGCCGCGATCAGGCCGCCGGCTGCGCCGAGCAGAGCACCGACGATGAAACCGTAGGTGCGGCCGAGCAGACGCGCGGCGATGGCGACGAGCACCGCACCGAGCGCCACGCCGACATTGAAGGCGGTGAGCGGGGCGGTCGCGAGCGACTTGTCGGCGCCGAGCAGGTTGTAGCCGGCGAGCCCGCCGATGGAAAAGGCTATCGGCCCGGCAGACGCCAGCAGCGCCTGTGCGAACATCAGGAGGAAGACATTGCGGCGCGCGGCCGAAAGTTCCCGTTCAAGACCTTCGACCGTACCCGTGCTCATGCCACTCTACCAACCTATTTGCGCGTATCCGGACGCAGCTGCTTGGCGATCCGGTCGAGCACCGCATTCACCAGCTTCGGCTCCTCGTCGTCGAAGAAGGCCTTGGCGATCTCGACATATTCCGTAACGATCACGGCGATCGGAACGTCTTTGCGTTCCTTCAGCTCGAAGGTGCCGGCGCGCAGGATGGCGCGCACGGTGGAATCGAGCCGCGAGAGTGCCCAGTCGTCCTGCAGCGCGGCACCGATCATCGGGTCGAGCAGGCGCTGGTCGCGCACGACGCCCGCGACGATCGACCGGAACCAGGAGGCGTCCGCCTTCAGATAGGTGTCGCCGTCGATTTCCTGGCCGAGGCGATGGGTTTCGTATTCGGCGACGATCTCGAGCACGCCGCTGCCGCCGATATCCATCTGGTAGAGCGCCTGCACGGCGGCAAGCCGCGCAGCACCACGCTGGTTGGCCGGCTTTACCGGCTGCTGGTCCTTGTCCGTCGTCACTGTTCGCCGCCCAGTTTCTTCTTCAATTCGATCATCGTGAGTGCCGCACGCGCCGCAAAGCCGCCCTTGTCGCCTTCCGACCGGCGCGCCCGCGCCCACCCCTGCTCGTCGTTCTCGACGGTCAGGATGCCGTTGCCGATCGGCAGGCTTTCGCTGACGGCGAGGTCCATCAGGGCACGGCTGGATTCGTTGGCGACGATGTCGAAATGGTAGGTCTCGCCACGGATGACCATGCCGAGTGCCACAAAACCATCATACCACGTGCCGCCGTTTTCCATGCCGTCAAGCGCCATGGCGATCGCGGCCGGGATTTCGAGCGCGCCCATGACGGTCACGACATCGTAGCTGGCGCCGGCGGTGGTCAAGGCGTTCTTGGCGCCGTCGAGCATCGCATCGGCCATGTCATCGTAGAAGCGGGCTTCGACGATGAGGAGATGGGGATTATCGCTGTTGGCCATGGATCACCTGAAAATTGGAGGCAGGCCGCGCAAATGCGGGCAGAGGCGGCGGTCAAACCACGACGGGCGATGCTTGGCAAGAGTTTTCCGCCCCGCCCAGCGATTTCGGCTCCCGGCATGGGCCTTGTCGCTTGGAACGGGGTTGACAGACATGAACAAAAAGTGAACGATATGTCAAGGCCGGCAGAGGAGAAAACAATGGATGACCGCAAACCGCCGATCGTCAACCTTGCAAAGCTGGAACTGGAGCACTGGACGCAGGGCTCGCTCTACGAGTCCCGCGATGCATCCTTCGGCGCGGTTCTCGGCCTGAAAGACCTCGGTATCGGCTATGGCGAGGTGCCACCCGGCAAGTCCGGCTGTCCCTTTCACAGCCACCATGTCGAGGACGAGCTTTTCGTCATCCTCGAAGGCCACGGCACCTATCGTTACGGCGACGAGCGGCATCTCGTCGGCCCTGGCGACGTGCTCGGCGCACCGGCCGGCGGGGCGGAAACGGCGCACCAGATCATCAATACCGGCACGGTGCCGCTGAAATACCTGTCGATCTCGTCCATGGCGGCGACCGAGATCTGCGAATATCCGGATTCCGGGAAATTCCTGGCCAAGACGCGTCTTGCCACCGGCGGCAGGACGGAGTTCCGCACCATGGCGCGCGCGGGCGAAACCATCGATTACTGGGAGGGCGAGCCCGGCGCGTAAGGCGGTTCAGGCGGCGAGCGAGACGCGGTTGCGGCCGTTGCGCTTCGACATGTAGAGCGCCTTGTCGGCATTGCTGAGCAAGGAATCGAAGCTGACGCCCTCCTCGCTGCCGAAGGCGATGCCCGCGCTGACGGTGCAGGTGATGGAGCGCCCGCCGATGGGGATGAGTTTTGAGGCGAAATCCTCGCGAATGCGCTCTGCGATGCGTTGCGCCCGGTCCGGCAGGGTGCGGTTGAGCACGACGATGAATTCTTCGCCGCCGAGGCGGGCGATGCAGGCTGAGGCGCCGCAGGCGTCGCGCAGGATATCGGCGAAAGCGGTCAGCACGGCATCGCCGGCCGCATGGCCATGGCGGTCGTTGACCGACTTGAAATTGTCGAGGTCGAAAGCGATCGCGGCGCCGTTTTCCCGCACCGGCATGTCGCCGTAGCGGTCGAAGAGGGCGCGGCGGTTGAGCAGACCGGTCAGCGGGTCGGTCATGGCGGCGCGCTGGTGGCTGCCGGCGACGCGCCACTGGTTGAGCGCCAGCGACATGGCGCCGATGCCGGTGATGCCCATGATCGCGGCGATGAGGTTGAGGTTTTCCGCCCAGTTTTCCGGCGCATGGCCCATTACCCATTTGCCGTCGTGGATGAGCACGCCGGCGCAAAGCAGGAAGGAGAGTGCCGTCAGCAGGTAGAGGATGACGATGCCGGTGAGCGGCAGCGGCGCTTCCTGCCGCGCGCGCCAATATTCCCACGCCGTCGCGGTAAGGCATCCGACCAGCAACAGGTTGAGCGCGATGAAGCCGAGACCGTCATAACCGGCGATCAGCAGCGGCAGGGCTATCGCCGAGCAGGTGAGGAACAAGGCCACGATGCGCCGGCGCGCCCTGTTGCCGGAGCGGAACCGGTAGGCGGCGCCATAGATGAAGGAGAAGCCCAGGAACTGCAGCAGGAAGGCGAGGCATCCGACGGCGACGTTCACGCCGTCGATATAGACGCTGTAAACCCCCACGGCCGGCACGATGCAGCCGATGCCGATCGCCCAGGACAGGAGGAACCGCTCGACACGCGCCGACATCCACGAGGCAAACAGCGTCGCCGACAGGCAGAAGCCCGCAAGCCCGATCGCCAGCAGGAGGGTGTGGTAGTCAGGCGCCATGCGGCAACGGTCTCCAAAAGTCCGATGCCCGCACACTAGGGAGCGAGAGGTATCGATATCGTTACCTCGGACGGCAGATTTTTAACTCCTGCTGTCCCGATGCGTAACGGCATCGAAAATGTCACGCCACCGTCACGCCTTCGGGGCGGGAAACTCCGCAAGTCGCGCCGCGTACCGCGCCATGGTATCGACTTCGAAATTGACGAAATCGCCGGCCTTGCGCTCGCCCCAGGTGGTGACTTCCAGCGTGTGGCGGATGAGGAGCACGTCGAAGACGGCGCCATCAACGGCGTTCACGGTGAGCGAGGTGCCGTCGAGCGCGACGGAGCCCTTGGGGGCGACGAAGCGTTCCAGGCCTTCCGGCGCGCGGATGCGGAAGCGCGTGGCGTCGCCCTCGGCCTCGACCGACAGGATTTCCGCCTTGCCATCGACATGGCCGGAGACGATGTGGCCGCCGAGCTCGTCGCCGATCTTGAGGGAGCGTTCGAGATTGATCTTCGTCCCAGCCTTCCAGCCGGCGATGGTCGTCAGCCGCAGCGCCTCTTCCCAGGCCTCGACCTCGAACCAACGGGCATTGGAGCCCTCCTCCGGCAGCGCCGTGACGGTGAGGCAGGTGCCGGAATGGGCAATCGAGGCACCCATGGGGATGGTGGCGGGGTCGTAGGCGGTGCGCACGCGCAGGCGAACGCCCTCGTTCATGGGCTCGACCGTCTCGACCGTTCCGATATCCGTGACAATGCCGGTAAACATCAATCGTCTCTTTCGTATTCTTGCAAACTATCCGCGCCGTAATGCGCCGTGCGGCGGAGCGAAAACCCGTCCGGCATCCGCCCGGAGACAAATGGGGATGCGACCCCGTCTTTGCCAATGGTGCCCGTGCCGTTGAACAGCAAGATGCGGTCGACGAGGCCTGCATCGAGGAACGACCGCGCCGCCCGCGCGCCGCCTTCGACCAACAGCGAGGAAATGCCGCGCGTGGCAAGCGCCGCCAGCAATGCGTCGAGCCGGCGTGGATCGCAGGTCAGCACCTCGACGCCCTCGGCTTCCAGCGTCTCGTGCCGGGCGGCAAGGGCGGGATCATGCGCGCTTTCCTTCGTCGTGACCGCGATGACCGGAACCTCGCGCGCCGTGCGCGCAAGCTTCGAGGCCACCGGCAGTTCCAGCCGCGGGTCGAGCACGATGCGCACCGGCGAGCGGGCTTCGAGCCCCGGCAGGCGGCAGGTCAGTTCCGGGTCGTCGGCGAGCGCCGTGCCGATGCCGACGAGGATCGCGTCCGTTTCGGCGCGCAGAACATGCACCTGCCCGCGCGACACCGGCCCGGTGATGGCCACCTGCCCTGTGCCGAGCCGGCCAAGCATGCCATCGGCGGAAACGGCAAGTTTCAGAGTCACATAAGGCCGCTTCTTCGTCTGCCGCTTCAGATAGGCGGCGAGCGCTTCCCGGCCTTCCGCCTCCAGAACGCCCGTCTCGACCGCAATGCCGGCATCGCGCAGCATCGAAAGCCCCCTGCCCGCCACCCGCTCGTCCGGGTCGGTCACCGAGACGACGACGCGGGCGACGCCGGCGGCGATCAGCGCATCGGCGCAGGGCGGCGTCTTGCCATGGTGCGAACAGGGTTCGAGCGTGACATAGGCGGTCGCGCCGCGTGCCGCCTCGCCGGCCTCGGCGAGCGCCTGCGTTTCGGCATGCGGCCGGCCGCCCGGTGCTGTAACGGCGGAACCGAGGATGACACCGTCCTTGACGATGAGGCAGGCGACGGAGGGATTGGTAGCGGTCAGGCCGAGATTGCGGCGGCAGAGGCGGAGCGCCGCTGCCATGAACCGCTTATCGTCGGCAACGCCGGACATCTAACCGTCGACGCCCGGGTCGCGGGCGATCTTGGCGGAGACCTCGGCGAGGATCTTCTCGAAATCGTCGACATGGGAGAAGTCGCGATAGACCGAGGCGTAGCGCACGAAGGCCACGTCATCGAGCGCCTTCAGCGCTTCAAGCACCTGAAGGCCGATCTCTTCGGACGAAATTTCCGTCTCGCCCGAGCTTTCGAGCCGGCGGACGATGCCCGAGACCGCGCGTTCGATGCGATCTCGGTCGACGGGCCGCTTGCGAAGCGCGATCTCGAAGGATCGAAGCAGCTTGTCGCGGTCGAAGGGGGCCTTGCGGCCCGTCTTCTTGGCGACCATGAGCTCGCGCAACTGCACCCTCTCGAAGGTCGTGAACCGACCGCCGCAATCCGGGCAGATGCGCCGACGGCGAATGGCGGCCCCGTCCTCTGCCGGACGGGAATCCTTCACCTGCGTATCTTCCGAACCGCAATAGGGGCAGCGCATGAAGTCTCCTTGTTTTGCGCAGTTCCGGACGGAAAACCGCGCGACACTTTTCCTGGAACTGCTGCCTTACATATAGGTGTACATCGGGAAGCGGTCCGTCAGCTTGACCACCTTTTCCCGAACGGCCGCTTCGACTGCCGCATTGCCCTCGTCAGAATTGGCAACCTTCAGGCCGTCGAGAACCTCGACGATCAGGTTGCCGATTTCCTGGAACTCGGCTTCCTTGAAGCCGCGGGTCGTACCCGCCGGGGTGCCGAGACGCACGCCCGAGGTGACGAAGGGCTTCTCCGGATCGAAGGGGATACCGTTCTTGTTGCAGGTGACGTAGGCGCGGCCGAGAGCGGCTTCCGCGCGCTTGCCGGTCGCGTTCTTCTTGCGCAGATCGACCAGCATCAGGTGGTTGTCGGTGCCGCCGGACACGATGTCGAGGCCGCCAGCCTTCAGCGTCTCGGCAAGCGCCTTGGCGTTCTTGACGACCTGGGCCGCGTAGTCCTGGAACTCCGGCTGCAGTGCCTCGCCGAAGGCAACGGCCTTGGCGGCGATGATGTGCATCAGCGGGCCACCCTGGAGGCCCGGGAAGACGGCCGAGTTGATCTTCTTGGCGATTTCCGCGTCGTTCGTCAGAACGATGCCGCCGCGCGGGCCGCGCAGCGACTTGTGCGTGGTGGTCGTGGCAACGTGGCAATGCGGGAACGGCGACGGATGCTGGCCACCGGCGACGAGGCCGGCAATGTGCGCCATGTCGACCATCAGATAGGCGCCAACTTCATCGGCGATCTCGCGGAAGCGCTTCCAGTCCCAGATGCGAGAATAGGCGGTGCCGCCGGCGATGATGAGCTTCGGCTTGTTCTTGCGCGCCTTCTCGGCGACGTCGTCCATATCGAGCAGGTGGTCTTCTTCGCGCACGCCGTAGGACACGACGTTGAACCACTTGCCGGACATGTTGACCGGCGAACCATGCGTCAGGTGGCCGCCCGAATTGAGGTCGAGGCCCATGAAGGTGTCGCCCGGCTGGAGCAACGCGAGGAAAACGGCCTGGTTCATCTGCGAACCGGAATTCGGCTGGACGTTGGCGAAGTCGACGCCGAACAGCTTCTTGGCACGCTCGATGGCGAGTTCCTCGGCGATGTCGACGAACTGGCAGCCGCCGTAATAGCGCTTGCCCGGATAGCCCTCAGCATACTTGTTCGTCATGATCGAGCCCTGGGCTTCGAGCACGGCGCGCGAAACAATGTTTTCCGAGGCGATCAGTTCGATCTCGTGGCGCTGACGACCGAGTTCCTTCTGAATGGAGCCGAAAATTTCCGGATCGGTATCGGCAAGGGAACGCGTGAAGAAAACGTCGGTAGCGGAAGAATTGCTCATCCTCGAGGCTCCTTAAGGGTGGGTGGCACGGTGTTTATCGTCCTCGCATGGCAAGGGCAATATCCGCTCCACGGTTTGCGCCATTTCCGCGCGCGTTATGAGACAAAAACGACAAGCCGCCAAATGCCTGAAAACAGCAAGGCCCCGCATTCCTTTCGGAAGCGGGGCCTTTGGAAAAGTACGACGAATGGCCTTATTGCGGCAACAGGTCGCTGTCGACGGCCTGGCCGCCTTCCTGGTTGTAGTTGGTCTGGAGGGCGAGCTCGGTGGCACCGTCCTTCTGGTAGATATCGTCGCGGAACTGCACGACGCGGTCCTTGGCCGACCAGGCGGTGATGTAGGTGAAGAACACCGGCACTTCCTCCGCCAGCTTGATCGGCGTGTTGACGCCGCTCTTGATGGTCGATTCCATCTGCGAGCGCGACCAGCCGGGCGTGTCCTTGAGCAGCCAGACGGAAAGGTCGCGCACGTTCTGCACGCGCACGCAGCCCGACGATTCGAAGCGCATCAGCTTGTTGAACAGGCCCTGCTGGGGCGTGTCGTGCATGTAGACCTGGTGTTCGTTGTGGAAGTTGATCTTCGTCGACGACATGGCGTTGATCTTGCCCGGGTCCTGGCGGAACATCAGGTTCGGCGCCTTTTCGGCGTTCCAGTCGACCGTCTCCGGCGAAACTTCGCCGCCATTGCCGTCGAACAGGCGGATCGAGTTGCGCGACAGGTAGGTCGGATCCTTGCGCATCAGCGGCATGATGTCCTTCTGGATGATCGAGCGCGGCGCAGTCCAGTAGGGGTTGAGGATCACTTCATAAATCTTGGAGTTCAGCACCGGCGACTGGCGGTCGATCTTGCCGACGATCGCGGTGTGGCGCGAGGCGACGCGGCCGCTCTCGACGGCCTCGATATAGGCGGCCGGGATGTTGACCATGACGTAACGGCGGCCGAGATCGCCGGACATCGCCTGGAGTCGAACGAGGTTCGTCTGGAGCTGGCCGAGGCGGGTATCGGCCGGAACGTTGAGCGCCTTCAGCGTATATTCGCCGACGGCACCGTCGGACGGCAGGCCGTGACGGGCCTGGAAGCGCTTGACGGCGCCGTCCACGTAGGAATCGAAGGCGCCGTTCGTGCCGGCGGAGCGCGGCAGGTCGCCGGAGATGATCAGGCGCTGGCGCAGCTGCGCCACGGCCGGGTCGGCGACGCCCATTTCAAGCTTCTGCTGCGTGTTGATGGTCGGCCAGCCGCCGCTCGACACGATGTTCTGGTAATCCATGATCGCCTGCTGCAGGTAGCCGGAGCTGCCGGAGCCGAAGATCGGGTTGTTGGAGACGACGGCGGTGGCGGTGCGCGATGCCTCGGCGTCGAACTGGTCGTCCCAGTTGCCGCGGCGCGGAGCATTGAGGATGTCGTCGAGCGCCGTCTGGGCGAGCGCCTGGCCGGCCACTGCGGCGGCGCCGAAGGTTGCGGCAGAGCGCAGGAATGCGCGGCGCGAGAACACATCAAATCCGGTTTTGCGAGACATTTATCCTACCATCTCCTGAGCGCCGCGAAAGGCGGCGAGGTGCACGTGGCACGGCGACCCAAAAGGTCCATACCCGATGCAGCTATCACGAACAGGGTTAACAAACGCAAACCGGCCCTGCCGCCCGCGCATACCTCAAACCCCACTGTCCGGGTGTCACAGCAATATGGCCAATTCGTGTCTGGGAGGGCGCGGCGGCCCGCAAGTGCCAGCCGCAAAACGCGAAAAGCCGGACGCGCAGGGAACGCGGCCGGCTTTTGAGGAGGAGGTCGAAACTGTCGCGCGACGATTACAGTCGGTAGAGGATCGAGTCGTTCCAGAAGCGATCCAGGCGCTGGAGCAGCTTGTTCATCTGGTTGAATTCGCCTTCGCCGATGCCGCCGACCTTCTGGATCGAGCCGATATGGCGCTCATAGAGCTTGGCGACGGTTTCGGCGATTTCCTGGCCGCTTTCCGTCAGGCTGATGCGGACCGAGCGACGGTCGATGCGCGAGCGCTGGTGGTTGATGAAGCCGAGGTCGACCAGCTTCTTGACATTATAGGAGACGTTCGAGCCGAGGTAGTAGCCGCGGGAGCGTAGCTCGCCTGCCGTCAATTCCGAATTGCCGATGTTGAAGAGGAGCAGCGCCTGGACGGCGTTGACGTCGGAGCGACCGCCACGGTCGAACTCGTCCTTGATCACATCGAGCAGGCGACGGTGCAGACGCTCGACGAGGTGGAGGGATTCCAGATAGAGGTTGCGGATCGCGTCTTCCTGCGGGTCGACGACGGGGGCCTGCTGCGGCTTCATCTTGGTGTTCATGGTTACTGCCTCACTGTTTTGTTTGGCGGTGTGGTTTGTTTTCCCGCCTTGAGTGAGAACCTAACGAATGCATCTAAAATTCTACTTAAACCGCAGGCTTAACAGCGCCTTACCGGAAGGCGACCCTGTCTCAGGGTGAATCAGTTCTTACCGTGCGAGCCTGGCGGCGGCGCTGGATGAAGAGCGCGAGGCGGAAAAGCACGAAGACGATGGCGATTGCGGCATGCATGAAAACCAGCAGCCGGTCGATGCCGAAAATGGACGGATAGGCCTCGTGCATGGCGATTTCGGTGGCCGCCGCAATGAGCCAGATCACCGGCCCCCAGGACACCAGAAGCCAAAGCCCGACGGCCGCGACCGGAAACAGAACGGCAAGCGCCGTATAGGCCGCCTTCCACGCCGGCGGCAGGAGATCGAAGCGCCCCTGCCCGTTGAAGGAGACGCCGGTCAGCATCGCCCAATATTGCAACGCGAACCACAGCGAGCCGAGCGCCACGAGCCGCAGGAACAGCACGAACAGCGTTTCGGTCAGGCTAGATCTCGGGCCCTTGGCAGAATCAGCAACCATGGCGCGGACAGTAAGGGCAAGGTAGGCTGGTATAAAGCCCGCAAAATCCGTCATGCACGGCCATATGCCGCAGGCCCCCTCGCCGCTCGCGATTTGATGGATGGTTTTTGCGTGATAAGGAGGCGGCAAAGGACCCATGCAAGGGAAGAAACATCATGACCGGCAGCAGGAACATCGTCGACGAGATCACCGGCCACCGCCGCATGCGGCGCAACCGGAAGGCCGACTGGACGCGCCGCCTCGTGCAGGAAAACCGCCTGACGGTCGATGACCTCATCTGGCCGGTCTTCGTGGTGCCGGGCACGAACGTCGTCGATCCGGTCGCCGCCATGCCGGGCGTCAACCGCATGAGCGTCGACAGGCTCGTGGAAGCCGCCAAGGAAGCCGCCGACCTCGGCATTCCGGCGCTCGCCACCTTCCCGAACATCGAGATGAGCCTGCGCGACGAGACGGGTTCCCACTGTCTCGCCGCCGACAACCTGATCAACGAGGCGACCCGCGCCATCAAGAAGGCGGTGCCGAACATCGGCGTCATCACCGATGTCGCGCTCGATCCCTTCACCAGCCACGGCCATGACGGTGTGCTGCGCGGCGATGTCATCGTCAACGACGAGACGGTCGAGCTGGTGGCGAAGGCCGCCGTGCTCCAGGCCGATGCCGGCTCCGACATCATCGCGCCGTCCGAGATGATGGACGGCCGGGTCGGTGCGATCCGCCAGGCGCTCGATGCCGCGGGCCACCAGAATGTCGGCATCATGGCCTATGCGACGAAGTTCGCCTCCGCCTTCTACGGCCCCTATCGCGACGCGATCGGCACCGGCGGGCTGTTGAAGGGGGACAAGAAGACCTATTACATCGACCCCGCCAACGGCACCGAAGCGATGCGCGACGCGGCGCTGGACGTCGAGGAAGGCGCGGACATGCTGATGGTCAAGCCCGGCCTGCCCTATCTCGACATCTGTTGGCGCATGAAGGAGGCCTTCAGCCTCCCGGTCTTCGCCTATCAGGTCTCCGGCGAGTACAGCCAGATCAAGGCCGCCGCGATGAACGGCTGGATCGACGGCGAACGCGTCATGCTGGAAACCCTGCTCGCCTTCAAGCGCGCCGGCTGCGACGGCATCCTGACCTATTTCGCAATGGACGTGGCTCGGCATTTGGCAAAGCGAGGGTAGCGAGCGGCCCCCGCGCCAACCGTTGTTTTCCCCAAAAAGCCTCCCCATATAACAGGCATGTTCCATTCGGGAGACAATGAGATGAGCGCCGACTTTAATGAAACGCGGGTTCCGACGACGGATTGGCAGGCCTATCGCGGCGTGCTGTCGCGCCGGATCTTTGCGTTTCTGATCGACTATGCGATCGTCGCGCTGCTGTGGGTTCCGGCCGCCGTCATCGTGTTCTTCCTCGGCATCCTGACGCTCGGCCTCGGCTTCTTCCTCTATCCGGCGCTCTTTGCCATCGTCGCCATGCTCTATTTCGGCCTGACGATGGGCGGCCCGAGCCAGGCGAGTGCCGGCATGAACGTCACGGGCCTCGCACTTGCCCGCACCGACGGCCGGCCGGTCGATTTCCTGACGGCCATCGTGCATCTCGTGCTGTTCTGGATCGGCAATGCGGTGCTGACGCCGTTCATCGTGCTCGTCGGCCTCTTCACCGATCGCGGGCGCCTGCTGCACGACCTGCTGCTCGGCACCGTAGTGGTCCGTCGCGACCGCTATTGAGGGAACGGACTGGCCAGGACCCTCCGTTCGGCGCATGATCGCAAACCGATTGCGGTTTGAAGGGTCATGCGCCAGTTGACCTTTTTTCGAACTAGGCCATGGTATTGGCATAGAAGTGTCACACGACGGAGTCGCCTCACGGCCGATGAATACGCAGGCAACATCCTCTCCGCAGTTCTATCTCACCGCGCCGGCGGCTTGCCCCTATCTGCCGCAGGAGATGGAGAGGAAGGTGTTTACCCATCTGGTGGGTGAACGCGCGCCGGAGCTGAACGACCTCCTGACCCAGGGCGGCTTCCGCCGCTCGCAAAACATCGCCTATCGCCCGGCCTGCGAAACCTGCCGCGCCTGCATTTCCGTGCGCATCCTCGTCAACGAATTCGAGCCGCGCCGCTCCATGCGCCGCGTGCAGGCGACGAATGCCGACCTCATCTCGCATGAATATCCGGCCGAGCCCTCCAGCGAGCAATATTCGCTGTTCCGCACCTATC
Source organism: Shinella sp. GW821-FHT10F02 (assembly GCF_058809275.1). Taxonomy (NCBI): domain Bacteria; kingdom Pseudomonadati; phylum Pseudomonadota; class Alphaproteobacteria; order Hyphomicrobiales; family Rhizobiaceae; genus Shinella; species Shinella sp. GW821-FHT10F02. The sequence continues at coordinate 9,186 of NZ_JBXASL010000006.1, read as the reverse complement.
TCGACGCCCGCCACCAGAAGGGCGGCATGTCGGACATGTCGGTGCTCGATTATGCGATGATGGTGGAGGACACCCATGTGCACACCAAGATCATCGAATACCGCCTGCGCGAGGAAGGCTCCGGCCTTCAGGAACGCCCGCAGGGCGAACTGCTCGCCGTGGCACTGACCGACCGCATGGGCGACGGCCTTTCGATGGTCTATTCCTTCTACAATCCGGAACGGGCCGAGCGCTCTCTCGGCACCTTCATGATCCTCGACCATATCCGCCGCGCCCAGGCGCTCGGCCTGCCGCATGTCTATCTCGGCTATTGGGTCAAGGGTTCGCGCAAAATGGACTACAAAACAAAGTTTTTGCCGCAGGAACACCTGATGCCGCGCGGCTGGGAGCGCTATGATGGGGAAAATACCGAACCCCAGCCGTAGAATCGATTGCCGCCTTGTCCCAGAAGAATGACCCGGCCCTCCACCGCAAGGGGCTTCTCATCACCGCCATCGGCGGCCTTGCCCTCTCCTTCGATATCCCGCTGATCCGCTCCGCCGACGGTGACGTCTGGTCGATGGTCGTCCTGCGCAATATCTCGGTCTTCGTGATGGCGCTCGTCCTGTGGGCCGTCCTGAATTTCGTGTTTCGCCGCAAGACGGTGCTCATTCCCGGCCGCATCGGCCTGCTGATCGGCCTGCTCTATGGCGTCAACGGGCTGACCTTCATGCTGGCGGTGTTCAACACGACGACGGCCAATGTCGTCTTCATCCTCGCCTTCACCTCGATGTTCGCGGCCATCCTCTCCTGGATCTTCCTGGGAGAGCGGCCGAGCAACGCGACGCTCCTGACCATGGCCGCCATGGTCGCGGGCGTCCTTCTGATCGTGCATGACGGGCTTTCGAGCGGAAACGTCTTCGGCGACGCGATGGCGGCCTGTTCGGCCTTCCTGCTGGCCATCGCCCTGACGCTCAGCCGCAGAAGCGGCGCCGACATGGGCTTCGTGCCGCTCGTCGCCGCCGTACTCTCGGGCATCGTCGCGCTGTTCTGTCTTCCCTTCGGCGGCCTGACGGTCGCCGAACCGGTCTATATCCTCTTCAACGGCCTCGTGCTTCTGCCCCTCGCCTTCTGGTGCCTCGCCACCGGTCCGCGCTACCTCTCGGCACCGGAAGTCGGCATGTTCTACCTGGTCGAGACCGTGCTCGCCCCCATCTGGGTCTGGATCGTCTTCGCCGAAACTCCCACCACCCAAACCCTGATCGGCGGCTCCATCCTCATCCTCGCGCTGCTTGCCCATTCCCTCTGGCAGATGCGCTCAAAATCCCGTGCCGCCCGGCAAGGCGACCCGGCGGCGGAGTTTCCGTTTACGGGGTGAGGTGCTACGCTTGTGATCTACGCGTTATGGTAGGCACGGAGGTTCAGGCACCGATGACGCAGAAGGATGAAAAGCGCGATAGCCCACCGCCGCCGCCGGATGACGATATGGCCAGGCAATTGGAAGCCGCCCGCATCGGAATGGAGAAGTACAAGGAGGCGCTTCGCGAACTGGCGAAGTGACGACGCGCTTCCTACGCGACGTCAGCGTGCCCTATTCCGGCTGATCAGCCGCTGAACTTGCCGCTTCTTGGGAAACCCTTCGGCACGGTGCGGCCGGCGGTGGCGCGGTCGGCGATCCATTCGGCGAGTTCGTCCTTGCTGCGCACGAAGTTGCGGCCGGCGCTGTCGTCCCAGGTGAGGCCGTCGGCGATGGCGAAGCAGCGCAGGTCGGAGACGCCGCCGTCCTTGTAGCGTTGCAGGCGCACACCCTTGCCGCGCGTCATTTCCGGCAGCTGCGAAAGTGGGAAGACCAGCAGCTTGCGGTTTTCGCCGACGACGGCGACGTGGTCGCCGCGCACCGGCACTACGAGCTTCGCCTCGTCCGGCATGCCGACATTCATCACCTGCTTGCCCTTGCGGGTGTTGGCGACCATCTCGGTTTCCGAAACGATAAAGCCGTTGCCGGCCTGCGAGGCGACGATGAGCTTGCGCGAGGAATCGTGCACGAAGGCCGTCAGCACGTCCTGGTCGTTTTCCATATCGACCATGATGCGCAGCGGTTCGCCATGGCCGCGGCCGCCCGGCAGCTTGTCGGCGCCGAGCGTGTAGACCTTGCCGCCCGTCGTCACGATCAGAACCTTGTCGGTGGTCTGCGCCGGGAAGGCCACCTTCAGCGCGTCGCCCTCCTTGAACTGGAGGCCGGACGTATCGGACATGTGGCCCTTCAGCGCGCGGATCCAGCCCTTTTCCGAGATGACGACCGTGACCGGTTCCTTCTCGATCATCGCCTGCTGGATGGCCTCGACATCGGCATCCGGGGCGCTGGCGAACTGGGTACGGCGGCGGCCGAGCTCGGTGGCTTTCGCGAATTTCTTGCGGACCTCGCCGATTTCCCAGGCGACGGTCTGCCACTGCTTCTCGTCGGAGGCGAGCAGCGCCTCGATCTCCGCCTTCTCCTTCGACAGCGTGTCGAATTCGGTGCGGATCTCGAATTCTTCCAGCTTGCGCAAGGAGCGCAGGCGCATGTTCAGGATCGCTTCGGCCTGCACGTCCGTGAGCGAGAAGGTCTCCATCAACGAGACCTTCGGCTCGTCCTCCTCGCGGATGATGCGAATCACCTCGTCGAGATTGAGATAGGCGACGAGGTAGCCGCCGAGGATTTCCAGCCGGCGGTCGATCGCGGCGAGCCGGTGGCGCGAGCGGCGCTGGAGCACTTCGCGCCGATGGGCGAGCCACTCGACGAGGACTTCCTTCAGGCCCATGACGCGCGGCACGCGCCCCATCGACAGCACGTTCATGTTGAGCGGAATGCGGCTTTCGAGCTCGGAGAGCTTGAACATCGATTCCATCAGAATCGTCGGATCGACCGTGCGGCTCTTCGGCACCAGCACGATGCGCACGTCTTCCGCCGATTCGTCGCGGATATCTTCGAGCAGCGGCAGCTTGCGGGCGATCAGCAGCTCGGCGATCTTCTCGATCAGCCGCGACTTCTGCACCTGGTAGGGGATTTCGGTGATGACGATCTGGTAGCCGCCGCGGCCGAGATCTTCCGTCTGCCACTTCGAGCGCACACGGAAACCGCCGCGGCCCGTGCGGTAGGCTTCGGTGATGCTCTCGCGGCTGTCGATGATGATGCCGCCGGTCGGCAGGTCCGGACCCTGCACGAATTCAACGAGCTTTTCGAGTTCGGCATCAGGATGGCGGATGAGATGCAGCGCTGCGTCGCAGAGCTCATGTACGTTGTGCGAGGGAATGGAGGTCGCCATGCCGACGGCGATGCCGGAGGAACCGTTTGCGAGCAGATTCGGGAAGGCGCCCGGCAGGACGACCGGCTCCTCATCTTCCTCGTTATAGGTCAGGCGGAAATCGACGGCATCCTGGTCGATACCGTCGAGCAGCAGCGTCGCGACATCCGTCATGCGCGCTTCGGTGTATCGGTAGGCGGCGGCGTTATCGCCGTCGATATTGCCGAAATTGCCCTGCCCGTCGACGATCGGGTAGCGCTGGGAAAAATCCTGCGCGAGGCGCACCAGCGCGTCATAGACCGACTGGTCGCCATGCGGGTGGAACTTACCGATGACGTCGCCGACGATACGGGCGCATTTCTTGAACGAGGAGTTGGCGCGGATGCCCATCTCGCTCATCGCATGGATGATGCGGCGATGGACCGGCTTCAGGCCATCGCGCACATCCGGCAGCGCGCGTTGCGTGATGGTCGACAGCGCATAGGCAAGGTAGCGCTCTTCCAGCGCCGCCTTGAGGTCGACCGGCAGAATGTTGTCGTCTCCGCCATCCGGCGGCAAGGTGTTTTGTCCCATGGGACTTGACTAGCCCGCGGACCGATTCGCGGCAAGGAATCCGGGTAATCCGGCTGTGGATAGTGCTTTGTAAAGCCTGTCGGAGAAAACCGGCGGGCGGGCGAGAAAGCCATGGAAAGTTGCGCCGGCCCGAATATAGTCACCGCGCCGCACGTCTATGAGCGGTAACGGCAAGGCAGCCGTCGAAAAAATCCAGAAAGAGAGCCAAACCTATGATGCGCACCTCCCATTTCCGCACCCTTCTCGCCGGCGCTGCGCTCGCCACCCTGGCAAGCCCCGCATTTGCGCTCGACGGCGCGGATCTGATGGCGAAGCTGAATGCCACCTATGCCACGAGCGGCGTTACCATCGGCTATTCGAATGTCGGCGTCGACGGCTCGACCGTGACGCTGGAAGGCACCGAGCTGAAGGCGACGGGCGCCGAAGCGCCGATCAAGCTCGGCACCATCACCATGGAAGGCGTCGAGGAAGACGGCGAAGGCGGCTACACGATCGAGACCGTCGCATTCCAGGACATCGACGTCACCGAGGCAGAAGCAACGGTTTCGGCCAAGGACCTCGCGCTGAACGGCGTATCGATCCCCGGCACCGTGGTTCCCGGCACGCTCAAATCGCTGCTGATGTACGAATCGGCAACCGCCGGCCCGGTCAGCGTCTCGACCAAGGGCAAGGAAGTCTTCTCCATGTCCGGCATGGAAGCGAACATCACCCGGATGGACGCCGATGCCGGCCTCGAATTCGACGCCACGCTCAACGACCTCAAGGCGGACCTGACGACCGTCGAGGACCCCAAGGCCAAGGACACGCTTGCCAAGCTCGGCATCCAGTCGCTGGAAGGCAAGGTCAACATGTCCGGTAGCTGGGAGCTCGCCAGCGGCAAGCTCGCGGTCGATGAATATGCCTTCGACTTCAAGGATATCGGCCGTCTCAACCTGTCGCTGGAATTCTCCGGCTACACGCTGGACTTCCTGAAGAACCTGCAGGAAGCCATCAAGACCGCCGAAGCCAACCCGAACAAGGAAGAGGCCAACGCCGCCATGGGCATGGCCATGATGGGCCTCGTGCAGCAGCTGACCTTCAACAGCGCGTCGCTGTCCTTCGAGGATGCCTCGATCACCAAGAAGCTGCTCGACTATGCCGGCAGCGAACAGGGTGTCTCGGGCGACCAGATGGCACAGTCGTTGAAGGGCCTGGTTCCGATCATGATCGCCCAGCTCAACATGCCTGACCTGCAGAACCAGATCTCGGCCGCCGTGAACACCTATCTCGACGACCCGAAGAGCCTGAAGATCAGCGCCGAGCCGAAGGAGCCGGTGCCGTTCCCGATGATCATGGGTGCCGCCATGGGCGCACCGCAGACCATCCCGCAGGTCCTCGGCGTGACGGTTACGGCCAACGAGGAAATGTAAGCCTTTCGGCAACCTCAAGATGAAGAAAGCCCGGAGCGTCTGCTCCGGGCTTTTTGTTTTGCGCCTTCAGCGAGCCGGGATCGCCTGTGTCACCGGCGCCGACCATTCGACGCGGCGCGTCGCATACATGGTCGCCGCGATGGTGACGAAGGAGATGAGCGCGCCGGCGAGCAGCGCATATTCGTCTTCGCGCAGCACCAGATACATCACGCCATAGGCCGAGAGCAGCACCGCGCCGAGCGACAGGCCGTTCTTGCGGCTGCCCGTGGCGCTGCCGAGATAGGCGGCGATCAGCAGCGTCGTGGCGAGCGCCGCCACCGCATAGGCGATGGTGAAGCCGGTATGTTCGGCGAGCGCCAGCAGCAGCACGTAGAAAACGATGAGCGCAAGGCCCGTCAGCACATACTGGATCCAGTGCACCATGCGCCCGCCCTTCAGTTCTACGACGAAGACGGCGAGGAAGACGAGCGAGATGAAGCCGATCGAATATTTCAGCGTGCGCGAGATCACCTGGTAGAACTGGACGGGTTCCACGAGGTTGATCGTCATCAGGCTGCCCGACAGCGGCAGCGTCGAGCCGGCCGCGACCCGGTCGATGCCGCGGGCGAGATAGGGGATCGTCCACTTCGCCTCGAAATTCGTCGCGGTGACGGATTTCTGCTCCGGCAGGAAGAGGCCCTCGAAGCCCGGATGCGGCCAGTCGGCCTTGGCAGAGAAACTCGTCGTCTGGCCGGCGGGTGCGACGGCAAAGCTGCGCGAGCCGTTCAGCGACAGCGCGATCTCGAAGGCAAAGCCGTTTTCGACGAGCGGCCGTTCGATCGCCCGGTGCACGCCGACATTGGTCTGCGGCGTCGGATAGCCGTCGGCGGCGGCGATCGCCATGGCGGACACCTGCCGCATGCCGGGATCGAAGGGCAGCACCGCGCCATTGTCGATCTTCACGCCGGCATCGGAGCGGATGCCGGTAATGTCGTTGATGTTGAGCACGAGGAACGCCCGGTCGAGCTGCGGTTCGCCCGGAAACTGCGTCAGGTCCTGCAAGATGCCCTTGCCGAAACGACCCTTCAGGCTCAGCGCGCCGTTGTAGACCGGCAGCGTGTAGATCGAAAGCTTGCGCTCCTCGGTCTTCAGGTCCGCCGTGACGTCGAGCGTCTCCGGCATCACCAGCGCCCATTCGGTCACCTGATCGACGATCGTGCGGCCATCCACGTCTCGACTGCGCTGCACGAAGAAGGGCACGGCGAGATAGGGACCGTTGATCGTCTGGTCGCCGCCCCAGCCATTGGCGATGCGCCGCGAGACATCGGCCGCGCGTTGCGCCCGCTCTTCCGTCAGGCCCCAGACGAGAAGCAGCGGCACGAGCAGCGCCACGGAGATGATGCCGATCATGATGAACTTGACGCCCGGCGAGCGCAGGAAGGTGGCGAGGTTGCCGCGCGGCTCGGGGCTCTGCGCATGCGGGAATGATGCGGGGACGGGATCGTCCGCTTCGGTCGTCGTCATGAAAAGTCCCTCCAGTCGTGAATCGCCTCTGTGGGCGCAACTTCACGCTAGGGGTGCATTTCGACTGATTGCGCGCCGAATTCTGATCGACTGGCGGCGAATTCGCGGCATTGTGGCGTCTTTCGGCAAAAAAAGGGCCGGCGTCTCCGCCGGCCCCTTTTCTGAAGATCCGCCCCACCTCCAGGTCATCCTCGGGCTCGACCCGAGGATCCACATCTACGGCGTGCCGGTGGATGGATGGTCGGGTCAAGCCCGACCATGACGGAGGAGAGGTTTTGCGATTTAGTCCTTCTTCGCCGTCGGAACGACGCGCAGGGCCAGTTCGCGAAGCTGCGTCGGCGTTGCCGGCGATGGTGCGTTCATCAGCAGGTCCTGCGCCTGCTGGTTCATCGGGAAGAGCGAGATCTCGCGCAGGTTCTTCGCACCGACCAGCAGCATGACGACACGGTCGATGCCGAAGGCGCAGCCGCCGTGCGGCGGTGCACCGTACTGGAACGCACGGTAAAGGCCGCCGAAGCGCTCTTCCACGTCCGTCTGGCTGAGGCCGACCTTTTCAAAGGCCTTGACCATCAGGTCCGGCGACTGGTTACGGATCGAGCCCGAGGCGATTTCGAAGCCGTTGCAGACCGCGTCGTACTGGTAGGCCTTGAGGTCCAGCGGATCCTTGCTGTCGAACGCCTCGATGCCGCCCTGCGGCATGGAGAAGGGGTTGTGCGCAAAGTCGATCTTCTTTTCTTCCTCGTTATATTCGTAGAAGGGGAAGTCGACGATCCAGCAGAATTCGAAGCGGTCGCGATCGACGAGGTTCAGTTCCTCGCCGGCGCGGGTGCGGGCTTCGCCGGCAAACTTGTAGAACTTGGCCGGATCGCCGGCGACGAAGAAGCAGGCGTCGCCGTCTTCGAGGCCAAGCTGCTGACGGACCGCTTCGGTGCGCTCCTCGCCGATGTTCTTCGCCAGCGGGCCGGCGCCTTCGAGCTTCTCGCCTTCCTTGCGCCAGAAGATGTAGCCGAGGCCGGGCTGGCCGGTCGACTGCGCCCAGGCGTTCATGCGGTCGCAGAACGCGCGGGAGCCGCCGGTCTTGGCCGGGATCGCCCAGACCTGCACCTTCGGGTTCGACGCGATCATGTTCGCGAAGACCTTGAAGCCGGAGCCGGCGAAATGGTCGGTGACGGCCTGCATCACGATCGGGTTGCGCAGGTCGGGCTTGTCGGAGCCGTACTTGCGGATCGCCTCGTCATAGGGGATGCGCGGCCACTGCTTCGTCACCGGCTTGCCGTCGGCAAACTCCTCGAAGACCGCCGTCATCATCGGCTCCATCGTGTCCCAGACGTCTTCCTGGGTGACGAAGCTCATCTCGACGTCGAGCTGGTAGAATTCGCCCGGCAGGCGGTCGGCGCGCGGGTCTTCGTCGCGGAAGCACGGCGCGATCTGGAAATAGCGGTCGAAGCCGGCAACCATCAGGAGCTGCTTGTACTGCTGCGGCGCCTGAGGCAGGGCGAAGAACTTGCCCTCATGGACGCGCGACGGCACGAGGAAGTCGCGTGCCCCTTCCGGCGAGGAGGCGGTCAGGATCGGCGTTGTGTATTCGGCAAAACCCGCCTCGCCCATGCCCTTGCGCATGGAGGAGATGATCTGCGTGCGCTTGATGATGTTCTTGTGCAGCGTCTCGCGGCGAAGGTCGATGAAGCGGTACTTCAGGCGCACATCTTCCGGATAATCCGGCTCGCCGAAGACCGGCAGCGGCAGTTCCTTGGCGGCCGAGAGAACCTCGATTTCTTGTGCGTAGAGCTCGATCTCGCCGGTCGGCATGGTCTTGTTGATGGTGTCTTCGGTGCGCGCCTTGACGCGACCGTCGATGCGGATCACCCATTCGCCGCGCACGGTTTCGGCCATCTTGAAGGCCGGCGAATCGGGGTCGGCGACGACCTGGGTGATGCCGTAATGGTCACGAAGGTCGATGAAGAGCACGCCGCCATGATCTCGAACGCGGTGGACCCAGCCGGAAAGACGGACGGTGGCGTCGACGTCGGACTTGCGGAGGGCGGCGCAGGTGTGGCTGCGGTAACGGTGCATCGTGCTATCCTGAAATGCTGAAGGGCCGCGCGGGAAGAACCCGGCGCAGCGACCATGAAAATCGCGCGGAAAAGCGCATGACCACGCCCGTTTGTCAAGGCTTTCGGGGGAATGGCAAGGTCGGCGTGTTGGAAGGAAGTGTTGAAAGCGGCGCGGGTGGGCGCCCCCCCTCTGCCCTGCCGGGCATCTCCCCCTCAAGGGGGGAGATCGGCTAGACGGAGACTCACCACTTCAAATATGGCGTCGATTAAAGGCGAGGCATCGACACATCCAATCTCCCCCTCAAGGGGGGGAGTGTTTACACGGAACGCTTTTGAGGTTCTGCTATTCGTGTGATTTGCATGGAGGCAGGTGATGGATTGCCC
>NZ_JBXASL010000005.1:0-524894 GCF_058809275.1 Shinella sp. GW821-FHT10F02 | reverse complement strand
CAGGAAACCTTGGAGCGAGTTCGTCGGCCGCCAGAAGCGCCGCCGCTCTCGTTCGATGAGCGGGTTATAAGCCCACCTATACGAACACGTCAACAGGGCATGTGACATTTTTTTGAAAATTTCTTCGGAAAAGCATCCGGCCCTCCCACTTCCCCCGGATTTTCAGGGCTTTTGCGCTCACCGAACCGCAAACGGCAGCGCCTGCCCTCAGATTTTCACAATCCGCACGTCTTAAGGATTGTTAAGAACCCGCGTGATTTGACTCGCATGCCCTCCCGCGTGCATGGTCGCGCGCTGAAAACCATAACAAACGACACAGGGCGAAGCGCAATCGGCATGACCACTGACCGGAACATGATCCGATCCCTCGGCAACGAACCGCCGATCCTCGCCGACGGGCGCAAGGCGCCCGACCGTCGCGAAATTTCCCTGCGCTGGCTCTCCGGCACCTTCCTGACCGGCATCACCTCTTCCATCCTTATGGGTGTCGCCCTCTTTGCCGCCCTGGACGGCCGCCAGCAGCTCGCCATTCCGGCCGAAGCCTTCGCGGCCCTCGGCACACCCAATCAGACGAGCAAGACCGGCGAAACGGCAAAACGCGGCGAGCGCGTCATAGAGACGGCGATCGTCGCGAAACCCGCCGACAAGAAGATCATGGAAATCTCCACCATGATCCATGACGGCGAGAAGGAAGTCGTGCGCCGCCAGCCCTTCGCCCATGTGAAGATGGCGCTCGCGGCGAACCACGCGACGAGCGAGGATTATCCGCGCTTCGATCCGCTGGCGATCTTCTCCACCAACGGCCGCGACGCCGCGCCTGCCTCGCGCATGGGCACGATCTATGGTTCGGACGTCGAATCCGAAGTGGCCCTGCAGACCGATGCCTTCCCGACCGGCGGCTCGGCGCTCGACTATGCCGACCAGATGTCGATCGAGGAAGTCGAGGAGAATGTGCGCACCAACGGTTCGGTGCTGACGGACGGCAGCTCGCAGGTCGCCTCCCTCTCCTATGTCGACCCGCAGCGCTTCGCCTCGGAAAGCACCGACCTCGACCTGTTGCAGGGACTGACCGCCCGTGTCGTCGAGGAGAACATGAGCGTTTCGAACTTCGACACGCTGACCCCCGACGATACCGAATATGCCGACGACGTCATCCCCGTGCGCCGCACCGCCGAGATCGACCAGATCATGACGGCCGCCGGTTACACCAAGGCGCAGGGCGACGACCTTTCCGCCTATCTCGAAAGCCAGCTCGGCAGCCGCGAGCTTGCCGAGGGCGACGTGCTGCGCATCTGCATTTCGCAGAAGGGCAAGGAAGCCAGCATCGTGCGCGCCAGCGTCTATTCGCGCGGCCGCCATGTAACGACCGCCGCACTCGATGACAGCGGCCGCTTCGTCAGCGGCGCCGAACCGCCGGTTCTCGATGCGGTGGCGACCGCCTTCGACGATGACGGCCGGCCGGCGATCATTGCCGGGCGCGACCTGCCGCGGGTTTATGACGGCATCTACCGCGCTGCCCTCTCCTACGGCATGGGCAAGGATATGACGACGGAAGTCATCCGCATCCTCGCCAGCAATGTCGATTTCCAGGCGCAGCTCCGGCCGACGGATTCGCTTGAAGCCTTCTTCTCCGTCACCGACGAGAAGGGAACGGCGACGGAAGAGTCTGAAATCCTCTTCCTCGACGCCAAGTTCGGTGACACGGAAACCCGCGTCTACCGCTTCCAGAACCCGGACGACGAATCCGTCGACTACTATGACGAGGCCGGCAAGAGCATCCGGCAGTTCCTGCTGCGCAATCCCGTGCCGAACGGCGTCTTCCGCTCCGGCTTCGGCATGCGCCGCCACCCGATCCTCGGCTTCTCGCGCATGCATACCGGCGTCGACTGGGCGGCACCGCGCGGCACGCCGATCATCGCGGCCGGCAACGGCGTGGTCGAAAAGGCCGGCTGGGATTCCGGCGGCTACGGCAACCAGACGCTGATCCGCCATGCCAACGGTTACGTCTCGTCCTACAATCACCAGAGCGCGATCGCCAAGGGCATCAAACCGGGCGTGAAAGTGCGCCAGGGCCAGGTGATCGGCTTCGTCGGCACGACCGGCCTTTCGACCGGCCCGCACCTGCACTACGAGCTGATCGTCAATGGCAACAAGGTGGACGCGCTGAAGATCCGCCTGCCCGGCGGCAAATCGCTGGAAGGCAAGGCGCTCGCGCAGTTCGAATTGGAGCGCAAACGCATCGACGACCTGCTCGGCCGCGGCGACGACCCGACGGAAGTCGCCGAAACCCACTAAAACAGAAAGCGCGGGCCGAGACCCGCGCTTCGTTTTTTCCGAGATCGCTGATGCGCCTCAGGCGGCCTTGCTCACCGTCGCAACGCGCGGCGAGAAGAGCAGCCGGTCGGAACCGGCGGTCACCTTGACGGTAACGCCGTCCGGGATATCGCCGGAGAGGATCTTCTCCGCCAGCGGATCCTGCAGGTGCTTCTGGATCGCCCGCTTCAGCGGACGCGCACCATAGACCGGGTCGTACCCCTTTTCGGCCAGCCAGTGCACGGCTTCCTCGTCGAGATCGAGAACGATCTTGCGGTCGACGAGCAGCTTGCGCAGCCGCTCCAGCTGGATGGCGACGATCGCGCCCATTTCCGTCCGCCGCAGGCGGTGGAACAGGATGATCTCGTCGACGCGGTTCAGGAACTCCGGCCGGAACGCCATCTTCACGACATCCATCACCTGGTCGCGCACCGTATCGCTATCCTCATTCTCGCCGAGCGCCGTGAGATATTCGGCGCCGAGGTTCGAGGTCATGATGATCATCGTGTTGCGGAAATCGACGGTGCGGCCCTGGCCATCGGTCAGGCGGCCGTCGTCGAGGACCTGCAGGAGCACGTTGAAGACATCCGGATGCGCCTTCTCGATTTCGTCGAACAGCACGACCTGGTAGGGCCGGCGGCGGACGGCTTCGGTCAAGGCACCGCCTTCCTCATAACCGACATAGCCCGGAGGCGCACCGATCAGCCGGGCCACGGAGTGCTTCTCCATATATTCCGACATGTCCATGCGCTGGATCGCCGTCTCGTCGTCGAAGAGGAAGCGGGCGAGCGCCTTGGTGAGCTCCGTCTTGCCGACGCCGGTCGGGCCGAGGAAAATGAACGAGCCGATCGGCCGGTTCGGATCCTGAAGGCCGGCACGCGCACGGCGCACCGCGCGGGAAACCGCCTGCACGGCGTCACCCTGGCCAACGACCCACTTGGCGAGATCGTCTTCCATGCGCAGCAGCTTGTCGCGTTCGCCTTCCAGCATCTTGTCGACCGGAATGCCGGTCCAGCGGGAGACGATATGGGCGATGTTGTCGGCGGTCACGACCTCCTGCACCATCGGATCGACATCGCCGGTATCGCGGCCTTCGGCGTCTTCCAGCTCCTTTTCGAGCTTCGGAATGATGCCGTAGGCAAGCTCGCCGGCGCGCTGGAACTCGCCCTTGCGCTGGGCAATGGCCAGTTCGTTGCGCAGCTCATCGAGCTGGCCTTTCAGGTCGGCGGCGCGGCCGAGCTTCGACTTTTCCGCCTGCCAGCGCGCGGTCAGCGCGTCGGCCTGCTCTTCGAGCGCGGTGAGGTCCAGTTCGAGCTTTTCAAGCCGGTCCTGCGACGAGCGGTCGGTTTCCTTCTTCAGGGCTTCGCGCTCGATCTTGAGCTGGATGATGCGGCGATCGAGTTCATCGAGCTCTTCCGGCTTCGAATCGACCTGCATGCGCAGCCGCGAGGCGGCTTCGTCCATCAGGTCGATCGCCTTGTCCGGCAGGAAACGGTCCGAGATGTAGCGATTGGAAAGCGTCGCGGCGGCAACAAGGGCGGCATCGGCGATGCGGACCTTGTGGTGCTGCTCGTACTTTTCCTTCAGGCCGCGCAGGATCGAGATCGTATCCTCGACAGTCGGTTCGTCCACCATGACGGGCTGGAACCGGCGGGCAAGGGCAGCGTCCTTTTCGACATGCTTGCGGTATTCATCGAGCGTGGTCGCGCCGACGCAGTGCAATTCGCCACGGGCGAGCGCGGGCTTCAGCAGGTTGGAGGCGTCCATCGCCCCTTCCGCCTTGCCGGCACCGACAAGCGTGTGCATTTCGTCGATGAACAGGATGATCTCGCCATCTTCCGCCTGCACTTCGGCCAGCACGGCCTTCAGGCGCTCCTCGAATTCACCGCGATATTTCGCACCGGCAATCAGCGCGCCCATGTCGAGCGCCATCAACTTCTTCTCTTTCAGGCTCTCCGGCACGTCGCCGTTGACGATGCGCAACGCGAGGCCTTCGGCGATCGCCGTCTTGCCGACGCCGGGTTCACCGATCAGGACCGGATTGTTCTTCGTGCGGCGCGAAAGCACCTGAATCGTGCGGCGGATTTCGTCGTCGCGGCCGATCACCGGGTCGAGGCGGCCTTCGCGCGCATCGGCCGTCAGGTCACGGGCGAATTTCTTGAGCGAATCGAAACCCTGCTCGGCGCTCGCCGTATCGGCGGTGCGGCCCTTGCGGATGTCATTGATCACCTGGTTGAGCTTGGTCGGCGTCACGCCGGCCTTCGCCAGGATTTCTGCGGTCGCTGCGGATTTTTCGATTGCGAGCGCCAGCAAAAGGCGTTCGACGGTGACGAAGCTGTCGCCGGCCTTCTTGGCGGCCTCTTCGGCGGTCGAGAAGACCTTGGCAAGCGGCTGCGAAAGGTAGACCTGGCCGTTGCCGCCGGTGGTTTTCGGCTGCTTGGCGAGGGCGGCGTCGTTGGCGGTGCGCGCATCGCGCGCGCTGCCGCCGGCCCGTTCGATAAGCGAGGCGGCCATGCCCTGCTCGTCATCGAGCAGCACTTTCAGGACATGCTCTGCGGTGAACTGCGGATGGCCATCGGCCAGCGCCTTCGTCTGGGCGGATTGCAGGAATCCGCGGACGCGTTCGGAGTATTTTTCAATATTCATCATCTGCCTCCAGTACTCGGCCGGCCCTTCAAGGCACCGGTCGACGATTAGGATAAGGCTCCCATCAAGGCGAACCTTTCATGCGTGCGGTGCTCCGGCCTTGCGCCGGGTCAACCGCCTGAGGGGAATATGGTGGAGGCATTTTGTGAATTAAAGGGAGCGCTGCAGGCCCGGGCCGAGATTTTTCCCGGGCGACCTTGCAAAACGCAAGAACCCGGCGCGAGGCCGGGTTCTTGAATGCTGGGCAGATGCCGTTATTCCGAGGCTTCCAGCGCCGGAGCGTCTTCGCCGGCAGGCTGTGCTTCGTCGCCGGCGGCTCCGGCTTCGCCACGGCGCGGACGGCGCGGGCGCGGTGCGCTGCGGCGGCGTGCCGGAGCACGACCGGCGGGGGCAGCGGCTTCCTCTTCGAGCGAGACTTCAGCCGGCGTGCCTTCGATCACCGGCTGCGGGCCGGAACCGTCGATGACGGGCTGTTCGACCGGAACCACCACCACGGGGGCCGGGGCCGGTGCTGCGGCAACGTGCGCCGGCTCGTCGACGGCCGTCGAATCGACTTCGTCCTGATCGCGGTCGTAACCGTCACGGTCGTTGAAATCGTTCCGATCGGCATTGTCCGGGCGCTCGTCCCGCGGGAAGCGGTCCTGCATCTGCGCCTGAGCGGCGGCAATGATGCGATTGTAGTGCTCGGCATGCTGAAGGTAGTTTTCCGCCATGACGCGGTCACCGGAGCTATGGGCGTCGCGGGCCAGCGCCGAATATTTCTCAGCGATATGCTGGGCCGTGCCCCTGATCTTCACGTCCGGACCCGAACTGTCGTAGGTCCTCGTCAGGGGATTGCCACCCTTGCGGTGGTTGTTGTTGTTATTGTTGTTATTGCTGTTGTTATTATTGTTATTGTTGTTGTTACGCCCGCGGCCGCGCTTGTTTTGCTGTCCTGGCCTCATATGTCACTCACCTAACGTATCGTGTCTTGATGATCATGTGTCTGACGCCTGATCGGGACACGCCAGATCAAGCATCCTTACCCGCGGGCAAACCACGCCGGTCGGTGGTCCTGTCGCTGTAAGACGTCAAATTAACAGGTACCCGCACGGGGCAGTCTTCAACCCTAGCAACTCTTCGGAGAGAGCAACCCTCGCGATCGGATCATGCAGGAACGAATCTCTGTGCCATGACCTCTTGCCCAGTGCGTGCCCGCAACCTAGCCCGCTTCCTCTACGATTCCAAGCCTTTTCTTTGCGGTTGCGGAAATTGCTGCGCTTGCGCAACAAGATTTAAACAACCGCCGCTTTTGTGAAGAGGAGAACACGGTCGTTACCGCCGAAATCCCTGACCGCCTCGATCCGCGCAAAACCGTTTTCGCGCATGATCGCGGTGACCTGATCCTTCTGGTCGTAACCGATTTCGTAAGCCACCAGGCCGTTGTCCCGAAGATGATCGCCCGCCCCGGCTGCAATCGTGCGGTAGGCATCAAGCCCGTCGTCTCCGCCATCCAGCGCCAGGATCGGATCGTAGAGCCGGACCTCGTCGTCCAGCGTTCCGATCACGGAGCGGACGATATAAGGAGGATTTGACACAATAATCTCGAACGCCCCGGTCACGGCTGCAAACCAGTCGCTCTCGACCGCCTCGAAGCGGCCTGCGATCCCATTGATGTCGGCATTGCGCCGTGCCGTTTCAAGGGCACCGGGCGAAAGATCGGTCCCGACACCCGTGGCGCCCGCAACGAGATCGAGCAGGGCAAGGCAGATCGCCCCCGTTCCCGTGCCCAGATCCAGGATGCGACAGTGGCCGGTCTCGGCAACCATGCGCGTCGCATGGGGCACCAGCGCATCGACGAGCACTTCGGTATCCGGCCGCGGCTCCAGCGTTTCCGGCGAGAGCGCGAGATCGAGCCGCGAAAAGGCCCGGCGACCGAGGATGCGGTGCACCGGCTCGCGCGCCACGCGCCGCGCCAGCGCGCGATCGATGGCCTCCTGCTGTGCACCGTCGAGCGCGCGTGTGCCATCGGTGACAAAGGCGGTGGGCGACAGGTCGAGCAGTCCGGCGATCAGCAGCCGCGCATCGAGCGCCCCATCCGCAAGGCCCGCCTCCGAAAGCCGGCGCCGCGCCGTGGCCAGCGCCTCGGCGAGCGTGGTGCCGCTCATCGGCCCTGTTCGCCGAGCTGCGCCAGCTGGCCGGCCTGGTAATCGGCGACCAGCGCATCGACCACCTCGTCGATTTCGCCGATCATCATGCGGTCGAGCTTGTAGAGCGTCAGGTTGATGCGGTGGTCCGTGACGCGCCCTTGCGGGAAATTGTAGGTGCGGATGCGCTCGGACCGGTCGCCGGAACCGACCTGGCTCCTGCGGTCGGCGGAGCGTTCGCTGTCGGCGCGCTGACGCTCCATGTCATAGAGCCGCGAACGCAGCACCTGCATGGCCTTGGCCCGGTTCTGGTGCTGCGACTTTTCCGAGCTCGTCACGACGAGGCCGGTCGGAAGATGCGTGATGCGCACCGCCGAGTCCGTCGTGTTGACGTGCTGGCCGCCGGCGCCCGACGAGCGCATCGTGTCGATGCGGATGTCTTCCGGGCGCACCTCGATGTCGATTTCTTCCGCTTCCGGCAGCACGGCGACGGTCGCTGCGGACGTATGGATGCGCCCGCTCGCCTCGGTTTCCGGAACGCGCTGCACGCGGTGCACGCCCGATTCGAACTTCAGCTTGGCGAACACGCCGCGTCCTGTGATGGTCGCGATGATTTCCTTGAAGCCGCCCGCCTCGCCCTCGCTGGAGGAGAGCACTTCGACCTTCCAGCCATTGGCGGCAGCATACCGCTCGTACATGCGGAACAGGTCGCCGGCAAAAAGTGCGGCTTCCGAGCCGCCCGTGCCGGCGCGGATTTCGAGGATCGCGCTCTTCTCGTCGGCCGCGTCCTTCGGGAGAAGCAGGATCTGCATCTCCTTTTCGAGGCCCTCGAGCCGCTCCTTCTGCTCCGGCAGCTCCATCTCCGCGAGATCGCGCATCTCCCGGTCGGTCGCCTTGTCGTTGAGCAGAACCTCAAGGTCGGCGATCTCGCCATTGACCTTCTGGTATTCGCGGATTTTCGTCACGACGGGCTGAAGCTCGGAATATTCCGAGGCGAGACGCACATAGGTCTCCGAATCCGGCCCCGCCGACATGCGTGCCTCGATCTCGCCGAAACGGCGTTCAAGGTCACGCATCTTTTCAACGGGAAGCTTCGCCACCGTTTAAACTCCAGTCAATTTCAAAGCGGAACGCCGTTTTCGGCCGCAAAGTCGGTGAGGATCTGGCGGATCGAGGCCGTCGGCTTCGTGTCGTCGAGTGCCGGCATCAGCACGGCCTCGAGTTTTGCCGCATCGAGCGAAAGCAGCATCGACTTCACCGGGCCGATCGCCGCCGGCGACATCGAGACGGAGCGAAAACCAATGCCAAGCAGCGCCATGGCGGAAATCGGCTTGCTCGCCATCTCGCCGCAGAGCGTCACCGAGGTCTCGTTGCGCTCGCCGGCCCGCACGATATCGCGCAGGATGCGCAGGAACGGCCGGCCGAGCGTATCGAAACGGTCGGAGACGCGGGCATTGCCGCGGTCGACCGCCATGGCGAACTGGAACAGGTCGTTCGAGCCGACCGAGACGAAATCGACCTCGGCCATCAGCTCGTCGAGCTGCCAGAGCAACGCCGGCACTTCCAGCATCGCGCCGAATTGCAGCTTCTTCGGCAACTGCTCGCCGATCTTCGATTGCCGCTGGATCTCCTTCTGGAGAAGATCGCGGACCTCCTTCAGCTCGGAGACTTCTGTCACCATCGGCAGCATCATGCGCAGGTCCGCACCCGCCGCCGCCCGCAGCATGGCGCGGAGCTGCGTGCGCAGCAGGCCCGGCCGGTCGAGCGACAGGCGGATCGCCCGCCAGCCGAGCGCCGGGTTTTCCTCTTCCGCCGCGCGGAAATAGGGCACGACCTTGTCGCCGCCGATATCGAGCGTGCGGAACGTCACGGGACGCCCGCCGGCCTGCTTCAGCACGTTGCGATAGAACGCCTCCTGCTCCTCCGCCTTCGGCATGGTCGAGGCGATCATGAACTGGAGTTCGGTGCGGAACAGGCCGATGCCGGAGGCACCAGATTCGTTGAGATGCGGCAGGTCGACGAGCAGGCCGGCATTCATCTGGAGATTGATGTGGCGGCCGTCCTTGGTCACCGGCTCGACGGCACGCAGCGCCCGGTACTGTTCCTGCCGGCGAGCCCGGAAGCGGACCTTCTCCTCGTAGGAACGCTGGAGATCCGCCAGCGGCCGCAGATGCACCCGCGCATCTTCGCCATCGACGATGATGGAATCGCCGTTTTCCGCAAGCGCCACCGCGCCCGCCGCCTGGCCGACCACCGGAATGCCCATGGCACGCGCGACGATCACCACATGGCTCGTCACCGCGCCCTCTTCGAGCACGAGGCCGCGCACGTTCTGGCGCGGATAATCGAGCAGTTCGGCGGCACCCATGGCACGCGCCACGACGATCGCATCGTTCGGGAAGCTGCTGGCCGACAGTTTCGCGCCGTAGCCCGTCAACTGCCGCAGCAGGCGGTTCGCCAGGTCGTCGAAATCGTGCATGCGCTCGCGCAGATACGGATCCGTCAGGCGGATCATGCGCGCCTTGGTCTCGCTCTGCACCCGCTCCACCGCCGCTTCCGCCGTCAGGCCGTTGCGGATCGCCTCTTCGAGCTTTCTCACCCAGCCGCGGTCATGCGCGAACATGCGGTAGGTTTCCAGCACCTCGCGGTGCTCGCCCTCCATCGACACTTCGCGGCGCGACAGCATGTCGTCGATCGAGATGCGCAACGAGCCGAGCGCTTCGGCGAGACGACCAAGCTCGTGTTCGGAATCTTCGTTCAAAAGGTTGGTGACGACGATGCGCGGCTCGTGCAGCACGACGTAACCCAGGCCGATGCCTTCGCCGAAGCTCGAACCCTCGATCGCGACGGGGCGGGAGAGGTCGAGTTCGAGGCCGGGCTTGGTGAGCTTCTTCAGCTCCCCGGTCGCCACCATTTCCGCAATCACCATCGCCGTCGTTTCGAGCGCCTCCACCTCGTCTTCGCGGTAGGTGCGGCTCGCCTTGTTCTGCACGACAAGCACGCCGAGCGCCCTGCCGGTTCGCAAGATAGGAACGCCAAGGAAGGAGTGGTAGATCTCCTCGCCCGTTTCCGGCAGGTATGTGAAGGCGGGATGGGATTGCGCGTCGGAGAGGTTCAAGGGCCGCGCGGACGCGGCGATCGTGCCGACGAGGCCCTGCCCCATCTTGAGCTGGGCCAAGTGCACGGCACCGGGATTGAGACCTTCGGTCGCATAAAGTTCGAGCACGCCGTCGGAGCGCAGCACGTAAACGGAACACACCTCCGCGACCATGTTCTGCGCGATCTGGCGCACGATCTGGTCTAGGCGCTCCTGCGGCTCGAGCGGCTCCGCCATCAACTCGCGCAGCCGCTTGAGAAGAACGCGCGGACCCGCGGAGAGATCTCTCATCGCGTGGCGTCTCCTGAAAATGACGTTACCTCACCGACGCTTGGCTACGCCGGCGATCAGAAGATCGGCGCCGAGTCAGCCGGTCCTTACTTCTTATCGAGACCGTAAACGGAATGCAAAGTCCGAACAGCGAGTTCCGCATATGCACCGTCGATAAGAATGGAAATCTTGATCTCGGAGGTGGTGATTGCCTTGATGTTGATGCCCTTGTCCGCGAGCGCCCGGAAGGCGGAGGCGGCAACACCCGCATGGCTGCGCATACCGATGCCGATGACGGAGACCTTCACGAGGCCCGTTTCGTGCTGGATCACGTCGAAACCGACCTGTTCCTTGGCGCCTTCGAGCACCCGCAGCGCCTTCTCCATGTCGCCCGAAGGCACGGTGAAGGTCATGTCGGTCTTCGAGCCGTCCTCGGAAATGTTCTGGACGATCATGTCGACATTGATATGCGATTCGGCGAGCGGGCCGAAGATCGCGGCGGAAACGCCCGGCCGGTCGGCGACGCGGCGGAGCGAAATCTGCGCTTCATCCTTGGCATAGGCGATGCCGGTTACGACTTCCTGTTCCACGATCTCTTCCTCATCACAAATCAGCGTACCGGGCGGGTTCAGAAGATCGCCCATGCCCGGCGCATCGGGATCCTCGAAAGAGGAACGAACGAAGGTGCGCACCTTGTGCACCATGGCAAGCTCGACCGAGCGCACCTGCAGGACCTTGGCGCCGAGGGACGCCATTTCGAGCATTTCCTCGAAGGCGATCTTCTTCAGGCGCCGTGCCTTCGGCTCGATGCGCGGGTCGGTCGTGTAGACGCCATCGACGTCGGTATAGATATCGCAGCGATCCGCCTTGACGGCCGCGGCGATGGCGACGGCGGAGGTGTCCGAACCGCCACGGCCGAGCGTGGCCACGCGGTTGTCCGGGCCGAGGCCCTGGAAGCCGGCGACGACGGCCACCTGGCCCTCGCCCATGCGGCGGATCATTTCCGAACCCTCGATGTCGAGGATGCGGGCGGCGCCATGCGCGTTGTCGGTCTTGATCGGGATCTGCCAGCCCTGCCAGGAGCGGGCGTCGATGCCCATCGACTGGAGCGCGATGGCGAGAAGGCCGGCGGTCACCAATTCGCCGGAAGCGACGATCGCGTCATATTCGCGCGCGTCGTAGAAGGGCGAGTTGGCGCCCGTCACCTTCGGCATGCCCTGCACCCAGGCAACCAGCTCGTTGGTCTTGCCGGACATGGCGGAAACGACGACGGCGACCTCGTGGCCGGCATCGACCTCGCGTTTCACATGGCGGGCCACATTGTGGATACGGTCGAGGTCAGCGACGGACGTTCCGCCGAATTTCATCACGATGCGTGCCATGAGTGTGTACCGCTATTCCATATGTACGCGCGAGCGCGCGGGAGAAACCGCGGGGTCTCTTAGCGGAAGACCCCGCGGTGTGCAATGCATGGAATCCGGCAAACGGTACGCTCAGGGCTTGCGGCTGATGCGGTAGACGAAGGCGGGCGGCACATTGCGCAGCGTACCGCCGACGCGCACGGCCGTAAGCCCGAGCCCGTCGAGCACGGCGCGCGGCACCGGGCAGCGCAGGCCATAGGTGAACTGGTAGAGTGCCGCCCCCTCACCAAGCCGTTCAAACGTCCCGGCAAGGATCGCCTCGACCGTCTCCGGCCGCATCGAGAGCAAGGGCAGGCCGCTGATGGCGGCACCCGCGGTCTCCGGGCAGGACCGGGCGACATCCGTCGCATCGATGCAGGCGATCTTCGCCTTGGGGAAGCGCTGCTGGAGGAGCGCGGCGAATTCGGCGCCCTTCTCGACGAGCAGGATGTCCTCTTCCGCGACCCCACGCCGCAGCAGGGCGCGTGTGAAAACGCCGGTGCCCGGCCCGAGTTCTATAACGCGGCCGGTCTCAGGCCCGATCTCGCGCACGATGAGATCCGCCAGCGCCTTGCCCGAAGGCGTGATCGACGCCACCCGCAGCGGATCGCGGATCCACTCGCGGAAGAAATGGCAGCCGTCCATTGTCGTTGTGGTCATTGCATGCGCTCCGCGATCGTGGGGAATTTCAGGAGGGTCAGGTCTTCGGACAGTCGCCAGAATTTTGCGGCAAGAGTTGGGTCGGTTGCCGCGGCCAGCGGATGAACCAGCGTTGGCGATCCACGCATCTCGCGAAACCCGTCCGGGCCGATGAACTCACCGCCCTTCAGGCCCTCTGCGGTTGCCGCATAGAGCTGGTTGAGCGCGCCCTGCTCCGCAGTCTGCGCCATGAAGCGGTTGCCGATGCGCATGAAAAGCTGGAGCACGCCGGAGGTGGCGCTGGTCTGGAGATTGGTGTCGGCGTAACCGGGATGAGCGAGCACGCTGATCACCGGCAGGCGCGCGGCCTTCAGCCGGCGGTCGAGCTCCAGCGCGAAGAGCACGTTGGCGAACTTCGATTGCGCATAGAAACCCATGCGGCTGTAGCTCTTCTCGCCCTTCAGGTCCTCGAAATGAATGCGGCCCCGGCGGTGCAGATCGGAGCTCACGGTGACGACCCGGCTGCCCGCCCCAGCGGAAAGAAGCGGCAGCAGGCGAAGCGTCAGCGCAAAATGGGCGAGATGATTGACGCCGAACTGCGTCTCGTGCCCCTGCCGCGTCACTCCGCGCGGCGGCATCATGACGCCGGCATTGTTGATCAGGAGATCGAACGGCCGGCCTTCGGCAAGCAGCGCATCGGAAAAGGCCGCGACGTCGTCAAGGTCGGCGAGATCGAGACGCCGAAGCTCGATTGCGGCATCGGGAAGCTCGGCACGGATGCGCGCCAGCGCCATCTGGCCCCTGCTTTCGTCGCGCGCCGTCATGATGACCTGCGCGCCCCTGCGGGCAAGCTCCCGTGCCGTCTGGAAGCCGAGGCCGCTATTGGCGCCGGTGACGACGGCCAGGCGGCCGGTCTGGTCCGGCATCTGCGAAAGCGTCCACGCGTTTCCACTTGTCCCGCCCGCGGCGGTTGCCACACCGTCTGCACGCATTATGATACCTCGCATCGAATCTGAACAGTGTTTATATTGCACTACAGCATGATCTTTACACTGTAAAGATCACATTCGCGTGAGACCTGCAATGAACGAGAAGAGCACCACCGAACGCGGCTATCACCACGGCCACCTGCGCGACGCGCTGATCCGCGCCGCCGACGACCTGCTCGCCGAACGCGGCCTCGAAGGCTTCACGCTGCGCGAAACGGCGCGCCGTGCCGGCGTCTCGCCCGCCGCCCCCTCGCATCATTTCGGCGGCACCGCCGGCCTGCTGACGGAAGTCGCAGCCCTCGGCTACCAGGAACTCGCCCGCCGCCTGATGGTCGCCGGTGAAAGCGGCACGCCCGCCGATCGCCTCAAGGCGCAGGGCGTCGCCTATGTGCGCTTTGCGCTCGATTTCCCGGGGCGCTTCCACCTGATGTTCCGCCACGACATGCTGCAAAAGGACCAGCCTTCGCTGGAGCAGGCAACCGGACAGGCATGGGACGCGCTCGAAAGCACGGTGCTCGCCATTCGCGGGCAGCCGGAGGGCGCCGAACTCGACGTGGAGGGTGAGGCGATGCTGATCGGCATCTGGTCGACGGCGCACGGCTTTGCCCATCTGACGCTCGACAAGAAACTCGCCCGCATCGACGACTGCGGCGGCAACGAAGCCGACATGCTGGAAAGCCTTTTCCCGGCGATCATCGATACGCTCTGGGTGAAAAAACTCGGCTGAAACGAAAAGGCCCGCGCACCTTTCGGCACGCGGGCAAAGGGAATCGGATGATGATGAGTGCGGGCGGAAAAAACCGCCCGCAATCGGATCACATCACTTCTGCCAGCTCTTGACGAGTTCGTCATAGTTGACGGTGAGCGGCTTTTCCTTCTCGTTCTCGATCTTGAGCTGCGGCGCAATGTTGCCCTTTTCGACGGCATCCTTGTTCCAGTAGGCAAGATCGTGCTCTTCGGCGAGCTTCGGGCCGATATCGCCCTGGACGCCGGCGCGCTCGAGGCGTTCCAGCACCTTTTCCTGCTCGGCGCACAGCGAGTCCATCGCTTCCTGCGCGGTCTTGGCACCCGACGACGCATCGCCGATCGCCTGCCACCACAGCTGGGCCAGCTTCGGATAGTCCGGGATGTTCGTACCGGTCGGCGACCACTGCACGCGGGCCGGCGAGCGGTAGAACTCGATCAGACCACCAAGCTTCGGTGCGCGTTCCGTAAACGACTTGTGGGCGATCGAGGATTCGCGGATGAGCGTCAGGCCGGTATGGCTCTTCTTGACGTCAACCGTCTTGGAGACGACGAACTGCGCATAAAGCCATGCGGCCTTGGCGCGGTCGTCCGGCGTGGACTTCAGAAGCGTCCAGGAACCCACGTCCTGGTAACCGAGCTTCATGCCGTCCTTCCAGTAGACGCCGTGCGGGCTCGGGGCGAAACGCCACTTCGGCGTACCGTCCGCGTTCACGACCGGCAGGCCGTCCTTCACGAAGTCGGCGGTGAACGCCGTGTAGGTGAACATCTGCTGGGCGACTTCGCCCTGCGACGGAACCGGGCCGGATTCCGAGAAGGTCATGCCCTGGGCGGATGCCGGTGCATAGGCCTTCAGCCAGTCGAGATACTTCTGGATGGCGTAGACGGAAGCCGGGCCGTTGGTGTCGCCGCCGCGCGCAACGCACGAGCCGACCGGACGCGAGTTCTCGTCGACCTTGATGCCCCATTCGTCGACCGGAAGACCGTTCGGCAGGCCCTTGTCGCCGTTGCCGGCCATCGAGAGCCAGGCGTCGGTGAAGCGCCAGCCGAGCGACGGGTCCTTCTTGCCGTAGTCCATGTGGCCATAGACCTTCTTGCCGTCGATCTCGCGGCCGGTGAAGAACTCGGCGATGTCCTCGTAAGCCGACCAGTTGACCGGAACACCGAGGTCGTAGCCGTACTTCGCCTTGAAGTCAGCCTGGTTCTTCGCGTCGTTGAACCAGTCATAACGGAACCAGTAGAGGTTCGCGAACTGCTGGTCGGGCAGCTGGTAGAGGTCGCCGTCCGGAGCGGTCGTGAACTTCAGGCCGATGAAGTCGTTGAGGTCGAGATTCGGGTTGGTGACGTCCTTGCCTTCGTTGGCCATCCACTTGGTGAGCGAACGAGCCTGCTGGTAGCGCCAATGCGTGCCGATCAAGTCGGAGTCGTTGACATAGGCGTCATAGACGTTTTCGCCCGACTGCATCTGGGTCTGCAGCTTTTCGACGACGTCGCCCTCGCCGATCAGGTCGTGGGTGATCTTGATGCCGGTGATCGCGGTGAAGGCCGGTGCAAGAACCTTCGATTCGTATTCATGCGTGGTGATCGTTTCGGAGACGACCTTGATTTCCATGCCGGCGAACGGCTTGGCGGCGTCGATGAACCACTGCATTTCCGCTTCCTGGCCAGCGCGGTCGAGCGAGGACAAATCGCCGATTTCCGCGTCCAGGAACTTCTTGGCAGCATCCATGTCCGCGAATGCGGAGCCGGTGAACGCCAGCAGCATGACTGCCGTCGTCGTCAGAAGTTGCTTTCGCATATTGATCCTCCCTTAGGGTTTTGCGATTGCATGCGTTGAAGGCCCCATAATTCTCCCCGGGGCCTCCCTTCCCGATTGCCTAGACGAAGCGGAACACGCCGATGGCGTAGACCACGGACAAGGCAAGAGCCCACCACAGGTTGGCGCCGACGAGGCCCAACCATGCGAGATGAATGAATGCGGAGCCGAGCAGCGACACGAACAGCCGGTCGCCGCGCGTCGTCTCGAAGCGCAGGATGCCGACCCGCGGATTGCCGCCGGGGCGGGCATATTCCCAAACGGCCATAAGCGCGATCAGCGTGAAGATCGTCAGGAAGAACATGGCGGTCGGAAACGACCAGGCCATCCAGCCGCCGGTGATCAGCGGCGCGAAGAAGTCGCGCTCGCCGTCCTTGACCGGAAGCCCCATGAACAGCGCGCCGGCGATGACGACATAGAGGACGAGCACGGCGACGAGCGCCACGGGCCAGCGATTGTTGCGGTTTACGACAGCGGCCATCAGCCCCTCCCCCTCAGACGCGGCCAAGGGCAAAGCCCTTGGCGATGTAATTGCGGACGAAATAGATCACGAGCGCGCCGGGAATGATGGTGAGCACGCCCGCCGCCGCCAGCACGCCCCAGTCCATGCCGGACGCCGAGACCGTGCGCGTCATCGTGGCGGCGATCGGCTTGGCGTCGGTCGTCGTCAGCGTGCGGGCGATCAGGAGTTCGACCCAGGAGAACATGAAGCAGAAGAAAGCGGCGACGCCGATGCCGGACGCGATCAGCGGCACGAAGATCTTGGCGAAGAATTTCGGGAACGAGTAGCCGTCGATATAGGCGGTCTCGTCGATCTCCTTCGGCACGCCCGACATGAAGCCTTCAAGGATCCAGACGGCGAGCGGCACGTTGAACAGGCAGTGGGCGATGGCGACGGCGATGTGCGTGTCGATCAGGCCGAAGGCCGAATAGAGCTGGAAGAACGGCAGCGCGAAAACGGCCGGCGGCGCCATGCGGTTGGTCAAGAGCCAGAAGAACAGGTGCTTGTCGCCGAGGAACCGGTAGCGCGAGAAGGCATAGGCCGCCGGCAGCGCTACGGAAACCGAGATCAGCGTGTTCAGCACCACGTAGATGATCGAGTTGATATAGCCGGAATACCAGGCCGGATCGGTGAAGATCACCGTGTAGTTGCGAAGGGTCGGATTGACCGGCCAAAGCGAGAAGGCGCCGGTGATCTCCGCATTCGTCTTGAAGCTCATGTTGACGAGCCAGTAGATCGGCAGCATCAGGAAGACGATGTAGAGCGTCGGCACCAGCCAGGAGAGGCTGCGCTTGCTGTTGGCGCCGGCCTTAACGCCGGTACGCGCCACCGTGCCGGTCTGGATCGGGTTTGCAGTGGTTGCCTGTGAGGTCATGGTTTCCTCCCTCACGCCTGCTCGTCGCTGCTGGTCATGACCGTGTAGAAGATCCATGACAGCAGGAGGATGATCAGGAAGTAGATGATGGACATTGCCGCGGCCGGGCCGAGGTCGAACTGGCCGATCGCCATCTTGACGAGGTCGATCGACAGGAAGGTCGTCGAGTTGCCGGGGCCGCCGCCGGTGACGACGAAGGGCTCCGTATAGATCATGAAACTATCCATAAAGCGCAGCAGGAAGGCGATCAAAAGAACGCGCTTCATCTTCGGTAGCTGGATATAGCGGAACACCGCCCAGCGCGACGCGCCGTCGATCTTGGCCGCCTGGTAATAGGCCTCCGGGATCGAGACGAGGCCGGCATAGCAGAGCAGCACGACAAGGCTCGTCCAGTGCCAGACATCCATGACGATCAGCGTCAGCCAGGCATCGAAGACATTGTTGACGTAGTTGTAGCTGATGCCGAGCGCATCCAGCGTGCGGCCGAGCAGGCCGATATCGACGCGGCCGAACACCTGCCAGATCGTGCCGACCACGTTCCACGGAATGAGCAGCGGCAGCGCCATCAAAACGAGGCAGACCGGCACGCCCAGCCCCTTCTTCGGCATGTTGAGCGCGATCAGGATGCCGAGGGGGATTTCGATCGCCAGGATGATGCCGGAAAACAGCAGGTTGCGTCCGAGCGCCTGCCAGAAACGATCGGATTCCAGCACGTCGGAAAACCAGCCGACGCCGTTCCAGAAGAACTGGTTGTTGCCGAACGTGTCCTGGACCGAATAGTTCACCACCGTCATCAGCGGGATCACCGCCGAGAAGGCGACGAGCAGCAGGACGGGCAGGACCATGAACCAGGCCTTGTTGTTCCAGGTCTTGTTCATCGTCAGCCCTCCCTGCCGATACGCCAGGAATCGGCGTAGATGTTGATGGCGGCCGGATCGAAGGTCACCCGCGGATCGGCGGGGATTTCCCCATCTTCCGGCACGACGATCGCGATCGGCTTGCCGGCAAATTCGGCGCGCACGATCTTCTGGCGGCCGATATCCTCGACCTTGCTGATCGAGACCGGCATGCCGTCACGCGAAAGCGAGATGAATTCCGGCCGGATGCCGAGTTCGGTCTTGGCACCGACGGCGATCTGCGGCTGGTAGCCGAGCGTCAGCGTCTCCTGACCGATCTTGACGCTGCTGCCGTCGATCGAGGCCGGCAGCACGTTCATGCCCGGCGAGCCGATGAAATAGCCGACAAAGGTGTGGCTCGGCTTCTCGAAGAGCTCCGCCGGCGTGCCGATCTGCACGATCTGGCCGTCATACATGACGACGACCTTGTCGGCGAAGGTCAGCGCCTCGGTCTGGTCATGCGTGACATAGACCATGGTGAAGCCGAACTGGCGGTGCAGCTTCTTGAGCTGTGAACGCAGCACCCATTTCATATGCGGGTCGATGACGGTCAGCGGCTCGTCGAACAGGATGGCGTTGACGTCGTTGCGCACCAGGCCACGGCCCAGCGAAATCTTCTGCTTCTGGTCTGCGGTCAAACCGCGCGCCGTCTTCTTCGCCCAATCCGAGAGATCGATCATTTCCAGGATTTCGCGCACGCGGCGGTCGACTTCCGGCTCGGCCACGCCGCGGTTGCGCAGCGGGAAGGCGAGATTGTCGTAGACCGTCATCGTGTCGTAGATCACCGGGAACTGGAAGACCTGCGCGATGTTGCGCTGCTGGGTCGACAGGTTCGTCACATCGTTGCCGTCGAACAGGATGCGGCCTTCGGACGGCTGCAGCAGGCCGGAAATGATGTTGAGCAGCGTGGTCTTGCCGCAGCCGGAAGGGCCGAGCAGCGCATAGGCGCCGCCATCGTTCCACTCGTGGTGGACTTCCTTCAGCGAATAGTCCGCTTCCGATTTCGGCTTTTCGCCGTAGGCGTGGCGGATATGGTCGAGGGTGATGCGTGCCATTGTTTCCTCCTCAGGCCGCCGCGGCCGCGGGCTCGGCGATCGCCCTGCCGTCCGTGCCGAAGGCCATCAGGTGGCGCGTGTCGACATGGACGGTGATGATCGCGTCCGGCTCGATGTCGTGGATGCCCGGCGAGAGCATGACCCAGTGGCTGCCCTCGAACTGGATGTAGATGAAGCTCTCCGACCCGGCGATTTCCGAGATCGCGGTGCGCGCCTGGAGGCTGGCCGATGCCGGGTTCTGGCTGGAAAGCGAGAGGTGATGCGGATGGAAGGCGATGGTGCAGGGGCCATCCGGCAACCCGGCAAGATGCGCCGGCACCGGCAGCACCGGCTTGCCGCCGACCTCGAAACTGCCGCCGTTCTTCAGCACCTGCATCGTGTTCAGCGGCGGATCGGCGAAGGTGCGGGCGGTAACGAGGTCACGCGGCCGGCGATAGACATCGATCGTGCGGCCGAACTGGGTGATGCTGCCCTGCGACAGCGTCGCCGTGTTGCCGCCCAGAAGCAGGGCTTCCGAAGGCTCCGTCGTCGCGTATACGAAGATCGCGCCCGAAGCGGCAAAGATCTTCGGCAGTTCGAGACGCAGTTCCTCGCGCAGCTTGTAGTCCAGGTTGGCGAGCGGCTCGTCGAGCAGCACGAGGCGGGCATTCTTGACGATGGCGCGGGCCAATGCCGTGCGCTGCTGCTGGCCACCGGACAGGTTGAGCGGCGTGCGATCGAGATAAGGCGTCAGCTTCAGGAGCTCGGCGGCCTTCCTCACCTCGCGGTCGATCGTCGCCTTGTCCGCGCCCTTGATGCGCATCGGCGAGGCGATGTTCTCGTAGACGGTCAGCGCCGGATAGTTGATGAACTGCTGGTAGACCATGGCGACGCCGCGATCCTGCACCCGCACGCCCGTCACGTCCTTGCCGTCGAACCAGACGGAGCCGGCGGTCGGCTTGTCGAGGCCGGCCATCAGCCGCATCAGCGAGGTCTTGC
The DNA here is from genome assembly GCF_058809275.1 of Shinella sp. GW821-FHT10F02. Lineage (NCBI taxonomy): Bacteria > Pseudomonadati > Pseudomonadota > Alphaproteobacteria > Hyphomicrobiales > Rhizobiaceae > Shinella > Shinella sp. GW821-FHT10F02. Next base: position 504,549 of record NZ_JBXASL010000005.1, on the reverse strand, counting down.
CGGACAAAGTCGGGCCGAGCAGCACGTTGAGCGAGCCGCGCTCGAGCACGAGGTTCGTCGGGTGGATATGCGTCTCCGCCCCCGACACCTTCGCGATGTTTCTGAGTTCAAGCATTCCTATCTCCGTCGTTCCTCCCAGCCACCGGATCAGGCGCTAGTTCGGTACTGCCGCCTCCGCGGCCGTCATATAGTCTTCCAGCGCAGCCGTTTCGTCGACTGTCAGATGCAATCCTCGTTTGGTCCGGCGCCACAGCACGTCCTCGGCATGCCGGGCCCATTCTTCCTTCATCAGCCAGCGCACTTCACGCTCGTAAAGGTCGCTGCCGAAATGCCGCCCGAGATCGTCGATCGTTTTCGCGCCCTCCAGCATGGCCGCGGCGCGCGTGCCGTAAAGCCGGACCAGGCGCCGCGCGTGCACGCTGGCAAGAAAGGGAAAACGCGATGAAAGCGCCTTCACCTCGGCATCGAAACCATCGACCTTGAAGTCTCCGCCCGGCAGCCGCGATTGGGCCGTCCAGCGGTCACCCTTCACGCCGATCGCTTCCCCGATCTTCTCCAGCGCCGATTCGGCAAGGCGCCGGTAGGTGGTGAGCTTACCGCCGAAAATGTTGAGCAGCGGTGCGACGCCCTCGCCACCCTCGACCTTCAAAACGTAGTCGCGCGTCGCTTCCTGTGCCTTGCTGGCGCCGTCGTCGAAAAGCGGGCGCACGCCGGAATAGGTCCAGACGATGTCGTCGCGCGTCACCGGCTCGGAAAAATATTCGCTTGCCGATTGGCAAAGATAGCCGATTTCCGCGTCGCTGATGCGAACATCTCGGGGATCGCCCTGATAGTCGCGGTCGGTCGTGCCGATCAGCGTGAACTCTTCCTGGTAGGGAATGGCGAAGATGATACGCCCGTCCGGGTTCTGGAAGAAGTATGCGCGCGGATCGGCGAATTTCTTCTTCACGACGATGTGACTGCCCTGCACGAGGCGGACATTGTGCACGTCGTTACGGCCGAAGGACGAGGCGAGCACCTTGTCGACCCAAGGCCCCGCCGCGTTTACCAGCATGCGTGCGCGAAAAATCTCGCGCGCACCGGTGTCGACATTCTCGGTCTCGACGTTCCAGTGGCCGTTTTCGCGGCGCGCGGTAACCACCTTGGTGCCGGTACGGATATCCGCGCCGCGATTGGCGGCGTCGCGGGCGTTGAGCACGACGAGGCGCGCATCGTCCACCCAGCCGTCGGAATATTCGAAGGCCTTGCGGAAAAGCTTCTTGAGCGGGCCGCCGGCCGGGTCCTTCGCCAGATCCAGCGTGCGGGTCGCCGGCAGCAGCTTGCGGCCGCCGATATAGTCATAGAGAAACAGGCCGAGGCGGATGAGCCAGGCCGGGCGCGGTCCGCCGGTCTGGAAGGGCAGCACGAAGCGCATCGGCCAGATGACGTGCGGCGCCATGGCCCAGAGCACTTCGCGCTCCATCAGCGCTTCGCGCACCAGGCGGAATTCGTAATGCTCGAGATAGCGCAGGCCGCCATGGATAAGCTTGGTGGAAGCCGAGGACGTGCCGGAGGCAAAATCCTTCATCTCGGCAAGCACCACCGAATAACCACGGCCCGCCGCATCGCGCGCAATGCCGCAGCCGTTGATGCCGCCACCGATGACAAAAATATCGCGGATCACGTCGCCGTCCAAAGTCCCCTCCCATTTCGCATCGCACAAATTTTGCGCAGTTGCGAAAGCCAGTGGAGTTAAAACGAAAACATTCCGAATGTCAAACGAATGCAACACAAATGCGTTCGGGCGGCATCAACCCGGCGCGGACGTCTCGATCAAGCGCACGTCATGCTCCTGGCAAATGCCGCGAATGCCCTCGAAAGGACAGCTATCGGTGATGAATGTATGGACCTGCGAGAGATGGCCGATGCGCACCGGCGCGGTCCTTTCGAATTTCGTCGAATCCGAAACCAGGATGACATGGCGGGAATTGGCCATGATCGCCTGCGCCACCTTCACCTCGCGATAATCGAAGTCGAGCAGCGCGCCATCCTCGTCGATCGCCGACACGCCGATCACCGCATAATCCACCTTGAACTGCCGGATGAAATCGACCGCGGCCTCGCCGACGATGCCGCCATCCGCACCGCGCACGACGCCGCCGGCTATCACCACCTCGATCGAGGGATAGACCCGCAAGCGATTGGCAACATTGATATTATTGGTGATGACCATCAGCTCTTTGTGTTCGAGCAACGCCTCGCCGACGGCTTCCGTCGTCGTGCCGATATTGATGAAGAGCGAGGAATTATCGGGGATCATCGCGGCGGCCGCGCGGCCGATCGCCTGCTTTTCGGGAGCGGCAATCGAGCGCCGCGCCTCGTATCTGACATTCTCGTTGCCGCTTGGAAACAGCGCGCCGCCATGAATGCGCGTCAAGGCCTTGCTGTCGCACAGATCGTTCAGATCCTTGCGGATGGTCTGCGGCGTGACGGAGAATCGCGCCGCGAGATCCTCCACCAGCACCCGGCCCTGGGTTTTTGCGAGATCCAGAATCTCCGTCTGGCGCCCCGTCAGAAACATGAGCCCCTCCCTTGCTTTCGTTTGTTTTCATAATATGCAAAAACGAAAGCACATCAATTGATCCGTTCCGCCTTCTTGGAGCATGCCCTTATTTTTGTGATACTGGCAAACGGTTGAGCGGCGAATAGCGGAGGAGAACCCATGTTTCATCCAGCCTTGTTCAAGGGCGCAAATGTCGTCGTGACCGGCGCGGGGCGCGGCATCGGGCTGGAGATCGCCCGGCAGTTCCTCGATTGCGGCGCCCATGTGCTGCTGCATGGCGGGCGCGCCGCGTCCGGTCCTCTGCCCGATTTCCTGGAGGCAGCGGTCGGCGAAGCCCGCGCCCATATCGTCTATGGCGATTTTCTGGAGGAAGGCGGCATCGGCGCCATCCTGCAGCGGGTGGATAGCCTGTTCCCGCATGTCGACGTGCTCATCAACAATGCCGGCACCATGGTCGGCCGTTTCCCGGCCGCGGACCTGACCGACGAGCAATATGAAACGGTCGTGCGCCTCAACCAGACGTCCGTCGTCGAGGTGACGCGTGCGCTGCTGCGGGCGTTGCGCCGTGCACCGCATGCCGCAATCGTCAACACGGTCTCGATCTCGGCGCTGACCGGCGGCAGCCCCGGCTCGGCCATCTATTCGGCCACCAAGGCCTTCGTCTCGACCTATTCCAAGGGCCTCGCCCGGGAACTGGCGCCCGACGGCATCCGCGTCAATTGCGTCTCGCCCGGCACGATCACCACGGATTTCCATTCCCGCTATTCGTCGGCAGACAAGCTGGAAGCGACGCGCAAGACGATCCCCTTGCAGCGGCTCGGCACGGCGGAGGACTGCGCCCCCGCCTATCTCTTCCTCGCCTCCAACGCGCTCTCCGGCTATATCACCGGCCAGGTGCTGGAGGTGAACGGCGGCCAGCTCATCTGCTAGGCGTTGACGTCGACGACGACGCGCCCTTTCACCTTGCCTTCGAGAATCTGGTTGGCGAGGTCCGGCAGGTCGGAGAGCCGGTGCTCGACGATCATGGCCTCCAGCTTGTCCATCGGGAGGTCGCTGGCGATGCGGTTCCAGGCATCCACGCGCTGGTCGTAGGGCCGCATGACCGAATCGATACCGAGCAGGCTGACGCCGCGCAGCAGGAACGGAATGACGGTGAAGGACGGCACGGCGGCGCCGGCGGCAAGGCCGACAGAGGCAACGGCCCCGTCATATTTCATCTGCTTGAGCACCCGCGCCAGCATGTCGCCGCCGACCGCATCGATGGCGCCGGCCCAGCGTTCCGATTCGAGCGGCTTGCTGTTCGCCTCCGCAAGCTCGGCCCGATCGACGATGGTTTCCGCGCCGAGGCTCTTCAGATAATCGGCGGTCTCCGGCCGGCCCGTCACGGCCGCGACCGAATAGCCGAGCCTTGCCAGCAGCGCGACGGCGACCGAGCCGACGCCGCCGGCGGCACCCGTCACCAGCACTTCGCCCTTCAACGGCGAAAGCCCGGCCTCTTCCAGCGCGATGACGGACAGCATGGAGGTGAGCCCCGCCGTGCCGATCGCCATGGCCTGCCGCGTCGAAAGCTCTTCCGGCAACGGCACCAGCCAGTCGGCCTTTACCTTCGCGCGCGTCGCGTAACCGCCCCACCACATCTCGCCGACGCGCCAGCCGGTCAGCACCACCCGGTCGCCCGGCCGGTAGCGCGGATCGTCCGAGGCCTCGACCGTGCCGGCGAAATCCACGCCCGGCACATGCGGGAAGGTTCGCACCAGCCCGCCCTTGCCGTTGATGCACAGCCCGTCCTTGTAGTTGAGCGTCGAATATTCGACGGCGACCGTGACGTCGCCTTCCGGAAGCCGCGAATCGTCCAGCTCCTGGATCGACGCGGAAACCGCGCCGTCGCCGGCCTTCTCGACTAACAGTGCTTGGAACGTCATGGCTTTCTCCTCGTGATCGCTTGCCTCGTCCCAGATATAGGGCGCGGGGCATTGGTGCCGCCACTGTTCTTTTGTATCAAGGGGAAGGAGGCCGGTTGCCGATGATAGACAAGCTCGAATATTTCATCGCGCTCGCCCGCGAAAAACATTTTGCGCGGGCGGCGGAAGAGCTCGGCATTTCGCAGCCGACGCTTTCGGCGGCGGTGCGCCAGCTAGAAGACCAGCTCGGCGTGATGCTCGTCGTGCGCGGCTCCCGCTTCCAGGGCCTGACGCCGGAAGGCCAGCGCGTGCTCGAATGGGCACGCCGCATCGTCGGCGACACCCGCACGATGCGCGAGGAAATGCGCGCCGCGCGAAAGGGCCTTTCCGGCCATATCCGCCTTGCCGCCATCCCCACCACGCTCGCCATGGTGCCCCGTATCACCGCGCCCTTCCAGGAAAAACACCCGGACGTCACCTTCTCGATCCTGTCGACGACCTCGATCAAGATCCTCGGCCTGCTCGAAAACCTGGAGATCGACGCCGGCCTCACCTATCTCGAAAACGAGCCGCTTGGGCGCGTCACCAGCGTGCCGCTGCTGCACGAGCACTATTGCCTCGTCACCGCCAAGGGCACCGCCTTCGCCGATCGCGAAACCGTGACCTGGCAGGACGCCGGCAGCGTTAGGCTTTGTCTATTGACCGCAGACATGCAGAACCGCCGCATCATCAACCGGCACTTCGCCGAAGCCGGCGTTACCGTTGAGCCCTCGCTTGAGGCGAACTCGATGATCGTGCTGTTCTCACATGTGCGCACCGGACGCTGGGCCAGCATCATGCCAAGGAATGTTGCAAAATCATTTGGATTTCCTGATGAAATAAGTATAGTTTCGCTTGTGGATCCCGAGCCGCACCATACCGTCGGCCTGGTCGCCACCCATCGCGAGCCCTTTACGCCGCTCGTCTCCGCCCTGCTGCACGAAGCGCGTGTGCTTGCCGAAAAAGGGATCGATTGATAGGAATTTTCTATCGATCAACGGCTTTGCTTTATTGACCCGCCGTCTCCCGACTGAGAAGCTGTTGGGATTATGGCGCGCAGATCGACAGGGTTCCGGTCTTCGCCGAACAGTTTCAATGGTGTCGGCGCGTTGGAACCCCTGATTTCGTAGCGGTTCATTCGTGTCGGTTGGGAGGCCTGACCATGAATGTGCACGTAACCGGCAACGATGTAGGTGCGAGAACGCTGGCGATCGTCCGCGAATTGAAGGGGCTCGAAGGGCCGCTTCTGCCCATCCTGCACGAAATCCAGGCGGAGTTCGGCTATGTGCCGCAGGAAAGCCTGCCGGTCATCGCCGAGCAATTGAACCTGTCGCGCGCCGAGGTGCACGGCGTCGTCACCTTCTATCATGACTACCGCGACCACCCGACGGGGCGCCATGTGCTGAAACTCTGTCGCGCCGAGGCCTGTCAGTCGATGGGCGGGGACGAGATCGCCGAGCGCGTGAAATCGCTGCTCGGCATCGATTTCCACCAGACGACGCTCGATGGCGCGGTGACGCTGGAACCCGTCTACTGTCTCGGGCTCTGTTCCTGCGCACCGGCCGCGATGTTCGACGGCGCGGTGCATGGGCGGGTCGATGCCGAACTTGCGAAAGAACTCGTCGCGGAGGCACGCCGATGACCGTCCGCATCTACGTTCCCCGCGATGCCGCCGCCCTTGCGCTTGGCGCCGACCGCGTTGCCAAGGCGCTTTCCCGCGAGGCGGATGCCCGCAAGCTCGACATCACGATCGTGCGCAACGGCTCGCGCGGCATGCACTGGCTGGAGCCGCTGGTCGAGGTCGAGACGGCGCAAGGCCGCATCGCCTATGGCCCGGTAAAACCATCCGATATCGCCTCCCTGATTGATGCCGGGTTCACCGAGGGCAGGGCGCACCCGCTCTGTCTTGGCGGAACGGAAGAGATTCCGTTCCTGAAGAACCAGACCCGCCTCACCTTTGCCCGCTGCGGCGTCATCGATCCCGTTTCGCTGGACGACTACAAGGCCCATGGCGGCCTGAAGGGTCTTGAAAACGCCATCGCAATGGCTCCCGCCGATGTCGTCAAGCAGGTCACCGACAGTGGTCTTCGCGGCCGCGGCGGCGCGGGTTTTCCGACGGGCATCAAGTGGAAGACCGTGCTGGATGCCCCCGGCGACCGCAAATACATCGTCTGCAATGCCGACGAAGGCGACAGCGGCACCTTCGCCGACCGCATGATCATGGAAGGCGATCCCTTCGTGCTGATCGAGGGCATGGCGATCGCCGGCCTTGCGACCGGCGCGACCAAGGGCTTCGTCTATATCCGCTCGGAATATCCGCAGGCGATCGACGCCATGAACGAGGCGGTCACCGTGGCGCGCGCCGCCGGCGTGCTCGGCCCCTCCGTGCTCGGCTCGGGAAAAGCCTTCGACATGGAAATCCGTGTCGGCGCGGGCGCCTATGTCTGCGGCGAGGAAACGGCGCTGCTCAACAGCCTGGAAGGCAAGCGCGGCATCGTGCGCGCCAAGCCGCCGCTGCCGGCATTGCAGGGCTTCATGGGCCGCCCGACGGTCGTCAACAACGTCATCTCACTCGCCTCCGTGCCGATCATTATGGACAAGGGCGCTGACTTCTACCGCGATTTCGGCATGGGCCGCTCGCGCGGCACGATCCCGCTCCAGATCGCCGGCAACGTCAAGCACGGCGGCCTTTACGAGACCGCCTTCGGCCTGACGCTCGGCGAGATCATCGACGTCATCGGCGGCGGCACGGCCTCCGGCCGGCCGGTGCGCGCCGTGCAGGTCGGCGGCCCGCTCGGCGCCTATTTCCCGCGGGCACTGTTCGATACGCCCTTCGACTACGAGGCCTTCGCCGCCAAGGACGGCCTCATCGGCCACGCCGGCATCACCGTCTTCGACGACACGGTCGACATGCTGAAGCAGGCCCGCTTCGCCATGGAGTTCTGCGCCGTCGAAAGCTGCGGCAAGTGCACCCCCTGTCGCATCGGCTCGACGCGCGGCGTCGAGACGGCCGACCGGATCGCCCAGGGCATCGAGCCGGAGAAGAACCGCGAACTGCTCGCAGACCTCTGCAACACGATGAAATTCGGCTCGCTCTGCGCGCTCGGCGGCTTCACGCCCTATCCGGTGCTCAGCGCCATGAACCATTTCCCGGAGGACTTTTCGCCGGCACCCATGGTGGAGGCGGCGGAATGAGCGAGACGGAAAAGGTCAAAGGCCCGGCCTCCTACTTTCCCTCGATCGAGAAGAAATACGGCCAGCCGATCGAACATTGGAAGACCATCATCCGCGCGCAGGATGGCAAGGCGCATATGCAGATCGTGGCGCTCCTGAAGGAAACGCACGGTCTGGGCCACGGCCATGCCAACGCGCTTGTTGCGGCGACGCTCGCCGATACGAAGTCCTAGAACAGAACCCAAGTCGCCCTGGCACCGCCCGCGGCGCAAAAATTGATCCGGAGGTTCCCATGTCCCTCGTTCCCGAAATCGACTACGGCACGCCCGCCTCCCGCGCGGAAAAGATGGTGACGCTCACCATCGACGGCAACGAGATCACCGTGCCCGAGGGCACCTCCATCATGCGCGCCTCGATGGAGGCCGGCATCCAGGTGCCGAAACTCTGCGCCACCGACATGGTGGACGCCTTCGGTTCCTGCCGCCTCTGTCTTGTCGAGATCGAGGGCCGCAATGGTACGCCCGCCTCCTGCACCACGCCGGTGGCACCCGGCCTCGTCGTCCACACCCAGACGAGCCGGCTGAAGACCATCCGCAAGGGCGTGATGGAGCTTTACATCTCCGACCACCCGCTCGACTGTCTCACCTGTGCGGCGAACGGCGACTGCGAATTGCAGGACATGGCCGGCGCCGTCGGCCTGCGCGACGTGCGCTACGGTTATGAGGGCGACAACCACGTCAAGGCGCGCAGCAACGGCGAGACCAACGCCCGCTTCATGCCGAAGGACGAATCGAACCCCTATTTCACCTATGACCCATCGAAATGCATCGTCTGTTCGCGTTGCGTGCGCGCCTGCGAAGAGGTGCAGGGCACCTTCGCGCTGACCATCGAGGGACGCGGTTTCGACAGCCGCGTTTCGCCCGGCATGCACGAGCATTTCATCGATTCCGAATGCGTCTCCTGCGGCGCCTGCGTGCAGGCCTGCCCGACCGCGACGCTCACCGAAAAATCGGTCATCGCCATCGGCCAGCCGGAACATTCCCTCGTCACCACCTGCGCCTATTGCGGCGTCGGCTGCTCGTTCAAGGCGGAAATGCGCGGCGAAGAGCTGGTGCGCATGGTGCCCTGGAAGGACGGCCAGGCCAACCGCGGCCATTCCTGCGTCAAGGGCCGCTTCGCCTATGGCTACTCGACCCACCGCGACCGCATCCTCAACCCGATGGTCCGCGAAAAGATTTCCGACCCGTGGCGCGAAGTGACCTGGGAAGAGGCCTACGCCCATGTCGCCGCCGAATTCCGCCGCATCCAGTACCAGTATGGCCGTGATTCGATCGGCGGCATCACCTCGTCGCGCTGTACGAACGAAGAGACCTATCTGGTCCAGAAGCTGATCCGCGCCGGCTTCGGCAACAACAATGTCGATACCTGCGCCCGCGTCTGCCATTCGCCGACCGGCTACGGCCTCGGCCAGGCCTTCGGCACCTCCGCCGGCACGCAGAATTTCGATTCGGTCGAGCACACCGATGTCGTCATCGTCATCGGCGCCAACCCGACGGACGGCCACCCGGTCTTCGCCTCGCGCCTCAAGAAGCGCCTGCGCCAGGGCGCCAAGCTGATCGTCATCGATCCGCGCCGCACCGAGCTCGTCTCCTCGCCACACATCAAGGCATCCCATCACCTGCCGCTGAAACCCGGCACGAACGTCGCCGTCGTCACCGCACTCGCCCATGTCATCGTGACGGAAGGTCTCTACGACGAAAAATTCATCCGCGAGCGCTGCGACTGGTCGGAATTCGAGGACTGGGCGTCCTTCGTCGCCGAACCGCGCCACAGCCCGGAAGCGATCGAGCCTTTCAGCGGCGTGCCGGCGGAAGAGCTGCGCGGTGCCGCCCGGCTCTTTGCCACCGGCGGCAACGGCTCGATCTATTACGGCCTCGGCGTCACCGAACACAGCCAGGGCTCGACGACCGTCATGGCCATCGCCAACCTCGCCATGGCGACCGGCAATATCGGCCGCCCCGGCGTCGGCGTGAACCCGCTGCGCGGCCAGAACAACGTGCAGGGCTCCTGCGACATGGGCTCTTTCCCGCACGAGCTGCCCGGCTACCGCCACATCTCAGACGACGCAACCCGCGACATCTTCGAGAAACTCTGGGGCGTGAAGCTCAACAACGAGCCGGGCCTGCGCATCCCCAACATGCTGGACGCCGCCGTCGAGGGCACGTTCAAGGGCATCTACATCCAGGGCGAGGACATCCTCCAGTCCGACCCGGACACCAAGCACGTCTCGGCCGGCCTGGCCGCGATGGAATGCGTCGTCGTGCAGGATCTCTTCCTCAACGAGACGGCGAACTACGCCCACGTCTTCCTGCCGGGCTCGACCTTCCTGGAAAAGGACGGCACCTTCACCAATGCCGAGCGCCGCATCAACCGCGTGCGCCGCGTCATGACGCCGAAGAACGGCTATGCGGACTGGGAAGTCACCCAGAACCTCGCCCAGGCGATGGGCCTCAACTGGAACTACACCCACCCTTCCGAGATCATGGACGAGATTGCGGCGACGACGCCGAGCTTCGCGCTCGTCTCTTACGACTATCTGGAAAAGGTCGGCTCGGTGCAGTGGCCCTGCAACGAGAAGAACCCGCAGGGCTCGCCGATCATGCACATCAACGGCTTCGTGCGCGGCAAAGGTAAGTTCATACGCACGGAATATGTCGCGACGGACGAAAAGACCGGCCCGCGCTTCCCGCTGCTGCTCACCACCGGCCGTATCCTCAGCCAGTACAATGTCGGCGCCCAGACGCGGCGCACGGAAAACGTCGTCTGGCACGAGGAGGACCGGCTGGAAATCCATCCGCACGATGCGGAAAACCGCGGCATCCGCGACGGCGACTGGGTGCGCCTTGCCAGCCGTGCCGGCGAGACGACCTTGCGCGCGCTCGTCACCGACCGCGTGGCGCCAGGCGTCGTCTACACGACCTTCCACCACCCGACGACGCAGGCGAACGTCATCACCACCGATTTCTCGGACTGGGCGACCAATTGTCCGGAGTATAAGGTGACGGCCGTGCAGATCTCGCCGTCGAATGGTCCATCCGACTGGCAGATCGAATATGACGAGCTCGCCCGCCAGTCGCGCCGGATCAGCGGCAAGCTGGAGGCAGCAGAATAGGATCCCGCGTGCCGGACTTTTCCACGTCGACCAAGGTTCCAGAGACCGCCCGCCGCAACGGACGGCTAACCGCCGGTGACCGCTTCGTGCCGGAGGAAACCCCGGTCGCCTTCTCCTATGCCGGCTCCACCCATGCCGTGATGATGGCGAGCCCGGCCGATCTCGAAGATTTCGCCGTCGGCTTCAGCCTGACGGAAGGCATCATCAGCGATCCCTCCGAAATCGAGACCATCGAGGTGGTGGCGGAAGACAAGGGCATCGACGTGCAGGTCCGGCTGGCCGATCCGCAGAACGACGCGCTGACGGCCCGCCGCCGCCACATGGCCGGCCCTGTGGGCTGCGGCCTGTGCGGCATCGAATCGATCGAGCAGGCCGTGCGCGTAGCGCCCTCCGTGCGTTTGTCGATGCTTACGCTTACAGAAGACGAAGTGGCGGACGCCGTTCGTCTCCTGAACGGCCAGCAGCCGCTGCATATGGTGACGCGCGCCGTGCATGGCGCCGGTTTCTACGTGCCGGGCACCGGCCTCATCGCGGTGCGCGAAGATGTCGGCCGGCACAACGCGCTCGACAAGCTCGTCGGCGCCGCGCGCCGCGCCGGACATGTCGGCAGCGCCGGCGCCGTCGTCGTGACGAGCCGCGTTTCCGTCGAGATGGTGCAGAAGACGGCGATCATCGGCAGCCCCTTCATCATCGCCATTTCCGCACCCACAGCACTCGCCATCCGCACGGCGGAGGATGCCGGCATGACGCTGATCGCGCTGGTGCGCGGCGAGGAATTCGAGATTTTCACCGGTGCGGAGCGCATCGTGTCCGGCGCGGAACGGCGCCTGGGCAACGGGTAGGAGCCAGAAATGTCGGAAGGCAGCAAGATCCCCAGAATGGCGAACCAGATCGCCACCTTCTTCCACTCGCAGCCCGCAAGCGAAGGCCCGAACGGTGTGGCGACCCACATCAACAAGTTCTGGGAGCCCCGCATGCGCCGGCAGCTTTTCGATATCGTCGACAATCATGGCGGCGAAGGGCTGGACAGCCTCGTGCTGCAAGCCGTGCCGCTGATCCACCGTCCGCCGCCGGCCGAAGTGCCGCCGGCGCGCAAAAACAGCGCGCCACCCGCCCCCTGAGACCACCCCCCCTGAAACGCCAACGGCCGGCATTGCTGCCGGCCGTTTTTTCATGCCGCGTTGCGCGCTTAGAACTCTTCCCAGTTCTCCGCTGCCTGCGCCGAGGAGCCACGCGGCGCCCGCAGGGTGCGCGCCACGGCATGAAGCTGCGATACGGGTGCCGGCGACGGTGCCCGCTGGGCCGGCTGGGCATTGCCGGCAAGCTTGAAGCGGCGGATGAGGGTGTGCAGCGCGTCTGCCTCGCGCGCCATGGCGTGGCTGGCTGCCGTGCTTTCCTCGACCATCGCCGCATTCTGCTGCGTCGCCTGGTCCATGGAATTGACCGACTGGTTGATCTCGCGAAGCCCGGTGGATTGTTCGCGCGAGGCTTCGACGATCGCCGCCACGTTCGAGTGGACCTCCTGCACCTGGCCGAGGATTTCCTGCAAGGCGCGCCCGGTCTCGTCGACCAGCGCCACGCCGCTCTTCACCTGCTCGCCCGAGGTGGTGATCAGCGCCTTGATGTCCTTGGCGGCACTTGCCGAGCGCTGCGCGAGTTCGCGCACTTCCTGCGCCACCACGGCAAAACCCTTGCCCGCCTCGCCCGCCCGCGCCGCTTCCACGCCGGCATTCAGCGCGAGCAGGTTGGTCTGGAAGGCGATGTCGTCGATGACGCCGATGATGTTGGAGATTTCGCGCGAGGACTGTTCGATCTGCCCCATCGCGCCGATCGCCTTCTTCACGACCTCGCCGGATTTTTCGGCACCCGACCGGGTCCTGGCGACGAGCGTCCCGGCTTCGTCGGCGCGGCGGCTCGAATCGGCGACCGTCGTGGTGATTTCATCGAGAGCGGCGGCGGTCTCCTCAACGGAGGCCGCCTGCTGCTCGGTGCGCCTGGCGAGGTCGTCCGCTGCCGAGCGGATTTCCTGTGCACCCGACGCAATGGCATTGGCATTGGTCTCGACCGTGCGCATTGCATCATGCAGGCCAGCGACCGCTTCGTTGAAATCCTTGCGCACCGCTTCCATCGAGGGAACGAAGGCCTTGGTGAGATTTTGCGTCAGGTCGCCATCCGCCAGCGCCTTCAGCGCGCCGCCGAGCATGTTGATTGCCGACATGCGTTCGGTCACGTCGGTGGCGAACTTGACGACCTTGTAGACCCGGCCGGTAAGGTCGCGGATCGGATTGTAGGCCGCCTGGATCCAGATTTCCCGCCCGCCCTTGCCGTAGCGCACGAATTCGTTGGAGATGAACTGCCCGTCGGCGAGGTTCTTCCAGAAGTCCGCATAGGCCTGCGTCTGCACATAGGCGGGATCGCAGAACATCCGGTGATGCTTGCCGCGAATTTCCGAGAGATCGTAGCCGAGCCCGGCGCAGAAATTCTCGTTGGCATAAAGGATTTCGCCGGTCGGCGTGAATTCGATGACGGCCTGCGAGCGCGAGATCGCGTCCAGCTTGCTGGCATCTTCCGAAGCGCGCATCTTCGCCTCGGTGATGTCGGTGGCGAACTTGACGACCTTGTAGGGCTTGCCGCGGCGCAGGATCGGATTGTACGAGGCCTGGATCCAGATCTCGCTGCCATCCTTGCGCAGGCGCTTGTAGCTGCTCGAATCATATTCGCCGCGTCCGAGGCGCGCCCAGAACTGGCGGTACTCTTCGCTCGCCGCATAGCCGGCTTCACAGAAGATGCGGTGGTGCTTGCCGACGATGTCCTTCAGGTCATAACCGAGCGCCCGGCAGAAATTCTCGTTGGCGGACAGAATAGTGCCGGTGAGATCGAACTGGATCACGGCCTGCGAACGCGACAGCGCGTCGAATATTTGGCCCGCATCCATGGACTTCGCGAATGAAAGCATGACCTGTCCCTCTGTGCGATCGTCAAGACTTGCCGGATGGCGCGCGGCGATCGTCGGTTGTTGACGTTCCTGCACGGAGCACCTTGGCGACCGTGCACGATCTGCGGTGAATACATCTTCGCGGGAGGCGTCATGCCGGACCGAAGAAATGTCCCTCTACAATCAAAGATGGCGAAACAGACTTAAAATTTAATGAAAATCGAACAGCGACTTTTTGGATCTGTTATATAACAATAACTTACGGATAGACTGGAAAACGAGGTATTCACGTTACGTCAGGCAAGCGATTACCTGACGATTCTCGAATTCACTCGAAAGTTGCGTTTTTAAGTAGACAATAAAAAACCGCCGTGCAAACGCACGGCGGTTCCGTAATGTCGTGACTCGTAAGGGCGATCAGGCCGCCATGTCTTCCACGTCGCGCTCCTTGAACATGCGCGACAGGTTGAGGAAGCAGATCATGCCGTTCTCGTGGGCGATGATGCCTTCTGCATAGGCCTTGTCGAAGGAGGTCGTCACTTCCGGCACGGGCTGGATCTGCTCGCTGCGGATGGTGAGGATGTCGGACACCCGGTCGACGACGAGGCCGACGACCATGCTGTGCACTTCGGCGACAACGATGGCGCTGCGCTCGTTGGCTTCCGTGCTCTTCATGCCGAGCTTGTGGGCGAGGTCGATGATCGGGATCACCGTGCCGCGCAGGTTCATCACGCCGATGACGTCCGGCGGCGAATGCGGGATCGGCGTGGACGGCGCCCAGCCGCGGATTTCGCGGATCGTGGTCGTCTTCACGCAGAATTCCTGATCATGCAGGCGGAATGCGATAATTTCGAGCGTGTCACCGGCAAAGCCAGTCGTCTTGATGGAGGTCATCGGGATCTTTCCAGTTGGATCTGCCCAGTTTGGTCTGCTTCGTGATCCGATCCTATGCATGCCCTGGTTAAAATCTTTCAAACGCCCGCCATTTGTCGTGCCGAAAATGCGGAAAGGCCCCGCGTCGCCGCAGGGCCCTCGATCTTTCCCGTCTGCCGTACCCGTCAGGTGCGCAGCACGGCCTCGAACTGTTCGAGTGCCCAATCCACCTGGTCGCCGGTGATGACCAGCGGCGGGGCGATGCGGATCGTGTCGCCGTGGGTATCCTTGGCGAGGATGCCGCGCTCCTTCAGCGCCTCGCAATATTTGCGCGCGCCGCCGGCGGCGGGGTCGAGCTCCACGGCCAGCATCAGGCCGCGGCCGCGCACGTCCTTGATGATGTTGGAGCGGATGCCCTTGAGGCCTTCCTGGAAACGATTGCCCATGCGCTCAGAATTGCCGATCATGTCCTCCTCGACCAGCACCTTCAGCGCGGCACGCGCGATGGCGCAGGCCAGCGGATTGCCGCCGAAGGTGGAGCCGTGCTGCCCGGGCTGCAGCACGCCGAGCACTTCGCTGTTCGAGAGCACCGCCGAAACCGGATAGAAACCGCCGGACAGCGCCTTGCCGACCAGCGTCACGTCGGCCTCGATGCCCTCGTGCTCCTCGGCAAGCAGCTTGCCGGTGCGGCCGAGGCCGGTCTGGATTTCGTCGAGGATCAGCGTGATGCCATGTTTCGTGCAGAGTTCGCGAACCGCCGTGAAATAGCCGGCCGGCGGAATGATCACGCCCGCCTCGCCCTGGATCGGTTCGATGAGGAAGGCGACCGTGTTTTCGGTGATCGCCGCGCGAAACGCATCGAGATCACCGAAAGGCACATGCCGGAAACCGGGCGCGAAGGGGCCGAAGCCGGTGCGCGCATCCGGGTCCGTCGAGAACCCGACGATGCCCATGGTGCGACCGTGGAAATTGTTCGAGCAGACGACGATCTCGGCGCGGCCCTCCGGCACGCCCTTCACCTCATAGCCCCACTTGCGCACCGCCTTCACCGCGGTCTCCACGGCTTCCGCCCCGGAATTCATCGGCAGCACCTTGTGCGAGCCGGTGAGCGCCGCGATCTCCTCGTAGAAATGCGCGAGCTGGTCGTTGCGGAAGGCGCGCGAGGTGAGCGTCAGCTTCTGCGCCTGCTCCACCATCGCCGCCAGGATCTTCGGATGGCAATGGCCCTGGTTGACCGCGGAATAGGCCGAAAGGCAGTCGAGATAACGGTTGCCGTCGATATCCCAGACAAACACGCCCTCGCCGCGCGACAGCACGACGTCGAGCGGCTTGTAGTTATGGGCGCCGAGACGGTACTCGGTTTCGATCAGGCTTTCGGTCGACGGCGTCATAAAGTCCTCCGGGGTTCAGGCGCTGCGGGTCGGCCGGTCGAGAATGCGGCGCCCGAAGAGGCTTGCGGTCAGTTCGACGAGGATGCGCGCACTCTTGCCGCGGTCGTCGAGGAACGGGTTCAGCTCGACGAGGTCGAGCGAGGAGACGAGGCCGCTGTCGCAGAGCATCTCCATGATGAGATGCGCCTCGCGGAAGGTCGCCCCGCCCGGCACCGTGGTGCCGACGCCCGGCGCCAGTTCCGGATCGAGGAAATCGACGTCGAGGCTGACATGCAGCAGGCCGTTTGCCGCTTTGATGCGGGCGATGATGTCGTGCATGATATGCGCCATGCCCGTCTCGTCGATCGAGCGCATGTCATAGACATTGACGCCATGCTCGGCGATCTCTTCGCGCTCGCGCGCATCGACGGAGCGGATGCCGACCTGGAAGACATTCTTCGGATCGACCATCGGGCGGCCCGCTTCGAGGATCGGCGCGAATTCGGCCTCGCCGCAGAAGAAGGCGACCGGCATGCCGTGCATGTTGCCCGAGGGCGAGCTTGCCGGCGAGTTGAAGTCCGCATGCGCATCGAGCCAGAGCACGAAGAGCGGGCGGCCGACATCGGCGGCATAACGCGCCATGCCGGAGACGGAGCCCATCGACAGCGCGTGGTCGCCGCCGAGAATAAGCGGGAACTTTCCGCCGCGCGCCGCATCGTAGACCGCCGTATCAAGCGCGCGGGTGAAGGCCGCGACGATCTGCAGGTTGTTCGCCTTCGGATGGTTGGCAAGGTCGCGCGCCGGCAGCGGGCGCAGGTCGCCTTCGTCCGTCACCGTGTGCCCGAGTTCGATCAGAGTCGTGTCAACGCCCGCGATGCGCAGCGCCGTCGGCCCCATCGCCGCGCCGCGGCGGCCGGAGCCTTCTTCGAGTGGTGCGCCGATCAGCGCGATGTGCTTGTCATTTTCAGCCATGGTTTCCCCGCAGGTGCGTGAGGGCCGGTACGCCCGGTTTTGCCCGATTATTACCCCTCACGCTGTTGGCAAAAAGAGGGAAAACTGACAAATAGGCGGCTCATTTCAGCATTTTGCAAAGCACCCGGCAACACAATGGTAAGTCTCGACGATCTCGACCACGCGCTGATCAGCGCGCTGCGCCACAATGCCCGCACGCCGGTCTCTTCGCTTGCGGCCACGACGGGCGCCTCGCGGGCGACGGTGGCGGCACGCATCGAGCGGCTCGTCTCGTCGGGAACGATCGCCGCCTTCACCATCCGCACCGGCGCGGAGCTGACCGGGAGCGGCGTGCGCGCCATCGTCATGATCGAGGTGCACGGCAAGATGGCCGATCGCGTGGCCGCCCAGCTTCGCGGCCTGCCGCAGGTACGCGCGCTGCACTCCACCAATGGCCGCTGGGATTTCATCGCCGAACTCGAAGACCGCGACCTCGGCACCTTCGACGAAACGCTCCACCGCATCCGCCTGATCGACGGCATCACGGTGACCGAGACGAATATTTTGCTGAAGACGACGAAGAACGCACTGGCGTGAGCCGGTTCACCTATTGCCTCACCCTCCACGTCATCCTCGGGTCAAGCCCGAGGATGACGTGGAGGGTGAGGCGAAGTGCGAGAGCCGATCGGCCTCAATATTCCTTCTCGTAAAAGATACCCGCACCCGCGCTGCCGCCGCTGCCGGCTTCGCCGCGCAGTTTCAGGCCGCGGCCGACGTCGAGGTTGATGACGGCCTTGGCGCCGTTGGTTTCCGGGTCCTGCTTCAGCTCGATATAGGTTCGCTCGTTCAGGTATTTGCCGGCCGAGACGGCCGCCCGGCCTTCGGCGTCGGTCGTGATGTCGAGATCGTCGACGCCGAGCTTGCTGCGCAGGCTGTCGAGCAGGCCGGTCGAGCTGCCGCCGGCAAGCTGGCTTGCGGCGGAGGCGAGCTGCGCGATCTGCACTGCCGAAAGGTTCGACATCGAGCGGTTGAAGATGAGCTGCGCCAGGATTTCGTCCTGCGGCAGCGAGGGCGAGGAGGCGAAGGTGACCGTCGGGTTGTTGGCCTGGCCTGCGACCGTGACAGTGATTTCCGTGGTGCCGGCCGTGCTTGCGGCGACCAGATTGACCGTCGGCACGAGGCCGCCGGCAAAGCCGATATGCGCGCTGGTAAAATCGAGGCGGCGCGTCAGGATCTCCATGCGCCCGCGCCGAAGCTCGAAGCCGCCGGAGACGACGGGCGATGACGAGGTGCCGGTGATCTTCAGGCTGCCGCCGAGCTCCGCATTGATGCCGCGTCCCCGCACGAAAAGCTGGCCCGGCGCCTCGATGGTCAGATCGAGCGCGATGCCGCGCGAGGCGCCATCGCCGCCGCCGCCCTGGTCGCGCTGGACATCCGCCGTCATACGCTTGACGTCGGCCGGCGCGTTGCGGTGCTTGATGGCGATTTCGGAGAGCGAGGCCGGCAGTTTCTGCGGAATGGTGACGTTCGCCTTGTTGATGCGCACCTTGCCGCCGAGCGAGAGGGCGGCAACCGGCCCCTTCAGCGTCAGGTCGCCTGCGACGTTCGCCGTCACCAGCGTGCCGTCGACATAGGTAATGTCGCCGAGCTTCACCGTGACGTCCACCGGGAAGCCGCTTGCCGGATCGATGCCGACGCGGCCGCTCGCCGAAAGCTGGCCACCGCTCGCAAGCTTGCCGGAGACGGTCTCGATCACCGCCTGGCGCCCATCCATGGTGACGCGGATCGTCAGGTTCTCCACCGCGAGGTTGCGGCGCACATCGACAAGGCGCGCGCCGCCTGCCGTGATGCTGCCGGTGACCGATGGCGCCGCCGCCGTGCCGCCGATCGAAACGTCGACATTGGCATTGCCGGTGAGCACGAAACCCTGCGCGGAGAGCTGCCCCTGCAACAGACCGAACGGCACCGTGCCGTTGAATTTCAGCCCGAGCGGCGTGGCACCACCGATGCCGACCGTGCCGCCGCCGCGGAAGGAAAGACCACCGGCGCCGGAGAGCACCGTGTCGAGCCGCACCTGATTATTGGCAAAGGCGCCCTTGGCATTGATGCTGAGCACGCCGATGCCAGCCCCGCGGGTCTGGCTCGTCTGCGCCCCGCTCCAGTCGAGCGCATAGTCGACGACGGGGGCCGCCGCCTTGCCCTTGACCGTCACCGTGCCGCTGATCGCGCCCTCGGCACCGAGACCGGCGGCGAAATTGTTGACGAGGTCGGCCGGCAGCGCATTAAGGCGAAGCGCCAGATCGAGCGTCTCGCCCGCCCGGCCGGAGACCGCGACGGAGCCCCGGCCCGCCTGGATCGTGAGGCCGTCGAGCGTCGCCACGCCATTGGTGACGCCGATCATCGTCGGCTTGGCGAGCTTCAGCGCGATGCGCCGCGGTGCCGCTTCGAAGGCCTGCAAGGCGACGTCGAGGCCGCCGTCTCGCTGGAGGACCTGGCCCTTCGTCACGAGCGGCGCGCCGTCGAGCCGGCCCGCGAGATCGAAATTGGTCGCTTGCCCTTCACGCGAAAAATCGAGGCGCAAAGCGTCGAGCCGGTTCTCGCCGGACGCGATCCGCTCGGCGCGCACCGTGCCGGTGATCGCGGCGGTGGCGAGGTCGGCGATGGTGAGATCGACAGCCGGCTTGGTGATGCTCACCGCGTCGCGCCGGATGGCGGAGCCGGACGCCTGCACCGTCGCCGATGTCTTGCCATTGGTCGTCGCGATTTCCACCTGGCCGGTCAGGTCGCCGGCCGCCTGCTGGCCGGCCATGGCGGCGAGCAGGCCGAGATCCGGGAAGTCGAAGCGGATGGTGCCATCCGGCATGAAATTCTCGGCAAGTGCCAGCGATCCCTTCAGCGTGTTCGGGCCGATTTCCGCCTCCAGCACCGGCACCGAGATGCGCCCGCCTTCCGAGGTGATGCTGGAGCGCACGTTGATCGGCTGCCCGTCGAGCGCGCCGGTCGCCGTCAATTCGCCGGACGGGCTGTCGGCAACGGCCTTGCCGGTGAGCGTCACGACGAGGTCGCTGAGTGTGCGGCCGGAGAGCGTCGCGCCGCTCGATGTGACCTTGGCCGAAACGTCGAGCCCCTGCACCGGTCCGGTCGCGGAAAGCTCGAAGGCCGCCTCGCCCGCGGCATCCGCGAGCAGCTTGCCGAGATTGAGCACCTTGCCGGTCAAGGCAGCGTCGAGATTGCCGCCGCCAAGCGACACCGTGCCCGCCGTCTCCAGCGTCCCGGACTTGACCTGAAGGCCGGAGACCTGGACGGCTCCGTCGCTCGCCAACTGGACTCGTCCCTCCATCGCGATGGTCGTGTCGAACTTGCCGGAAAGCGCCAGCGGCAACACGGCCGGCAGCGCGAAGAGCCGGAAGTTGACATCCGCCTCTCGGCTTTCGAGGCCGTAGCGGCCCGAGAGCGTGCCGCCGATGCTGGCGCTTTCGAGCGTCGCGGGGTCGAAGGCGATCTCGCTTGGCGATACGTTCAGCGTGGCGACGAGCTTGGCCGGCCCCTTCACCATGCGGTCGAGATCGGCATTGGCGAAGGCCGTCGCACCGGTTTCCAGCGTCACATCCACGCGGCCGGATTGGCTCGCCACGTTGAAGGCATCGCTCTTGGCCGAAAGGCGGATGTTTTCCACGCGTCCGGCCGGCAGCTCGGCGGAAGCCACCGTCGCATCAACCTGGAGCGCCGCAGCGCTCGCCTCGCCGGTCAGCGAAATATCGGCGCCGTCGATCAGCACGCGCGCATCGCCCCCGGCAAGTGGCCAGCGGAAATCGATCGGGCCATCCCGGCCGGCAAGCTTCACGTCGAGATCGTTTGCGCCCTTGGCGCTGACGGTGCCCGATGCGCCGAGCGTCATCGCGCCCGTCGAGATCGAGCCCTTCTCAATGCGCAGCATGTCGGAGCCGTCAAAGGCCGCGACGACGTCGATGCCCGTTTCGCCGGCAAAGAGCGGGCGAAGCTGCGGCGGCATCAGCGCGTCGAACGTGCCGCCGCCGCTGAGCGCGATCGTGTGCAACCCGTTAGCTGAAAGGTCGTGACGCCCGTCGACGCGCAGCATTTCCGTGCCGTCGAGGGCTGCGGAGAGGCGGCCAGTCCATTCGGACAGCGGGCCGTCGCCCGTCAGCCGGATCGCGACGGCGGGATCGTTCGGAAGCTTCAGCAACGCTGCAAGCAGCCCGCCTTTCGGCTCGGCGACGTCGGCTTCCAGGCGAAGCTGGTTGTCGGCCGGGTTGAAGACGATATCCGCATTGACGCGGGCATCGGGCCGCGCCTGTTCCGAGGCGGAAAGCTTGACCGCGACGCTCTCGGCCGTGGCATCGCCGCTGCCCGACAGGACGATGCGCTGGTCGCGGCCCGCAACCGTGCCAGATACGAAAAGCTCCGGAACCTCCAGCGCGTCGACATGAACCTCCACCGGCAGCGTGAACGGCGTGTCGGATTTCTCCGCGTCCGGTTTGGGCTGCGGCAGGCGCAGCAGGGAGACGGAGGAAGCGGCGATGCGCTCGGCATCGAAGCTGAAGAACAGCAGTTCCCACGGCGACCAGTCGACCGCAAGGTCGCGGATTTCCGCATAGGTGCCCTTGTCGTCGCCGATGGTGATCGTGCCGGCCCGCAGCTTGCCGGTGAGCAGGCCGGACGGTTCGCTGATCGAGATGACCTGCCCGCTCGCAGCCGCGATCTTCTCCACCTGCGAAACCGCAAAACGCGCGCCCGCATCGGTAAAACCGACAAATCCGAGCGCCGCGACAAGAACAATCAGCACAAGCACAAGGGCGTAGCCGATATATCGAAGCGTGGCGCGGAGAATTCGGGACAGCCTGTTCATGCATCATCCATTTCGCGTGCGGGGAGCGCAAACATTCGCTCCTCAACGTCTTGAATCCAAATCGCGCAATCGATCAAGAGCCTAGACGAAAATTGGGGCGACAGTCAGAAGGACTGGCCGATACCGGCATAAACCCCGAAAGAGGTCCCGCCCGGATATTTCTTGAGCGGCACCGCGACATCGAGCCGAAGTGGCCCGAACGGCGTCGCGTAGCGCAGGCCGATGCCGGCACCCGCCCGGATATCGTTGAAATCCGGCACCTCGTCCGTCGAGACCGTGCCGACATCGAGGAAAGGCACGACGCCGATCGTCTCGGTGACGCCGATGCGCGCCTCCGCCGAGGCCGCCACGTAGGAGCGGCCGCCGAGCAGCTTGTTGCGGCTGTCGCGCGGAGAAATCTCCTGGTAGCCGTAGCCGCGCACCGTGCCACCGCCGCCCAGGAAGAAGCGCCGCGTCGCCGGAATGTCCGAGAGCTCATCGCCGCCGATGATCGTGCCGGCGGCGATCTTACCGGCCAGAACGAAGCGTTTTTCCTCGCCGAGCGCCTGGTAGCCGGTGATCGCGCCTTCGAAGCTGGAGAAGAAGGTGCCGCGCTCGATCTCGTAGCTCGGCTTCGCGCTCAGCATCGCACGATAGCCTTCCGTCGGGTTCAACTTGTCGTCGCGCGTGTCGCGCACATATTCGATCGGAATGGCGACGGTGAGATAGTTGTTCTTGCCGAAGGCGTCGTCGACGTCGCTCCACATGACCTCGCCGCCGCCGCTCACCGTGTCCGTGTCGGAAAGCTCGATCGCGACGCCGGCAGCCCCCGTGATCGTGAAGGCCCGGTAGGCATCGGGATCGACGATCGAGGCCTTGACACTGGCATTGAACGTGGTCGCCGGCCCGAAGGCGCCGGGCTTGGAGAACAGGATGGCGCTCGAATAGTCGAGATTGCCGACATCCTTGGTCTCGCCGATCCGGTTGATCGCCCCTTCCACGCGCAGCGATTCCGCCTCACCGAACAGGTTGCGATGGCCCCAATAGCCCTGCAGGCCCAGACCGTCGGTGTTGGAAACCTGCGCGCCGACGCCGAAATAGCGGTGTTTGCCCTCGGAGACCTCGATGGTCATCGGCAGCGAACCATCCGGCGCCAGCTTGTCGGCCTCGCGGATCGTGACGCTGGAGAAGACGCCGAGCGTGCGCAGCCGTTCGGCAGCCTTGGTCAGCGCCTCCGGCGAATAGGGCTGGCCGGCATTGATGCGCGAATAACGCTGCACGAAACCCGGATCGACCGTCTTGGTGCCGGTCACGCCGACCTCGCCGACAGGAGCCACCGGCCCGCCCTCGGCGGCGATCACCACATCCACGGTCTGCGTCTTGTGGTCGGCGGTAGCGTTGCGTTCCGTCAGCTTGGCGAGCGGCCGGCCTTCCGCCTTCAGATCGACGACCATCTTTTCGCCGGCCTTCAGGATGATGGTTGAATCGGCCCGGGCACCGGGCACCAGCCCGTAGTCGGCCGGCTTGCGCCCCTCGGCATCACCGGAAAAGACGACGTCGCCGAAGGTGAAGGCCGGGCCGGGCTCGACGCTGATCGTCACCGGGATGGCGCCGCTCGTGTTGAATTCCGGATTGGGCGGCAGGGAATCGAGGTCCTGCCCGTCAATGGTGACCGTCACCACGCCGCCATAACGGGCGTTTTCGTAGAGCGCGGCAAGAATGCGATCACGGTCGTCGCGCGCCTTGATGACGAGGCCGAGATCGCCGGAAACCGGCGTGCCCTCGTCCTGCTTGAGGCGCGCCGTATTCTCGATCGCCTCTTTCAGGTCGCCGTCGTCCGTGCCCGGCTCAAGCGTCAGCGTGTAGTTGACGGGATCGATGACGGCGGTGGTTTCCTCCTCGTCCTCGAAGAACTTCATGCCGAAGATCTCGAAGGCCGAGGCAGGCCCGACGGAAAGCGGCCCGCAGAACAACGCGGCAGCAACCGCGAGCGCGGTGCCAGCTCTCAGAAACGCAAAACTCTTTTCCGGCCGGTTCACTTTATCCCGCATCCGCAGTTATCCGTCGCCTTTACTCCTTGGGGTGCGGGGCAAACGGCGGACCGGCAGCTTCCGTCACAAACTTCGGGCGCTCTGGTTCATCCAGAGCTTTCAGGCAGGAAAAGACCCTAACGCGTTAGGTTTTCCGTAATGTTAACGGTGGTTTTACACGGATGGAAACAAGATTTGAAGCACCGCAGCGGTGATTTTACGTCACACTCGCAAAAGCAAAAGCCCCGGAGACACTCCGGGGCTTCGTATAGGTTGCATGAATTGGGGTATTAGTAACCCGACGGGCACCGGTCGATATAGCGGCGGCCGTAGCGGTCACGGTAGTAGCACTGGCCCGGCTGCTCGGAAACGCTGCCGATGACAGCACCCGAAACGCCGCCGATGGCAGCACCCACGGCAGCACCGCGGACATCACCCGTGACGGCGCCACCGATGATCGCGCCGGAGACGGCGCCGATACCCGCACCCTTTTCCGTCTGCGTGCAGCTGGCGACGGCGAGGCCGACCAGAACGAGCGCAATGACTTTCTTCATGAAGATCTTCTCCAAAGTTGAGTGGCGGCCGCGTTTGCCGGGTCCGCCTATCCCCTTCTACTCAGACACATACCGGGGCCGTCATCGACGGTTGGTCTGTCCGGGATCGAAAATATACTCGGAAATCGGGAAGTCCATGCCATTCAACTATTTTTTTGAGCGGCGAATAAATATCGTTTCCATTTCGTTTGGTAAGCCCGCGCCTATCGGCGGTCACGAGAAATTTCGCCTGCGCCCCAAAGTAGCGGTTGATCGGCGCCGCAAAAAGTCAAATGATATGACTGTTGGGGCCGCGTCGAGTGCGGCCTCAGGCTGCCGGAATGCAATGCGCGCGAATGAAGATTGCTGGTGTCGTCTGATCCCAGGCCCGCGTCGCGAGACGCCCGCTGCATGTAACGTCGGATCGATCGGCCCCAGCGGACAAGGAACCGCCAGGGAGGAACGAATGGCGAAAGTGGCAATGACCGTCAATGGCCGGAAGGTGAGCAAGGAGTGTGAGGACCGCACGCTGCTTGTGCACTTCATCCGAGACAATCTAAGCCTCACCGGAACCCATGTCGGCTGCGATACCTCCCAGTGCGGGGCCTGCGTCGTGCACATGGACGGCAAGGCCGTCAAAAGCTGTTCCATCCTCGCGGCCCAGGCTGCGGGGTCCGACATCCTTACCATCGAGGGCCTTGCCGCCAACGGCGAGCTTCACCCCGTCCAGGCCGCCTTCAAGGCCAATCACGGCCTGCAATGCGGCTTCTGTACGCCCGGCATGGTGATGACTGCGGTCGACATGATCAACCGCTACGGGGCTCAGCTCGACGAGAAGACGGTGCGCGAGAACCTCGAAGGCAATATCTGTCGATGCACCGGCTACCATAACATCGTGAAAGCCATCCTCGCCGCTGCCGAAGACATGGGCGCGGCAGGCCGGCAGGCTGCGGAATAAGGGCAGCGAATAGGGATGGCGAGTGGCGAATAGGGCGCAACACCGCACCCACGCCACTCCCCCCTATTCGCTACTCCCTATTCGCTATTCGCTCATTCTGTGGAGGAGATGAAGATGGGTGTCGAAGGTATCGGCGCGCGCGTCGCGCGAAAGGAAGACAAGCGGTTCCTGATGGGCCAGGGCCGTTATACGGACGACATGTCCGTGCCGGGCATGCGCTATGCCGCATTCGTGCGCTCGCCGCACGCGCATGCGAAGATCAGGAGCCTCGATACGTCTGCGGCCGAGGAGATGCCGGGCGTCATCGCGGTCTTGAACGGCAAGCAGATGCTGGACGATGGCATCGGCAACCTGATCTGCGGCTGGATGATCCATTCCAAGGATGGTTCGCCGATGAAGATGGGCGCCTGGCGGCCGATCGCGCATGAGACGGTGCGTTATGTCGGCGACGCCGTCGCCGTGGTGGTGGCCGACACGATGGGCGAGGCGCGCGACGCGGCCGAAGCCGTCGTCGTCGACTACGACGTGCTGCCCGCCGTCACCGATGCGGTGAAGGCGCTCGAAGCCGGCCAGCCGCAGCTGCATCCGGAAGCGCCCGGCAACCTCATCTACGACTGGCAGATCGGCGACGGTGATGCGACCGATGCGGCCATCGCAGCCGCCGCCCATGTCACGGAAATGAAGATCATCAACAACCGCCTCGCGCCGAACCCGATGGAACCGCGGGCAGCGCTCGGCATCTACGATTCCGCCGAGGACCACTATACCTGCTACACGACGAGCCAGAACCCGCATGTCGCGCGCCTCGTCATGAGCGCCTTCTACAATGTCGCGCCGGAAAACAAGCTACGCGTCATCGCCCCCGATGTCGGCGGCGGCTTCGGCTCGAAGATCTACATCTATCCCGAAGAGATCGTCTGTCTCTGGGCCTCCAAGCGCTCCGGCGTGCCCGTGAAGTGGACGTGCGACCGCACCGAGGCCTTCCTGACGGACGCCCACGGCCGCGACCATGTCTCGACGGTCAAGATGGCCTTCGACGCGAACAACCGCATCACGGCGCTGAAGGTCGACACGATCGCCAATTTCGGCGCCTACATGTCGCTCTTCTCCTCCGCCGTGCCAACCTATCTCTATGCGACCTTGCTCTCGGGCCAGTACGCCATCCCGGCGATCCACGCCAATGTGCGCGCCGTCTACACCAACACCGTCGCCGTCGATGCCTATCGCGGCGCCGGGCGGCCGGAAGCGACCTACCTGCTCGAACGCACGATGGAGACGGCGGCGCGCGAACTCGGCGTCTCGCCGGCGGAACTGCGCCGCGCCAACTTCATCCGCACCTTCCCCTACCAGACGCCGGTCATCATGAATTACGACGCCGGCGACTACGAAGCCTCGCTGGAAGCCGCCATGCAGGCCGCCGACTGGAACGGTTTTCCCGCCCGCAAGGCGGAAGCCGCCAGCCGCGGCATGAAACGCGGCATAGGCATGAGCTGCTATATCGAGGCCTGCGGCATCGCGCCGTCGGCCGCGGTCGGCTCGCTCGGTGCCGGTGTCGGCCTCTGGGAATCGGCGGAGGTGCGCGTCAATGCGGTCGGCACGATCGAAGTGCTGACCGGTTCGCACAGCCACGGCCAGGGCCATGAGACGACCTTCGCCCAGTTGGTCGCCGATCGTTTCGGCGTGCCGATCGACAGCGTCTCCATCGTGCATGGCGACACCGACAAGGTGCAGATGGGCATGGGCACCTATGGCTCCCGCTCCGGCGCGGTCGGCATGTCCGCCATCGTGAAAGCGCTCGACAAGGTGGAGGCGAAGGCGAAAAAGATCGCGGCCCACCTGATGGAGGCCGACGAGAGCGACATCGTCATCGAGAACGGCGCCCTGAAGGTCGCCGGCACCGACAAGACCGTGCCCTGGTTCCAGATGGCGCTCGCCGCCTATACCGCGCACAACCTGCCCTCCGGCATGGAGCCGGGCCTGAAGGAAGGCGCCTTCTACGACCCGGCCAACTTCACCTTCCCGGCCGGCTGCTACATCGCTGAGGTCGAGGTCGATCCGGAGACCGGCAAGACGAAGATCGTGCAGTTCGTCGCCGCTGACGATTTCGGCAACATCATCAACCCGATGATCGTCGAGGGCCAGGTGCATGGCGGCATCGCGCAGGGCATCGGCCAGGCGCTGCTGGAAGGCGTGCACTACGATCCCGACACGGGCCAGCTGCTGACGGCGAGCTACATGGACTACACCATGCCGCGTGCCGACGACCTGCCCTCCTTCAACGTCTCGCACCAGGTCACGCCCTGCCCGAACAATCCGCTCGGCATCAAGGGCTGCGGCGAGGCGGGCGCCATCGGCTCTCCGCCGGCGCTGATGAACGCCATCACCGACGCCATCGGCAACAACAACCTCACCATGCCCGCAACGCCCCAAAAGGTCTGGGCGGCTGCGCGGCTCGCCGCCAACTGACGGAGGGAACCATGTACGCCACGAATTACCATCGCGCGTCCTCGATCACCGACGCCGTCGCCTTGCAGTCTTCCTCCGACGAGGCGAAATACGTCTCGGGCGGCATGACGCTGATCCCGACCATGAAGCAGCGGCTGGCGGCCCCGTCCGATCTCGTCGATCTCCGCCATATCGCCGAAATGAAGGGCATCTCCGTCAACGGCAGCCGGGTCAGGATCGGCGCCGGCACGACGCATGCCGAGGTCGCGACCTCGGCGGAACTGAAAGCCGCCTGCCCGGCGATCTGCCACCTCGCCTCCCATATCGGCGATCCGCATGTGCGGCATATGGGCACGATCGGCGGCTCGATCGCCAACAACGACCCCGCCGCCGACTACCCCTCCGCCATGCTGGCGCTGGGCGCGACGATCGTCACCAACGCCCGCGAAATCTCCGCGGACGACTTCTTCACCGGCCTCTTCGAGACGGCGCTGGAAGACGGCGAGATCGTCGTCGCGGTCACCTTCGACGCGCCGGCAAGGGCCGCCTATTCCAAATTCCCCAACCCGGCCTCGCGTTATGCGATGGCCGGCGTCTTCGTGGCGAAACGGGCGGATGGGGGCGTGCGGGTGGCGGTGACGGGGGCCGGCTCCAATGGCGTGTTCCGCCATGCCGGGCTGGAGGATGCGCTTGCCGCCAACTGGTCGGCAGATGCCGCCGCGGGCGTCGACGTGGATGCCTCCGACCTGCTTTCCGACATCCACGGAAGCGCGGAATATCGGGCTAACCTAGTGAAAGTCATGGCCAAGCGCGCGGTCGCCGCCGCCTGACCCCTCGAAAAAGTTGAAACTGTTCGATTAAAAGGACGGTTGAGACCGTCCTTTTTTCATGCAGACTTGACATGCATCAACAGGAAATGGCCTTTGGGGGCTTAAGATACATTGGAATGGTTCAAAGGTGGCGCAATTTGCCGCAGCGCTGATCGTTGCAGCCGAAGGGCGCCTGATATAGCCGATTGAACGACAGCCAACGATGACGGTGTCCGGTAATTAGTGTCCGGGCGATTGCCGGACTGGAGACTCTGGATGGACTTCGAGACCTACTTCAAGAACGAGCTTGGCGGCCTGCATCAGGAAGGCCGCTACCGCGTTTTCGCCGACCTGGAGCGCCAGAAGGGCAACTTCCCGAAGGCGACGCGCCACACTGCAGGCGGCCCGCAGGACGTCACGGTCTGGTGTTCGAACGACTATCTCGGCATGGGCCAGCACCCGACCGTCACCGAGGCGATGAAGAACGCCATCGACCAGTGTGGCGCCGGTGCCGGCGGCACCCGCAACATTTCCGGCACCAACCACCACCATGTGCTGCTGGAGCGCGAACTCGCCGACCTGCACGGCAAGGAATCGGCCCTGCTCTTCACCTCGGGCTATGTGTCCAACTGGGCAGCGCTCGGCACGCTCTGTTCGAAGATCCCCGGCATCATCTGTTTTTCCGATGCCGGCAACCACGCGTCGATGATCGAGGGCATCCGCCACTCGAAATGCGAGCGTGTGATCTGGAAGCACAACGACCTCAAGGACCTCGAAGCCAAGCTCGCCGCCGCTGATCCCCGTGCGCCAAAAATGATCGCCTTCGAATCGGTCTATTCGATGGATGGCGATATCGCGCCCATCAAGGAAATCTGCGACCTCGCCGACAAATACGGCGCGATGACCTATCTCGACGAAGTACACGCCGTCGGCATGTACGGCCCGCGCGGCGGCGGCATTGCCGAACGCGAAGGCCTGATGCACCGCCTGACCCTCATCGAGGGCACCCTCGGCAAGGCCTTCGGCGTCATGGGCGGCTATATTGCCGGCTCGGCGGCACTCTGCGATTTCGTCCGCTCGTTCGCCTCGGGTTTCATCTTCACGACCTCCCTGCCGCCGGCGATTGCCGCCGGTGCATGCGCCGCCATTCGCCACCTCAAGGTCAGCCAGGTCGAACGTTTCGCGCACCAGGAGCGCGTGCGGCGCCTGCGCTCGGCGCTTGACCGCGCCGGTATCCCGCATATGCCGAACCCCAGCCACATCGTGCCGGTGATGGTGGGCGATGCCGCCAAGTGCAAATGGATCTCGGACCTGTTGCTCGACAATTTCGGCATCTACGTCCAGCCGATCAACTACCCGACCGTGCCGAAGAAGACCGAGCGCCTGCGCATCACGCCGACGCCGCTGCACACGGATGCCGATATCGACCATCTCGTCGGCGCCCTGCATTCGCTCTGGTCGCGCTGCGCGCTCGCCCGCGCCGTCGCTTAAACGAAATTAAGCGAGACCTATCCGATGAGCCCGGCGGCCACCCGCCGGGCTTCTTCGTCTGCGGCAAAGACGTCGTCCATCGACGTGGCCTGCGGCAGGTGGCTGAGCCTGTCCATCACCTGCTCGGCAATGTCGGCCATCTCCAGAAACCCAATACGCCCGCCGACGAATGCATGAAACGCCACCTCCTCGGCCGCATTCATCACGCCCCCCTGCAAACCGCCGCGCTCCAGCGCCGTGCGGGCGAGCCGTAGCGCCGGGAAACGCACCTCGTCCGGCGCCTCGAAATCGAGCCGCGAGAGCTTTGCGAAATCCAGCCGGTCGACATTGAGCGCCGAGCGCTGCGGATAGGTCAGCGCATAACCGATCGCCGTGCGCATGTCGGGAGAACCGAGCTGCGCCAGCACGGAACCATCGACATAACCGACCATGGAATGGATGATCGACTGCGGATGCACCACGACCTCGATCTGGTCCGGCCGCACATCGAAGAGATGTTTCGCCTCGATCATCTCCAGCGCCTTGTTGAACATCGAGGCGCTGCCGATCGAGATTTTCAGCCCCATCGACCAGTTGGGATGGGCGCGGGCGATATCCGCCGTCACACCCGCCATCTGCTCCCGGCTCCAGGTGCGGAACGGCCCACCGGAGGCCGTCAGCACGATGCGCTCGACGGCATGGCGCTGGTCGTCCTCCAGGGCCTGGAAGATCGCGCTGTGTTCGCTGTCGACGGGAATGAGCTGCCCGCCGCCCTCGGCAACCGCCTGGACGAACAGGTCGCCGGCCGAGACGAGGCATTCCTTGTTGGCCAGCGCGATATCCGCGCCGCGCTTTGCCGCCGCCAGCGTCGGCGCCAGGCCGGCGGTGCCGACGATCGCCGCCATCACCCAGTCCGCATCGCCCGAAGCCGCGTCCATCAGCGCAGCACGCCCGGCGGCCGCCTCGATGCCGCTGCCGGCAAGTGCATTCTTCAGCTCCGCATAGCGGCCCTCATCCGCGGTCACGACCAGCCGCGCGCCGCAATCCTTCGCCTGCGCGGCGAGCAGGTCCACATTGCCGTTGCCGGTCAGCGCAACAACCTCGTAGCGTTCGCGCCCGCCGAGCTGGCGCACGACGTCGAGCGTGCTGGTGCCGATAGAACCTGTGGAGCCGAGAATGGTGATGCGGCGTTTCTGCCGCTGGTCGGGAGCCATGGTGAATTCCGCGTTTTTCTTGTTTTCTACAAATGGCTCTACAGGCGAAAGACGCCTGCAACAAGTCATCGAAATGCTGTAAAGCGAAGGCTTGGTTCGTCTTGTGGAACCCGCGGCTTGACCTTTTCGCCCGGTCGGCCATAACGTCCCGGCAAAGCGGTCTTCCGCCCTGACGCGATTGGAGAAATCTGTGCACCGACGCCTGAGAGTATGGACCCTCGCCTGCCTCGCCTTTCTGGCGGCAGTTCCGGCCTATGCCGACGAGCCGGTCCCGGGTGGTCTCGGCGGCACCTGGCTTGCCGAGGATATCGGCGGCAACGGCGTGATCGACGATTTGCAGACGACGCTGGAGATCAAGCCGGACGGCAATTACGGCGGCAATGGCGGCTGCAACACCTATCGCGGCAAGCTGAAGGTGCAGAACGGCAACATCGCCTTCGCTCCCGCCGCCGCGACGCGCAAGATGTGCGCGCCCGCCATCATGGACCAGGAGCAGAAGTTCTTCGACGCGCTCGGCACGGTCACCTCCTGGAAGCTCGAAAACGGCATCCTGCACCTGACCGGCAAGGAAGGCGCCCCGCCGATCCGGCTTGCCGCGCTCAAGAACAACACCGACATCGTCATCCGCCTTCCAGGGCCGGAACAGAACGTGGCGCGCGAGACGCTGAACTATCAGTGTGACGCCGACCAGCGCGTCGTCGTCGAATATATCAATGTCGGCTCCAATTCGCTCGCGGTCCTGCGGATCGCCGAAGAGACGGTCATCGCCGCCAATGTCATGGCCGCCTCCGGCGCCAAATATGCCGGCGGCCGCTACGAGTGGTGGACCAAGGGTGACGAGGCGACGCTCTACGACCTGACCAGGGGCGAGAACGCGCCGGGCGTCACCTGCAAGAAGACCGGCTGAGCCGGCGCGACATCTTAGTCTTTACGCAATTCCGAACGCAAAACCGCTTCACACTTTTGCTGGAATTGCTCTGAGAAGGAACACCGCATGCCCACGTTCCAGGTCGGACAGAAGGTCGTCTGCATCAACGACCGTTTCAGGAACGTCTCGATCGACCAGGGCATCCGCAAGGGCCAGATCTACACCGTGCGCTGGGCCGGCCACTACCGCCACTATGTCGACGGTGATTTCTACGGCATCAAGCTGATGGAACTCTACCGCGGGAAGGACGACGGCCCGGAAGGCTACGGCGCCGACGACATGCCCTTCCGCGCCACCCGCTTCCGCCCGCTCGTCAGCGACCGCATCCGCAACATGCTCGGCATCAAGGCACCCAAGCCAAAAGTCGTCGCCAAAACCTCCCTCGTCCCCTCCATCCGCCCCAAGCCCCGCGTGGTGACCCCGGAGCGCGAAAAGGAAGACGTTTGAGCGTCTAGCTCGGCGCGATCTGAACTCCGCGGCTTTCAGACCTTGCGCGGCGCGCAAGCGCAACCGGAGCGGCTGCGCTCGCCGCTCGCCCCGGGCTTCGTTGAACGACAGCACCTTCATCGCAAATCGGCCGGGATAGCGCCGGACCTGTGAGGTGGATGATGCCACGCATACCAGGATCGGTTTCGATGGTCCGGTAGTCGGTGGTGGTGGGACAGAGCACGAAACTCGGCGAAACTTCTGTTTGTTACTGGCACATCGCCCGCAACTAATGGTATCGAAAACGCCAGATCGGAGCTATTCAAGGGGTACACGGTGCATAGAAGCTCAGTGTTACATATGCAGGATTGTGTTGATCGATACATCGTCGGCAAGCGACCCGCTGGCAAGGTACTCGATGTTGGGTCAGGCGTAGCGCGCGAGGATGCTCCTACCAACTTCAGAAAAATTTTTGAGAGTATAGGATGGAAGTACCATGGCCTCGATTTGTTCGCTGGTTTTAACGTGGATTTCGTCGCCGAAGACCCATTCCAATGGCCCATCGAAAATGAGGCTTATGACGCTGTCATCAGCGGCCAAATGCTGGAGCACAACTCTATGTTTTGGCTGACTTTCCTAGAAATGGGCCGCGTGCTAAAACCTGGCGGGATTATGATCCACATCGCCCCGTCCCGAGGTTTTGAGCATCGAGCGCCTACCGATTGTTGGCGGTTCTATCGCGACGGGATGAGGGCGCTTTCCAAATGGGCAGGTTTCAAAACCCTTGAGGCAACGACAGATTGGACAAATAGACACCTCGCTATCGTCCAGGCTCGTCGCCCTGCTCTTTATGACAGAATACCGAACAAGGGTCTTAACGGTGGCGGAGAATGGGGTGACACCGTTGGCGTTTATCAGAAACCAAAAAACTGGGCTCCCAAAGAGGCCATTCGATACATGACTTCATTCCTCGACCGCCTCCCAAAGTAGAGGGCGAGCGCTCAGTCGCGCTCGCCCCAACATTTCAGTCCGAACTTACCCTTCGCAAGATCGATGTAATCAGCCGTTAAGAAAGGCTTGAGGATCATCGCAACGGCGACGCCGTTGATCGCAGGCCGCCAAAGGCGTGACGGGCTGCTGTGACCGCGCCCGGATTCACAGGGCATCCTGATCAAATCGACGTCAAAGGTCGAAGGCGTCACCGCCGAGCAAGATATCATGCAGTACCCGTTCTCACGCAAGATTATCGACATGGCGCCGGCGACGCAAAGCTTCGGGCCGATGAACAAATCCGAAGCGGCAGGCCTTCCGTATCTGGATCGGCATTTCGCTGATGTCTGGTGGAAGTGCGCGACGAGGCTAGTGTGATGCGAGCTGTAGGGAGCTGCTACAGCCGCGCGGGCAGGATATTTGAAAAGTCAGGTGACGGCATGGCAACCACAAGCCAGCGACACAACCGAAGAACACTGAAAAACTCAGACCTTGGCTCGATCACGAATCGCTCATAGGTCCGCGATGCGGACAAGACAGCACAACAGAGGCCCGATGCGCCCCGTCACGATCATCCTCACCCTCACCTTGCTCGCCGCCTGCACGACCGACCGCCCCGCAAACTGCGTCGTCACGCCGACGGACCTCGTCGAGTGCAACGCGAAATGAAGGCCTAGCGGCGTCTCCAAAAAATGAGCACAGTTGATCGCCGATTTGTGTATTACTCTTTCCCTGAATAGGGGACGGCAATTTGCCGTTAGAGGGTTCCTCCGCAGCGCTTTCACGCGAAACAGAGGGCCGAGAACTGCACGAGGGGCTGGGGCGGTTTCATGGCACTGATCATGGGCGGAATTTCGCTTGTCAACACGCAGGTGGATGACGTGGAGCTCGAGTCATCCGTTACCGGCCTGAGCGATGGTGGCTGGGTGGTGACCTGGATAGCGTACGATCTGGCGGGCACTCATAGCGAGGTCCTGCAGCAGGCCTTCAATGCAAATGGAACCCGCAGAGGCGTTGAAACGCGCATAGATGCCCTGTCGGCCGACCTGGAACTCTCCCCATCCGTGACTGCGCTCGCCGATGGTGGGTGGGTCGTGAGCTTTTCGACCTTTGACGGCACGACGGAACAGGTCCTCCAGCAACGGTTTGACGCCACTGGCAACACGGTAGGGCTTCTGGCGGACATCAGTCCAGGCCTTGTGGGCGACGACGAATACGAACAAAGCACCACCGCCCTGCCGGATGGCGGTTGGCTCGTCACCTGGACATTGGAGACATCGAGCGGCGACACGAGCATCTACCAGCAGCGCTTCGATCTGAATGGCGTCTCCACCGGGCTGACACAGCTTTCCAGCAGCACCGGCGACCTTATCAGTGTCCAGCCAAGCGTGGCGACGCTTGCCGATGGCGGCTGGGTGACCGTGTGGACTATCTACGACTTTTTCAACGACTCGTTCGAATTGCACATTCGCACCTTCGACGCGGACGGCACGCCGAGAGACTCGGAAACGCTGACCAGCGCGAATTACGACGACTACGGCATACTCGACCCGATCGTCACCACTCTGACGGACGGCGGCTGGGTGGTAGCCTGGACGTCCGAATATCAGGATGGGGACAGTCTGGGCATCTACCAACAGGCCTTCAACGCCGACGGTTCGATGCGAGGCGTTGAAAGCCGGGTCAACACCACGACATTCGACGCGCAGGCCCTGCAGACTGCGGCGTCCCTTCCCGGCGGCGGCTGGGTGGTTGCCTGGGCTGACAGCTCCGGCGAAATCTTCCAGCAAGTGTTCGATCGATTGGGAAGGCCCGTGGGCCGAGAAACCCTGGTAAGCGGTGCCGACTTTGCCTTGGGATATCCTTCCATCGCCGTTCTTGACGATGGTAGTTGGGTCGTCAGCTGGTCGGGCAACAGCGCCGAAGACGATATCGGCATATTTCAGCGCAAGTTCACCCTGGAGACCGTAACCACTCCCCCTGATCCGCGAACGATAAAGGGCACGGACGGCGCCGACCAGCTTTTCGGCACCAACGGCCGCGACATCATCGATGGCGGAAAAGGCGACGACACCATTTTCGCGCGCGGCGGCAACGACACCGTTTTCGGCGGGCAAGACGACGACACGATCGGCGGCGGCGATGGGAACGACGATCTCCAAGGCGGAGACGGCAATGACGCACTCTTTGGGGGCAAAGGCAACGACACGCTGCTCGGGGGCACCGGCGAGGACAAGCTCTATGGCGGGGACGGCAACGACAGCCTGAACGGCGGAGACGGCGACGACCAGGTCTATGGCGGCAAAGGGTCCGACACCCTCTTCGGCGGCAAGGGCCACGATACGATGGGCGGCGGAGACGGCGCCGATACGCTGCGCGGCGAAGCGGGCAACGATACGCTCTACGGCGGCGCCGGGAACGATCGCCTGGAGGGTGGCGCGGGAGCGGACAACCTGTTCGGCGGCCTCGGCGCCGATATCCTTGCCGGCGGCGCGGGCCGCGATGTCCTGACCGGCGGCAAAGGCGCGGACGTGTTCCTGTTCACCGCCAGGGGCGATTCCGGTACCGATGCCAGGACCCGCGACACGATCACGGATTTCAGCCAGAAGGGCGGCGACAAGATCGACCTCAGCAAGATCGGTATCGATAACGGCAGCGGGACAACCCCGTTCTTCAAATTCCTCGGCCAGGGCGACTTCACCGGCAAGGCCGGCGAGCTGCGCTATGAAATCGCCGACGGCAAGACGACGGTGTTCAGCGACATCGACGGCGACGGAACCGCCGATTTCTCCATCCTCCTCGACGGAAAGATCAATCTCAAGACGACCGACTTCATCCTCTGACGGCGTTTTGGATCATCTTCGGAAGAAATGGTGATCCCGGCGCGATTCGAACGCGCGACCCCCAGATTAGGAAACCGCTACAGACCCCTATTTCTCAGGCGTTTTCGCCACCCATGTCGCAGTCATGTTGCAGTCAAGCGAGGAACGCTCGCTCTGCAGCGGCCATTTCGTCGGCATCGTCTGCCTTGGGAAACAGGTGCGAATAGCGGTCCATCGTCAGGGCGATGGTCGAATGTCCCATGCGCTCCTGAACGATCTTCGGCGGCAGGCCGAGGCCGCCATCCTCTTTGCGGTTGATGCACCAGGAGGCGTAGAAGTGCCGAAGGGCATGCATGCCGCCATACTTGGCCGCCAGCACGGGTTTGCCGTCCTTGTCGGTCTCACCGGTCTCGATGGTGACGCCGGCCGCCACCCATGCCGGATGCAGGCCACGGCGGAGGATATTGTTCAACTGCTCGACCTTGCCGAGACCGTTCGGGAAGACGAGATCGAGCACCAGGATCTTCTCGCCGGCCTCATCCTTTTTCCCGGTCTCCCGCCTGGGGCAAACGAGCTTCCATTCGCGCAGCGCGTTGATGACCATCGGCGGAGCCGGGACCGTGCGCTCGCCGGATAGTGACTTCGGTTTGCCGATATCATTGTACCTGTCCGCGCGCTGGTGGACCTTGATTTCGCGCTTGTCGAGGTCAACGTCCCTCCAGCGCAGCCCGCGCAGCTCCGATGCGCGCAGGCCGCAGAAGACGGCGACGAGGAACATCGGCCGCCAGCGCACCGCCAGTACACCCACGAGCGCCTTCACCTCTTCACGGGTAGGGATGTCTACCCCGACCTTCAAACGCCCCTTCTGGCGCTTCTCCTGCCGTTTTTCGCCGGAGCCGCGCTTGGCCTTCATATCCCGCACTACATTGCGGGCCACCAAGCCACGCTCCTGCGCGTCGGCGAGCAGGGAACCGAGGCTGACGAGGACCTTCTTGATCATCGCCGGCGAGCGACCGGCGGCCCGCAAATCATCCTCGAATGCGCGCACCTTGGCGATGTTCAGCACCGGTAGCTTCATGGCGCCGATATGGGGATTGATATGCAGGCGGACATGCCGCTCGTAGTCTTCGACCGTGGCGCGCTCCAGGCCCTCGGCGCGTGCCGTAGCGAGCCATAGCGTGCCGGCCGTCTCCACGCTTACGCTCGCACTCTCCGCGACATGAACGCCTGCCCTGACCTCGACGTTGGCCGTGGCTGCAAAGGTATCCGCCTCCTTCTTCAAGCGGAAGGTTTTCAGGCGTCGCTTTCCGGCCATGTCGAAATAGTCGACCACCCAGGCTGATTTCGCCTCGCCCTTCGGTGTGGTCCACTCTCTCTTTCGAACTGACATGGAGGCTACTATCCGATGTACACTAGGGTCTCGTCGTTCTCTGCCGACACTATGTGTGGCGCGTATCGACCATCTGGCGTTTCGGCTAATCTTACCCTGTAAATACTATTGGCAGTTGCGGCGGCATGATTGGCCACCTCTGCAAGCCTATCCTTTTCCTTTCTGCTTTTGGCCACTGTTATTGGTGCGACCCACGTCTGAATAAACTCTCCCATCGCCATACCTTCCGGGAAAGCTTCTTCAAGGGCCGCAACGATCTCGGAATTCATCGAGCGGCCGTTCTCTTCCGCCTTCGCTTTTATGCGATCTCGAAGCCCCTTCGGGAACCGGACCATGTACTGGTCGTCGCCACGGCCTGCCTTTGCCATTCGTCATCACTCCACATTTTTCATAGCACTGTCTTAGGTTCCGCTTGACGTCAACCCTATCACCGTATTACCCCTACTACTGTAATATCTAACGAAAGGTTGCGAGGTATGACGAAATCTGCGGAAAACACCGGCGCTCTGGATTTGATCTGGGGGGCAGAGGAAATCGGAAAGGTGATCGGGCGCACGACGCGCGCGACCTTCGACATGCTCGATAAAGGCGAACTCCCGGCAAAAAAGGTCAACGGCCGGTGGGTAATCGCGCGGAGCAAACTCATCGCTTTTTTCATGGAAGCGGCTTGAGATGAGCTCGGAAACGAAAAGCTCGGCCAGTGCGCCAACACTGCCGAGCCATGGTTCTCACATTTCCCCGAAGGAAACGAAAATGAACGATCAAGTTGATATCACCAAGGCGACGGCAAAGCCAGTGTCGCGCCGCAATTTCATCGCACTTGCCGCCGCCGGCTCCGCCGCATTGCCGGCCGCGGCACTCGCTGAGGCAAGCGGCAAAACCAGCCGCTTGCCTCAGTCCGACCTGCCGATCGAACGTTTCGACCGCCATGCCGCCGGTGTCTCCGAAGCGCTGGACGAATACCTCGACGGGCGCTTCTACGCCTGCATTTATCCTTCCAAGCGGGAAGGCATTTCCTACTACTTGAAGAATATCGCGGCCGAGGAGCTTGCTCAGACCGCGATCGAGCCGCGGTTGCTGTCCCTTATCGAGGCCCATAGGCGTGCCCACCACGCTTTCTATGGGTCAATCGAAGCCGTGGACGTAGACGAACCGACCAAGGCGGCTCAGCGACGTTACGCCAAGGCCTGGAAGGCAGAGGCCGCTGCACTGAATGCCCTCATCTCGTATGTGCCACTCAACGACCCGTCGCGGCGCGCGAAGGTGAGGTACATCATGCCGCACATCACCGACGGTCAGCTCTGCGACAGCCAGATGAGGACCCTTCTTTTCTCCCTGTGCGGGAGGTTCGCATGAGCGCGTGGGCCCTCAGCAATATCGAGGAGGCCCGTCAGAAACTCGACCGGGCAATGTCGATGCTCAGCCTTATCGAGGCGTGCCTTTATCAGGAGGAGCAATTTCAGGACGCGCATGTGAGCCGCCCCCATGTTGAGGGGGGCGGATATATTCCGGGCCTCGGTGAAATCATCAACGCTGTGTCCATGTGTCGTGACACGCTAGATCACTGCTACGATCTTCTGACCAGTGGGGGCGGGAGGCGTGAATAATCCCGATCCTCCTGCACCCTCGACCGTTGAACGGGCCGCCGCTTGGCTGACGGAGCATCTCGACGACTGCCCGCGCCCCATCATCCCCTATGTGAAGCAGGCTTACGGCCTCGGCAATCTTGACGCCATCGAGGCCGTGAAGCTCGCCCGCCAGAAGCGAGGGGCGGGAGCATAACCGCGTGGCCTTCATCCGCCAGAATGATCTGCTGTTCGCCTACATGGCGCTGACGCTCGTCGCCGGCC
Source organism: Shinella sp. GW821-FHT10F02 (assembly GCF_058809275.1). Classification (NCBI taxonomy): domain Bacteria; kingdom Pseudomonadati; phylum Pseudomonadota; class Alphaproteobacteria; order Hyphomicrobiales; family Rhizobiaceae; genus Shinella; species Shinella sp. GW821-FHT10F02. The sequence goes on along the minus strand of NZ_JBXASL010000005.1, from coordinate 464,881 downwards.
TCTCCGGTAACGACCGTCGCGTTGCGGGTGCAATCCTAGATCACTTCAACAAGAAGACGGGGCAGTGCGACCCGAGCGGAGAGGGTCTTGCGGCACTACTAGGCATCAACCGGAAAACGGTCATAGACGCTACGTCGCGCCTGTGCGGAGAGTTTGGGTTCTTCCGCAAGGTCAGTCATGGCGGCTACAGCCACCGCGCAAGCTACGCTCCGCAGTGGTCTCAATTCCGTAAAGTCGTTGAGGATTGGAACGCGAAACGGAAGGGTAAAGGGCAACCTTCAACTGAGGTGAAAACACCTCATTCATTGGGGTCAAATGACCTCATTGATTGGGGTGAAATGACCCCACAAACCGATAGAATAAACCGATCCAATAAACCGATAGAGACGGACGGAGCTTGTGGATACGCTGCTCCAGGCCCTGCGCCGCCGGCATCCGAGCCGGTGGAAGAGCGGCAGCGGAAGGCGCGTGCCGAGACGGTAAATGGGCTTCTGAATGGAAGCCTGCGGCGAGCGAGCGGAACCAAATCACCCAGCCATGCAAGCGTTGCAAGGGTGCAGGCAGAGAAGCGGATTGACGCCGATCTCCGCAACCTCGGGATGCATGCGTATGCCGATGCGGTCGAACGGATCACCGTGGATCTCAGCGACGACGCGACGACGGCCGAGATGCGCCGGCGCGGCGCGGGCCTCGCCCTCATCATCGAACGCCTTCACCTGTCCGCCGGACGCGGCCCGCCGGGGGGCGGGTCGAAAGTCTAGGCCCATGAGGGCTCGACCGGTTGGTGTGACCGCGTGCATCGCCGCGAAAATGTCAAAAAAAGTTTTTCTGGCAGAGGGTTAGCATGATTGACCTGTTTGGTGCCGAGATCGAACCTTCCACCACGCGCTGTGGGTACTGCGATGGCACATTCATCCAAGATAATTCGCGAGGACGCCCTCAAAAGTACTGCGGCGTGGCGTGCAAAGCGCAAGCGAAAGCGCGGGCCAATAGAGCCTGGCGGGACACTGGAAACGTTGCGCACGCCCCGGCCTCCCCGTGTCGGAGGTGTGGTGGTGCGATCTGTCTGCCTCCTGATCGCCTGGCGGGGCGATATCCGCATTTTTGCTCCGATCGATGCAGGAAAGGCCAAGCGGCCTCCTCAGTCGACAACGGTTTCAGCCTGTTTACTACGCCGAACCACGAAAGGAACTTCGATGACTGAGGAACAAATCATACTGCACGACCGGCAGGTGGAGGCCGTCATAAACGCGGTGGCAAAACTGCTGCCGAGGTATCAGCCAATGGGGTTCACACCCGAAGCAGTTTTCGAGGGGGCGGTGAAGGGCGGGGCGATTGCCCTCATCGGCGGGGTTGGCGCAAGTCCCGAGAACGTCGCGGAACTTCTGGACGGTTTTGCTGCTGCATTTCGCAATCTTGACAAGCCGAACCTCACCGTGGTGAAATGACCAAGCCTCTGAGATCGGCGCATTCGTGTTCTTCAGGTCGCGAAGCGCAAGGCTCATCAAGGCGCGGCCCCGCGCGATGCAAGCTGCACAAGCTTACCGACCCTGCCAGCCTTCGCCGGCAGGGTCACACCCGGCCCCGCGTGATGCAAGCCATTCCCTAATCAACGATCTTTCCCGTCAGAGCACGCGTCTGCTCGACTATTGAGGTATTCAAATGAACCATGTTTCTCGCATGCGCGGCCTTGTCCGTGCCGCCGCTTCAGGCTCCGAACTGTCCGTGGCACCGGTCCTTGCGGAGCTTCAGGGCGCTTTTGGTGACTTTCGTGCCCGCAATCAGGCGCAGATCGACAGGCTCAACAACTCGATGAATGAAGTCATTGGCCAGGTTGCTGCGCTCACAGTCGGCGGAGCAGGCGGCATGAACCACGATCCTGATACTCCAAACGCGGCGCACGCTGCCGAACGAAAGGTGATGTCTTCGTTCGTCCGTAACGGACGCACGCTTTCGACCGATAGCGATCCGGATGGGGGCTTTCTCACCGGCTCGGAAACCTCGAAAACCATCGCGAAGCGCATCTACGACCGCTCCCCAATGGGGCGCCTTGCGCGCGTTATCAGCCTGAACACCGGCAACGCCTTTGTTGAGCCCATCGACGTTGGCGATCCCAACGCGGAATGGGTTGGTGAACATGATGATCGCGACGAAACTGACCCCACCAAGCTCCGCGAACTGACATTCGATCTTCACGAGATCTACGCGAACCAGCCGGTTACGCAGCGCCTGCTCGATGATGCAACGTTCGATATCGCCGGCTGGGTCGAGGGTGGCATCATCGACAAGTTCGCTCGAAAAGAAGGTGCCGCCTATATCTCGGGCAACGGCAAGAACAAGCCGCGTGGGCTGCTCCAGTACGACACATCGACCGACAAGGACGGAGTGCGCCCCTGGACAACTCTCCAGTACATCCCCAGCGGCGATGCAGTTGGCTTCCCGGCCGCAGGCGCAACGTTCAACCCGACCGATGTTCTCATCGATATGGTTTACACGCTGCGGGCACCCTACCGCACGAAGGCAACCTGGTTGATGAGCGCAAAAACTGCGTCGACCGTGCGGAAGTGGAAGGACACGGATGGCCGATACATCTGGTCCGACCCCATCACGCAAGGTCAGCCGGCATTCCTTCTCGGCTACCCGGTAGAGACGGATGAGGAAATGCCCGACATTGCTGCGAACAGCTTCCCGATCGCATTCGGCGATTTCCAGCAGGCTTACACCATCGTCCATCGCCCCGGTGTCCGCATGCTGCGTGATCCCTTCACGGCCAAGCCGAAGGTGCTCTTCTACTGCACGCGCCGCGTCGGCGGAGGTGTGCACAACGGCGAGGCCGTCAAGCTGCTGAAAATCGCGGCTTCCTAACGACGATCGCCCTGCCGGCGGCGCGTCACCCGACAGGATGCGTCGCCGGATCTTTTCAATTGAGAGAGTTCGCTATGGCAAAGCAAACAGCCCGCACGGCGGAGGAAGCAGAGGAACGCCTCGCAGCGTGGCAGCGAGTGCATCCTCACCAAACGGCGAGGTATCGCCGCTTTATGCTCCGCATGGCTATCAGCAGGCATTCCATCGACCGGTCGATCGCAAGCAGCAGCGCGACGACCTATTGCCACGCTTCGGGCCACGGTGGCGACATATGCCGCCGTGGTGGCGGCAGCGAGCCTGAAGCGTTTTGCCCGTTCGCGAGCAATTGCAAAGCTCGTAAAGATCGCCGTCACGCCGCCCATCGGCGCGTCGGCAGCGGCCTCGCCAATGGCGATGCGATGAAGCTCCTCAAGAGTGCAGCATGACACGTCAGGCGACGCGGTACTCCTGCCAGCGCCGTCGGTCATTTCTGTGGGGGTTGCCGCCAGCGTAAAAGCGAACGCCTGGCGCTTGTATGCTTCGATCGCGCCGCGCACGCGGTCTTTTTCGGTCAGGCTCGGGACGGCACAACGACCGTTCCCATTGGCTCATTGCCGCTTGCGTCCAGATGCGCTCAATTGTTTCGAGATCAGTTACCATCTCAGCTCCCCGCAATTCCGAATTGCCACGGCTGCTCACCGGCCGCACGAAGGCCCTCGCCGGCATCCTTGAGCATCCGCTTGAGGCGGGCGTTTTCCTTCCGGATGAGATCGCCGTCGCGCCGGATTTTGCCGCTGTTCCGCTGGCCCGGATTGTGGCGTTGGACATGCTAAATCCTCCCAACAATCCATGCCGGCCTCGGCCGCAGCTCTGCCAGTAGTCAGGGCCACCCTCTCCGCATATTCGCGGACGGGACGACCATCATTGAAGGTCTCAAAGCCGGCCTCGTTGGTCATATGCTCGACGAAGAGACGGCAAAATTCTTCCTTGGTAATTTCACTCATCGGCCTGACCTTTCCTTAAAGCGGCGGCGACCGCACTCAGGAATCGGCAGATGCATGTGTCACTACGATTTTCCCTTCAAAGCACGCTTCTCATCAATACGAGCCGGCAGCGTAAATGTGACGTTCATAAAGACCCTAAGGAATTCGATGTATTCCCGGGCATCAGCCTGGTCTCCAATTCCCTCGTGAACCGCAGCATTCCCGTCTAGTCGCAAACTATGCGCCCATGCTGCAATCGGCTCGGTGATTTTTCCCGAAGCCTTCAGCGCACCAATGCGATCGTAAAGCGTTCCGGATGAAGCGCCGAGCTTTTTAGTAAGAAGGTCAAGCACAGTTCGGCAAACACCGATGACCGTCGATGGACTGATCCCACCCGTCATCATGTTCTGTGCATCCTTGAAGTGGCGGGATGCCTCTTCCGGCCAGTGCGGATCCTGATCCGCCTGAGGTTGCGGAGGCCATATGCCGGTAATCGCAATCAAACCCTCTCCACCGAAAAGACCTTCCGATTCTCCGAGGTTGCGGATGATATTTGTGAGGTAACGGCGGTGCGTCCGAAAAACGACCAAAACGGGACGATTGCAGTGGGCGCATTGCGCCATGCCTCCGCCCTCCACTTTCTCGCCAGGCCCCTCATCACGCGCCGAAACCTGAGCGGCCATGAAGTGCCGCGCCTGTGCATCCGGATCCGCTTCGTTCGGATCTCTCGCTGTGAATCCGAAGGCGTGGAGAAATCGCATCGGGCCCCGCTCCTGACACCAGCCGCAGCGGGCAGTTACCTGAAACATTCGAGCCTCCGATAAAGCTATGACCAATCTCGTCGAAACTGCGAATTGCATCTATGAGAAAACTACGAGAAGCTTTTGACGACTCCACCAATGATGAGACCCACCGTGTCGGCAATTGCCGTTCGGGCCGCTTCCGAGCCGGCTCCCTTTACCGCTTTGGTCAAGGTGTCGCCGAGCCTTTCTCGGTTTGCAACGCTATCTGGAAGTGCATTCATGACCGCCAGCGCGCGGCTCGTGAGTTGGACTTCATGGCTCGCCATATCGCCCTTGCTCGTTATGAAACCTTCCTTTTGCAACCACTTTAGTGTTTCCGAAATAAGCCGAAAAGACTGTGTTCCGCTCGGAAAATTGCCGTATTTCCTCGCGCGTCGGCTACGGCCATCAGCCGAATGCTCTGTACCGTCTTCAAACTCTACCGTCACGCCGAGGGCCTCTGCAATTACGGCATGATCTATGTCCAGAGGCATAGGGAACTCTCGGTAAAGGTCTGCAAAGATGTGTCCGACCGTTTGATTGAATTCGTCTATGCGATTTTCCATTTACTTCCTCTTTGAGCGGCCCAGAAAAACTCCATCACACGATCTACCAAGAACGTGTGTCGTTTGGCTTGTTGAAATCGACGAAAAGAAGGAAATCTTTTCCTAGATCCGTGATGCTGATGCGATCACCTTCGACTTTGACCAGCTTTTGCTCTATAAGAAACGCGCTCCACCTTTCAAAACCGGCCTCCGCCAGCACCGGGTAGTGAGGCTTGACAGCCTCATCGAAGAAGGCTTCCCCCTCCCCAATGGAAATGGATGGGACGTCCTTGAGCCTTCTTAGGGCCAGAATTTGGCTGCCAAAGATTATGGAGAATACCCACTCGAAGGCTCGGTCGATCCGAGCTTCTGCTAGTGCTACAACTAGCTGTTTATAGCGGTCGTCGTGGGGCAGGTTATTGAGTTCGCTTTCAATACGAGGGATCAGGACGCTTTGAACTGTCTTCATGGGGTGGTCAGCCGCAGACACCGCTGCAATCGGCCGTTCAACAGGAGGCTGCACTGGTGCCTGGAGAACTGCGCCACCTGGGCCGACGGAGATTAGATCCTTAATCCGCTCCCTAAGTTGAGTGCGGAAAATCCAGACGACCATGAACAAGGCAAGCGGCCATGCGACGCCTTTGATCAGATCGAAAACCACCTTTGCCCATTCGAGCCAGTTAACTGAATTGAGAAACGCGATCATCGCTACTACCTTATCCAGTTCGCAAACACCATGGCCGCCCGCTGAAGAGCGGACGGCCTGTTCTTGCGGCTAGCTCACCTTGCGGAGGAGAACGATTGCGCCCTCCTTCGAGCCCCAATGCTTCTCTCCACGGAACACCTCGCCGAGCCGGTGAGTGTTGGTGCCGAGGTGTTGAGCGATGATATTATACTTCACGCCCTGAATGCGCATGACGTGCGCAGTCACCGCTTCATCGAACGTCAGAGACTTTCGCTCGATGACAACGGGGTTGATTTTCACCCCGGTGATGGGGTGCGTCATTGTAGCCATATCTGGCCCTTTCCACGTTAAAAGGACCGGCACAGTCTTGACGTCTCCCACGACATGAATCATTGTGCCGTGGTGATCACAACGCAGCCGCACCGGCTGTTTCTACTCAAGGCCCATGCGTATTCCACACGCGTGGGCCTTTTCACTTAGAACGATTCGGGCTGCTGTTGTCGAATCTTCTGGTTGAGTGCGAACAGATTTTTCGCGGCAATCCCCAAGCAGTTTTGTTATAAGTCGAGCTTTCGCATAATTTGCGAAGCCCCAGCGTTGCGCTTCGACCCCGTGCCCCCGCGGCATGATCGACGCGCAAAAGCAAGCATCCGCCCTAAATCGAGGCGGTACGGATAAGTGCTACGCTTTGCTAGCATTAGCACTCCATAGCCTTACGGCTCCGGAGCTTAATTAGAAGTGCATCCTGAGCACCAATGCCTCGCTCGCGGGTTACTGCGGGCCTTCGCAAGCGTCACGAGCTCATCGTCCCCAATTTCCATCACTTGCCCCTCACTTGTATCCGTGCCGCCTGTCGAAATCGTCCAGTTCGCGATCGAGTTCTTCTTCTTCCGCGTTGCGCGCATCCACGGGATAGAGCTTTATCGTTGTATCCCCGCGAATGATCTCGACACAGATCCCCTCTGTGCGGGCAATTTTGGCCAGGCGTGCCAATTCAGTATGGCTAACGGCAATGCGTTTCATGTTGCGCTCCATGTTGCATGGATTTGCCGGCAGTAGCCTGAAATGCCGGGAAATCAGCGGGTGTAAGCCGCAAAGGGATGCAACATGAAATGACCAGAGTAAAAACTTTAAGTTATTGAAATTATTGGTGATCCCGCCGCGATTCGAACGCGGGACCCCCAGATTAGGAATCTGGTGCTCTATCCTGCTGAGCTACGGGACCACTGACTGCACCCATACAAAAGCCGGGCCTTTTAGCCAAGTGGTTTTCAGGCGGAAAGCCGGCTTTCGGCGAGCTTGACCCAATAGGTCACCCCATGCGGGATGGCGTCGTCGTTGAAGTCGTAGGCCGGGTGGTGCAGGCCGGCGGTGTCGCCGTTGCCGATGAAGATGAAGGCGCCGGGGCGGGATAGCAGCATGTAGGAAAAATCCTCGCCGCCCATCATCGGGTTGAGTGCCGGGTCGACCGCGGCGTCACCTGCGATGTCGCGCGCGACCGCGACGGCATGGCCGGTCTCGTCCGGATGGTTGACGGTGACGGGGTAGTTCCGGTGGTAGCCCACCGTGATTTCCGCGCCGTGCGCCGCGGCAAGGCCGCTGCAGATCTGGCGGATGCGGGCTTCCGCCTCCTCGCGCATCGTGGGATCCAGCGTGCGCACCGTGCCGGCGAGCTGCGCCTGCTCGGGAATGACATTGTGGGCGAAGCCGGCATTGAACTTGGTGACGGAGACGACGAGCGAGGCGATCGGATCGGCAACGCGCGAGACGATCGTCTGGAGCGCGCCCACCACCTGCGAACCGATGACGATGGGGTCGACCGTCTTGTGCGGCAGCGCGGCATGGCCGCCGCGGCCCTTGACGGTGATGGTGAATTCGTCGGTCGCCGCCATGATCGCGCCAGGCCGCGTGCCGAAGGAGCCGACCGGCATGCCCGGAAGATTGTGCATGCCGTAGACCTCGGCAATGCCGAAACGCTCCATCATGCCGTCCTTGACCATCTCGTTGCCGCCGCCGCCGCCTTCTTCGGCCGGCTGGAAGATGACCGCGACATTGCCGGAGAAATTGCGCGTCTCCGTCAGATACTTTGCCGCGCCGAGCAGCATGGCGGTGTGGCCGTCATGGCCGCAGGCATGCATCTTGCCCCTTGTGGTCGAGGCCCAGGGCTTGCCGGTCGCCTCCTCGATCGGCAACGCATCCATGTCGGCGCGAAGCCCGATCGTGCGTCCCTCGCCCTTGCCGCGGATGAGGCCGACGACGCCGGTGCGGCCGATGCCGGTCACGATTTCGTCAACGCCGAACGAACGCAGCTTCTCGGCCACGAAGGCCGCCGTCTTCTCCACGGCGAAGAGAATTTCCGGCTCCTTGTGGATGTGGCGGCGCCATTCAGCGATTTCGTCCTGCATTTCTGCGGCGCGGTTGAGAATGGGCATGCGATCATCCTGTCTTGTTCGGCCGGAAAATTGGCCATCTCTACTCGATGGCTTTGCCATCACGGTGCCATATAGGTTAAATAGGGCGACGGTTCGAGACAACTCCCGATTTCGAGGACAGACCCTTGCAGATGAACGGACGAACGACGCGCCGGAGCGCACGGCTTTTGGGCTCCAGCCTGCTGCTCGCAGCTTCCCTTCTGGCAACCACCGCGGCGGCCAACCCGCGCATGCTGGTGGACGTCAACACGCTGAAAGTCATCGAGCACGAGGACGCCTTCCAGCGCTGGTATCCCGCCTCCCTCACCAAGCTGATGACGGCCTACACCGTCTTCCGCGCCATCAAGGCCGGCGAGGTGACGCTGGAAAGCACGGTCACCATGACCAAGAACGCCGCCGCCGAACCGCCGAGCAAGATGTATTACAAGCCCGGCCAGAAGATGACGCTCGACAGCGCGCTGAAGATCATCCTCGTCAAGTCGGCCAACGACGTCGCCGTGGCGATCGGCGAATCGGTCGGCGGCTCGGAACAGGGTTTCGTCGCCCGCATGAACGCGGAAGCCGCGCGCATCGGCATGAGCTCCTCGCATTTCATCAATCCGCACGGCCTGCCCGGCAAGGGCCAGTACACGACGGCGCGCGACCTCGCGGTGCTTGCCGTGACGCTGAAGCGCGAATTCCCGCAATATGCCTCCTATTTCGCGCTGGAAGGCTTTACCACCGGCAAGAAGCAATATCCGAACTTCAACATGCTGATCGGCCGCTTCGACGGCGCTGACGGCATGAAGACCGGCTTCATCTGCGCCTCGGGCTTCAACCAGGTGTCCTCCGCCACCCGCAACGGCCGCAGCGTCGTTTCCGTCGTGCTCGGCTCCGACAGCCTTGGTGCGCGCGCCGATATTTCGGCCGGCATGCTGGAGAAGGGGCTGACGATGCGGGCGGGCAACGTGCCGACGCTCGGCCAGCTCCGTCCCTATGGCGAGACGCGCGACACCGTGGCCGATATTTCCGAGGACATCTGCTCGAAACATGCCGCCAAGGTGCGCAGCGAAGGCCGCGACGAGGCGGGCCGGCAGAAGCTGGTCTCGCCCTATATCCACGAGCTGGACCGGCCGTTGAGGCTCGTCTATGCCGGCCTCATCGGCGGCGGCGCGACAAAGCCGGCCGGCAACGAACAGGTCGCCGTCGGCGACATGGGCGACATCGCCAATGTGCCGATCCCGATCCCGCGGCCAACCTACTGACAGGCACATTCACGAACAGGACAAGACCATGACCCTCGCTGAGCGGCGCGTGCCGGTTTCCGTGCTGACCGGATTTCTGGGTGCGGGCAAGACGACCCTGCTCAATCGACTGCTAAAGGACCCGACGCTCACCGACACCGCCGTCATCATCAACGAGTTCGGCGAGGTGGGCATCGATCACCTGCTGGTCGAGCAGTCGAGCGACGGCGTCATCGAACTCTCCGACGGGTGCCTGTGCTGCACGATCCGCGGCGAGCTGGTCGATACGCTGGCCGACCTGATGGACCGCATGCAGACGGGCAAGATCCAGCCGCTCAAGCGCGTGGTGATCGAGACCACCGGGCTGGCCGATCCGGCACCGGTGCTGCAATCGGTCATGGGCAATCCCGTGCTCAGCCAGTCCTTCAGCCTCGATGGCGTGATCACCGTCGTCGATGCCATTAACGGCCTCTCGACGCTCGCCAACCATCCGGAGGCGGTCAAGCAGGTCGCCGTCGCCGACCGTATCCTGATCAGCAAGATCTCGATGGCCGACGCCGCGGCCGTGGACGCCGTGAAGCGCGAGATCGCGGCGCTCAATCCGCGCGCGATCGTTTCCGACGTCGATACGCTCGGCCTCGTCGGTCCGGCTCTGCTCGCCAACGGCCTCTACGATCCCGGAAGCAAGATCCCGGATGTCCGGCGCTGGCTGCATGAGGAGGCGCACGATCATCATGATCATGACCATGATCATGGGCACGACCACCACCATCACGACCATGGGCACCATCATCACCACGGGCATGGCCACCAGCACGCCCATGACGTGACGCGCCATGATGCCACGATCCGCTCCTTCAGCATCGTGCACGATCGCCCGGTCGACCCGATGGCGCTGGAAATGTTCATCGACCTTCTGCGCTCCGCCCATGGCGAAAAGCTGCTGCGCATGAAGGGCATCGTGCTGATGGCCACCAGTCCGGAGCGCCCGCTGGTGCTGCAAGGCGTGCAGAGCGTCTTCCATCCGCCGGAGCGGCTTCCCGCATGGCCGGACCCGGCCGATCGGCGCACCCGGCTGGTGCTGATCACCAAGGACCTGCCGGAAGCCTTCGTGCGCGACCTCTTCGACGCCTTTACCGGCACGCCAAGCATCGACCGCCCGGACCGCGCCGCGCTTTCAGACAATCCGCTGGCGATACCGGGTCTGCGGCTTTAGGGCCTGAGTTTGCGGCGTACCCCCCTCTGCCCTGCCGGGCATCTCCCCCTCAAGGGGGGAGATCGGCAAGCGGCAGAAACACCTCTCAAGCAGCAGCGTCTGTAAAGGGCGAGACGGCGCCCCATCCAATCTCCCCCCTTGAGGGGGAGATGCCCGGCAGGGCAGAGGGGGTTAGCAGCGAGATGCAGCTATAGCTGCCAGCCACTAAACCTTCTTGCGGATCAGGAAGCGGTGCCCCGCCTCGACGCGCTCGCTGGCTTCGAGCGCGTGGCCGTCCTCGTGGCAGAAGTGGGGGATGTCGATGACGGCGAGGGGGTCGGTGGTTTCGACCCAGAGTGCGGCGCCACCCGCCATCGTCGACAGGCGCTTGCGTGCCTTCATCACCGGCAGCGGGCATTTCAGCCCGCGCAGGTCATAGACCTCGGCTTCCTCGCGGGCCGCCGTGGCGGTCATTTCTGCCAGAATTTCCAGAAGGGTTTTTCGGCCTTCTTCTCGACGACCTGAACCTCCGGATTTTGCTCCGGTGTCGGCAGGACGACCGTGCCTTCCGCGGGCTTCTCGACGCGCTGTCCGGCAGTCTCCGTCGCAGGCTTCTGCTCCTTCTGGAGCGTCTGCGTGCCCGTTTCAGCCTTCGCCTGCTGTTGGGTCTCCTGCGTCACGCCGGCGACCGGCTCGACCTTGCGCGGTGCGGCCTTGTCGGTCCAGAATTTCCAGAAGGGCTTTTCTTCCTTCTTCTCGACGACAGCGATGCCCGGATTTTCCTCCGGCACCGGCAGGGCGTCCTTGCCCTCGGCCTGCTTTGCGGCCTTGGCGGCGGCAACGTCGGCGGCAAGCGCTTCCGCTTCCTTGATCTTCGCCTGCTCGGCGTCGAGCTTGGCCTGCTCGGCTTCGCGAACCGCGCGTTCGGCCGCCTCGACCTTGCGCTTTTCGGCCTCTTCGGCCTTGCGCTTCTGCTCGGCGATCTCGCGGGCCGTCATCAGCTTGCCGGCGTCGAGCGAGTTGCCGGTCGGCGCATAGGCGAGCTCTCGGCCCTTGCGCTGGTCGGCGACAATCGCCTTGCGCTGGGCTTCCGAAGGCTCGACCCAGACGGTGCCGTCATATTTGCGCATCGCCGTGGCGTAAGCCGCGGCATAGGTCTTGTTGTAGCTGCCGAGCGCCACTTCGAGGCCGGCCGGCGTCGTCATCGCCGGGCAGGCACCCGTCGGCGAGAAGGGCTTGTCGGCCTGCTGGTTGAAGACATACTTCTTCTCGCAGACATTGACCTCGGGTGGACGCTTGGTCAGCTCGAAATGGTCGTAGCCGACCTTCAGCATCTTCCAGAATTCGATATTCGGATTGTCGCGGTGGCGCGCCATGTTTTCCGCGGTCATGCGGAAGGGGAAGGCCTGGAGCTGGATGGTCGACTGCCCGCCGCCGAACGCATCGCGGGCGAAGGCGAAGATCTCCACCATCTGCTCGTCGGTCATCGAATAGCAGCCAGACGAGGAGCAGGCGCCGTGGATCATCAGATGCGTGCCACTCGCCTTGTTGGCGCGGTCAAAGGCATTCGGGTAGCCGGTGTTGATGGCGAGGTAATAGCTCGAATTCGGGTTCATGTTCGCCTTGGAGAGCGGATAGAACCCTTCCGGCGCCTGGCGGTCGCCTTCCTTCATTTTCGGCCCGAGTTTGCCGGACCAGGCGCAGATCTTGTAGTTGCGCACCAGCTTGAAGCGGTTCGCCCGGTCGGCCTTCCACAGCTCCAGCCTGCCCTCTTCCTTGAAGATGCGCAGCATCATCGGCGAGGAGCGGTCGATGCCCATCGAGGACAGCTTGCCGAGCACCGCGGAAGACAGCTGGTAGTTGGTCTTGCTGGAAACCTTGGTGATGTCGACGTCGACCTTGTCGAACGTGTCGAGCGTCTCGTTCGTGCAGCCGGCAGCGGCCACAGCGAGAAGCGATACAGCGGCAAGAACAGTCAGGCGCATTCGAAAGGTCCGTCAACAATCGTCAGATCGCATGCCGTCGCGCCGACAAGGGCGGACGCGCAGTCGTAACCGGCTTATACTTCATAAATTCTTAACCGGAAATTCTTTCGCGAGGCTGCCGGGAACCCGCGACCTTCTCAGACACAAGGAATATGGCCGAGATTGGGCGAAAGCGGCCCGGAAGGCCGCCAATCGCCAAGAATCCCTTAAAGCTGGCGGCCGATATTGAGATAGCGCTGGCGGCGGTCCTTGCGCAGCTGGTCGCCCGGCTTGGCGCCGAGGTCCTTGAGGGCTGCCGCGATAACGTCGCCGGTGCGCCCGATCACCGCTTCGGGATCGCGATGCGCGCCGCCGACCGGCTCCTGGATGATGCCGTCGATGATGCCGAAGGCCTTCAGGTCTTCCGCCGTGATCTTCATGTTGCTGGCCGCTTCCTTGGCGCGCGTCGAATCGCGCCACAGGATCGAGGCAGCGCCCTCCGGCGAGATCACGCTGTAGATCGCGTGTTCCAGCATGTAGACCCGGTCGCCGGTGGCAATGGCGATGGCGCCGCCCGAGCCGCCTTCGCCGAGCACGACCGAGACGATCGGCACGCGGACATTGAGGCACATCTCGGTGGAGCGTGCGATGGCTTCCGCCTGGCCGCGTTCTTCCGCGCCGATGCCCGGATAGGCGCCGGCGGTGTCGATCAGCGTGACGATCGGCAGGCCGAAGCGGTCGGCCATTTCCATGACACGGATCGCCTTGCGGTAGCCTTCCGGCCGCGCGCTGCCGAAATTGTGTTTCAGGCGCGATTTGGTGTCGTTGCCCTTTTCCTGGCCGATAATGGCGACAGCCTCGCCGCGGAACCGGCCGAGACCGGCCTGGATCGCCTCGTCCTCGGCGAACTTGCGGTCGCCGGCAAGCGGCGTGAACTCGTCGAAAAGCTGGCCGGCGAAATCGAGGAAATGCGGGCGCTGCGGATGGCGCGCGACCTGCGTCTTCTGCCAGGGGGTCAGCTTGGAATAGATGTCGGCCATCGCCTCGCGGGCGCGGATTTCCAGCCGGCCGACCTCATCCGTCGTGTCGATGCTCTCATCTTCCTCGGCGAGCTTTCTCAGCTCGTGGATCTTGCCTTCGAGATCCGAGATGGGCTTTTCGAAATCGAGGTAGTTGTGCATGAGATGCGTTTCCGATCGTTTGCTCAAACCGCGCCAGGGTGCAGCCGGCCAAGCGGCCATTTGCAAGCATTGGGGGTCCTAATCCGGTTTTTTTGCCTGTTTGGCAAGAGGGTGATGGGTCTGAACGAGCTGGTGCAGCCGTTCTTCCAGCACATGGGTATAGATTTGTGTCGTGGAAATGTCCGAGTGGCCGAGCAGTTCCTGCACGGCACGCAGGTCCGCGCCGTTCTGCAGCAGATGGCTGGCAAAAGCATGGCGCAGCACATGCGGCGAGAGCGTCGCGGCACGAATGCCGGCCCGCCCCGCCAGCGCCTTCAGGTCGCGCGCGAAAACCTGGCGCGGCAGAAAGCCTTCCTTGCTTTGCGCGGGAAACAGGAAGCGCCCCGCCGCCGGATCGTCGCCGATCTCGGCCGCCAGCGCCCCGCCATAGGCATCGAGGGCGGCAACCGCGGCGCGCGACAGCGGCACCAGCCGCTCCTTGTTGCCCTTACCCTTCACCACGAGGAAGCGGCCGGTCTGCGCCAGCGCGCTTGCCGGGAGCGAAACGAGTTCGCTGACGCGCATGCCCGTCGCATAGAGCAGCTCCACGAGCAGGTGCATGCGACGGCGCAGAAGAACGTTGCCGCCGGGCTCCGCCGCCTCCGCCTCCGCCCGCCCGATGAGGCGGCCGACATCGTCGACGCTCAGCGTCTTCGGCAGCGAGCGGCCCTTCTTCGGCGCATCGAGAATGCCGGTCGGATCATCGCCGCGCAGACCCTCGCCATAGAGGAACTTGAAGAACTGCCGAAGCGCCGACAGGCGACGCGCCTGCGATGAGGCGGCAAAACCCTGTTTGGCGAGATGGCCGAGATAGGCGCGCAAATCGTCCGGCGTCGCCTCCGTCAGGCGCACGCCGCGCCCGTTGAGGAAGGAGCGCACGTCCTCCAGGTCCCGCTCGTAGGATTGCAGCGTGTTCGTCGCAGCGCCGCGCTCGGCGCTCATCATTTCGAGAAAGGATTCGACCTGCAGTGCGGAGGGGTCCCTCATGGCTGCGGGTTCACCCGTTCGGAAGGAATGCGGATCGTCACCTCGCGCTCCGTCGGCTCCACGAAGGTCACCAGCGCCACCATCGTGCCGTAGATCGAGCCGGCGATCACGGCGCAAAAGAACAGGAATCGGAACAGGGTCGGCATGGCGCTCTCCGGGACGATGCCCCCTATATCGCCTCGCCCCACGCCGAGCGCAAGGCCGACACGAGGCCGACACAAGGGATCAACCCCCGCGCAGGCTTGACGCTTCCGGTGCTTTTGTCGATACGGAAAGGGACGAAACCCCGGAAACACCAATGACCGAGCTGATCGAACAGGCCCCTCCCACGCTCGCCGAGCAGGCCCGCGCAGCACTCGGCAAGCGCAACCTCGTGCTGATCGGCCTGATGGGCGCCGGCAAGTCGGCGATCGGCCGGATGACGGCGCAGGCGCTCGGCATTCCCTTCATCGATTCCGACCACGAAATCGAGCGCGTCTCGCGCATGTCGATCACCGATCTTTTCGCGGCTTACGGCGAGGCGGAGTTCCGCGCGCTGGAAACCCGGGTCATCAAGCGCCTGCTGCGCTCCGGCCCGCGGGTCGTATCGACCGGCGGCGGCGCCTATATCAACGAGAACACGCGAAAACACATCCGGCGCGGCGGGCTCACCGTCTGGCTGAAGGCCGACCTCGACGTGCTGTGGGAGCGCGTCAACAAGCGCGACACCCGCCCGCTGCTCAAGACGGAAAATCCGCGCCAGACGCTCGAAAACCTCATGAACGCCCGCTATCCCGTCTATGCGGAAGCCGATCTCACGGTGCTCTCGCGCGACGTGAAGAAGGAAACCATGGTGGAGGAGGTGCTCTCCGCGATCACCGCCGCCCGCCCCAGAACCTGACGAGATGATAATGACTGCCACTGCCACCGCCCGCCGCACCGTAAGGGTCGAACTGGGCGACCGCGCCTACGATATCCTGATCGGCCCCGGCCTGATCGCCGCCGCCGGCCGCGAGATCGCCACCCGCCTCAAAGGCCGCAAGATCGCCGTCATCACCGATGCGCATGTCGCCCCCCTCTATCTCGACGGCTTCATGGCCGCCCTCAACGCAGAAGGCATCGATGCCGTCTCGCTGGTGCTGCCCGCCGGCGAGAAGACGAAGAGCTTCGAGCACCTGATCAGCGTCTGCGACAGCGTGCTCGCCGCCCGCATCGAGCGCAACGACGCGGTCGTGGCGCTCGGCGGCGGCGTCATCGGCGACTTGACCGGCTTTGCCGCCGGCATCGCGCGTCGCGGCTCGCGCTTCATCCAGGTGCCGACCTCGCTGCTGGCGCAGGTCGATTCCTCCGTCGGCGGCAAGACTGGCATCAACTCGTCGCACGGCAAGAACCTGATCGGCGTCTTCCACCAGCCGGACCTCGTGCTTGCCGATACGGACGTGCTCGATACGCTCTCGAAGCGCGAATTCCGCGCCGGTTATGCCGAAGTCGCCAAATATGGCCTGATCGACAAGCCGGACTTCTTCGCCTGGCTGGAGAAGAACTGGCAGGACGTCTTTGCCGGCGGCGAGGCCCGCATCGAGGCGATCGCCACGAGCTGCCAGGCCAAGGCCGACGTCGTCGCCGCCGACGAGCGGGAGAACGGCGCACGCGCCCTGCTCAACCTCGGCCACACCTTCGGCCATGCGCTGGAGGCCGCGACGGACTATGACAGCGCCCGCCTCGTCCACGGCGAGGGCGTTTCGATCGGCATGGTGCTCGCCCACCAGTTTTCCGCCCGCATGAACCTTGCCAGCCCGGACGATGGTCGGCGCGTCGAGGCGCATCTTCGCGAGGTCGGCCTGCCGACCACGCTGGACCAGATCCCGGGCGGCCTGCCGCCGGCGGAACGGCTGATGGACGCGATCGCCCAGGACAAGAAGGTCAAGGGCGGCAAGCTCACCTTTATCCTGACGCGCGGCATCGGCCAGTCCTTCGTCGCCGACGACGTGCCGCAATCCGAAGTCGTCGCCTTCCTCAAGGAAAAGCTGCCGAAATGAACAGCGACACGCCCGCCGCGCTCGCTCCCAACCACTGGCTGTTGATCGTCCTCATCCTCGGCCTGATCCTTCTCGCCGTGGCTCTCTTCCGCTGGCGGGCGTCGATCGCCGGGCTCTGGCGCTCACACCAGGAGACGCGCGAGACGGAAGGCGAGCGCCGCAACGGCCAAGCCTCTCGCGACCCGCAGGCAAAAGCCGAGCGCGAAAAGTCCCCCAGCACGCTCGACCTCGACGCGCTGGAGGTCTCCGACATCATGATCCACCGCACCACGATGCGGGCGCTCAATGCCGGCGATCCGCCGGAGGAGATCGTGAAGGCCGTGCTCGAAAGCCCCTATACGCGCATGCCGCTCTGGGCAGGCTCGGTCGACAACATCGTTGGCGTCGTGCACGCCAAGGATCTTCTGCGCGCGCTGGCGGAACCGGGAGTGGAGCCGAAGAACCTCGACATCACCGAGGTCGCGCAAAAACCCTGGTTCGTGCCGGACACCACGACGCTCAAGGAACAGCTCGCCGCCTTCCTGCGCCGCAAGGAGCACTTTGCCACCGTGGTGGACGAATATGGCGAGGTGCAGGGCCTCGTCACGCTGCAGGACATCCTGAAAGAGATCGTCGGCGATATTTCCGACGAGAAGGACGTCGACATGCAGGGCGTGCGCCAGGAGGCGGACGGGTCGCTCGTCGTCGACGGCAGCGTTTCGATCCGCGACCTCAACCGCGCCTTCGACTGGGCCTTACCCGACGAGGAAGCCACGACCATTGCCGGCCTCGTCATCCACGAATCGAAATCCATTCCGGAAGAACGCCAGGCCTTCACCTTCCACGGCAAGCGCTTCATCGTCATGAAGCGGGTAAAGAACCGCATCACCAAGCTGCGCATCCGCCCGGTCGCCCCGGAGCAGCTGCGAGCCTGATTACCAGCGCGTCGGCTCGCCCGGTGCCGCCACCTCGACGGCGAGCGCATGCAGCCCGGCATCGAACTCCGCCTTCACCAGATCGTTGATCGCCCGGTGGCGCGCCACGCGGCTCATGCCGGCGAAGGCGGACGAGACGATGCGTACGCGCATATGCGTCTCGCCCTCCCCGTCAAATTCCGGCTTGTGGCCGGCATGCAGGTGGCTTTCGTTGATGACCTCGAGACGCTCCGGCGCAAAAGCGGCGCCGAGCTTCTCGGTTATGCTGGATTTCATGGACATGGCAAACCTTCGGCGGCGCTGCCGCGACGCAGGAAAAGGGTCCCACAAAGCCAGCAACAATCCGCTTTGTCAATTCTTGTGGGAGATCGTCCTGACCCCCATAATTAGCGCCATGAAACTCGATTCCAAATACTTCGACCGCATCCGCACGAAGCGGCGCGTGGAGCGTCCCGAACGCGCCGCGCCGGCCTGTCAGTGGGACGGCTGCGAGGAGAATGCCGTGCATCGCGCGCCGGTGGGCCGCAATGCCGAAGGCCAGTATTTCATGTTCTGCTTCGAGCACGTCAAGGAATACAACAAGGGCTACAACTACTTCTCCGGCCTCTCCGACGGCGAGATCGCGCGCTACCAGAAAGAGGCGATCACCGGCCACCGCCCGACCTGGACGATCGGCGTCAACAAGGCCTCCAAGAACGGCCCGACACAGGGCAGCGCCCGCTCCGGCACCGCTGGGGCAAATCAGCGCATCCGCGATCCTTTCGGCCTGTTCGGCGAGGGCAAGGGCAGCCGCGGACCGCGCCTCGAACCCCGCACCCGAAAACTGAAGACACTGGAGGCAAAAGCCTTCGATACGCTCGGCCTTGCCGCCAATGCGACGGCCCAGGACGTCAAGACCGCCTACAAAGCCCTTGTCAAAAAGCATCACCCCGATGCAAATGGCGGAGATAGGGGCTCGGAGGAGCGTTTTCGCGCGGTCATTCAAGCATATCAATTGTTAAAGCAGGCCGGCTTCTGCTAGAGCAGTCGGCGCACAATAAGACGGCGCACAACAAGACATTGGGCGGACGCGCGGGTGGCGGCAGCCCACGGAGACGTGATGAGCAAGATGGATCTCGATATTTCCAACCTCCCGGACACCACGGTTTCCGTACGGGAGGCCTTCGGCATTGATACGGACCTTCGGGTTCCGGCCTATTCCAAGGCGGACGCCTATGTGCCGGACCTCGATCCGGACTACCTGTTCGACCGGGAAACCACGCTGGCCATCCTCGCGGGCTTCGCGCATAACCGACGCGTCATGGTCTCGGGCTATCACGGCACGGGCAAGTCGACCCATATCGAGCAGGTCGCGGCCCGCCTCAACTGGCCCTGCGTGCGCGTCAACCTCGACAGCCATGTCAGCCGTATCGACCTCGTCGGCAAGGACGCGATCGTCGTCAAGGACGGCTTGCAGGTCACCGAATTCAAGGACGGCATCCTGCCCTGGGCCTACCAGCACAATGTCGCGCTCGTCTTCGACGAATACGACGCCGGCCGCCCGGACGTGATGTTCGTCATCCAGCGCGTGCTGGAATCCTCCGGCCGCCTGACGCTGCTCGACCAGAGCCGCGTCATCCGCCCGCACCCCGCCTTCCGCCTGTTTGCCACCGCCAACACGGTCGGCCTCGGCGATACGACGGGCCTCTACCACGGCACGCAGCAGATCAACCAGGCGCAGATGGACCGCTGGTCGATCGTCACCACGCTGAACTACCTGCCGCACGACAACGAAGTCAGCATCGTCGCCGCCAAGGTGAAGCGCCTGGCCGCCGGCAAGGACGGCCGCGAGACGATTTCGCGCATGGTGCGCGTCGCCGATCTCACCCGCGCCGCCTTCATCAACGGCGACCTTTCCACCGTGATGAGCCCGCGTACGGTCATTACCTGGGGCGAAAACGCGGAAATCTTTGGGGACATCGCCTTTGCCTTCCGTGTCACCTTCCTCAACAAGTGCGACGAACTGGAACGCACGCTGGTCGCCGAACTTTACCAGCGCGCCTTCGGCGTCGAGCTGAAGGAAAGTGCCGCCAACATCGTGCTTGAGGCGACGGCCTGACGGTCGGGTAGGAATCTCATGGCTGCTCGCGGAGACAATTCGAAGCCGAGGCCCGGCGGCGTGGTCGACATGGAGCCGTTCCGCCGCGCGGTGACGGGCTGTGTTCGCGCCGTCTCCGGCGATGCGGAGGTGGAAGTCACCTTCGCCAACGAGCGGCCCGGCATGACCGGCGAGCGCATCCGCCTGCCGGAACTGACCAAGCGCCCGACGCCTGCCGAAGTCGCCATCACCCGCGGCCTCGGCGACAGCATGGCGCTGCGCAAGGCCTGCCACGACGCCCGCATCCACGCCACCATGTCGCCGCAGGGGGCGGATGCCCGCGCCATCTTCGACGCCGTCGAACAGGCGCGCGTCGAGGCGATCGGTTCCAACCGCATGCATGGCATGGCGCAGAACCTAACCACCATGCTGACGGAGAAATACGCCAAGGCGAATTTTTCCGCTATCACTCGCCAGGCCGATGCGCCGCTCGAAGAAGCCGTCGCCCTCATCGTGCGCGAAAAGCTGACGGGCCAGGCCCCGCCGGCCTCCGCGGGCAAGGTGCTCGATCTCTGGCGCGATTTCATCGAGGACAAGGCCGCCAGGGACATGGACGGTCTTTCCGCCACGATCAACGACCAGCAGGCCTTCTCCCGCGTCGTGCGCAACATGCTCGCCTCGATGAATGTCGCCGAGCAGTATGGTGACGACGAGACCGAGCCGGACGATTCGGAAACGCCCGAGGACGAAAACCAGCCGCGCAGCGACGAGCAGGAAGACAACGACAGCCAGGAAGATGCCGGCGACGATTCGGCGCCGGCCGACGAGACCGAGACGTCCGACGAACAGATGGACGAAGGCGAGATGGACGGCGCGGAAATCTCCGACGACGACCTCGTCGACGACGACGGCGACGACACCGAGACGCCCGGCGAAGTGCGCCGCCCGAACCATCCCTTCACGGATTTCAACGAGAAGGTCGATTACACGGTCTTCACGCAGGAATTCGACGAGACGATCACCGCCGAAGAGCTCTGCGACGAGGCGGAACTCGATCGCCTGCGCGCCTTCCTCGACAAGCAGCTCGCCCATCTGCAAGGGGCGGTCGGTCGCCTGGCGAACCGCCTGCAACGCCGCCTGATGGCGCAGCAGAACCGCGCCTGGGAATTCGACCTCGAAGAGGGTTACCTCGACAGCGCCCGCCTGCAACGCATCATCATCGATCCGATGCAGCCGCTCTCCTTCAAGCGCGAGAAGGACACGACCTTCCGCGATACGGTCGTGACGCTGCTCATCGACAATTCCGGCTCCATGCGCGGCCGGCCGATCACGGTTGCCGCTACCTGCGCGGATATTCTCGCCCGCACGCTGGAGCGTTGCGGCGTGAAGGTGGAAATCCTCGGCTTTACCACCAAGGCGTGGAAGGGCGGACAGTCGCGCGAAAAATGGCTCGGCAGCGGCAAGCCGCAGGCACCGGGCCGCCTCAACGACCTGCGCCACATCATCTACAAGGCAGCGGACGCCCCCTGGCGGCGTGCACGGCGCAATCTCGGCCTGATGATGCGCGAGGGCCTGCTCAAGGAAAATATCGACGGCGAGGCACTGATCTGGGCGCACGACCGCCTGCTTGCCCGTCCCGAACAGCGCCGCATCCTGATGATGATCTCGGACGGCGCGCCGGTCGATGATTCGACGCTCTCGGTGAACCCCGGCAACTATCTGGAACGGCACCTGCGCGCCGTCATCGAGCAGATCGAGACGCGCTCGCCGGTCGAATTGCTGGCGATCGGCATCGGCCACGACGTCACCCGCTACTATCGCCGCGCCGTCACCATCGTCGATGCGGACGAGCTGGCGGGCGCGATGACCGAGCAGCTCGCCTCGCTCTTCGCCGACGAGGCCACCAGCCGACGCCCCGCCGGCCGCCGCCGTGCAGGCTGAGCCGGCGGCGCACCGGCGCCTGTTGCGTGGCCTCGCGCTCTCCGTGGCGCTCATACTCGCGCAACCGGCGACGGCTGAAATCATCGACCTGCCGGTCGTCAACCGCGCCTTCTCGCAATTCGCGCTCGGCTCCGACACGCGTACCTTCGGCAAGCTCGAATTCCTCGGCGGCCTTAGCTATTCCTCCAGCAATCCGCTGCTCGGCGCCGTGTCGGCGATCCGCTTTCGCGCGGACCATCAATCCTTCGTCGCCGTGCTCGATACCGGGCACTGGCTGACCGGCCGCATCGAGCGGGACGCCGAAGGTCGCCTCAGCGGCCTTGCCGACCTCAAGACGCGCTCGATGTTCAACGCCGAGGGCCAGGACGAGAACGTCAAATACCAGATGGATGCCGAGGGCCTGGCGATCGGCAAGGGCGAGCTGCTCGTCAGCTTCGAGTCCGTGCATCGCATCGACGCCTATCCGGACCCGGGCTTCATGGAAGCACGGCCATCACGCGAACTGCCACTCCCCTTCCCCCGCGAGGAACTGCGCGGCAATCGCGGCATGGAGACGCTTGTGATGTCGCCGGAGGCCGGACCGCTCGGCGCCGTACCGGTGACGGTCACCGAGCGCAGCCTCGATGCCGAGGGCAACGCGCTCGCCGCCATCCTCGACGGCCCGCTTGCCGGCTTGTTCACCGTGAAGCGCAACGACCCCTGGGACATCACCGACGGCGCCTTCCTGCCGAACGGTGACCTGCTGCTGCTGGAGCGCCGCTTCCGGCTTTCCGACGGCGTCGGCATGCGCATCCGCCGGATCGACGGCACGAAGATTCGTCCGGGCGCGGTGGTCGATGGCGAGGTTCTGATCGACGTCGACCTCAGCCACCAGATCGACAATATGGAGGGGCTGGACGTGGTGGTGATGGCGCCAGACGACATCCGCCTCATCGTGGTCTCCGACGACAACCACTCCATTCTCCAGCGCAACCTCATGCTGGAATTCCGCCTGCTCCAAGCGCAATGAAGCGTCACGCCAGCTGCGTTTTAACCGGTTCTCGCCTGCTACATCTCCTTGATACCAGTCAAAACCACCGATGCCCCTTAATAACGGTGGTCGTTCTCTAATCACGCCGCTCTTGACGTCATGGTCTTAGGAAGGAAAATCAGCGAACGAATCGATCGATATGCTGATCGATCCCGTCCTGTCTCTGCTGTAATTGCACCGGAATATCTGTGCGTACTTTATTAAGGAAGTTACATGAACAGATCTACAATCATTGCCACGCTCGTTGCTCTGGCCGCCTTGCCCGCATTTGCGCAGGACGTAAACCCGCTGGAGGGATTGTGGTCCGGCAAGGGTGAAGGCGATCTGACGGTCGATCTCAAACATGTGCAGGACGATATCTACAAGATCTCCATCGAGACGGTGGTTCCCATGCAGGAGGATGGACTTCCAGGCTGCGGCGGCGGCATTGAGGGTGAAGCGAAGCTCGATAGTGCCGGAGGAAACTTCTTCGTCGAGAATGAAGCCTACGATCCGAACGCGGAACAGTCGGGGGTCAATGCACGCTATTGTGAAATCGGTCTGGTCTTTTCAAGAGACGGCAAACTGTTGATCGAAGAGCGCAGCGGTTGCCTCAGCTATCATGGCGCCGCGTGTGGATTCACGGGTGAGCTCGTCCACGACGCGGCAGGGCTCTAGCCCTTTCTTTTTTCAAGCCGTCTTTTCGACGCCCGGCATCGGCTTCAGCTTGCTCATCAGCGCGCCGTACGGCAGCAGCATGACGATGCCGACCAGCACCTTTACCGTGAAGTCGCCGAGTGCCCAGGAGATCCAGCGCGGCGCGTCCGTGGTCAGCACGCCGAGCACCGGCGCCCATTCGATCGCGAAGGCATCGTTCGGGCCGAAGATGGAAAAGACCGGCGCGAAGGCGAAGGAGAAGAAGATCACCGTATCGAGCACCGAGCCGATCACCGAGGCGAGCAGCGGCGCGCGCCACCAGGCCTGCCGGCGCAGCTGGTTGAACACGGAGATGTCGAGGAGCTGGCCCAGCAGGAACGCCGAACCGGACGCAATGGCGATGCGCGGCGAGGCGACGGCGAAGGAAAACACCACGGCGACCAGAAAGCCGGCCGCGACGACGCGGCGCGCAACGCGCGGGCCGAACTGGCGGTTCGTGAGGTCGGTGATGAGGAAGGCGACCGGATAGGTAAAGGCGCCGTAGGTCAGGAGGTCGCCGAGAGCGATGCCGAACAGTTCGCCGGAAAGCGGATACTGCACCAGCACGTTGGAGGCGACGACGACGACCGTCATCAGGAGGACATAGATAAGGGTAATGCGGTTCGCTAGCATTTTTTTATCCTGGGTGATGCCACCAGTTGGAGGACTGACAATTTAACGCAAAGCATTGAGGCCTGCCCGGAACCGGTCAAGCCTCAATCAAAGCATCGCAACGCAAAACCTGAAAGATCAGGCAGCGATAGCAGCGGCTGCGGTCTTCTTGGCGATCTGGCGGCGCAGCAGACGGGCGCGCATCGACAGTTCGTTCTCGTCAGCCTTCAGAAGGAAGGCATCGAGGCCACCGCGGTGCTCGACGGAGCGGAGCGCTGCAGCGGAAACGCGAAGACGGTAACGCTGGCCGAGGGCGTCGGAAATCAGCGTGACACTGCACAGGTTCGGCAGGAACTTGCGCTTCGTCTTGTTGTTTGCGTGGCTCACATTGTTGCCCGACTGGACGCCCTTGCCGGTCAATTCGCAACTACGGGACATGGTACACCTATTTTTCTTGGTTCAGGACAATACGTTTCCGGCACCGAAACCGGCCGCAGTCCGTCTGGCCTTTTTGGAAAGTTGCGGTTCTATAGTCACACGGAGCGGAGCCGTCAAGCCAAACCTGCCGTTCAGCTTGAATTCAGTTGCCAAAGCTCATGATTTGCAGGCAATAGCAAGCCGATCGGGATTTTTCGACCGGCGCAGAATCGCCGCAATGGCGGGTTAGGCGGAGCGTCTCAATGGAGAGCGTAAGGATGAACGGGCGGGGTTGGATTGCTGGCGCACTGATGTCGCTTGCCCTTGCGGGCAGCGCGACACCCTTGTCGTCGGCTGAAATCGAGCACCGCACGGACTACAGCATCCGGCTTTCCGGCCTGCCGGTCGCCACCGCCACCTTCCGCTCGGCCTTCCAGGGCAACCGCTACACGATCTCCGGCAGCCTGCAATCGGCCGGCCTCGCCGATATCTTTTCCAGCACCAAGGGCACGACCTCGGTCTCCGGCACGGTCAGCCGCGACAAGCTGCGCGCCACCAACTATTCCGTGACCTACAAGAGCGGCAAGCGCAGCCGCGCCATCGACGTCACCTTCCGCAACGGCAACGTCATCACCGCGAACATGACGCCGCCGCGCCGCAAGCCGAAGAACTGGGTGCCGGTCTCCAGCGCCGACATGCGCGCCGTGCTGGACCCGATCTCCGGCCTGATCATCCCGTCCGACGACGGCAAGGTCTGCCCGAAGACGCTGCCGATCTTCGACGGCGAATCCCGGATGGACCTGAAGCTCACCTCCAAGGGCACCAAGCCCTATTCCACCAAGGGTTTCGAGGGCGACGTCGTGGTCTGCGGCATCCGCTTCATCCCCAAGTCCGGCTACAAGAAGGGCCGTGACGACGTGGAATACCTGCGCAAGCTGAAGACGATGGAAATCTGGTTTGCCAAGGCCGAGGGGGCAAATGTATATGCTCCGGTCTATGTGCAGATTCCGACCAAGCTCGGCCCTGTCACCGTCTCGGCCACGCGCTTCGGCGGCTGACGCGGCGCCCCGTCGGAAAACCGGCGGGAGTGATCGGCCTTGAAGACGCGTGCAACCCTCATCGGCTTTTCGGCGATCCTCATGTGGGCGCTGCTGGCGCTCTTCACCGCCGCCTCGGGCAAGATGCCGCCCTTCCAGCTTTCCGCCATCTGCTTCCTGATCGGCAGCCTGCCCGGCCTCGTCGTGCTCGCCGCAAGGCCGCAGCGCGTCAGACTGCTGCGCCAGCCGCCAAAGGTCTGGATCATCGGCATTCTCGGCCTGTTCGGCTACCACTTCCTCTATTTCACGGCGCTGCGCAACGCGCCGGCCGTCGAGGCCGGCCTCATCGCCTATCTCTGGCCGCTGCTGATCGTCGTCGGCTCGGCACTGCTGCCGGGTGAGACACTGAAGTGGAACCATGTCGTCGGCGCCGTCCTCGGCCTTGGCGGCACGGTCCTCATCGTCGGCCGCAACGGCTTTGCCTTCGACGAGGCCTATCTCGTCGGCTATGGCGCGGCCTTCCTCTGCGCCTTCACCTGGGCGGGTTATTCGCTGATCACCCGCCGCTTCGAGACCGTCTCGACCGATGTGGTGACCGGCTTCTGCCTTGCCACCTCGCTCCTGTCGCTCCTCTGCCATGTGATGCTGGAAACCACCGTCTGGCCGCAAAGCAATTTCGAGTGGTTCGCCGTTGCCGGTCTCGGCCTGCTGCCGGTGGGGGCCGCTTTCTATGCCTGGGATTTCGGCGTCAAGAACGGCGACATCCAGATCCTCGGCGCCGCAAGCTATGCCGCGCCGCTGCTCTCGACCTTCATGCTGATCCTCACCGGGTTCGCCGAACCGTCCTGGCGCATCGGCCTCGCCTGCCTGCTGGTGACGGGCGGCGCGGTGCTCGCCGCCAAGGACATGATCCTGCGCAGGCGCGCGACGGCGCCGGTCTGAACTTCAGCTACCAGGCACCCAGCCGGGCGGCGCCATCTCGAAGGAGGAAAAGACGAAGCCGGGCGAGACCGTGCAGCCGACCAGCGTCCAGTCGCCGAGCGGCTCGGCCGCCTGCCACCAGTTTGCCGGAACGATGAGCTGCAGCCGCTCGCCCGCAGCAAGATCCGGCCCGAGCACCTGCACCTTGGCCGGCGCCTTGCCATCGCTCAGCGACAGCGCCAGCGGCCCGCCCGCATAATGATGCCAGATCTCGACGGCATCCTTCACCCGGTGCCAGTGCGAGCGCTCGCCCTTTTCCAGCAGGTAGTAGATCGCCGTCGAATGCCCGCGCTCGCCGCCATCGGCATCCCTGAACGTCTGCACATACCAGCCGCCCTCCGGATGCCGCTCCATGCCGAGCCGGGCGATGATCTCCTCGGGCGTCATCAGAACCGATCCTTGCGCGCCCGGATCTCGGCAAAGACCTCGGCGTCGCTCGCCGTCTCCAGGCCGAGATGGCGGCGGATCGCCGGGTCAGCGGCGCGCAGGAAGGGGTTCGTCGCCTTTTCCAGCCCGATCGTCGTCGGCGCCGTGAAGGCGCCGTCCGCCCGTAGCGCCTCGATCTCGGCGACACGGCTGAGGAGCGCCGCATTCTCCGGATCGACGGTCTTTGCGAAGCGCGCATTGGACAGCGTGTATTCGTGGCCGAAATAGACGGTGGTCTCGTCCGGCAGGGCAGCGAGTTTTGTCAGCGAGTCCCACATCTGCGCCGGCGTGCCCTCGAAGAGACGACCGCAGCCGAGCGCGAAGAGCGTATCGGCCGCAAAGAGCAGCTTTTCCTGCGGCAGGTGGAAGCAGATGTGCCCCAGCGTATGGCCCGGCGTCAGGATGACCTCGACGCGGCGGCCGGCGAAGTCAAAGCTGTCGCCGCCATCCACCTTCTGGTCGATGCCGGGAATGCGCGGCGCCTCGCGCGAAGGCCCGATGATCGTGACGCCGAAACGATCCTTCAGCGCCAGGTTGGCCTCGACATGGTCGTTGTGGTGATGGGTCGTGAAAATATGGCTGAGCGTCCAGCCGCGGCGGGCGAGCGCGTCGAGGATCGGCTGTTCCTCCGGCGCATCGATGCTCGCGGTCGCGCCCGTTGCCGGGTCATGCAGCAGCACGCCGAAATTGTCGCTGCGGCAGGGAAAGAGGTCTAGTTCGAGCGAAGCCATGGCGCAATCCTCATCTATCGGTCGGGCGGTCGGCGGGAATGTAAGGCAATCGGCCTTGAAGTCCACCGGCCTATCGCTCACATTCAAGCCATGCATGCCGATATCGTCGACCTCCGCGAATTCTACCACTCGTCGCTCGGCCGCCTGGCCGATCATTCGATCGCCATGGCGCTCGCCTCGCTCTGGGCGCGGCTGCCGGACGAGCGGCTGGTGGGGCTCGGTTATGCCGTGCCCTATCTCGAACGCTTCCGCGCCGATACCGAGCGCACCTTCGCCTTCATGCCGGCCGGCCAGGGCGCGGTAAACTGGCCGCCGAGCGAACTCTCCTCCACGGCGCTGGTCTTTGACGAGGAACTGCCGCTGCCGGACGCGGCCGTCGACCGTATCCTGATGGTGCATTCGCTGGAATTCGCCGAAAATCCGCGCGAGACCATGAAGGAACTCTGGCGCGTGCTGGCACCGGGCGGGCGGCTCGTCATCGTCGTGCCGAACCGGCGCGGTGTCTGGGCGCGCATGGAGCACACGCCCTTCGGTTCCGGCCGGCCCTATTCGCGCGGCCAGCTGACCGCGCTGCTGCGCGAGACCAATTTCACGCCCGGCGCCAGCGCTGAAGCGCTGTTCTTCCCGCCCTCGAAACTGCGCAGCGTGCAGAAACTGCGCGGCGCCTTCGAGCGGCTGGGGCGCATGCTCTGGCCGATGTTTTCCGGCGTGATCATCGTGGAGGCGCAGAAACGGCTCTACCAGGGCCTGCCGGTCGCCGCCCGCGCCTCGCGCCGCGTCTTCGTGCCGGTGCTGGCGCCGCAGGGCGTGCCGACGACACGCGAGCGCGCGCCGCGCTGATCCTCTCGACAAATGTCGAGCTGCCCGCTAATCCGGGCCGGAGCGGGAAAAAGGGACGGCGGACATGACGGACGGACATTTCGACAAGATCACGCTGATCGGCATCGGCCTCATAGGCTCCTCCATCGCCCGCGCGGTGAAGGCCAAGGGGCTGGCAAAGACCGTCACCATCTCCAGCCGCAGCCAGGAGACGCTCGACCGCGCCCGCGAGCTCGATCTCGGCACCGATTATGTGCACGATGCGGGCCAGGCCGTCGAAGGCGCCGACCTCATCGTCGTCTCGGTGCCCGTCGGCGCCTCGGGCAAGGTGGCGGAGGAAATCGCGCCGCACCTGAAGCCCGGCTCCATCGTCACCGACGTCGGCTCCACCAAGGCCTCGGTGGTAGCGCAGATGCTGCCGCATATTCCGAAGAACGTGCATTTCATCCCCGGCCACCCGCTGGCCGGCACCGAACATTCCGGGCCTGACGCCGGTTTCGCCGAACTGTTCCAGGGCCGCTGGTGCATCCTGACGCCGGTGCACGGCACGGACAAGGACGCCAAGCGCAAGCTCGCCGCGTTCTGGGAGGCGCTCGGCTCGAAGGTCGACGAGATGGACACGGAGCACCACGACAAGGTGCTCGCCATCGTCTCGCACCTGCCGCATATCATCGCCTACAACATCGTCGGCACGGCCGATGACCTGGAGACGGTGACGGAATCGGAAGTCATCAAATATTCGGCTTCAGGTTTCCGCGACTTCACGCGTCTGGCGGCCTCGGACCCGACCATGTGGCGCGACGTCTGCCTGCACAACAAGGACGCGATCCTCGAAATGCTGTCGCGCTTCTCCGAAGACCTCGCCTATCTCCAGCGCGCCATCCGCTGGGGCGACGGGGAAAAGCTCTTCGACCTCTTCACCCGCACCCGCGCCATCCGCCGCTCGATCATCGATGCCGGCCAGGATACCGCAGCGCCGAACTTCGGCCGTCCGGTCGCTGATAAGAAAGGTTAGAACGGCGGGATGAAGGCGATCGGGAAGAGACCGAGATAGACGGTCCCGTCCTCGACATTGAGCTTGACCACCGCACGGTCGCCGCCCTTCGACAGGCCTTCGATGACCTGCGCCACCTGCGCCGCCGTCTCGGCAAT
This sequence comes from Shinella sp. GW821-FHT10F02, assembly GCF_058809275.1. Lineage (NCBI taxonomy): Bacteria > Pseudomonadati > Pseudomonadota > Alphaproteobacteria > Hyphomicrobiales > Rhizobiaceae > Shinella > Shinella sp. GW821-FHT10F02. The sequence goes on along the minus strand of NZ_JBXASL010000005.1, from coordinate 435,191 downwards.
CTCCGGAAAGGCCTCGGAAATCCGGTCGCGCCAGACCGTGATACCGGCAATGTCGAGATCGAGCGTGCCGGAGAGATAACCATCATCGCCCACCTTGAGCGGTCCGGAGAGTGCCGCGACCTTGCCGTCGCCGAGATCGAGCGAAAGGCGGCGTAGCTCCACGCTCGCGCCGAGCGGCACGTCCGCCGGCGGGCCTTCGGTGGAAATCCATTTCGCCGCATCGGCAACCGTCATGTCGACCACGACGTCGAGCGGCGGCAGCACGCGGTCGCCGAGATCGAGCGACAGCGCATCGAAGGAGGCGGCGACGTCGAGCGCTTCGCCGGACTGGCGGATATGTTTTTCGCCATGCGCGGCGGCAACACCGATCGAGACGGCTTCTGACGGCACGTTGAGCCGGCCCTTCAGCCCGTCATAGACGACGGAAGCCCGGTCGAGCCCGTTCGTCCAGGCGACGGCGCTGGCGCGCAACAGGTCCCAGTCGGCATCGAAGACGAGATCGGGCGTCACGCGCACCTGCGCCGGCCCGTCGAGCTCAACGACGGCATGGCCCGGACGATAGACCTGGGCGGCAGAGCGCAGCGCCCCGAACGTCGCCGACAGGCCCGTCGGGCGATCGTCGATGCCGACCGTGTCGCAGAACAGGCCGATGCGGAAGGGGAAGCCGCGGACGGAAAGATTGCTGCAGGAAGCGGAATGCAGGCCGGCGGCCGACGCCGAGAGCTGTTGCGTCAGCGTGTCCTTCAGCCAGCTTGCGGCATAGAACCATCCGCCCGTATAGAGTGCGACGACGAGAACGACGGCAATGGCGAGCCGAACGAGTTTGCGCGAGACGCCGGACGTGCCGGCGTGGCTTGACGATGCCATGTAGTTCTCCAATGGTGGCGATGCGATTTGCCCGCAAAGGCGTCAAAGCCGGCAATTGCGGCGGCTTTTAGAGAAACGGCAGAAGTGACGGTGGATATGAACGAATTCTGGGTCTTTGGCTATGGATCGCTGATGTGGAACCCGGGCTTCGAATTCGAGGAGCGACAGCCCGCCCATCTTTTCGGCTTCCGCCGGTCGCTCTGCGTGCGCTCCTGGGTGCACCGCGGCACGGAAGAGAAGCCCGGCCTGGTGCTCGGCCTCGATTACGGCGGCTCCTGCCGCGGCGTCGCCTTCCGCATCGCGCCCGAAAACCGCGACGCCGTCGTCGATTACCTGCGCGAGCGCGAACTGGTGACCCATGTCTACAAGGAGCGCACGCTCTCGGCGATGCTTAGCGGCGGCCGCCGCGTCACGACGCTGGCCTACATCATCGACCGCGCCCACCAGCAATATGCCGGCTCGCTCTCCGTCGACGAGGCGGCCTCGACCGTGAGTGCGGCGGTCGGAAAATCCGGCCGCAACATCGACTATGTGCGCAACACGCTGGCGCATCTGCGCGAAATGGGCATCCGAGACCATTGGCTGGAGGATGTCGGCCGCGCCGCGGACGGTCTCCACGCCCACCTGCCGGCCTGATCAGGCGGCCGCGTGCGCTTTCAGTTCCGCCAGCCGTTGCTCGGCGGTCGGCGGCAGGGGCAGGCTCGGGTTTGCCGCCGCGGTCTCGATCAGCAGGCGGTCGCTCGCCGTTTCCATGACGTCGATGAGATGGGCGAGGAAGGCATCCGGATCCATGCCCGGCGCGATCGGCGGCAGGATGCGCACCTTGAAGTGGCCGGGATAGCGCATGGCCTTGCGCCGCGGCCAGAACAGGCCCGGATGCATGACGACCGGCACCACCGGCACCTGAAGATCGCGATAGAGCCGGGCGATGCCGTATTTGTATTCGGGTGGCGCACCCGGCGGACGGCGCGTGCCTTCCGGATAGATGATGAGCTGGCGGCCGGAATTCATCTCCGCCTTTGTGCGCTCCATCACTGCGGCCATGACCTTGCCGCGCGCGCTGCGATCGACCGGCACCATGCGCTGCTTCTTCAGATACCAGCCGAACAGCGGGATCCAGGTCAGCTCGCGCTTGAGGATATAGAAGGGATCGTCGAGCCAGGGCAGCAGCGCATAGGCATCCCAGAACGACTGGTGTTTCGGCGCGAAGATGTACCCACCCGTCGGGATGTTCTCCAGGCCCTCGATCTCGAAGGTCGTGCCGACGATCTTGTCGAAGAGCCAGTGGTTGCTCCTCGCCCAGTTCTTGGCGATGCCATAGGCCTTCTTGCGCGGCAGCAGGAAATAGGCCGGCGTCATGACGATCATCTGCACGATGAGGTTGATGTAGAAGGCGGTGTTGAAAAGCACGGAACGAAGGACGATCATCGGGCAGCCTGTGAGGGGGACGCGTCCTTTCGCCCTACACGATATTGCCGGGCGGGGAAACTCCCGTCGCTGCGATCTCAGTGCGCCGAAAGGCCCGCCACGTCGCCGCGAAGACCGGACCAGCTGCGCGCGCCTGCCAAGGCCCTGATCTGCGCGGCGCTGTATTTCAGGTATTCCGACAGCATGGCCTTCACGACGCCGGGTTCGCGCAACCAGTTGCCGTTCTTCAGGTCGGAATTGACCACCGGATAGGCGATGAAATCCGTCTGCGGATCGGCGACCCTCAGCTCCAGCAGGCTGCGCGGCATGTGGTAATTGTTGGTGACGACGAGCACCCGGCGGAACTGGTGGTCGCTGATCCAGCGCGCCGTCTCGTTGGCATTGCCGATCGTGTCCACCGCCTCGTAGCCCATATCGACGCAGCATTCGAAGAGCGCGGAAGAGCTCTGCGTGAGCTTGCGGATCTGGTTGCCGCTCGTCGTGGGGTTCACGCCGGAAATCAGCAGCCTTTGGCCGGCCCCCTGCTTGAGCAGGCCGATCGCGCGGTCGATGCGCTGGTAACCGCCGGTCAAGACCACGATGGCGTCGGCCTTCGGGTCGCGCGGCGCTTCGAGGGCAGCGACCGTCTCGGCGAAATAGAGGAAGCCACCGATGCCGGCGACGGCGGCGATCAGGATCAGCGCCAGGACGACGCGCACGACGAGCCGGGCTGGGCGCATGCGTCGGCGCCGCCCCTCCCCGTCAGACCGGATGCCCTGCGGCAGTCCCGGTTTTGCCCGTTCCAGCGCGTTCATGATTCCGTCCATAGACCCGGATTGCGGCAAGCGATAGTCCGCTTCGCGGCGATGGTTCGTCTCATCTCGGTCATTGGTCGGGCAGTTGGTCGGTTCGCGACGGGTCGGAGCGGATGAGGTCGATTTCGTGGATCGTGCGCATCACCGTGAAGCGGGCCGTCAGCGTCGTCAGCACCGCGATGACGACGATCGTCGCGGCAATGCCGAGATAGCCGGTGAGCCCCATGGAAAAGGTGCCGAAGAGCGCGGTGGCCTGATCGCTCTGGGGCGTGGCGATCGAGCGCCCCTGCCAGAAGCTGGCGACCGCGAAGAACAGGGCCGCGAGAAAACCGCCGGCAACCGAGCCCTTGAGGCTGATCTTCAAAAAATGTTTCTGGAATTCGGAGGCGACGAAACCCGCCTCCGCGCCGACGAAATGCAGCACCTCGACGATATGCCGGTTGCCGGAAAGCGCCCCGCGCGTCGCGAAGACAACGGTCAGCACCATGGCGGAAAAGACCAGCACCAGCACGCCCGTGCCGATGAAGGCGGTGGTGCGCGCCATGGCGACGAGGCGGTCCACCCAGGTGCGGTGGTCGTCGAGAAACGCCGTCGGGACCTTTTCCGCCAGCGCCACCCGCATTGCCGCGAAATCCGGCGGGCTTTGCTCGTCGATGGTCACGATGACGAGGCGTGGCACCGGCAGTTCGTCGATGTTGAGGCCCTCGCCGAGCCAGGGTTCGAGCAGGCGCGCCGTCGCCGCCTTGTCGACGATGGTGCCGTCGCGGGTGCCGGAGAAGGTGAGCGCGAGGTCGCGCACGTCCTTCAGCGCCTGTTCCATGTCGAGCGCGTCGTCCGGCTTGATCTGGATGGTAACCTCGCGGGAGATCTGGCTCTGCCAGCTCGCGGCCGTGGCGCGCACCATGTTGACCGCGCCGAAGGTGAGGCAGGCGAGGAAGGCCATGATGGCGATGACCAGCATCAGCGCATTGCCGGAGACGTTCGATGGCGGCACGATGGGTGCGGTCGGGCGCACGCGCATTTCCAGCCGGCGGGCGGGCTGGGCGTCCTGGGCGGTCTCCTGTGGAGCGTCAGTCATAGATGTCGAGCCGTCCCTGCGAGAGGATCATGCGCCGCGCCTCGTCCACCTGGTCCATCAGCGACAGATCATGCGTGGCGATCACCACGGCCGTACCGAGCCGGTTCAATTCGAGGAAGAGGCTGAGCAATCGTCGCGCCATCGGCGGATCGACATTGCCGGTCGGCTCGTCGGCAAGCAGCAGCTCGGGCCGGTCGATGAGCGCGCGCGCAATGGCCGCGCGCTGCTTTTCCCCGCCGGACAGGACTGCAGGCAGCACATTGATTCGCTCGCCAAGCCCGACCCATTTCAGCAGTTCCAGCACATCGGCGCGATAGCTCGATTCCTCCTTGCCCCGCACGCGCAGCGGCAACGCGACATTCTCATAGGTCGTCAGGTGATCGAGCAGGCGAAAATCCTGGAAGACGATGCCGATGCGCCGACGCAGCATCGGCAGCTCGTCGCGCGGGATCGTCGAAATCTCGCGGTCGAAGGTGCGGATGATGCCGCGCGTCGGCTGGAGCGACAGGAAAAGCAGGCGCAAAAGCGTCGTCTTGCCGGCGCCGGACGGCCCCGTCAGGAACTGGAAGGACCGGCGCGGAATATCGAAGGTCAGGTCGCGGAGGATCTCCGGCCCCATCCCGTAGCGCAGTCCGACATTCTCGAAATGAATCAATGGCCAATCCGGTTCTAGAAGCGGTTACCTGAACCGCGATTCGCTATCGTAGCGCAGGTCGCACAGGAAAGCGGCTCTTTCACGGTCGGGTTTCCGAAGCATTAACCAGTATGGTTTACGTTTCGTAAGGATTTCATTCAATGCCCGACTTTTCGCCCCTGACTTTGCGCGGAAAACCGGCCAAGCGGGAGATCGCGATGAACGCCTTCAGAGCGAGACAACAGGCAAAAGGCCGGATCGATCTCCTGCCGCCCGAACCCAGGACGCCTGCCAAAAAGCCGCGATCCCAGGCACGCTGCGAAGTGGTCGACGTCGATTTCGTCGTCATCCGAACCGGTCCGGCGCGCACCTCCAACGACAACCACCGCACGATTCGCCCTGCACCGCTGAGCCCGGCCCCGCGCCACCTGCTGGTGCGCACCGGCGCGGCGGGCGCCCGGCTGTGCGAGGCCGGCCTGCAGCTTCTCTCCGGCCGCGCCTTTGCCGGCCTGGTCACCGCGAGCTTCCTCTTCGTCTTCGCCTATGCCGGCGGCCTGTCGGCGCTGAAGGCGGCCCTTCCGACGGGCGAGCCCGGCGCGGCGCTTCGCGTGACCGACGTCACGGCGACGGTCGACGACCGGAACGGCATGAAGGTGCTGTCCGTCTACGGCCGCGTCGAGAATGTCGGCGATGGCGTGGAGGTCGCCCCGCCGGTGGATATCCTCGTCGGTGGTGCGGGTGAAACACCGCGCCGCGTCGCCCTCGACGGCAAGACGATCGCGGCCGGCGGCAGCGAAAACTTCGCGCTTCGCATTCCGCACGGCGGCGGAAAAGTGCCGAAAGTCACGGTTTCCCTGGTGCCCGAGGGTGCACCGGTCAACTGACTGTGCTAATCGGCTCCTTTGACGCCACCCAGGGAGCCCCCTCGCGATGCATATTGTCCGCGGAAAAAAGATCGAAACGCTCTATGATGCCGGGCAGATCGCCAAGCGCAACGAAGAGCTTGCGGTCCAGATCGCCGGCGGCCCGACGAAGGACCTTCTCGTCATCGCCGTTCTCAAGGGCTCGTTCATCTTCGCCGCCGACCTGACCCGCGCGCTGCATGCGGCAGGCCTTGCGCCGGAAGTCGAGTTTATCACGCTGTCGAGCTATGGCACCGGCACCGTCTCGCAGGGCGTGAAGGTGGTGAAGGACATCGATTCGGACGTCACCGGCCGCGATATCCTCTTGATCGACGACATCCTCGAATCCGGCCGCACGCTGACCTTCGCCAAGGAACTGATGTACGAGCGCGGCGCACGCAACGTCACCATCGCCGTGCTGCTCGACAAGCGCGAGAAGCGCAAGACCGACCTGGAGGCCGACTATGTCGGCTTCGAATGCCCGGATTATTTCGTCGTCGGCTACGGCATGGACGTCGCCTACGCCTTCCGCGAACTGCCCTTCGTCGGCATCGTGACGGGCGACGCGGACGCCTGACTGCAAATTCCGCCAGCCGCCGTTTACCGATCGACAAGGAAAGTCTGGTCTTTTCATTGCCGAACGGACCGAACAGGGGAACCGATGGCGAAGATTCTGATCACCGAAGACGAGGATTCGCTGCGCGTCTTCGTGGCGCGCGCCTTGCGGCTGGACGGCCATGAAACCGTCGAGGCGCCGGATGGCGCCGCCGGGCTCGACGCGCTGACGGCCGGCGGCTTCGACCTGCTGCTCTCCGATATTCGCATGCCTGTCATGGACGGTATCGAACTCGCCCACAAGGCCGCCGCCGCCCACCCGGCGCTGAAAATCCTGCTGATGACGGGTTATGCCGAACAGCGCGAACGCGCCGACGACCTTGCCTCGAAGATCGTCGACGTGGTGAGCAAGCCCTTCAGCCTGCCGGATATCCGCCGCGCTGTCGCACAGGCTTTGGCAGCCTAATCACCGAATCCCGAGCAGCCGCTCCAGATAGTCCCGCTCGAAGCCGGGCGCCGCACCGGTGCCGAGCCGGCGGCGGATTTCGTCGAGGATTTCACGCGCGCGCTGGATGTCGATCTCTTCCGGGATCTTCGTCGGGCCGCCGAAGTCCGGACCCTGCCCGTTGACGGGCCGCTCGCGGCCGAGCGGATCGCGCCCGTTGCGGCCGGCCTGCGGAATGCCTTCGCCGGGGCCTTGACCCTGGCCCTGCCCCATGGCCTGCATCTGGCTCATCATGTTCTGCGCGCCCTGGCGCAACGCCTCCAGCGCCCGGCCCTGGCTGCCGACGGCCGATTCGCCCTGACCTTCGCCAAGCGCTTCCGACGCACCCTTCATCTCGCGCCCGGCCTGGCCAAAGCCTTCGCCCGGCTCCATGCCCATGCCCTTCAGCGCTTCCTGCACCTCGCCGAGCTGTTTGCCCAGCGCATCCTGCTGCTCCTGAAGCTTCTTCAGCGCCTCGCGAAGCTGTTCGGCCGTCATCTGGTCGGTCGGCTGCTGGCCGGCGCCGTTGTCGCCCTGCTGCTGCTGCTGTTGCTGCTCGCCTTCCTCGCCCGGCATCGGGTCGCCGCGCTGCTGGCGGTCGCGCAAGGCCTGGTCGAGCTGGAAGGTCTGCTCCATCAACTGCTGCTGCTTCTGCATCAACTCGCCGAGCTTATCCATCTGCTGGCGCATGGCGTCGTTCTGCTGGCCCTGCTGACCCTGTTGTGGACGGCCGGCCTGCAGGTTGTTCATCATGCGCTGAAGCTCGGAAAGCATCTGCTGCGCCTGGTCACGCGCGCCGGAACGGGCCAGATTCTCGATCTGGTCCATCATTCGCTGCAAATCCTGCTGGCGCAGGATCTGGCCCTGCTGCTGGGCATTCTGCTGCATCTGGCCGTTCTTGGCGGCCTGGCGGGCGAGCTCCTGCATATAGGCTTCCATCGCCTCGCGCAGTTCCTTCATCAGCGCAGCGATCTCCTCGTCGGGGGCATTGCGTTCCAGCGCCTCGGACAAGGCCTTCTGCGCCTCGCGCAGGCGCCGGTCGGCGAGCGACAGGTTGCCGTCCTCGATGCCGAGCGCGATCTCCCAGAGATAATCGGCCGTTTCGCGCATCTGGTCTTCCGTGCGCGAAAGTTTCATGCGCGCAGCGGCCGATTGCAGCAGTAGGTAATGCGTGAGGTTCGGGATCGTCTCTTCCGGCCGCATGGTCAGCGCCTCGTTGAGCGCGATCGCATAGGGCAGCTGGTTGGCATCGAGCGCAAAGACCTGCCGCTGTTCGGCGACGGCGGCGGCGAGCGGCTCGAAGAAATTCTTCGCCGGCAGCACCATCTCGACCGGCTGGCTACGACCCTCCTGCCCCGCCGCATCCTTGGCCACGAGCGTGATCTTCACGCGCTTGCCGGAGAGCGGATGTTCGGAGAGGTTGCGGCTCGTCGTGCCCTTGGCATCCCGCGCGCTGCGGCGCGGCAGGTCGAGCCGGTATTCCGGCAGCGGATAGAGCGGCCGGGCATCCTTCTGCGCGTCGACCGGCACGATCTCTGCATGGGCTTCCTGAAGGCCGTAATCGTCCTTGGCGATGAAGCTGATCTCCAGCGCCGCCGCCACGGTCTGTTTCGGAATGCCATCGAAGGCGATTTCCGGCACGCGGTCCGGAATGACCGTGAAGGCCCAGGTCCGGCCATCGACCGAAAGCGTGCCGTCCTTCAGGATCTTGTAATGCAGGGTCTTGGCGCCGTTGGCGACCGCGACCGGCACCTTCGCCTCGGTCTTCGCGCCTTCCGCCTTCTCGTCCTTCGGCTTTTCTTCCTCGATGGCGGTGGCTGCGGTCTCGCCGGCCACCTGATAGCTCACCTGTTCGTCGCCGCTGCCGCCTGTGACGCGCACGGTCAGCTCGCTGAACTGGGGAATGCGGATCTCGCCCTTCGCCGCCTCGCTCGGCTGGCCCTGCCCGTTGCCGGTGAGAAAGACGGGCGCGCGCGACGTATGCGCCGGCGGCGTCACCCAGGCATCGATGCGCACATCCGGCGCCGATTCGCTCGGCGCGCGCAGCGAAACGACGTCCGCAAGCAGCCCACCGCGGTTGGAATAGGAGAAGGCAAAGGCGATGGCGAGGAGGAGCACCGGCACGGCGCGCAGCGCGTGGCGGTCATGGCGGGCGATATCCGGCTCCGGCGCGCCGGTGCGCAGCGTGCCGATCAGACGCGCCATGCGGGCCTGGTGCTCGCGCCAGAGCGCCTGCGCAAAGGCATCGCCACCGGCCGGCCTGTCGTCCTGCACGCGGATCGCCTGGTGGGCGAGCGCATTGCGCGTCTCCAGCATGCGGTCGGCATTGTCGACGGACGGCCAGACGATGCCGCGCAGGCGGAAAAGCAACCAGGCGAGGCCGAGCGCGAAAACGGCGAGCGTCGCGATATGCAGCCAGGCGGGTACGTGGCGGAAATAGCCGAACCAGGTCAGCGCCAGGAAACCCGCGACGAGCAGCAGGATCGGCAGCAGCCGCGGCGCAAGCGCCTCCGTGTAGAGGATGGTCCGGGCGGCAAGGCGTTTTCCCGCGAGCCGACGGGCCAGCGGATTGCCGCTTGCCCCCTTCTCGCGCTGCCTGTCCGTGTCAATCGCCATCGGTCGCCGCTCTCCGCTGCAGGTTGTCACGGCTAAAAGATAACATGCTTTGTGGCGAAGACGAGGGCACGCGCAAAAACGTGATCACGTTCCCGTGCGTGTTTTCTCAGGCGAGCCAGTCAGGCAATGAGTCGAGCCCGATCAGGTCGTCATAGGAAAGCCGCGGCCGGACGACGTGGAACTCGGCTCCGTTGACCAGCACCTCCGGCACCAGCAGGCGGCTGTTGTAGGTGCCGGCCTGCACCGCGCCATAGGCCCCGGCCGAGCCGACGGCAATCAAATCGCCCGGTTTCGGCTGCACCATCTCGCGGTCCTGCGCCAGATAATCGCCCGTCTCGCAGACCGGACCGACCACGTCTGCGCGGATGCGCGGGGCGCTCGCGGCGGAAAGAACGACCGGCTGGATCTCGTGCCAGGCCTCGTAAAGCGTCGGGCGGATGAGGTCGTTCATCGCCGCATCGACGATGACGAAGGTCTTCTCGCCGCCATCCTTCACGTAGATGACCTCGGTGACCAGGATGCCGGCATTGCCGACGATCAGGCGCCCGGGCTCCGTGACGATCTTGCAGTTCAGGCCCTTGAGCTGGTTCTTGACGATTTCAGCATAGGCATCCGGCAGCGGCGGCGGCGCGTTGTCCGTCTTGTAGGGAATACCGAGACCGCCGCCGACATCGACGTGATCGATGCCGTGGCCATCAGCGCGCAGCGTATCGACCAGTTCGCGCAGCAGCTTGAAAGCGTCTTCAAAGGGTTGCAGCTCGGTGATCTGGCTGCCGATATGCATGTCGATGCCGGTCACCTGGATGCCGGGCAGGGTGGCCGCGCGGGCGTAGACGGCGCGCGCACGCTCCCAGGAAATGCCGAACTTGTTCTCCTTCTTGCCCGTCGAAATCTTGGCATGGGTGCGCGCGTCGACATCCGGATTGATGCGGAAGGAGACGTGCGCGACCTTGCCGGCCTTCACGGCGCGGGCATTGAGGATTTCGAGTTCCGGCTCGGATTCGACGTTGAAGCAGTAGATGCCGACCTCAAGCGCGAGGTCCATCTCGCGCGGCGTCTTGCCGACGCCGGAGAACATGATGCGGGATGCCGGAACGCCGGCCGCGAGCGCGCGGCGCAGTTCGCCTTCGGAGACCACGTCGATGCCGGCGCCGAGCTTAGCGAGCGTCTTCAGCACCGCCTGGTTGGAATTCGCCTTCATGGCGTAGCACACCATGGCGTCGACGCCGTCGAAGGCCTTGGAGAAGACCTTGTAGTGGCGCTCCAGCGTGGCCGTCGAATAGACGTAGAAGGGTGTGCCGACCGCCTTGGCGATGTCCGGAACGGGCACGTCCTCCGCATGGAGGATGCCGTCGCGATGCTCGAAATGGTTCACGGGTCTTGTCCGTTTAAAACAACTAGAGAAGGGGGTCGAGGATGAAGGGCTTGTCTTCGACCTGCTCGACCTTCTTGCCGTCGATGGTCTTCACGACCGGTTTTGCGCCGCCCGGCAGGTCGAGATCGCCCTTGCGGCCGCAGGCGGTGAGAACCGCTGCGGAAAGGCAGAGCACGAGCGTGAGCCTGCCGATATCGATGCGTGTCATGAGGCGTTCCCTGGAATTGCCGGTGATCGGGTGGGCACCATCCTTAGCGAATTCGCCAAGTCTTGTGCACCCTGATTCTGCTGATGAGTCCTGCAAGCAACCTGATCAGTTCCGCTGCCGCCACCAGGCGATCTGCTTCCTGACTTCGGAGGGTGCGGTGCCGCCATAGCTCTTGCGGCTGGCGACCGAGGCCTCGACCGTCAGCACGTTGAAGATGTCGTCGGTGATCGACGCGTGGATCGCCTGCAAATCCTCCAGCGAAAGCTCGGCGAGGTCGCAACCCTTGCTTTCGGCCAGCGCCACGGCGCGGCCCGTCACATGGTGGGCATCGCGGAAGGGCAGGCCCGCCTCGCGCACCAGCCAGTCGGCAAGGTCCGTCGCGGTGGAGTAGCCGGAGCCGGCGGCGGCCTTCATCTTGTCGGTGCGGATGGTCATGTCGCGCACCATGCCGGTCATCGCGGCAATCGCCAGCTCGATGCTCTCGGCGGCGTCGAAGACCTGTTCCTTGTCTTCCTGCATGTCCTTGGAATAGGCGAGCGGCAGGCCCTTCATGACGGTCAGAAGTGCTATCAGCGAGCCGTTGATGCGGCCGGTCTTGGCGCGCACCAGCTCGGCGGCATCCGGGTTCTTCTTCTGCGGCATGATGGAGGAGCCGGTCGAGAAGGCATCCGACAGGCGGATGAAGCCGAACTGCGGCGTCGACCAGATGACGATCTCTTCGGCGAGACGGGACAGATGGACGGCGGCGATCGCGGAGATCGACAGGAATTCCAGCGCGAAATCGCGGTCCGACACGGTGTCGATCGAGTTGCGCGTCGGCTCGCGGAAGCCGAGCGCCTTTGCCGTCATGTGGCGGTCGATGGCATAGCCGGTGCCGGCGAGTGCCGCGGCGCCGATCGGGCTCTCGTCGAGATGCTCGATGGCATGGCGCACGCGCTGGCGGTCGCGACCGAACATTTCCACATAGGCCATGCAATGGTGGCCGAAGGTCACCGGCTGGGCCGTCTGGAGATGGGTGAAGCCGGGCATGACGGTTTCGGCATGTTCTTCCGCACGGTCGAGGAAGGCGGCAATCAGGCCGGTCAGCGCCTTTTCGGTCTTTTCCAGCTCTTCCTTCACCCAGAGGCGGAAGTCGAGCGCCACCTGGTCGTTGCGCGAGCGGGCGGTGTGCAGGCGTCCGGCGGCGGGGCCGATCAGCGTCGCAAGCCGGGCTTCGACATTCATATGGATGTCTTCCAGCCGGCGGGAAAACTCGAACTGGCCGCTTTCGATCTCTGACAGGATCGTGTCGAGACCGTGAACGATCTTTTCCTTATCGTCCGCCGAAATAATGCCCTGATGGGCAAGCATTTCGGCATGCGCCTTTGAGCCGCGGATGTCCTGGGCGTAAAGCTTCTTGTCGAAGCCGATGGAGGCATTTATCTCCTCCATGATCGCATCCGGCCCGGAGGCGAAGCGGCCGCCCCACATCTGGTTCGAGGATTTCGTCTCGGAAGTGCCGTCAGCCATGGGTGCCTGTCCTGGAGAATGAAATGACATTGAAGAAGACATTCGGCCTGCCCGCCACGAAGCTGATCGCCATCGCGGGACTGGCCGGACTTCTCGCCGGTGGTGCAGCGATATACGTGAAGGAAAGCCTGTCTGGCAATGGCGCGGCCGCCCTCGCCTCCGCCGATCCCGCCGCCTGCGCCGCCGCCAGCGCCAAGGCCGAGGCGATCACGCCCTTCTCCAAGGGCCAGGTTGCCGCCATGCGCACGGTCGACGAACACCGCCCGCTGCCCGACCTGATCTTCGATGGCCCGGACGGCAAAAAGAAGACGATCGCCGACTTCTCCGGCAAGACCCTGCTCGTCAATCTCTGGGCGACCTGGTGCGTGCCGTGCCGCGAAGAGATGCCGGCGCTCAACGCGCTGGAAAAGGAACTCGGCAGCGACAAGTTCGAGGTCGTGGCGATCAACATCGACACCGGCGACGACGAGAAGCCGAAAACCTTCCTCACGGAGACCGGCGTCAACGAACTCGGCTACTACCGTGACGCCTCGATGGGCGTCTTCAACACGCTGAAGAAGGAAGGCCTCGCCTTCGGCCTGCCCGTGACGCTCCTGATGGACGAGAAGGGCTGCCTGATCTCCGCCATGAACGGCCCCGCCGCCTGGGACAGCCAGGACGCAAAGGCGCTGATCAACGCCGCGCTGGCGACGCCGAAAAGCTGAGGCGTCAGGCGGTCGCGTAGACGCGCGGCCGGCGGATATCGATGAAACCCTGCTCGCCCTTGCGATGGGGGAATTCCGGCGCGGTGTCGAATTCGACCGGCTGACCGCTGCCGGTCATTGCCAGCACGCGGCGGGAATCCGGCCGGTCGATGACGCGCAGGATTTTTGCGGCAATGCCGTGCCCATCCTCGCGCCAGGTTACATCCGCCGGACGGAACAGGATCTGCCCGCCGCCATCCGCCACGTCGCCCGCGTCGAAGGCAATATCGTCGACATAGGCCTTGCCGCCGCGGATATCGGCGTCGAGCCGGTTGGCATCGCCCAGAAAATTCATCACGAAGGCATTGGCCGGCGTGCGGCAGACGGCCTCCGGCGTGCCCTCCTGCACGATCTTGCCCTTGTCGAGGATGACGACGCGGTCGGCGAGGTCGAGCGCCTCTTCCTGGTCGTGGGTGACGAAGATGGTGGTTATGCCGAGTTCGTCGTGGATTTTTCGAAGCCAGCGGCGCAGGTCACGGCGCACATTGGCGTCGAGCGCGCCAAACGGCTCGTCCAGCAGCAGCACACGCGGATCGACCGCGAGCGCGCGCGCAAGCGCCACACGCTGGCGCTGGCCGCCGGAGATCTGACCGGGGAAGCGATCCTTGAGGCCGCCGAGCTGCACGAGGTCGAGCAGTTCCTTGACCCGCTCGGCGATGGCCTGCGGCGAGCGCTTCACTTTGGAGACCTTCATGCCGAAGGCGATGTTTTCGCCCACTGTCATATGCGGGAACAGCGCATAGTGCTGGAAGACGAAGCCGACGCCGCGTTCGCGCACGGGAATGTCGGTGGCGTTCTCGTCGCCGAAATAGATCGCGCCGCCATCGGCATATTCAAGGCCGGCGACCATGCGCAGGATGGTCGTCTTGCCGGAGCCGGAGGGGCCCAGCAGCGCGACCAGCTCACCGCTTTCGATATCGAGCGAGACGCCGTGCACGGCGCGGAAAGTCTCGAACGTCTTGACCACGTTGTCCAGGCGGATCTTCAAGGTTTTGTCTCCGGAATGATGCTGTCGGCGCCGGTAAGCGCCGTCGGACGCTGCACGCGGCCTGCACCCTGCCGCTCCAGCGCCACCTTGGCGATGAGCGTGACGATGGCGAGGCCGGCGAGGATGGATGCGGCGGCAAAGGAGCCGGCCGCGTTATAGTCGTGATAGAGCAGCTCGATATGCAGCGGCAGCGTGTTGGTCTGGCCGCGGATATTGCCCGAGACGACAGAGACCGCGCCGAACTCGCCCATGACGCGCGAATTGCACAGCACCACGCCGTAGAGCAGCGCCCATTTGATATTGGGCAGCGTCACGGAGATGAAGGTGCGCCAGCCGCTGGCGCCCAGCGACGTCGCCGCCTCCTCCAGATCGCGGCCCTGCGCCTGCATCAGCGGGATCAGCTCGCGCGCCACAAAGGGCGCCGTCACGAACATGCTGGCCAGCACGATGCCGGGCAGTGCGAAGAGTATCTTGATCTCCATCGATTGCAGCGCCGGACCGAACAGGCCCTGCAAGCCATAGACGAAAAGATAGGAGACGCCCGCGACGATCGGCGAGACCGAGAAGGGCAGCTCGATGATGACGGTCAAGAGCCGCTTGCCGCGGAAATCGTGTTTGGTGATTGCCCAGGCGGCCGCCACGCCGAAGGCCGTGTTGATCGGCACGGCGATGAGCGCGGTGATGACGGTCAGCATGATGGCGTGGCGCGTATCCGGATCGGCAATCGATTCGGCGAAATAGACGATGCCCTTGGAAAAGGCCTCGACGGCGATGACGACGAGCGGGGCGACGATCATCAGCCCGACGAGCACGAGCACGATGCCGAGCAGCACGCCACGAAAGATCTTGTTGTCGCCGACGCGGGGCGGCTTGCCCTTCCTGTTATGCGCCATCGTCAGCCCCTCACCGTGTAGCGCAGGGCGCGGGCCTGCATCAGATTGGTGATGGCGAGCATGACGAAGGCTGTCAGCAGCATGACGGAGGCGATCGCGGCCGACGCCGGATAGTCGTATTCCTCCAGCCGGATGAAGGCGAGCAGCGCGGTGATCTCCGTCGAAAACGGCTGGTTGCCGGCGATGAAGATGATGGCGCCGAACTCGCCGAGGCTGCGCGCAAAGGAGAGCGACACGCCGGCCAGCAGCGCCGGCGTCAGGAGCGGCAGGATGACGCTGACGAAGATCGAAAGATCGCTGGCGCCGAGCGTCTGCCCCGCCTCTTCCAGCGCCGGGTCGAGCTCTTCCAGCACCGGCTGCACCGTGCGCACGATGAAGGGGATGCTGGTAAAGCTCATCGCGACGATGATGCCGAGCGGCGTATAGGCGACCTTGATGCCGAGCAGTGACAGCGGCCCGCCGAACCAGCCGTTCGTGGCAAACAGCGTGGTCAGCGCGATGCCGGCAACGGCGGTCGGCAGCGCGAAGGGCAGGTCGACCAGCGCATCGACGAAACGACGGCCGGGGAAACGATAGCGCACCAGCACCCAGGCGAGCGACAGGCCGAAGAATAGGTTGAACACCGTCGCGGCCAGCGCGCAGAGCACGGTCACGCGGTAGCTGGCGAAGGCGCGGTCGGACGAGATGATGCGCCAATAGTCTTCCGGCCCGAGGCTCGCCGCCTTGAAGACGAGCGCGGCCAGCGGCAGCACGACGATGATGCCGACATAGACGAGGGTTATGCCGAGCGCGAGCGGCAATCCGGGCAGTACACGCCGTCTCAAAGCGCGCGTCCTTTCTCAAGCAATTCCAGGAAAAGTGCGAAGCGGTTTCCATCCGGAATGCGTCGCGCTTTTCATGCCAACAACCGGCGGGCTTTTTGCCCGCCGGTTGCCGGAAAAACAATGGCTTTGGACGATCAGCGGCTGCCGTAGATCTTGTCCAGCGTGCCGCCTTCGGCAAAGTGCTCTTCGGAAATCTTCTTCCAGCCGCCGAAAACGTCATCGACATTCACGAGGCGGATTTCCGGGAACTGGTCCTTGAACTCGGCGGCGACCTTTTCGTCAAGGACGCGGTGGCCGAATTCGGCGGCGATCTTCTGGCCTTCCGGCGAATAGAGGAAGTCGAGATAGGACTTGGCGAGATCACGGCTGCCCTTGGCATCCGCCACCTTGTCGACGATCGCGACCGGGAATTCGGACAGCAGCGAGACCGAGGGAACGACGCTTTCGAACTTGTCCTGGCCGTACTGCTTGGCAATACCCTTGGTCTCAGCCTCGAAGGTCACGATCACGTCGCCGATCTCGCGCTCGACGAAGGTCGTCGTCGCCGCACGGCCGCCCGTGTCGAAGACCGGCACGTTGTCGAAGATCTTGGTGACGAATTCCTCGACCTTGGCCGGATCATCCTTGAAGGCTTCCTTGGCGTAGGCGGTGGCGGCGAGATAGGTGTAGCGCGCATTGCCCGAGGTCTTCGGGTTCGGGAAGATGACCTTCACGTCGTCACGGGCGAGATCCGACCAGTCCTTGATGTTCTTCGGGTTGCCGGCGCGAACCAGGAAGGACGGGAAGGAGTAGAAGGGCGAAGCGTTGTTCGGGAATTTTGCCTGCCAGCCTTCCGCGACGAAGCCGTTCTTCGCCAGGAAATCGATGTCGGTCACCTGGTTGAAGGTCACGACATCGGCCTCGAGGCCTTCGACGATGGCGCGCGCCTGCTTGGAGGTGCCGCCATGCGACTGGTCGATGGTGACGCCGGGATGCTCCTTGATGAAGGCTGCGTTCTCCGCCTCGAAGAGTTCGCGCGCCACGTCATAGGAAGCATTGAGGAGCTTGTCGGCGGCATGCGCGGAGAACGGCGCGGCGAGGCCGAGGAGAGCCACGCCGAGAAGGAGCAAACGTTTCATCTGGAAAACCCCGAATGTGAAATTGAATTCGGGCAGACAATAGCGACCGGCCGGTGGCGATCCGAGACATGGGCCTGTCGCCACCGGGGCGGCAGGCGAAACATTTTTCCCTGAAAGGCAGGCTTGGCGGAATCTCCGCCGCTCAGCGCGTCGGAATCGGAACCTCGCCGCGATAGTCGTAGAAACCGCGGCCGGACTTGCGGCCGAGCCAGCCGGCCTCGACATATTTCACGAGCAGCGGGCACGGGCGATATTTCGAGTCGGCGAGCCCGTCATGCAGCACCTGCATGATCGAAAGGCAGGTGTCGAGGCCGATGAAATCGGCCAGCTGCAGCGGCCCCATCGGGTGGTTGGCGCCGAGCCGCATCGCCGTGTCGATGGCTTCGACCGAGCCGACGCCTTCATAAAGCGTGTAGATCGCCTCGTTGATCATCGGCAGCAGGATGCGGTTGACGATGAAGGCCGGGAAATCCTCGGCGACGGTGATCGTCTTGTCGAGCTTGGTGACGAATTCCTTGGCGGCCGAAAAGGTGACTTCCTCGGTCGCGATGCCGCGCACGAGTTCCACCAGCTTCATGACCGGAACCGGGTTCATAAAGTGGATGCCCATGAAGCGCTCCGGCCGGTCGGTGGCGGAAGCAAGGCGGGTGATCGACAGCGAGGAGGTGTTGGTGGCGAGGATCGCTTCCGGCTTCAGCACGGAACAGACCAGGCCGTAGATCTTGCGCTTGACGGTCTCGTCCTCGGTCGCCGCCTCGATGACGAGGTCGGCGTCGGAGAGATCGTTGATGTCGGAAGACCCCTTGATCAGGGCGAGCGCCTTCTTGCGCTCTTCGTCGTCCATCTTGCCGGAGGAGACCTGGCGGGCGAGGTTGCCGTTGATCGTGGCGAGCCCGGCCTCGATGCGCTCCGGCGACAGGTCGTAGATATGGACCTTGTACCCGGCCATGGCCGAGACATGCGCGATACCGCACCCCATCTGGCCCGCACCCACAATACCGACGTTCTTGATCATAGCGCCAACCGCCTCGCCACACAGTCTGCGCCTCTAGGCGCAGGCAAAAAAACACCGGGCCGGTCGAGCCGGCCCGGTGAAGTGATAAAGGGACGCGACGTATATTTCCAGTGAAATCATCGTCGCAAAGCCAGGCCCTTGCCGGCTCAGAGCGCCTTCTGCAACTCCGGCAGCGCCTCGAAGAGATCCGCCACAAGCCCATAATCGGCGACCTGGAAGATCGGCGCCTCCTCGTCCTTGTTGATCGCCACGATCACCTTGGAGTCCTTCATGCCGGCGAGATGCTGGATGGCACCGGAAATGCCGCAGGCGATATAGAGCTGCGGCGCAACAACCTTGCCCGTCTGCCCGACCTGCCAGTCGTTCGGCGCATAGCCCGCATCGACCGCAGCGCGGGAGGCACCAACGGCAGCGCCGAGCTTGTCGGCCACCGGCAGGATCACTTCCTGGAATTTCTCCGACGAACCGAGTGCACGACCGCCCGAGATGATGATCTTTGCGGATGTCAGCTCCGGACGATCCGACGAGGACAGAGCATCCTTGACGTGGGTCGAGAGGCCGGGGTTAGCCACGGCCGAGACGCTTTCGATCGATGCACTGCCGCCCTCGCCTGCTGCGGCGAAGGACGCCGTGCGCACCGTGATCACCTTCTTGGCGTCGGTGGACTGCACCGTCTGGATCGCATTGCCCGCATAGATCGGACGCTTGAACGTATCGGCGGAGACGACCTCGATGATTTCCGAGACCTGGGCGACATCGAGAAGTGCTGCAACACGCGGCAGAACGTTCTTGCCGACGGAGGTCGCGGCCGAGACGATTGCCTCATAGCCGCCAGCCAGCGACACGATGAGCGCTGCCAGCGGTTCTGCCAGATTGTTGGCAAGGGTTTGATCCTCGGCGACGAGGACCTTGGTCACGCCTGCGAGCTTTGCCGCCTGTTCGGCTGCGGCCTTGGCGCCGGCACCGGCGACGAGCACATGCACGTCGGACCCGATCTTCGATGCCGCCGTCAGCGCCTTCGCCGTCTGGTCGGAAAGGTGGGCATTGTCGTGATCTGCCAGAAGAAGAATGGCCATGATGATGTCCTTTGGAAAATAGTTCGGTCCCGAAACCCGTCAGGCCCTGCCGAAAACGGTGGGGCGCGAGAACCGGCGCGCAGCGTACGTCAGTACGTGAGCACCGGAAGCGCAGTGCCACGCCGTTTGCAGGCGGGCCTCACGGGTTTCCTTACAGCACGCCGGCTTCGTTCTTAAGCTTGTCAACGAGTTCGGCGACGCTCTTGACCTTGACGCCTGCCTTGCGGCCGGACGGTTCCTCGGTCTTCAGCACCTTGAGGCGCGGGCTCGTGTCGACGCCGAAGTCGGATGGCGTCTTCTTGTCGAGCGGCTTCTTCTTCGCCTTCATGATGTTGGGCAGCGAAGCATAACGCGGTTCGTTGAGGCGCAGGTCCGTCGTGACGACCGCCGGGAGCTTGACTTCGATGGTCTGGAGACCGCCGTCGACTTCGCGGGTGACCTGTGCGGAACCGTCACCGATCTCGACCTTCGAGGCAAACGTCGCCTGTGCCCAGCCGAGCAGCGCCGAGAGCATCTGGCCGGTCTGGTTGCTGTCGTCGTCGATCGCCTGCTTGCCGACGATGACGAGGCCTGGCTGTTCAGCTTCGGCGACACCCTTGAGGATCTTCGCCACGGCGAGCGGTTCGACGGCGTCGTCCGTCTCGACCAGCACGGCGCGGTCGGCGCCCATGGCGAGTGCGGTGCGCAGCGTCTCTTCGGCCTTGGCAGGACCGATCGACACGACCACAACTTCCGAAGCCTTGCCGGCTTCCTTCAGCCGCAACGCCTCCTCGACCGAAATCTCGTCGAACGGGTTCATCGACATCTTCACATTCGCTAGCTCGACACCCGAGCCATCCGCCTTCACGCGAATTTTGACGTTGTAATCAACGACCCGCTTTACAGGGACCAAGATCTTCATGGCTTCCTTCCTTCATATGCCCGCGAGGGAAAATGCGCCTTTCAAAGGCGCCCTGATTGTCGGTTGGCGACATCGATACGCGTTTTTTCCCCAAATACAATGCGCCACAGGCCCTCCTCACGCGAAAACGCAGGCGTTATAAATTACCTTTACGTTCACGTCAATTTTCTCCACGAGACGCCATCATCGCCCCCAATGGGTGGGCGGCACGGAGGGGCCGGACGACGTCTCCTCGGCGGGAACCGGCGTCGCTTCGACATGCCGGACGGCCTTCGGCGTGACGATCGTGCGGTCGAACAGCGGCACGCCCCGCCGGCGCATGACGAGGACGAGAACCGCGCCGGCAAGAATGCCGCCGACATGGGCGCCCCAGGAGACGCCGCTGTCGCCATCGACCACCAGCATGTAGAATTGCTGGGCGATCCAGAAGGCGAGCGGAATGACCGCCGGCAGCGGCAGGGGAATGCGGAAGAACACCAGGACCCAGACGCGCACCTTCGGATGCAGGAGGAAATAGGCCGCCACCACGCCGGAAATCGCGCCCGAGGCGCCGATCAGCGGCGCCTCCGAATTCATCTGCACGAGGCCATGCACCAGCGCGCCGGCGGCCGCGCACAGCAGGTAGAAGATGAGGAAGCGGATATGGCCGAGCGCATCCTCGACATTGTCGCCGAACACCCAGAGGAAAATCATGTTCGAGGCGAGATGCATGAAATCGCCGTGCAGGAAGGCATAAGTGATGTAGGTCGCATCCTCCGGCACCAGCACGAGGCTCGGCTCCAGGTCGGCGAAATCGAAGACGACCGCGGGAATGTAACCGAGGCCGACCACCGCCGCATCGTTGAAGTCCTGCGTCGAGGCGAGGCCCGTCACCAGCCAGACGACGACATTGATCACGATCAGGCTGATCGTGACATATTGCACCTTGATGTATTTCAGGGCGTTGGCGTCGTGCAGCGGTATGAACATGGATCCCCTTCCCCAAAGGATGGCTGCGCACTTTTGCTAAGCTGCTTGCGACGACCTTATCTGTTCTGCCCCGGAACCCACAATATGTCCGTGCTGCCCTTGTCGTTGACCCAGCGGGCGGCGACGAAGAGGAAATCGGACAGCCGGTTGATATAGGCGACGGCCGCGGCCGAGACGGTTTCCCCGCTATCCTGAAGCGCCACGATCCGCCGTTCCGCCCGGCGCGCGACGGTGCGCGCCACATGGAGTGCGGCCGCCGCCGCCGTGCCGCCCGGCAGCACGAAGGAGCGCAGCGGTTCGAGATCGGCATTGAGCGTGTCGATTTCGCTCTCCAGCCGGTCGACCTGCGCCTGCACGATGCGCAGCGGTTCGTATTCCAGCTTCTTGCCGGTATCGGGCGTGGCGAGGTCGGCGCCGAGATCAAAGAGGTCGTTCTGGATGCGCATCAGCATCCGATCGAGCTCCGGATGGCCTGCGAGATGCTGGCGGACGACGCCGATGCAGGAATTCGCCTCGTCGACCTCGCCGTAGGATTCGACGCGCAGGTCGTGCTTTTTGCGGCGCGGGCCTGCCACGAGGCCGGTCGTGCCGTCATCGCCCGTGCGTGTGTAAATCTTGTTGAGCTTCACCATCATCCGCGCCCGCCGCCCGTGATCCACAGGGTCAGCATGATGAGCACGATGGCGATCGCCTGCAAGAGCACGCGCGCCTGCATCAGCTTGTTCGAGGTATTGCCGTTGCCGCCCTTGGCCATGTTGGCAAGACCGCGCACGAGCACGATGACCACGAGGCCCATGACGAGCAGGGTCATGAAGGTGAGAAAGGAAGACATGCCAACGATCCGATTTGATTTCTGTCAGCCCTATTCAAATAGGGCATTTGGGCGAAATAGCACGCGATTTGACAACGAATGCCTGCGACGCCGCGCCGCGTCAGCCGAGTTTGCCGATGATGCGGTAGAACAGCGCCGCCGGCAGCAGCTTCTTCAGCAACGCGCCCTGCTTGGCCGGCGTCGTCACGATATAGTGCGGCCGCGGCGCCTTCGCCGTCAGCGCGTGGCGCAGCACGGCATGCACCGCCTCCGGCCCGAGTTTTCCGGGCGCGGGCTTGGCTTCGCCGCGCAGCCGCTGGAGCTGCCGGCGATATTCCTCCGCATGCACCGAGTTTTCCAGGTCGATGTTGCGCTCGATATGGGTCAGCGCATTGGCGGTGAAGCGTGAGGTGATAGGCCCCGGCTCGATGAGGCTGACATGCACGCCGGAGCCGGCAAGCTCCATGCGCAGCGTCAGCGACAGCGCTTCGAGCGCGAATTTCGAGGCATTGTAGGCGCCGCGCCAGCGATAAGGCACGATGCCGAGGATCGACGAGCATTGCACGATGCGGCCGGCCCCCTGTTTGCGCATGGTCGGGATCAACCGCCGCGTCAGGTCGTGCCAGCCGAAGACATTCGTCTCGAATTGCAGGCGTAATGCCTCGACCGGCAGGTCCTCGACGGCCCCGGCCTGCCCATAGGCGCCATTGTTGAACAGCGCATCGAGCCGCCCGCCGGTGCGCGCCAGCACCGTCTCGACGAGGGCCGCGATCGTCTCCGGCTTGGTATAGTCCATCAGCAGCGCCTCGATGCCGTCGGCTTCGAGGCTCGCGAGATCCTCCTCGCGGCGCACCGTCGCGAAGACGCGCCAGCCCTCCGCCTTCAGCGCCCGGGCGCAATGCGCGCCGATGCCGGAGGAGCACCCGGTGACGATGATGCTCGGCAGGGAGGTCGCTGTTGGAGAAGACATGGCGGTTTCCTGTACAAATCTGCCTGGGTTTCCCATATTCACCATTCCAGCAACCTCTGTCTGTCATCCAGGAGGCACAAAGGTCGCCGTAGAACGTTGAACCGGGCATAAGCCCTTAAATCGATTCTGATTTACGGGCCATGCCCGCGCAGACAATGAGAGACCGGCGACGGTCGCAAAGGGACTGGACATTGCTTATGCCAACCGTCATCCGCCTTGCCTACAAGGTCGTCTTCGACGCGATCTGGCACTTTTCCGAGGACGACGGCTGGGCGATGGCGAGCCATGTCGCGCTGTCGACGCTGCTTGCGATCTTCCCCTTCCTGATCTTCGGCACCGCGCTCGGCTCCTTCCTCGGCGCCGACCAGTTCGCCGAAACCGCCGTGCACCTGATCTTCGACACCTGGCCGGAATCGATCGCCGCCCCCATCTCGCGCGAGGTCGTCGCCGTACTCACCATCCCGCGCGGCGGGCTGCTGACGGTCTCCGTGCTCGCCGCCGCCTATTTCGCCTCGAACGGCGTGGAGGCGCTGCGCGTCTCGCTCAACCGCGCCTACCGGGTCGCCGAGACGCGCTACTGGTACGTCACGCGCCTCGCCAGCTTGGGCTTCGTCATCGCCGGCGTGCTGGCGCTGGCCGTCATCAGCATCGTGCTCGTCGCAGCCCCCCTTGCCGTGCGGGCCACGGGCGACTGGCTGCCGTGGCTCACCTATATCTATTCCTGGGTGGAGAGCTGGGGCCTCTTCGGCACGGTGCTCGTGCTGCTGGTCGGCCTGCTGATCGCCCATCTCTGGCTACCGGCGGGCCGGCGCAAGATCGCCGACGTGCTGCCCGGCATCCTGCTCACGCTGATCGCCTGGGGCGTCGGGGCCTATATCTTCGCCTCCTATCTCGCCACCTTCGCCAATTACGTCTCGACCTATGCCGGCCTCGCCTCGATCATGATCGCGCTGGTCTTCCTCTACATCGTCGGCGCGATCTTCATCATCGGCGCGGAAATCAATGCGGCCCTGATGAAATACCGGGTGAAACACCTGATCCTCGACAAGGTGCGCGGCGTGAAGAAACCGCAGGCCGAGGACGACCCGTCAATGGAAGACGAAGCCATAGCCCGCGAGCAGGGCGCGAATGCCGGCCGGTGACACGCCCTTGTCACGATAGGCCGCGATCCCCGTATCCTGGTTGCTCTTGGAGAGTTTTCGCCCATCCGGCCCCGGCACCAGCCCATGGTGGCGGTACGCAGGCACCGGCAGGCCAAGCAGGCTTTGCAGCAGGCGGTGCACGGCCGTCGCGTGAAACAGATCCTGCCCGCGCACCACGTCGGTAATGCCCTGCGCCGCGTCGTCGAGCACCACCGCGAGATGATAGCTCGCCGGCGCATCCGGCCGCGACAGGATGACGTCGCCCCAGCGCTCCGGCTTCGCCGCCACGATGCCGGTCTCCCCTTCCGGCCCCTCGCCCGCCTCCGACCAGTCGAGGATGGCCGGCGCCAGCGCCCGGGCCTTGTCCATGTCGAGCCGCCAGGCATGCTGCCGCCCCGCCGCGATCCAGGCGAGCGCCTGGTCCCGGTCGAGCGCGCGCTCCTCGGTCGAATACAGCGCCGCGCCGTCCGGATCGCGCGGCCAGGTGCCGCCCGCCGCCTCATGGGCCTGGACCCGCGCCTTCACCTCGCCGCGGCTCAGAAACCCCGGATAGAGCACGCCCATCGCCTTCAGCCGCTCCAGCGCCTCGCCATAGAAGGCGACATGCTCCGACTGGCGGCGCACCGGCTTTTCCCAGTCGAGCCCGAGCCAGGCGAGATCGCGGTAGATCGCGGCTTCGAATTCGGGTCGCGAGCGGGCAGGATCAATGTCTTCCATGCGCAGCAGGAAACGGCCGCCGCAGGCTGCGGCAAGGTCGTGATTGAGGATCGCTGAAAGCGCATGTCCGAGATGCAGGAGGCCGTTCGGGCTCGGCGCAAAACGAAAGACACGATTTTTTGACAAAGCGCTTGGCATGAGGTCTTCTGGCACGAAGAGGCGTGTCGCGTCACTACGGCATCAGGGCCGCTTGAAAAAATGCAGTTGCACATGATCAGGACGGAGGCGGACGTCGCGGCGGGTCTCGTCGACCTCGCGCTGCTCGACGCACGCCTTTTCACCGTCATCGACAAGGCCGGCCCCGTGCCGTTGCGGCGCCTGGCGCCCGGCTATCGCGGCCTTGCCGGCATCATCGTCGCGCAGATGGTGTCACGCGCCAGTGCGGACGCGATCTGGCGCCGGCTGGAGGAGGCGGCAAGCGACATCACGCCCCATCACATCCTCGACCTGTCCGATGAGGATTGCCGCGCCATCGGCCTGTCGCGCGCCAAGGCCGAAACGCTGCGCCGCGCCGCCGACGCCGTCGACCGGGGCGAACTCGATCTCGACGCGATCTGTCACATGGAGGCGACGGCCGCGACCCGCAAGCTGACCGCGATCAAGGGCATCGGCCGCTGGACGGCGGATGTCTACCTGCTGTTTTGCGGCGGCCACCCGGATATCTTCCCCTCCGGCGACATCGCGCTGCAAAATGCCGTCGCGCATGCCTTCGGCCTTGCCGTGCGTCCGGGGCCGCAGGAGCTCGACCGGATCGCCGAAAGCTGGTCGCCCTGGCGCGGCGTTTCGGCCCGGCTTTTCTGGGCTTATTATTCGCGCGAGATGCGCCGCGAGGCCGTCCCGGTGCTCGAAGGCTGAGGCTCGCGAAATACGTTGTTTTCGCTTTTCCTTTCCGGCTTCACAATGCTGTAACAACGGGCCTAATATAGAAGGGCAGATGCCGAATCGATCAGGAGAAGCCCTTGACGATTTCTGTTTCACCACAGGCCCTGCCAGCCCTTGTATTGAATGCTGACTACAGGCCGCTGAGTTATTATCCCTTGTCGCTCTGGTCGTGGCAGGACGCGATCAAGGCTGTGTTTCTCGACCGCGTAAACATCATCGCCGAATACGACCATTCGGTTTCCTCCCCGAGCTTCACGATGCGCCTGCCGAGCGTCGTGTGCCTGAAGACATACGTGCAGCCGTCACGCCACCCGGCCTTCACCCGGTTCAACGTGTTCCTGCGCGACAGGTTCGAATGCCAGTACTGCGGGTCGCCGGACGACCTGACCTTCGACCATGTCATCCCGCGCGCCCATGGCGGCGAGACAACCTGGTGCAACGTGGTCGCCGCCTGCTCCCCATGCAATTTGAGAAAAGGCAGCAAGCTGCCGAAGCAGGCGGGCATGCTCCCGCATCAGAAGCCCTACCAGCCGACGGTTCAGGATCTGCACAACAACGGGCGACTGTTTCCACCCAACTATCTGCATGAAAGCTGGATGGACTATCTCTACTGGGACGTCGAACTGCAACCCTGACGCAGGCTGCGTGAACGGCAAGACCGTTTCACGTCAGCGACATGCGTGACACGAAGGGTTGCGGCATCTCAGGCTTTCGCGGACCGCGCGCCCGAAAAGGCGATTGCGGCGAGGATGACGCTTGCGATCACATTCCAGCCGGCAAAGGACAGGCCGAGCAGGCGGAACGACGCCTCCGTGCAGGAGGGGCCGTGTTTGGTGTTGAGATCGGAGAGCAGGTCGCCGGCATTCTGCGTGACGCCCTGCGCCGTGGTCGCGCAGGTCGCAGGTCCTTCCCAGAAACCCCATTCGACGCCCGCGTGGTAGACGCCCATACCCGCACCGACCAGCATCATGATGCCGGCAATCGCCAGCAACAGCCGCGTCAGCCAGGCCGGACCGCCGAACAGCGCCGAAACCAGCGCCGCGACCGCAACCGGAATGCCGTAATAATAGGGATCGCGCTGCAACAGGCAGAGCGCGCAGGGAATGTAGCCGCCGATATGCTCGAAGGCGAGCGCGCCACCGACGGTCGCCGCCATGCCGAGCGTCAGGAGGCCTGCGGATGTCTTGCGGGAAAGGTCGAGGGGTGCAGTCATCAGGATCGTCCAATCGGGCCGGCGGGGGTGCCGGCGGAACGGCGCCGAGTTCTATCAGGCGGCGCGCCGTTGTAAATCACCCGCACGGATAAGTGATCATGCCCGCCCCCGGATTTGCCGGTTGCCGCCCGCGAAAGCTTCGTGTAAACGGCGATGGCTCACAAGTGCCGTGCCCCATTGGCGGAACTGGTAGACGCGCTCGACTCAAAATCGAGTTCCGAAAGGAGTGCTGGTTCGATTCCGGCATGGGGCACCAAAATTTTCATAGAAACGCTGGTTTCTCAGGCTATACAGCGGAAGGATTTTTCCTGAATTCACCGTTGAATGCGGTCGCCGGCCCTATTCGGTTCCTTCACCGGCCATATGTCCAGCCCTGCACGGCCACCTCGCGTGATCGTCTCAACCGACACTCACGGCGATCCTGTAAATACTGCTTCATTCACGATTTGCACCGGGATACTTCGAATGCGGGCTCATACTCAAGCAAGTGGTCGCCCTTGTTCGGGTGGCTTAGTGAAAGCGTAATCTGGTTCAAAAAAGCGCTATATTAATAGAAGATTCAAAGGCTTAAAAAGTTTCGTTAGATAGGCTGCGGAACACCGCATCCCAGTAGCGCGGCATCACGTATCGTTGAGATACAATCCAGGAATGATCTTATATGATTGTTTGCCACTTTTTGGGGTGAATCGCTTTGGTTGCAATTCTTTAATACTCCTCTCCTGATACTTGCACCTGCCCACATGGGCTCGTGCAACAGAGGTCCTTCAAGGAGGAGTAAATTATGGCAAAGACCTATTTTCTCACCGCCGACAGTGACACGTTTGTTTTCGGCGATCGGCAGGGAAGCGTATTTTCCCAGGGAGGCAACGATACGGTTGTCGGTAACGACGGCGAAAACAGGATCGGCCTCGGTTTTGGCGATGACAATGCCCAGGGTGGTGGCGGCAACGATGTGATCTGGGGGAACGCCGGCAACGACGAGATCGATGGGGGGGCCGGCAACGACACGCTGTTCCACGGCGCCGGCGACGATATCGTCCGTGGTGGTGCGGGTAACGACCATGTCTACGGTGGCCCCAACATCTCTCCAAATTCCGGTGCTGACGATATCGACGGCGGCGCCGGCAACGACACCGTCTATGGCGGCGACAGGAACGATACGATCCGTGGCGGTAGCGGCAACGATGAAATCGGCGGCGGCGCAGGGGATGACATTCTTTATGCCGACGCGAACGACACCGTCTACGGTGGCGACGGGGTCGATACCGCCTATGTCGAAGGCGACGCTCAGGACTACCTTATCTCGCTGAGGGTCGATGGTGGTTTCAACCTCCTCGGCAATGGCGGTACACAAAACATCTACAGCGTCGAAAAGATCGTTACCGGCGACAATACTGTCCTCGACCTGAATCTGGGAGTGTCGGAGTTGACCGGCGCAGTTGATGACCTGCTGGATGGTCTTGGTGTTGGCAATCTCCTTGACGAACTCGGCCTTGGCGGCGTGCTCGGCGGCCTTGGCGTCGACGAATTCTCGCTGGAAAGCCTGGTCGATGGGCTGGATCTTGATGACATTCTGTCATCTC
This sequence comes from Shinella sp. GW821-FHT10F02, assembly GCF_058809275.1. Lineage (NCBI taxonomy): Bacteria > Pseudomonadati > Pseudomonadota > Alphaproteobacteria > Hyphomicrobiales > Rhizobiaceae > Shinella > Shinella sp. GW821-FHT10F02. Next base: position 406,896 of record NZ_JBXASL010000005.1, on the reverse strand, counting down.
TCGGCGGCCAGAGCGGACTTGAAGATGGTTTGACGAACCTCCTCAACTCCAATGGGCTCGGCAATCTTGTCGGCGACATTCTCGACGACTTGGGCGGCGTGCTCGACGGTCTGCTCGGTGGCCTCGGACTTGGATCGCAGCCCGACCAGCTTCTCTAAGAGCGAACTGCGAAAGACGTATTTGGTGCCGGCCCCGTTTTCTTCGGGGCCGGGCAACAGCGAAAAGTATCTTGAAGCTATCGCCTGCAATCTAAACGTTTGATGCGGAGAGCGACAATGCAGAAAGCGACTTTCGGCAAACGCAGCAACGAAATGGCGGAACGCTACATCGAAAATGGAGACGCGCCCGCGGCACGTACCTTTCTATATGGCTATGCGACCTTCCTAGTCGCAGGCTTGTTAACTTCTGCCGTACTCCTAATCGCTTGAAACGAAACAAAAAACGTGAATTTGTTTCAGTGTGCGAGGGTCACGCTCGTGGGCAAGCAGCATGTGTCCGCATGGAAAGCGCCGATCGTAGTTTTACTGGACGGCGAAAGCAGCCTCATTGCGATACATAACGTATGCGAGGCGGCGCGGTTTCTCGTTGGCAACTGTCCTCCAGTCCCTGGAATTGCGTTTAGGAAGGCCGTTTCGACGTGTTTTGCCGCGCTTGAAGGCGAGGTGGACAGTGAACGCGCGAGATTGGCATTTCTGGCAGCCGCGCATGAGGCCGGAATTGCCATAACGCTGGTTTAACCATTTCCATAGCTGCCAAGACTTGTCCGTATTGAACAAAAATGGGCCAACCGTGTGCAATTAAGGTCTCGTTAAAGGGATGAGAGCATCCTATAAGTTGTATGAGGTTTCTGTTTTGCAACGTTGGCGCAGGAGGCCTGGATGCAGAATATCAAGCAGGAAATCAATCATCTCTTACTGATGGCAAAGCTCTTAGCTGCGCAGCATAACGACCCGATGTTATGCTACTTCATCAACATGGCTATCGATCAGAATCGTGCTTCTTCACGTTCAGTCCCCAAAATCAAACCTGAGACGGACGCTGCCTGACGGCAGTGCCGCAGTGAAAACTATTACACGCGGCTGACACAGGTTGAACGACTGCGATACGTTTATCCGTGGTCTGAAGATCAACCTCGGGCCCGAGCGCCGCGGATTAACGCATGTAGATGCCCTGTCGGTTCAGCCACTTGTGCCTGTCTCTGCCCTCGCGTGACAGACAGGAGCGATTTCACTGCTACCGGCCTCTTACTGAGTTTCGGAAGGTTACGCAGTTGGAATGGGCTGCAACAAAGTTTTCCGTATCGCTGTAAAGTATCAATGATAGTCATTTGCCCTTTTTGGCGCACATATTCGCGCGCACTAACGGCTCGTTCATCACTTAATTAGCACATCATAAAATTACCTGGACTCCACCCCGACCCAGGTTCACCCTCCCACGCATAGTCCAAGCTCCGCTTCGACTATCAGCGACTTCAGCTCCGTCTGCCGTCAAGGGCCAACCAGCTGCGTGGGCGTCCATGAAATATCTGATCATCATCGTTACGGTGGTTTGCGCCATGGCATGGGACTTCACGCAGAACCACGGCGCTTACACGTCGCGGACCGTGCGGAATGTGCATCATTTCATCCAGAGCACGCTTTAGGCCAGCGCGCCATTCCGGCCGAAAACCCCGCGCTCAAAAAACCTGCATTTTAGCGGGAACAAATTTTGCACAGCCGCATTTTACGGCTGCAACTGCAGACACCCCCGGATGCGGTTGTGAGGGGGACCCGAGAGCGATGTGCACGCTCTTGGGTCTCAACCATCCTGGGGTCTTCAGAGAATGAAATCGGCCTTTGTGAAATCGATCGACGCGTCGATGCGGATCGAGAAATCGGCCCTGCCGTCGCCATCGACGTCGCCGTGGAGAAAGGTATCCCCGCCCTTCTTCTCGTAGCGCAGTTCGCCCGCATCCTTGGAAAAGGCCTTGTCTGCGATGAAGCTGAACGCCTGGTTCTTGGCGAGCGTCGTATCAGCATCGATCGCCTTGAGGTCGATCCTGTCCTTTTCCGTCTGGCTGAAATCGACGATCGTGTCGCGTCCACCCGCGGCAACGGTCGAATCCTTCACCGAGCGGAAGACGAACGTGTCCGCCCCCGCGCCGCCATGGAGCTTGTCGGCGCCCGCGCCGCCTTCCAGCCGGTCGTTGCCGGCATAGCCGTAGAGCGTGTCGTTGCCGGCCCCGCCCCAGAACGTATCGGCATATTTGGTGGCTTTGATGACGTCATTGCCGGAGAGAAGCGTGTCGAGGAAGGTCTTCGTGCTGCCGCTGTCGAGCGCATCCGAGAGTTTTTTGCCGGCGAGCGAAAGTTTTGTGATGTCGAGCAGCGCCTGACCTTCGGACACCGCCTTGAAAGACGTGATCGTTCCCGATGTAATGCCGGAGACTTCCTTGTCGTCGAAGGTGTATTTCAGCTTCGAGCCGCCGATCGCCATGTAGTTCTTTGCGTCATTTGAGAACTTCAGCGAGGTCGATGTTACTTTTTCGTGCTCGTAGTCGAGAATGTCATGCAGTTTTTCCGAAACGAACTTGCTGAAATTGGCGCCGGATTTCGATGTGAAACCGCTAATATTGATGGAACTCATAAACACGTCCTCGCTGGAGATGCCGATGCTTAACGCGGGTGCTCAGGCCCGGCAACCGCCGTTTCGGCACAGGGCTGTCCAACATCGAAGCACCCCTAACCATCCCTTAAACCGCCATGAACAAATCCGATCTTTCAGCGTTGTCCACCGAACCCGCCATAGAGGAGCGCGCGCCATGGTCTTCAAGGAAGGCACCTTCAAGGGCGAACCGCCCGAACATTTCGATGGCCCGCACCCCGCCTGGTTGGAGGCCGCGGTAGCGGATGCGCTTTCGCTGGCCGGCGACGTGGACGCCTCCGACATCAGGGTGACCTGCAAGGGCACGCGCATCATCCTCACCGGCAGCGTCGGCTCCGCCGCGGAGGCGGAGCGGGCGAGCGCGATCGCAGCTTCGCTCAAGGACGTCACGGAGGTGGACAGCCGCCTTTCCTGGCTCTGAGCCCCACAAAAAGCCGCCATTGCCGGCGGCCCCTCCGGAATGCTAGGTGCAATGCAGCAAACTGGAGTGCCGCCGGATGCTCGACGAGAGACCGACCTATGACGCGCTGTACCGGGATTTTCGCTGGAAGATCCCGGAACGGTTCAACATCGGCACCGCGGTCTCCGACGCCTGGGCGGCGCGTGAGCCCGACCGCGTCTGCCTCCAGCATTTCCTGCCCGACGCCCCGCCGCTGGCGCTGACCTATGGCAAACTCGCCGCCCGCTCGGATGCCTTTGCGGCTGCGCTTGCCGCTGAAGGGGTAAAAAAAGGCGACCGCGTCGGCATCCTGCTGCCGCAGGGTTTCGAGACGGTCATCGCCCATGTCGCGATCTACAAGCTCGGCGCCATCGCGTTGCCGCTGGCGCTGCTTTTCGGTGCGGATGCCCTGCTCTTCCGGCTGCATAATGCAGAAGCCAAGGCGATCGTCACCAACCGGTTTGGCGCCGAGCGCCTGCGGCCGATCCGCGAGGCGCTTCCGACGCTGGAGCTGGTGGTGACCACCGACCCGGTCGCCGATCCCGCGGAAAAGTCCTTCCACGACCTCGCCGCCCGGCATGCCGGCCCCTTCGAGGCCGTCGACAGCGGGCCGGACGATCCGGCGATGATGATCTACACGTCGGGCACGACCGGTCCGCCGAAGGGCGCGCTGCACGGCCATCGCGTTCTGCTCGGCCATGTGCCGGGCTTCCAGATGCACCATGAATTCCTGCCGCAGCCGGGAGACCGCATCTGGACGCCGTCCGACTGGGCCTGGGCCGGCGGGCTTCTCAACGTGCTCATGCCGGCGCTGCTGCTCGGCGTGCCGGTCGTCTCCTCGCCCGGCCAGAAATTTGATCCTGACATGGCCTACCGCATCATGCAGGACATGGACGTGCGCAACGCCTTCATCCCGCCGACGGCGCTGAGATTGATGAAATCGGTCGCCAATCCGCGCGAAAAATACCGGCTGAATCTCCGCACCATCGGCTCGGCCGGCGAATCGCTCGGCCGCGAGACCTGGGAATGGGTGCGCGACACGCTCGGCATCACGATCAACGAATTCTACGGCCAGACCGAGTGCAACATCGTGCTCGGCTCGATCGGCAAGCTCGGCGTCTCGCGCCCGGGGCCGATCGGCAAGCCGGTGCCAGGCCATGTCGTGGCGATCATCGATGCGGACGGCCGGGAAGTGCCGCGCGGCACCGTCGGCCAGGTCGCGGTGAAGCGGCCCGACCCGGTGATGTTCCTCGGCTATTGGCGGAACGACAAGGCGACGGCGGAAAAATTCGTCGGCGACTGGATGACGACCGGCGATCTCGGCCGCATGGACGCAGAGGGCTACGTCACCTTCTTCGGCCGCGACGACGACGTCATCACCTCGTCGGGCTACCGCATCGGGCCGAGCGAGATCGAGGACTGCCTTGCCGGCCACCCGGCGGTGCAACTCGCCGCCGCCGTCGGCAAACCGGACGAGCTGCGCACCGAGATCGTCAAGGCCTATGTCGTGCTGCGTCCGGGCCAGACACCCTCGGAGGCGCTTGCCGCCGATATCCGCGAATGGGTGAAATCGCGGCTCTCCATGCACGAATATCCGCGCGAGGTGGAGTTCGTCGACAGTCTGCCGCTGACGACCTCGGGAAAAGTCATCCGCCACCTGCTGCGCAAGCGCGCCGCAGACGAGGCCTCATTCGCCGCTTAACGCTTAGCCAGCGAACGGATCTTGTCGCGCAGCAGCCGCGCCACGTTGCGCGTGTTGCGGTAGAGGTGGAGCTGGGCTGCGACCTGGCGCACGTCGCGGTCGCGGTTCTGTTGCAGGCCGACGACGAGCGTGCCCATGTCCTCGCGCTCTTCCCAGAACCGGCTCATCACCGGATGGTCCGGCACCGCGCAGGAATCCGAACGCGCGATATTGGCGTCGTCGAGATGCCATTCGGTGAGTTCGGCCACCAGCAGCTTGCCCGGCGAATATTTGGAAAACTCTTCGTCATAGGCCGTCTTCCACGTATAGGCCTCGCCGCCCGTCATGAAGACGATCATCGAGGCGATGGCGCGGCCGTCGAGGTCGAGCGTGTGGATGCGCACGCCGTCGGTTTCGGCAAGGTTGGTGATCGCCTCGCGGGCGAAGGCCGCGCGGTAGCGGTCGTTGATCATCGCCGTGCGGCCGCGGCCCTTCCAGCCGGCCGCCTCCAGCAATAGGAACTCCTCCATGCGCAGCCTTATGTCGGCGGGCTGGCGGGCGACGTTGTAGCTGAGCGCGCCCTGCTGGTCGAGCTTGCGCCATTGCCGGCGCAACTCGCGAAAATGCTCGGGCGAGATCGCCTTCTGCAAATAGGTCTGGCCGTCGAGCAGGCTTTCCAGCATCGGCCGGCGATAGGTATCGGTGACCGTGACCGGCAGGTTGCGACCGATCGCCACGGCGCGCATCAGCTGCGCGAAGGCGCCGTTGAGGCGCAGGTCCGGCAGGACGAGGATCGGCGGCAGGCCGGTGCCCGCGCTGCCGAGCGCGTCGAGCAGGTTGTCGAGCGTTTCGGCCGCCTCCTCCGCATCGACGAGCGGCGTGCCGAGCGGCCCGAAAGGATTGGACCAGGCGCGAAGAATGCTGGAGCCGATGGAGAAGCCGGGCTTTTCGACCGAGAAGGGCATCAGGAAGCGCATGCGGCTGCGCCCGTTGCTCTCGTCGCGGATGACCGAGAGGCGCACCGTGCGGTCTTCGAGGCGCGGCATGGCGGGTGCGAGAAACCGGCCGGTGAAGAAGACGTTCGGTTCCATGACGCGGTTCGACAGGAAATCGAGCTCCTGCTGCAACTCGTAGCCGGCGGTCGCGGGATAGAGTGCCAGCGAACGGCCCGGGCGGCCGACGGCGACGCGTTTGTCCGCCGGCGGCTGCGCCATCGGCGGGGCCGGCGGGATGGCGGCCTGGGCACGTCCGGCCGCAATGGCGTGGTCGAAGCCGTGGCTATCGGTCATGGCGGTCCATCCCGTTGACGAGGCTCGCCTTCACCGGATTGGCGAAGGCGAAGAGAATGATGGAGAGTTTCGTGCGCACCGCCAGGTGCAGCAGCACCGCCTCGACGATCATGGCGCTGGTGGTGGCGATCGCAGCACCCGTCAGGCCGTAAAGCGGAATGAGCGTGACGTTGAAGGCGATGTTCGCGGTGAGCGCCACCGCATAGACGGCGACGCAAAGCTTCTGTTCGCCGGACATGGTGAGCAGCACCTCGCCCGGGCCGACGAGCGCCTTGGCGAGGATGCCGACGAACAGGATGAACATCAGGCTGTAGCCCGCCGTGAAGGCCGGGCCGAACAGCGACAGCAGGAAATGCCCGACCAGCAGCACGCTGCCGCCGACGACGAGCGACGGCCAGAAGCTCCAGCGCACGGTCTCGCCGGCAAAACGCGCGAGCGCCACGCGGTCACCGGCGGAAAACATCGCGGAAAAACGCGGCGCCGCGGCCGCCTTTACCGAGAAGAACACGAAATGCACCAGCGCCATCGTCTTGGCGGCGGCAAAATAGATGGCGACGCTTTCCGGATCGAGGAACAGGCCGACGACGAGCACGTCGGAATTGGTCAGCATGAAGCCGAAACCCTCGATCAGGAAGATCGGCAGCGCCGCCTTAATCCACAGCGAGAACTCGATCTTGCGCGGCCCCGCGACATAGCGTTTTCCCAGCCGGCGCACGATGTTGAAGAACTGCACGACCGTGGTGAGGTAGGTGGCGGCAAGGGCTGCGACGATCGCCGTCAGCGCCGTATGCGGCGCGTCCAGCGAGATGGCGAGCATCATGAAGACGAGGATCAGCAGCGGGCGCACGATATAGGTCGGGCTCAAAGCCACGACCGCCCAGCTATGCGCGCGCGCCGTGCTTTCGAGCACATCGCCGAGCGCGATCATCGGCATGCAGAACAGGCCGATGAAGAGCGGCACGAGATAGTAGCCGGCAAAGGATTCGTGGAAGAGCCAAAGGCAGAGGAGGCCGACGGCGGCCAGCCCCGAGGATGCCAGCATGGCGAAGATGCGCGCAGTCGAGGTCAGGCCGCGGATTTCCGCATGCGCGCTGCGCCCCGCATAACCCGGCAGGAAGCGCACGATCGTCGTGTGGATTCCGAGACAGGAGAGATCGCCGAAAATGACGACGAGCGCCCAGACGAAGACGAAGATGCCATATTCGAACTCGCCCATCACGCGGGCGAGAATGATCTGCGAAATGAAGGCGATGGCCGCGCTTACGACGCGGATGGCGAAGGCGATCAACGCCATGCGCTGGGCGAGATTGCGGGGATCGTCGCTGGCGAGCGTGGCGGCAAGCGCGCGCACGAGCGGCTCCGCCTTGCCGCGCAGGCCGGATGGCAGCAACTTTTCCGCCGACTGAATGACCGCCATCAACACAGGAACCCGAACGCTACGCGAGACTATACAAAGGCCAGTCTTGTCAGATCAGGGTTAACAAACGGTTGGGTCGGGGCGTGAAGAGCCGCCCGGCGAGGAAAAGAAAATGCCGCCAACCTCTCCCCGTCATGGTCGGGCCTGACCCGACCATCCACGCTACGAGCACGCCGTTGGATCCTCGGCTCAGGGCCGAGGATGACGTCGCGGGTGGGGGGAAACCTGTCAGCAAAATGCCGCCCGGAGGCGGCATTTTCTGGGTTCATCAGGCCTGTTCGAAGGCGCCGTGGCAATGCTTGTATTTCTTGCCCGAGCCGCACGGGCAGGCCTCGTTACGCGAAACGCGGCCCCAGGTCGCCGGATCGTTCGGGTCGCGGTTTTCCGGTGCGACGGCAACGGCCATGAAGCCACCGCCATTGCCCTCGCCGAAATCGTCCTCGCCGGTCGTGCCGTCAATGTGGTGGCCTTCCATTTCCGGAAGGGCCGGTGCCGGTCCGTCGGCAGCCTGGCGCACCAGCTCGACGCGCATCAGCTGCGCGGTCACCGTCTGGCGCAGGTTCGCAAGCAGCGCCTGGAAGAGTTCGAAGGCTTCCGCCTTGTATTCCTGCAACGGATCGCGCTGGGCATAACCGCGGAAGCCGATGACGGAACGCAGGTGGTCGAGGTTGACGATGTGCTCGCGCCACAGGAGGTCCAGCGTCTGGAGCAGCACCGAGCGCTCGACATAGGTCATGATTTCCGGGCCAAAACGGTCGGCGCGGGCCTGCGCGGCCTCGTCGACGGTCGTCTTCAGCCGCTCCAGGATGTCCTTCTCGTCGATGCCTTCCTCGGCCGCCCAGGCGTCGATCGGCAGGTCGAGATTAAGCTGTTCGAGCACGCCGGCCTTCAGGCCCGCGACGTTCCACTGCTCCGCATAAGCGTTTTCCGGAATGTTCAGGCGGACGAGGTTTTCCACCACTTCGTGGCGCATGTCGGCGACGATGTCCGACAGGCTTTCGCTGTCCATCAGCTCGATGCGCTGCTCAAAGATCACCTTGCGCTGGTCGTTCAGCACGTCGTCATATTTCAGCAGGTTCTTGCGGATGTCGAAGTTGCGCGCCTCGACCTTCTTCTGCGCCCGCTCCAGAGCCTTGTTGATCCAGGGATGGACGATCGCCTCGCCCTCCTTGAGACCAAGCTTCTGCAGCATGGAATCCATGCGCTCGGAGCCGAAGATGCGCATCAGGTCGTCCTGAAGCGAGAGGAAGAACTTCGAGCGGCCCGGGTCGCCCTGACGGCCGGAACGGCCGCGCAGCTGGTTGTCGATGCGGCGGCTTTCGTGGCGTTCGGTGGCAAGCACGTAGAGGCCGCCGCCGGCAAGCGCCTGCTCTTTCAGCTTCTTCACCTCGGCGATGATCGCCTCGCGCTTGGCATCGCGCTCCGGACCCGGCTCCATTTCGGCGAGATCCCGCTCCAGGCGCATTTCGAGGTTGCCGCCGAGCTGGATGTCCGTGCCGCGGCCGGCCATGTTGGTAGCGATCGTCACGGCGCCGGGAACGCCGGCTTGGCTGACGATATAGGCTTCCTGCTCGTGATAACGGGCGTTCAGCACCTGGAAATCCTGGAAGCCGGCCATCTTGAGCCGTTCGGCAAGATATTCCGACTTCTCGATCGAGGTCGTGCCGACGAGGACCGGCTGACCCTTTTCGCGCGCATCCTTGATCTCCTGGATGATCGCCTTGTACTTCTCCTCGACGGTCCGGTAGACCTCGTCGTCCTCGTCGAGGCGCTTGATCGGCAGGTTGGTCGGCACTTCCACGACGTCGAGGCCGTAGATGTTGCCGAATTCCTCGGCTTCCGTCGAAGCCGTACCCGTCATGCCGCCGAGCTTGGAATACATGCGGAAATAATTCTGGAAGGTGATCGAGGCCAGCGTCTGGTTTTCCGGCTGGATCGTCACCTTTTCCTTGGCTTCAAGCGCCTGGTGCTGGCCTTCCGAATAACGGCGGCCCGGCATCATGCGGCCGGTGAATTCGTCGATGATGACGATCTCGTCGTTGCGGACGATGTAATCCTTGTCGCGGGTGAAGAGCTTGTGGGCCTTCAGCGCGTTGTTGATGTGGTGGACGATCGCGACGTTCTCGACGTCATAGAGCGATTCGCCCTTGAGAAGCCCGGCCTGGCGCAGCAGGTTTTCGAGCTTTTCCGTGCCGACTTCGGAGAAGTTGGCGGAGCGCTGCTTCTCGTCGATTTCGTAGTCCGCCTCGTCCAGCATCGGGATGAAGGCGTCGATCGTCGTGTAGAGGTCGGAGCGGTCGTCGAGCGGGCCGGAGATGATCAGCGGCGTGCGCGCTTCGTCGACGAGGATCGAGTCGACTTCGTCGACGATCGCGAAGAAGTGGCCGCGCTGCACCATCTGGCTGCGCTCGTACTTCATGTTGTCGCGCAGATAGTCGAAGCCGAGTTCGTTGTTGGTGGCGTAGGTAATATCGCTGCCATAGGCGGCGCGGCGCTGGTCGTCGTCGAGGCCGTGCATGATGACGCCGGTCGAAAGGCCCAGGAAGCCGTAGATCTTGCCCATCATCGCGCTGTCGCGCGTGGCGAGGTAGTCGTTGACGGTGACGACATGCACGCCCTTGCCGGCGAGCGCGTTGAGGTAGACGGGCAGCGTCGCCACCAGCGTCTTGCCTTCACCGGTCTTCATTTCGGCGATCGATTTTTCATGCAGGATCATGCCGCCGACGAGCTGGACGTCGAAGGGGCGCAGCCCCAGGACGCGCAACGCGGCCTCGCGGGCGACCGCGAAGGCCGGCACCAGGAGGTCGTCGAGCGTCTTGCCCGCGGCAAGCTGCTCGCGGAATTCCACGGTCTTTGCCCGCAGCGCCTCGTCGGAGAGCGCCTTCATCTCCGGTTCGAGCGCATTGATGGCGTCAACGCGGGGCTTGTAGGAGCGGATGCGGCGATCGTTCGAGGAACCGAACAACTTGCGGGCTATGCCGCCGAGGCTGACCATCAGGATGGTCCTTTCTTCATGGGCGCCCGGCGCGTGACAGGTCGCACGATATTTGCGCGCAAAGCCTTGAGACGCCCGGAAACTGTTCTGGACGCGGGATTGCGTGACAGATAAGAGGGGGGTCGAATGATGTCAACGGCTCAGGCGGTTGCACAACTGCCACATTCTGGTGGTGTTGAGCCGACTGGCACCGGATATCGGCCCGATTCCGGCGAGGATGTGAAAGGTCTCTTCGAAATGTTCAAGTACAGCAAGCTCGCAGCAGTCGCCCTTATCGCGATTGCCGCCGCAAGCACCAGCGTCCGCGCACAGGATGCGGCGGCCGATCCGGTCGTCGCCAAGGTCGGCGCGCTCGAGATCCACGAATCGGAGCTGAAGCTCGCGATCGCCGGCCTCGACCCGCAGCTCGCCAACCTGCCGGACGAGCAGAAGCGCGTCGCAGCCCTCTCCTCCATCATCGACGTGAAGCTGCTGGCGGCAGACGCCGACAAGGAAGGCCTCCAGAACGACGCCGACTTCAAGCAGCGCCTCGCTTTCCTCACCGACCGCGAATTGCACAACGCCTATTTCAAGAAGCACGTCGTCGATGCCGTCACCCCGGAAGAGGTGAAGGCGCGCTACGACAAGGAAGTCGCCGCGATTACGCCGGAAGACGAGATCCGCGCCCGCCACATCCTCGTCAAGACCGAGGACGAGGCCAAGGCCGTGATCGCCGAACTCGATGCCGGCAAGGATTTCGTCGAGATTGCCAAGGCGAAGTCGACCGACCCGAATAAATCCGAAGGCGGCGACCTCGGCTATTTCGCCAAGGGACGCATGGTTCCGGAATTCGAAACGGCCGCCTTCGCACTGGACAAGGGCGCCTATTCCAAGGTCCCGGTAAAGACCCAGTTCGGCTTCCACGTCATCAAGATCGAGGACAAGCGCCAGCAGCAGCCCCCGGCGCTCGACCAGGTCGAAGCCCAGGTTCGTCAGCTCGTCATGCGCGACAAGTATCTGGCACTTCTGGAAAAGGCGAAGGCCGCGGCCCCCGTCGACATCCAGGACCCGGCACTGAAGACCGCCTATGACGCGGTCAACAAGCCGGAGGCAGCAGGCGAAGGCGAAGCAGCGCCGGCAACCGAAGGCCAGCAGTAAGATCGACAATGGCCCGGCTTTTTTCGCCGGGCCTCTTCTTGAGGCAGGAAAACAGCATGTCCGGTTCCATCTCCCCGCTCGCCCCGAAAACCTATGCCGAAATGCCGCCGGTCGGCGGTGTTCGCATGGCGACCGCCGCCGCCGGGATCAAGTACAAGAACCGCACCGACGTGCTGATGATGATCTTCGACCGCCCCGCAGCGGTCGCAGGCGTCTTCACCCGCTCCAAATGCCCTTCGGCGCCCGTCGATTTTTGCCGCGCCAATCTGCCGGGCGGCGTTGCCCGCGCCGTGGTGGTCAATTCCGGCAATGCGAACGCCTTCACCGGCCGCAAGGGCCGCGAATCGACCAAAATGACGGCGGAAGCCGCCGCCAAGGCCATCGGTTGCAGCGAAAGCGAAGTCTTCCTCGCCTCGACCGGCGTCATCGGCGAACCGCTCGACGCCACGAAATTCTCCGGCGTGCTCGACAGCCTCGGGACCTCCGCCACGGAAGATTTCTGGTTCGAAGCCGCCAAAGCGATCATGACGACGGATACCTATCCGAAGGTCGCGACCCGCACGGCGGCCCTCGGCGGCGTCACGGTCCGCATCAACGGCATCGCCAAGGGCGCCGGCATGATCGCGCCCGACATGGCGACCATGCTCTCCTTCGTCGTCACCGACGCGAATATCCCGTCCCCGGTGCTGCAATCGCTGCTCTCGGCCGGCGTCGGCCCGACCTTCAATTCCGTCACGGTCGACAGCGACACCTCGACGTCGGACACGCTGATGCTTTTTGCGACCGGTGCGGCCGAAGGCCAGGCGCCGGTGACGGCGGACGACGCAACGCTCGACGGTTTCCGCGCCGCCCTCAACGACCTCCTGCGTGATCTGGCCCTCCAGGTCGTGCGCGACGGCGAAGGTGCGCGCAAGATGGTGGAAGTCACCGTCGAAGGCGCCGAGAACGACGACGCCGCCAAGCGCATCGCGCTGTCGATCGCCAATTCGCCGCTGGTCAAGACCGCGGTTGCCGGCGAAGACGCCAACTGGGGCCGCATCGTCATGGCCGTCGGCAAGTCCGGCGAGATGGCCGACCGCGACCGCCTCGCCATCTGGTTCGGCGACGTGCGCGTCGCCGTCGATGGCGAACGCGACCCCGCCTATTCGGAAGAGGCGACCACCGCCGTCATGGAGAAGCAGGATATTCCGGTGCGCGTCGAGATCGGCCTCGGCAATGGCAAGGCGACGGTCTGGACCTGCGACCTCACCAAGGAATATGTCGAGATCAACGGCGACTATCGTAGCTGAGGCCCGGACCGCGTGACCCCTTCCGGACAAGCGACGACAAGCGATCTCCCCAAAGTCCGGCGGCTGGAAGCCGTCGGGTTTCGCGCCTGGCCCGCGGCCTCCGTCATCTATGACGGCAGCTGGCTTTGCCGGCTGACCGCCGGCCACCCCTCGCGCCGGCTGAATTCGGTGAACCCGCTCGATCCGTCGGACACGCGCGACATCGACATCCGCCTGCAGAAGGCGGCAAAACGCTTTGCCGATTACGGCCGCCCGCTGCTGGTGCGCCAGACGCCGCTGACCCCGCCGAAACTCGTCGCCTTCATGGACGAGGCCGGCTGGGTGGAGGACGGCCGCACCATCGTCATGATGGCAGACCTCGCCACCCTGATCCGCGACGAAGGCCTCGACCACCTGCCGAGCCGCGACGTCGGCCGTTTCGTCGATGCCCGCATCCGCGTGGCCGGCGACGACCCGGCGCTGAAACCCGGCCTCACCGAGATCATCAACGCCATCAAGCCGGAAACCGGCCTCTTCATCTTCGAGGAGCCCGATTTCGGCCCGACGGCGGTGACGATCGCCGTGCACGACAACGATCTCGTCGGCATCCTCCAGCTTGGCGTGGCGGAAGAACGACGCGGCCAGGGCACCGGCACGGCTATCCTGCATGCGAGCCTGCGCTGGGCGAAGCTCAAGGGCGCGCGCCACGCCTGGGTGCAGGTCGAGGCCGACAATGCGGCGGCAATCGCGCTCTACCGCCGCACCGGCTTCCATGACGTCTACCAGTACAGCTACCGGGGGCCGCAAGCGGCATGACCGAGACCATCGCAAAACCCCGCCGCATCCTGCTCGTTGCCGCCTGCGCGCTGGTCGATGCCGATGGCCGCATCCTTCTGGCACAGCGGCCGGAGGGCAAATCGCTTGCCGGCCTCTGGGAGTTTCCCGGCGGCAAGGTCGAGCCGGGCGAGACGCCCGAGGAGACGCTGATCCGCGAGCTCGACGAGGAACTCGGCATCCAGACGAAAGTGGCCTGCCTTGCGCCGCTGACCTTCGCCAGCCACACCTATGACGACTTCCACCTGCTGATGCCGCTTTACATCTGCCGCCGCTTCGAGGGCACGGCCCATGGCCGCGAGGGACAGGCGATCAAGTGGGTGCGCGCGAAGGCGCTGCGCGATTATCCGATGCCGCCGGCCGACGAACCGCTCATCCCCTTCCTGATGGACCTTCTTTGAGAAGTTTGGCTTTGAGGGGTTCGGCAGGAATTTACCCTGCATTTTTCGCGTCTCGTTAAGCAATCGTTTAGCACCGTCGTTCAAAGATTGAGCTTAACGTTGCAATGAATGCCTACGAGACTCAGAGATGCGTGACGAAGACTTCTGGAAAGCCGTTCAGGAGAAGGACTACACGCCGGCCGGAGATACCCGGACCGGTGCGTTGAACCTTGCTCTGCTGTTCGGCACGGCCGTCATAGCGCTTGCGCTGGTCCTTACCCCCGTGCTGTCGGCGAAGACCGACAAGCGCATGATGGCAAACGTGCCGGACGAATTCGATATGATCTCGACGGGATCGATCCCGTCGGAAGGCGGCAAGCGCTATACCGTGCGCCGCAGCGTGCTTCAGGAAATGCCGGGCGCCGTCTGCATCGTCAATGGCAATGGCCAGGGCAACGGCTGCTGAACCGGACAAACACGGGGGTGGGAATGGTGCTGAGACTGCTGAAATCATTCTGCTCCGATCGCGACGGCGGCACCGCCGTCGAATACGGCCTGTTGCTGGCGCTGATCTCGATCGGCCTGCTGCTCGGCTTGGAGAGCTTCCAGAACGGCCTCCAGAACACATTCGGCGCGGTCAGCAACAGCATCGATTCCGCTGGCAAGCAATAAGCCGGATCAGCTCCCGCCGCCCTGCTTCAGCGCATCGGCAAGCCGCATCGTCGCCGAACCCGGCTTCAGCGGCTTCTGCTGGCTTTCATGCGGTGCCCAGCCCGAAACATAGATGACGGAAAAGGTCGCGCGGATGCGCCCGTCCGGATCGGAAAAACGCTCCGCATAAAGCTCCGCCGCGCGCAGCAGCATGCCGCGTGTCAGCGGCCGGCGGCTGCGGCCGGAAAGCGGATTGGCCATGCCCATCGCCCGCAGATCCCGCATCAGCGGAAAGATCGAATCGTAGCGTACCGTATAGGCCTCCTTGTCCGTCACCGGCAGCGCGAAGCCGCCGCGCTGGAGCAGCGCACCGACATCCCGCACATCCGGGAAGGGAATGACCCGCGGGCTCGCCCCGCCCGAAATCTCGCTTTCCGCCGCCAGCAGCACCTCGCGCAGCTCCTGCAATGTGCCGCTGCCGGGGATTGCCGCGAGGAACAGCCCGTCCGGCTTCAGCGCCCGGCGGATCTGCACGAAGACGCCCGGCGTGTCATTGGTGAGGTGCAGCGAAAGCGGCGAGACGATAAGGTTCACCGATTGCTGTTCCAGCGGCACCGTTTCGAGCGGCGCCACCGTCAGCGTTTCGCCGGGTGCAGCAAACCGCGCATCGCTCTCTATCCGCTCGATGGCGTCCACCTTGCCCGTCTCCGTGATCGCCCGCGCGGTGGCACCGGTATGGCCGTGCAGCTCGACCGCGCGCTCGAAGCGGCGATCGATGACGCTGAGGCGCTCCGCAAGTTCCCGCGCCACCACGTCGAGCAGGAAATCCGCCGGTGTGCCGCGGAGCGCCCGCAGCCGGTTGGTGTCGATTAGGGCGTGGTCGAAGAGCGTTTCCATGGCAAGATCCCGTTCGGAATTCATGTCGCTTTGGCCGGTAAGACCGACTATTGTCAACCGCATGGGCGAAATCGAGGCCGAGGCATTGCCGGCAATCCCGCTCCGGCAGGGTATTACCCGCCGGCTGCGCGGCCTTGGCCGTGCCGCCCTCGACATCGTCTACCCGCCGGCCTGCCCCGGCTGCGACAGGCTTCTCGGCAGCCGCGCCAGCCTCTGCCCGCAATGCTGGTCGAAACTCGGCTTCATCGAGCGTCCCTATTGCGAAGTGCTCGGCACGCCGTTCACCCACGATCTCGGCCCCGGCATTCTCAGCGCCGACGCCATCGCCACGCCGCCGCCCTTCGACCGGTTGCGCTCCGTGGCGCTCTATGACGACCTCGCCCGCGTGCTCGTGCATTCGCTGAAATATCGCGACCGCACGGATCTGGCCCCCATGATGGCGCAATGGATGCTGCGCGCCGGCGACGGCACGGTGCAGGCGGCAGACGTCATCCTGCCCGTTCCGCTGCACCGCTTCCGCCTGATCTGGCGCAAGTTCAACCAGGCGGCGGAACTCGCCCGCGCGCTCGGCCGGCTTTCGGAAAAACCCGTGCTGATCGACGCCGTGCGCCGCACGAAACGCACCCGCCGCCAGATCGGCCTCGGCCCCCGGGCGCGCGAGGAAAACGTGCGCGGCGCCTTCACCGTGACGCCGGCCGGCCGCGAGGCGCTGTTCGGCCGGCGCGTCGTGCTGGTCGACGATGTCTACACGACCGGCGCCACCGTCGCCGCCGTCACCCGCACGCTGAAGCGCGCCGGTGTCACCGACATTACCGTTTTGACCTTTGCAAGGGCACTTCCCGGACCTATATGAAAAGGACGAATTTCCAAGTCTTGGAGCAGGTAAGCATGGCTTCGGTCGTTATTTATACGCGTCAATTCTGCGGCTATTGCAGCGCCGCCAAGAAACTTCTCGAGACCAAGGGCGTGAGCTTCGAAGAGCATGACGCGACCTATGCGCCGGATGTGCGCCAGGAGATGATCAAGCGCGCCAACGGCCGCACCACCTTCCCGCAGATCTTCATCAACGAGCGCCATGTCGGCGGCTGTGATGACCTGCAGGCGCTGGAGCGTGCCGGCGAACTCGACGCCCTGCTGGCGGCCTGAGGAGACACCCATGACCGTCACGATCGCCGCCCTCCAGATGTGCTCCGGGACCGACCCCGTCCGCAACGTGGAGACCATGCGGCGCCTCGTGCGCGAGGCGGCCGCCAAGGGCGCCGTCTATGTCCAGACCCCGGAAATGACCGGAGCCCTCCAGCGCGATCGCGCGGGGCTTAGGGCGATCCTGCGCTCCGAAGCCGACGACCTCGTGGTCGCCGCCGCAGCAGAGCTTGCAAAAGAACTGGGCATCCATGTGCATGTCGGCTCGACGGCCATTGCGCTTGCTGACGGCAAGGTCGCCAATCGCGGCTTCCTCTTCGGCCCGGACGGCGCGCAGGTCTGCACCTACGACAAGATCCACATGTTCGACGTCGACCTCGACAATGGCGAGAGTTGGCGCGAAAGCGCGGTCTATTCGCCGGGCGCCGTCGCCCGCATGGCGGACCTGCCCTTCGCCAAGCTCGGCTTCACCATCTGCTATGACGTGCGTTTTCCGGAACTCTTCAAGGTCCAGGCGCAGGCCGGCGCGGAAATCATCTCCGTCCCCGCCGCCTTCACCCGCCAGACGGGCGAAGCGCATTGGGAGACGCTGCTGCGCGCCCGCGCCATCGAGAACGGCGTCTACATCATCGCCGCCGCCCAGGCGGGCGTGCATGAGGACGGCCGCGAGACCTTCGGCCATTCGATGATCATCGACCCCTGGGGCCGCGTGCTCGCCTCTGCCGGTGGCACGGGGGAGGCTATCGTGGTCGCGGAAGTCGACCCCGCCGCCGTCAAATCCGCGCACCAGAAGATTCCCAACCTGCGCAATGGTCGCGCCTTCACGCTCGAAGTGGCAGGCGAACCCGCGAAGGGAGGCGTTGCCGCTTGATCCGCTACGAGCTTTCCTGTGACAACGGGCACACCTTCGAAGGGTGGTTCGGCTCGGCGGACGATTTCGACCGCCAGCAGAAGATGGCGCTCGTCTCCTGTCCGACCTGCGGCTCGGCGCATGTCGCCAAGCGCCTGATGGCGCCCTCCGTCTCCACCGCCCGCAAGAAGGAGCGCCGCCAGGAGCTCGTCGTGCAGGCCGGGCAGAAGGAGATGATGGGCAAGCTCCGCGAGATCGTCACCGCCATCCGAGCCAATTCGGAAGATGTCGGCGAGCGCTTCCCCGAGGAAGCGCGGAAAATCCACTACGGCGAGACCGAACAGCGCGGCCTGATCGGCCGGGCTTCCGCCGAAGAGGTGCGCGACCTGCTGGAAGAGGGCGTCGAAGTGGCGCCGCTTCCCGTCCTGCCCGACGAAACGAACTGATCAGGCGGACGCGCGCCGCGCCACCATCATGTAGTTCACGTCCATGTCCTTCGACAGGTTCCACTGGTTGGTCAGCGGGTTGAAGAACACGCCGGTGCGGTCCGTTACCGTCAGCCCGGATGCATTGAGCGGCTTCTCGATCTCTTCCGGGCGCACCAGCTTTTCATATTGATGCGTGCCGCGCGGCAGCCAGCGCAGCACGTTTTCCGCGGCGAAGATCGCGAGCGCCGCCGCCTTCATCGTGCGGTTGATCGTGGCGACGAACATCATGCCACCGGGGCGCACCATCGAGGCGCAGGTGGTGAGGAAGAACTCGACGTCGGAGACATGCTCGACCACTTCCATGTTGAGCACAACGTCGAAGGTCTCGCCGGCTTCCGCCAGCGCTTCGGCCGTTACGGCACGGTAATCGACCGGAACGCCGCTGCCGGCCGCATGCGCCTTGGCGATGCCGATATTCTTTTCCGAGGCATCCGCGCCGAGCACCTCCGCCCCCATGCGCGCCATCGGCTCGGAGAGCAAGCCGCCGCCGCAGCCGATGTCGAGGACGCGCAGGCCTTCGAGCGGACGATGCGCCTTCGGGTCGCGGCCGAACTGGGCGGAGACGATATCGCGGATATAGGTGAGGCGGACGGGATTGAACTTGTGCAGCGGCCGGAATTTGCCGTTCGGATCCCACCACTCCGCGGCCATCGCCGAAAACCGGTCGACTTCCGCCTGGTCGATCGTCGTGCGGGCTGCCTCGCTCATGGCTCGTCTCCTTCGCGTCCGTATCCCCGTGAAGTCGGCCTCCACGGGGCATATGTCAAGGGGGCGAAGTGAAGCGGCTCAGGGAAGCCGCGTCGCCTTGAGCCTCTCTTCGTCGAGCACGATGCCGAGGCCCGGCGCCTCTCCCAGGAGCAGCCAGCCGTTCTCGTGGCGCAGCGGCGTTGCGAGCGGATAGTCGCGGCGCGCCTCGCTCCATTCCGGCGTGTCATAGGGATATTCGAGGAAGGGCGCGTCCCCCGCACCCGCCGTCAGATGCGCATTGGCGAGCACGCCGATGCCGTTCGTCCAGGAGTGCGGTGTGAAGGTGACGCCTGCCTCGCGCGCCTGGAAGGCGAGCCGCCTGCAGCCGGTAATGCCGCCGACCAGCGCCACGTCCGGCTGGATGACGTCGAAAGCGCGCTCCTCGATGATGTCGCGGAACTCGTAGAGCTCGCGCGTCATCTCGCCGCCGGCGATGCGGATGTCGGTCGCCTCCTTGAGCGCCTTCATGCCCTTGCGGTCGGAGCGGTGCAGCGGCTCCTCCATCCAGTAGATGCCGAGCCGTTCCAGCTCGCGCGCCACGACCAGCGCATCCTTGAAGGTCCAGGGCAGCGTCGTGTCCCAGGGCATGCGCCAACCCTGGTTGCAATCGACCATCAGCTCCAGCCGGTCGCCGACACGCGCGCGGATCGCCTCCAGCGCCTTCACGTCGTCGCGCCAGCCATTGCGGCCGCCGGCAGACGACGAGAAGCGCACCTTCATCGCCGGAAAACCCTCTTCGATATAGCGCTCCGCCTGGTCCGCCATGGCGGCAGGCTCGCGCAGCACGCCGGAGGAGGCGTAGAGCCGGACACGATCCGCCCGGCCGCCAAGCATGCGCCAGACCGGCTCGCCCGTCACCTTGCCGGCAAGGTCCCAGAGCGCGAGATCGAGCGGCCAGCAGCGGCCGTAGTGGAAGTTGATATGCGACAGCACCTCATAGTGCCGTTCGAGATGGCGCGGGTCCTGACCGATGAACAGGTCCTCGTGGCCCTCGAACCCCTTCATCAGGTCGCCGGAGCCGATACCCTCGCGGCCCTCGTCATCCGTCACGCGCACGATCGTCGCGTCGAAATGCCGGCGCGGCCGGCCGTCCCAGCTTGCCTTGAACGGCGGATCGAGCGGCAGCCGGTGATGGCTGATCCCGATGGAAACGATCTTGCTCATGCGCCCCTCCCCTTCAAAACTTTAGCCGAACTGCTGCCAGATCGTCTTGTAATCGCAATATTTGTCGATCGCGTGCACCGAGCGGTCGCGGCCGAAGCCGGATTGCTTGAAGCCGCCGAAGGGTGTGGCGAAATTCGACATGTCATAGGTGTTGATCCAGACTGTCCCGGCATGGATCGCCTCGGAGAAGCGGTGCGCCCGGTCCATGTCGCGGGTGAAGACCGCGCCAGCCAACCCGTAGATCGTATCGTTGGCGATCGCGAGCGCCTCCTCCTCCGTGTCGAAGGCAATCGCCGCCAGCACCGGCCCAAAAATCTCCTGCCGGGCGATGCGCATATCGTTCGTCACATCGGTGATGACCCCCGGCGAGACATAATAGCCCCCCGTCTCCGAAAGCACCCGCTCTGCCCCGAAAGCCCGGCGCCCGCCGTCCTTTTCACCCATGGCGATCAGGCCCAGCACCTTGTCCATATGCTCCGCCTCGATCAGCGCACCGATCTGCGCCGAAGGCTCGAAGGGATGCGCCAGCGCGATCTCGCGTTTTACAACGGCCTCGATCTTCTCGATCAGCGTGTCCTGCACCGAGCGCTGCACGACGAGGCGGGTGGCGGCATGGCAGGTCTCGCCGGAATTGTAGAAGCAGCCCCAGGCGGCGGCACTCGCCGCCGCATCGAGATCGGCATCCTCGAACACGACGAGTGGCGACTTGCCGCCAAGCTCCAGCGCCACGCGCTTGAGGTTCGACTGCGCCGCATAGCCCATGATCAGCTTGCCGACCTCCGTCGAGCCGGTGAAGGCCACCATGTCGACATCCCTGTGCAGCGCCAGCGGCTTGCCGACTTCCTCGCCAAAGCCGGTGACGACATTGAACACGCCGGCGGGCAGGCCCGCCTCGGTCGCCAGTTCCGCCAGCCGCAGCGCCGAGAGCGACGACTGTTCCGCCGGCTTCAGCACGACGGAATTGCCGGCCGCAATCGCCGGCCCGAGCTTCCAGGCGTCGATGATCATCGGATAGTTCCACGGCGTGATCGCCGCGATGACGCCGAGCGGCACCTTGCGCACCAACGCGCGGGCCTTCGGTCCCGTCGGCGCGATCTCGTCGTAGAGCTTGTCGACCATCTCTCCGTAATACTGGATACCCTCGGCGCAGAGCCGCACATCGACGCCGAGCGAGGCCTGCACCGGCTTGCCGACATCGAGCGTCTCCAGCAGCGCCAGTTCCTCGCCATGCGCACGGATCAGCTCCGCCCAGCGCAGCATGATCTTCTTCTTCTCGATCGGCTCCTTGCCGCGCCACACCGCGCTCGCAAAGGCCTTGCGGGCGGAAGCCACCGCAAGATCGACATCCGCCACGTCACCGCGCGCCAGGACGGCACCCGGCTGGCCATCCATGGGACGCGTGCGGGTGAAGGTCTTGCCGGAAGCGGCGGGCTGCACCTTGCCCTCGATGAAATGCCCGCGCTCCAGCGAAAGGCCGGCAAGGCGGTCTTCCCAATAGGCGCGGCTGAACTGTTCGGTCATATCGGGTCCTCAGAGCGTCTTGGGCAGGGCCATCATCTTGGCCGCGAAGGTTTCGATGTCGGCGTCGGAAATCTCGCGCACCGTCGAGCGGCGCATGGGCTGGTTTTCCGGCGCGCGCATTTCGCGGGCGAGATCGGCGGTGGTGAAATCCGCAAAGGCCTTTGGCAGCGCGCGGACGATGCCGCAGCGATCCATCAGGTCGCCGACGAAGCCGGGCAGCATCGCCGCGTCGGAGAGCCCGCAGGCCCGCGCCGCAGCCGCAAGATCCGCCGTGTCGGCCTCAACCAGCCAGGCGAGCGTCGCCTCGAAGCCGAGCGCCGTGGCAAGCCCGTGATGCACCGGTGCAAGGCCGGCCAGCGCATGGCTGATATTGTGGGCGACCGCCGTGCCGCAATTATCGATGGCGACGCCGGCATAACACGAGCCGAGCAGCACCTTGCCGCGCGCTTCGATATCCGCGGGGTGCTTGACCGCCGTTTCCAGCGCCTCGGTCAGCAAGCCGAGCGCCGCATGGGCATAGAGCGCCGCGCCCGCATGGGCATTGCGGTTGGTCGCCGCCTCGAAGGCGTGCACGAAAGCATCGAGGCCGCACCAGGCGGTGAGGTTCGCCGGCAGCGTCACCGTCAGCGCCGGATCGAGCAGCACGAGATCCGCCTTGGTTTCCGGCCCCCAGATCCAGAGTTTCTTGCCTTCCGGCCCGGCAAAGATCGTCGTCGCCGAGGTTTCCGAGCCGGTCCCTGCAGTCGTCGGCACCATGATCTTCTTCAGGGGCGCCTTCGGCAGCGGATTGGCCGCGAGCGCATAATGCATCGGATCTTGCGAAGACGCCGCCGCGCAGGCCGCGATCTTGGCGATATCCAGCGCCGACCCGCCGCCGATGCCGACGACGAGGTCCTTGCCGCGGGCCGCCGCCGTTGCGGCCTGCACATGCGCAAGCTTCGGCTCGCCGGCAAAGTCCGAATAGAAATCCGCCGCCACGCCTTCGGCGGCGAACTGCGCTGCCAGGCGCGCGCCGAGGCCGCTGGCGGCAAGGAAACCATCGATGACGACGAGCACTTTTTCCGCGCCAAGCGCGCGGGCGGAGGCGGCGATGGTGTCATGAACCCCGTCGCCGAAGCGGATATCGGGCACGAAAGACGTTGCGAACTTCACGGAAACTCCCCCGAACGATTTTCCGAACCGTGCATCACGATTTCAGATTTTCAAATCCTTGGATTTTTCGGGCTTTTTGATAACATCAGATCATGAAGGCCAATTTGCTCGCCCATATCCCGCTGGAAGCCTTCCGCGTCTTCGACGCCGCCTGCCGGCACATGAATTTTTCCCGCGCCGGGCGCGAGCTCAATATCACGCAGGCCGCCGTCAGCCGCCGCATCAAGGGGCTGGAGGACCATCTCGGCACGCAGCTCTTCGCCCGCGCCGGCAAGAACCTGTCGCTGACGCCGCGCGGCGAAAAGCTGTTCCAGCGCGTGCGCGCCTCGCTCGATTATCTGGAGGAAAGCCTCGAACCCTTCCGCACCGGCGCCGGCCAGAGCATCTCGCTTGCCGCCAGCGGCTCCGTCTCGCATCTCTGGCTTGGCCCGCGCCTGCGCGATTTCGCCCGCGACAATCCCGGCGTTTCCATTCGCCTCGTCACCGTCGACAGCCCCGCCGACCTCGCCTCGGAAAACAACGACCTCGTCATCCTCTATTCCGCCGGCGAACATCCGCGCTGGAACCTGACGCCGCTTCTGGCCGAGGAACTGGCGCCGGTGGCGGCCCCCGCCTACATCGCCCGCAAGGGGCTCGATCCGGCCACGCTCGCCCCGGCCGATCTCGCCGGCCTCGACCTCATCGACTACGAACGCTTCAACGCCAACTGGATTTCCTTCCGCCCCTGGCTGGAGCGCGTCGCGCCCGAAACCTTTCGGCGCCGGCCGCTGCCCCGGCCGCATCTCACCTTCTCAACCTATGCACTCGCCATCGATGCCGCGCGCAGCGGCGACGGCGTGGCGCTCGGCAGCCTCGATCTCATCGCCGCCGAGCTTGCCGCGGGCACCCTCGTGCAGCTCGGCGGGACGAGCCTCGTCACCGGCTACGGCTACCATCTCGGCCTGCCGAAATTTCGCACCGCGCCGCCGGAGGTGCTGATGCTGCATGAAAGCCTGCTGGCCTCGCGCAACGCAGCGTGAGGCGAGCGCCGGGCCGCGCTTGCAGGTATGCGCCTTGTGGCCTATCAGGAACGAAAGATCGGCCGCGGCCGGGGCTTGCCCTCGCCCAGCGGCCGCATCGACACGGGCAACGGCGCGGTTCGGCATGACGGAGCGGAAGCAAAGCAGATCCGGCTTGGTTGTCTTCGGGCTCTTCGCCATCGTGCTGCTCGGAGCGATCGGCGCGACCGTGCTTCTGGCCAACGACTACCGCAACCTCAACCTGCTGCTCGCCCGCTTCGGCTACGACCCGATAGAGGCCCAACCGCGCGAACGCGCGCTGCGCCCCTACGAGATGAAGGGCAACCGCATGCCGCGCCCCGAGGGCCTTATTTCCGAACGGCTGCTGACCCCCGTCACGCCCACGCAGACCCAGTTCGTGCGCACGATCCGCAAGGCGCCGGAAGCGCTCTGCGAGGCGCTGCGCCGCGGCGGCTTCGTCAATTCCGGCTGGAAGGCCGGCGTCTTCGACCAGCAGAGCTGGGAGTGCCAGTCCTACCGCGAATTCGCCCATGAGCGCGACGGGCCGAACCCGTCCTCCTCCGTCTTCCTGTCGATCAAGGGCAATGCGGAAACGCGCGTCTCCTCCTTCCGCCTCAAGCTGAACATCGAGAACCCGGCAACGCAAACCCAGGTGACCGACGCCGTCATCAATGCCATCGAAGTCTTTCTCGACGAGGTGCGCTGGGAAGAGGCCCCCGATATTTTCGAGAACATCCGGGCGCTCAAGGAGTTCGACATCATCCGCTTCGGCAACCGCATCCAGCTCAAGAAGGAATTCGGCGAAACGCCGCGCTATAATTTCACCATCAACCCGGACCGCACGCGCAACCGCGGCTCCTACCTGCCGGATTATTTCGACCGCAGCCGCTGGCTGCCGCTCGCGGAAAAAATGTGATGCACTTGCGAACGACGCCGATGATCGCAGCACTCCTGCTGCTGCTCGTCACCACCATGGCGGCAATGGCGGCGGAACTCCTGCCGGGGGCAGCCTCCGACGATCCGATCTGGACCGACAAACCCGTGCGGATCGACCGCAGCAAGCAGACCTATGAACGGCTGGCGGTCGACCACGTCATGACGCCGCTGCGCATCCCCGTCAGCAGCCGCGTCACCGTGCTCGACAGCACGTCCTTTCGCGACGGCAACCGTCTCTACGTGCTGACGAATGCGATCGCCGTCGATGCGAAACGGTTCTGCCGCGGCGAAGGGGGCGCCATCGCAGTCTGCGGCCAGAAGGCACGGATCGTGCTGCGGCAGCTTGTCGCCAACCGCACGCTCTTCTGCGAGCAGGATTTTCGCATCGGCCCCGCCACCTTCCTCACCTGCTCATCCGGCGGCAAGGATATCGCCCAGGCGCTGATCGCCGCCGGCGCGGCCTGGGCAGCGACGCCGGAAGGAATGGCTGCCCAGCAGCAGGCGATGCAGAAGAAGGCCGGCATCTGGATCGATGCGGAATGCCGCGCGCTCGGCCGCTGCCCACCCGTCAGGCGGCGTTAGCGATGCGCCACTTTGCCGGTTTCCGTCCGCCGCCTTCCCGGCTATGACGTCGAATATGAGCATTGCCCCACCCCCGCTGCGCCGCCGCCGTCTGACGCTTCCCGCCGAGCAGCCGCTGATCTACGCGATCGGCGACGTGCACGGCTGCCACGATGCCGTGCTGGCACTGGAGGAGAAGATCCGCGCCGATGTCGCCGCCCATACCGGCGTGCCGGCGCTGATCCTCTATCTCGGGGATTACGTCGATCGCGGGCCGGCGTCCAACGCGGTGATCGAGCATCTGGCGACGGAGCGCCATGCAGACGGCATCGAGCGCATCGCGCTCTGCGGCAATCATGACGATACGTTCCTGAAGTTCATCATCGACCCGCTGCAGCACCTGCGCTGGCTGGACTACGGCGGCGACGCGACGTTGCGCTCCTACGGCATCGACCTTGCGGACTATCGTTATGGCGAGCGCGGCATGCGAGCCCTCGGCGAGGCGCTGCGCCAGCGCGTGCCGCCGCATCACATCGCCTTCCTGCAAGACCTGCCGATCGCGGCCTTGAGCGGCCGTCGCCTCTTCGTGCATGCCGGCATCCAGCCGGGCGTGCCCCTTCCGCAGCAGAAGGATTACGACATGATCTGGATCCGCGAACCCTTCCTGAGCGAAGGCCCCGGCCTGCCGATCACGGTCATCCACGGCCATACCGCTGGACCCGACCCGGTCTTCGGTACGGGCCGCATCTGCATCGACACCACCTGTTATGCCAGCGGCCGCCTGACGGCGCTGAAGGTGACACCGGAGGGCGCCACGCTGCTCTGATCAGCCGCGGCCGAACTCGTCCTCGATGCGGATGATGTCGTCCTCGCCGAGATAGGAGCCCGTCTGCACCTCGATGAGTTCGAGCAGGATCTTTCCGGGATTGGCAAGGCGATGCACTTCGCCCTGCGGGATATAAACGGATTCGTTTTCGCGCAGCATGACCGTCTTGTCCCCGATGGTCACCTCCGCCGTACCGCGCACGACGATCCAGTGTTCGGAGCGGTGATGGTGCTTTTGCAGCGACAGGCGTTTACCGGGGGTCACGAAGAGGCGCTTCACCTGGAAGCGCTCGCCGTTCAGCACGGACGTATAGCCGCCCCACGGGCGGTAGGAGGTCGGGTGGGTCTCGGTCAGCTTCGCCGTCTTCGGCAGCGCCGCGAGATGCTTCACCAGCTTGCCGACATTCTGGCTGTCTTCCATGCGGCCGACATAAACGGCGTCTTCGCTGGCGATGACGGCCACATTGTCGAGGCCCTGCACGGCGACATGGATATCACGCGAGATGACCAGCGAATTGCGCGTGTCGAGCACGGTCGTGCTGCCATCCGCCACGTTGCCGGCCTCGTCCTGCTTGCCGGTCTTCCAGACGGAATCCCAGCTGCCGAGATCGGACCAGGTGATGGGCGACGGCACGACGGCGGCGATCGGCGTCTTCTCGAAGATCGCATAGTCGACGGAAATATCGGGGGCACGCGAAAAGGCGGCCTCGTCGAGCCGTTCGAAATCGAGGTCGTGTTTCGCCTTGGCAACGGCTTCACTCGCGGCGTCGAGAACCTCCGGCGCATATTGCCGGAGCTCGCGCAGGAACAGACCGACGGGCAGCATGAACATGCCGGAATTCCACAGATAGCCGCCTGCCGAAAGCATCTCCGCCGCCTTGTCGCGATCCGGCTTCTCGACGAAGCGGCGCACGGCATTGGCGCCATTGCCGAGATCCTCGCCGATCTCGATATAGCCGTAGCCGGTCGCGGGCTCGCTCGGCGTGATGCCGAAGGTGACGAGGCGGCCGGCTTGCGCTGCGGCCCGCGCCCGGGCGATGCAGTCGAAATAGACGTCGTTCGCATCGATCTCGTGGTCGGAGGCCAGCACCTGCATGACGGCATCGTCGCCGTGGAGGCGCGCGATGAGCGTGGCGGCGGCGGCCAATGCCGGCGCGGTGTTGCGCGCGACAGGCTCCAGCAGGATCGAGGTGAGCGGCGCATCCGCGGCGCGCGCCTGCTCGGCGACGAGGAAGCGGAAATCGCTGTTGGTCACGACGATCGCCGGCTCGTAGAGCGCGGTGTCGGAAACGCGCGCCAGCGTCTTCTGGAACAGCGTCGTTTCACCGAGGAATTCGAGGAACTGTTTTGGCGCGGAGGCGCGCGACAGGGGCCAGAGCCGCGTGCCCTTACCGCCGGCCATGATTACGGGTACGATCTTGCGGGTCATCATTCCTCGTCCTGATGCTGGAGCCAGCCATTTTGGGGCCACTCTCCATCCCTGCCGTAAAGAAACAGCAAAATCGGACGCCCGGCAGCCCCCGCCGATGAGCATTCTTGCGGATAAGGTAAAGAGACCCTGTTCCGTCGGCAAGCGGATCCAGAGCAACAAAAAACCCGCCGAAGCGGGTTTGGTGTCTGCGAAATCCGGGTTCGGATCAGGCCGGCAGGAGCGTGCCCTGCAGCGTGGTGAGCTGCGCGAGGTAGCTCTCGATGCCGAACTTGTGTTCGTCCGAGGACGCATGCTCCAGCTCGGCGCGGGTGGCCTCGATCCGGCGCGTGATGTCTTCGCTCTTGATCTCGTCGACATGCACGGCCGATTCGGCCAGCAGCGTGCAGCCGGTCGGCAGGATGTCGGCGAAGCCGCCGAAGACCGCGTAGCGGTCCTTCTTGCCATCCGCGAACGTCACGGTGACGACACCCGGCTTGATCGTCGTCATGGTCGGCGCGTGGTTGGCCATGACGGTCATTTCGCCCTCGGTCGCCGGAATGACGACGGAGCTGACGCTGCCGGAAACCAGCAGTCGCTCGGGAGAAACGAGTTCAAAGTTGAAACTGTCAGCCATGACCATTCACTTCTTCTGATTTCATTCGGCCGGGAAACAGGGCGCCCGTTTCAGGGCGCCCCAAGTTCATCAAGCGGCTTCGGCAGCCAGCTTCTTGGCCTTTTCGACCGCTTCTTCCATGGAACCAACCATGTAGAAGGCGGCTTCCGGCAGGTGGTCGTACTCGCCGTTGACGAGGCCCTTGAAGCCCTTGATCGTGTCTTCGAGCGCGACGAGCTTGCCCGGCGAACCGGTGAAGACTTCGGCCACGAAGAACGGCTGGGACAGGAAGCGCTCGATCTTGCGGGCGCGGGCAACGGCGATCTTGTCGTCTTCCGACAGTTCGTCCATGCCCAGGATGGCGATGATGTCCTGGAGCGACTTGTAGCGCTGCAGGGTCGTCTGGACCTTACGGGCGACTTCGTAGTGCTCTTCGCCGACAACCATCGGGTCGAGCATGCGCGAGGTCGAGTCGAGCGGGTCCACGGCCGGGTAGATGCCCTTTTCGGCGATCGAGCGCGACAGAACCGTCGTTGCGTCCAGGTGGGCGAACGAGGTTGCCGGCGCCGGGTCGGTCAAGTCGTCGGCGGGAACGTAGATGGCCTGAACCGAGGTGATCGAGCCCTTGGTCGTGGTGGTGATGCGTTCCTGCATCTGGCCCATGTCGGTGGCGAGCGTCGGCTGGTAGCCCACGGCCGACGGGATACGGCCGAGCAGAGCGGACACTTCGGAACCGGCCTGCGTGAAGCGGAAGATGTTGTCGACGAAGAACAGAACGTCCTGGCCCTTGTCGCGGAAGTCCTCAGCGATCGTCAGACCGGTCAGGGCGACGCGAGCGCGCGCACCCGGCGGTTCGTTCATCTGGCCGTAAACGAGGGCAGCCTTGGAGCCTTCGCCGCCGCCGTGCTTGTTCACGCCGGATTCGATCATTTCGTGGTAGAGGTCGTTGCCTTCGCGGGTACGTTCACCCACGCCTGCGAACACCGAGTAACCACCGTGCGCCTTGGCGACGTTGTTGATCAGTTCCATGATGAGAACGGTCTTGCCGACGCCTGCGCCGCCGAAGAGGCCGATCTTGCCGCCCTTTGCGTAAGGAGCCAGCAGGTCGACGACCTTGATGCCGGTGACGAGGATCTGGGCTTCCGTCGACTGCTCGACGTAGGACGGCGCATCCTGATGGATGGCGCGCTTGCCGGCGGTGACCAGCGGACCGGCTTCGTCAACGGGCTCGCCGATGACGTTCATGATGCGGCCGAGCGTTTCCGGGCCGACCGGAACGGTGATCGGGGCGCCGGTGTTGGCGACCGGCTGGCCGCGGACGAGACCTTCGGTCGAGTCCATGGCGATCGTGCGAACGGTGTTTTCGCCGAGGTGCTGGGCGACTTCGAGAACGAGGCGGTTGCCGTTGTTGTCGGTTTCCAGCGCGTTCAGGATCTGCGGCAGTTCGCCGTCGAACGAAACGTCGACGACGGCGCCGATGACCTGCGTCACGCGGCCGGTCGCAACGAATGCGGCCGGAGCCGCAGCCTTCGTGGCGGCCTTGGCGACAGCGGTCTTCGCAGCCGGTGCCTTGGCAGCGGTTGCCTTTGCGGCCGGAGCCTTGGTTGCTGCTGCTGCGACCGGAGCCGCCGCTGCTGCTGCCGTCTTGGTCGCAGCCGGCTTCTTCGCCGCTGCGGTGTCCTTCGGGGTAGCTGCCTTAGCCATATCTCTTACCCTCTTTGTCCTGGTCCTTAGAGCGCTTCAGCGCCCGAGATGATTTCGATGAGTTCCTTGGTGATCTGAGCCTGGCGCTGACGGTTGTAGTTGAGTGTCAGCTTGTTGATCATTTCACCAGCATTGCGGGTCGCGTTGTCCATGGCGCTCATCTTGGCGCCCATTTCGCCGGCGACGTTCTCGAGCAGGGCCCGGAAGATCTGGACGGAAATGTTGCGCGGGATGAGATCGCCGAGGATCGCGCCGGCATCCGGCTCGTAGTCGTAGATCGCCGTTGCACCGGTCGTCTCGGCGACTGCCGCGGGAGCGGAGGCCGGGATGAGCTGGAGCGCGGTCGGGATCTGCGAAATGACCGACTTGAACTCGGAATAGAACAGCGTGCAAACGTCGAACTCGCCCTTTTCGAACAGGCCGATGACCTTGCGGCCGACCTGGTCAGCATTGGCGAAGTTGATGCGCTTGACTTCACGCAGGTCGACGCGGTCGATGATCAGCGACGCGAATTCGCGACGCAGGATATCGAAACCCTTCTTGCCGACGCAGATGATCTTGACCGTCTTGCCGCTCGCCAGAAGCTTGCGGGTGTGGTCACGCGCCAGACGCGCGATCTGCGAGTTGAAGCCGCCGCACAGGCCGCGTTCGGCCGTGCAGACGACGAGCAGATGAACCTGGTCCTTGCCCGTGCCGGTCATGAGGCGCGGTGCCGAATCGTCCTGGCCGACGGCCTGGGCGATGTTGGCAAGAACGGCGCTCATGCGCTGCGAATAGGGCCGGGCGGCCTCGGCCGCTTCCTGGGCACGCCGAAGCTTCGCCGCGGCGACCATTTTCATCGCCTTGGTGATCTTCTGCGTCGCCTTGACGGAGGCGATCCGGTTTTTCAGATCCTTAAGTGAAGGCATCCGTTTTCCGTCCTGTGACATGATCCCCCAGAAAATCCTCTGAGCGGATCATGCGTCAATCAAAGTTCCCGGGCTGCCTGCGCGCCAGCTTAGCGCGCAGGGCTCGAACCGTAGCCTCAGCCGAAGGTCTTGGCGAAGGCATCGAGGGCGGCCTTGAGCTTGCCCTTGGTGTCGTCGCTGATCGCCTTTTCGGTGCGGATCTTGTCGAGGATGTCCTTGCCCTCGGAGCGGAAGTAGCCGAGCACGCCCTGCTCGAACTTGCCGACCTGGTTGACCGCGATCTTGTCGAGGTAACCGTTGACGCCGGCGAAGATCACCACGACCTGCTCTTCCGTCTTCAGCGGCGAGAACTGCGGCTGCTTCAGGAGTTCGGTCAGGCGTGCACCGCGGTTGAGCAGGCGCTGCGTCGCGGCGTCGAGGTCCGAGCCGAACTGGGCGAAGGCTGCCATTTCGCGATACTGGGCAAGTTCGCCCTTGATCGAGCCGGCAACCTGCTTCATCGCCTTGATCTGTGCGGACGAGCCCACGCGGGACACCGACAGACCGACGTTCACGGCCGGGCGGATACCCTGGTAGAACAGGTCCGTTTCAAGGAAGATCTGGCCATCGGTGATCGAGATCACGTTGGTCGGGATGAACGCCGACACGTCGTTGCCCTGGGTTTCGATGACCGGCAGAGCCGTCAGCGAGCCAGCGCCCATGTCGTCGTTGAGCTTTGCAGCGCGCTCGAGGAGACGCGAATGCAGGTAGAAGACGTCGCCCGGATAGGCTTCGCGGCCCGGCGGGCGGCGCAGCAAGAGCGACATCTGGCGGTAGGAAACGGCCTGCTTGGAAAGGTCGTCGTAGCCGATGAGGGCATGCTTGCCGTTGTCACGGAAGTATTCGCCCATCGCGCAACCGGCGAACGGTGCGAGGTACTGCATCGGCGCCGGGTCGGAGGCGGTTGCAGCAACGATGATCGAGTACTGCAGAGCGCCGCGCTCTTCGAGAACCTTCACGAACTGGGCGACGGTCGAACGCTTCTGGCCGATAGCGACGTAGACGCAGTAAAGCTTGTCGCCTTCCGGGCCGTTGTCGTGGATCGCCTTCTGGTTCAGGATCGCGTCCAGGATGATCGCGGTCTTGCCGGTCTGGCGGTCGCCGATGACGAGCTCGCGCTGGCCGCGGCCGACCGGGATGAGGGCGTCGATGGCCTTGAGGCCCGTCGACATCGGCTCATGCACCGACTTGCGCGGAATGATGCCCGGAGCCTTGACGTCGACGCGCGAGCGCAGCTTGGCATTGATCGGGCCCTTGCCGTCGATCGGGTTGCCGAGCGCGTCGACGACGCGGCCGAGCAGTTCCGGACCGACCGGCACGTCCACGATGGCGCCGGTCCGCTTGACGGTGTCGCCTTCCTTGATGTCACGGTCCGAACCGAAAATAACGACACCGACGTTGTCGCTTTCGAGGTTCAGCGCCATGCCACGGATGCCACCCGGGAATTCCACCATTTCGCCGGCCTGGACGTTGTCGAGGCCATAAACGCGGGCGATGCCGTCACCGACGGAGAGCACCTGGCCGACTTCCGAGACTTCCGCCTCTTTGCCGAAATTTTTGATCTGATCTTTGAGAATTGCGGAAATTTCCGCGGCGCGGATATCCATCAGCCGACCTCTTTCAGTGCAAGCTTAAGAGTAGAGAGTTTGGTGCGAAGGGACGTGTCGATCTGGCGGGAACCCACCTTGACGATCAGGCCACCGAGAATGGACGGGTCGACGGTGACGGCGATCGTCACGTCTTTGCCGGTGACGCCTTTCAGCGCCGCCTTCAATTCTGTTTCCTGCGCTGCGGTCAGCGCATGGGCCGAGGTGACATCGGCCGTGATTTCGCCGCGGGCGCGGGCCGCGATGACGCGGTAGGCCTTGATCATGCCCGGAACGGCGAACAGGCGGCGATTTGACGCAACCACCTTGAGGAAGTTTGCCACGAGGCCCGTGATGCCGGCTTTGGCGGCAACGGCGGCAATGGCCTTGGTCTGATCTTCGGCGGAGAAGACAGGGCTGAGGATCAGCCGCTTGAGGTCTTCGCTCCCGTCGATCAGCGCCTGGAAACGGGCGAGATCGGCACCGACACTGTCAGCCGAACCGGCTTCCTGAGCGAGGTCGAAAAGCGAGGACGCGTATCTTTCTGCAACACCGGAAACGAGCTGGGATGTGTCTGCCACGGGCACAAGCTTCTCTTCTTTTCATCCAGAAAGCGGGGCGGTAGCGAGGCTACAGTCCTAACCCTCTGAAATCGTTGCGGTAATCTTCAGTTCCCACAGGCTTTGAAGCCCGTTTTTTCTGAATTTCGCGGTTCGTCTAGCATAGGAAACCGGGACTCGCAACACACGCGGCGCAGGAATGCGCCATAAGTCGGCCATAGTCGGAGCAAAAGTTGACTGCGCAGACTATGTTCTGGTCTCGCCGAGGCAGGCCGGGCCGGTTTTTCGCTCAGATGAAGCCGAATGCATAGGCCAAAGGCAGCGCGGCAAGGCCCGCCTGCACGAGGAGCACGACGAGGTTTTTCAGCGTGAAGGACCCGTCCGACATCAGCGAGAGAATGCGGCCGAATGCAGCGAGCGCGAAGCCGCCGCCGATGCCCATATAGATCCAGCTCTGCGCCATCATCAGCGCGACGATGGCGAGCCCCGCATAAAAACCGCCGGCCGAGCGGGCGAAGGCATAGCCTTCGCGGCTCGCCTCGCGGGTCTGGAGGCCGGCGAGCTTCAATGCCGTGCCGGGCGCGAAGAGGGCGACGAGGCCGAAGAGCGCGGTGACGATGGCCGCCGAGAATGCGAGCAGCTCGCCCGTTTCGGTGGGGATGTAGAATTCCATCGCGACGTTTCTCCGGTTGTGCTCGCCGCCCCTCTATCGCACAGGCGCGAAAGGCGCAGAAGCGGGCGCGCCGACTTCGCACAACTCTTTGTTAACTATGACGCTCAGAGGAAACTCTGCGGATCGATATCGAGCTGCACCTGAAGCGAGGCCCGTTCCTTCGGCCCGTTGGCGAGCATGGTGCGCAGGAACGTCTGCATGTCGCTGTTGCGCCGCCCATGGATCAGCAGGCGAAAGCGATGGCGGCCGCGCACGAGCGCCAGCGGCGCTTCGGCCGGGCCGAGGATCGAGATGCCGTCCACATGGGGTGCGGCCTGCCGCAGTCCCCGCGCATGCGTCTCCGCCTCACCACGGGTGTCGGCCGAGACGATGACCGAGGCAAGCCGTCCGAACGGGGGCAGCAGCGCCTTTTCCCGCTCGCCGATCTCGCGATCGTAGAAGGCCTGCGCATCGCCCGAGACGATCGCCTGCATGACGGGATGCAGCGGCTGATAGGTCTGGATGAGGCCGTGGCTCTTGAGGCCGGAGCGGCCGGCACGCCCCGTCACCTGCGAGAGCAACTGGAACGTCCGCTCTGCCGCGCGCGGATCGCCGTTCGAAAGCCCGAGATCCGCATCGACCACGCCGACCAGCGACATCAGCGGGAAATTGTGCCCCTTGGCGACGAGCTGCGTGCCGATGACGATATCCGCCTCGCCGCGCGCAATCGCCTCCAGCTCCAGCCGGAGCCGCTTCACGCCCATCAGGTCGGAGGAGAGAACGATGGTGCGGGCTTCCGGAAAATGCTTCTCCACCTCCTCGGCAATGCGCTCCACGCCCGGTCCGCAGGCGGCGAGATGATCGAAGGTGCCGCATTCCGGGCAGGCTTCCGGCGTGCGCTCGGCATAACCGCAATGGTGGCACTGGATCTGCCCGCGAAACCGGTGCTCGACCAGCCAGCTTGAGCATTGCGGGCACTGGAAACGATGGCCGCAGACGCGGCAGAGCGTCAGCGGCGCATAACCGCGGCGATTGAGGAAGAGCAGCGCCTGCTGCTCCTTCTCGATGGTGCGGGCGATGCCGCGCAGCATGACAGGCGAGAGAAACCCGCCGCGCGCCGGCGGATGGCGCCGCATGTCGACAAGGTGCAGGTCCGGAAGGGCGGCGTCGCCATATCGCGTCGGCAGATGCAGCTTGCGATAGCGCCCGACATCGCTGTTGACCCGGCTTTCGACCGAGGGCGTCGCCGAGACGAGCACGGCCGGGAAATCGCCGATGCGTGCCCGCACCACCGCCATGTCGCGCGCATTGTAGAACACCCGGTCTTCTTGCTTGTAGGCAGGATCGTGTTCCTCATCGACGATAACGAGGCCGAGATTCTCGAAGGGCAGGAACAGCGCCGAACGCGCGCCGGCCACGACCCGCACATCCCCCATCGTCACCTGCCGCCAGACCTTTTCGCGAATGCGGGGCGCGAGATCGGAATGCCACTCCGCGGGCTTGGCGCCAAACCGATCCTGGAAACGTTCGAGGAAACTCGCTGTCAGCGCGATTTCCGGCAGCAGGATCAGCACCTGCTTGCCCCGCCGCAGCGTCTCGGCAATCGCCTCGAAATAGACCTCGGTCTTGCCCGAGCCGGTAATGCCATCGATCAGCGAGACGTTGAAGCCACCGGCGCGCACGCTTTCGACAAGCTCCGCCGCACTCTCAGTCTGCGGCCCTTCGAGCCGCGGTTCCACATGCTCCGGATCGGGCACCGCCACGACGGGCGGCGGCGGCAGGAAGACGGTCTCGAAGCTGCCCTGCTTCACGAGCCCGTCGACGACGCTCGTCGAGGTGCCGGCGGCGTGCGCGAGACCAGAGCGGGTCCACGGAATGCCGTCCTCGACCATTTCCAGCACCCGCTCGCGGGCACTCGTCAGCCGCTCCGGCCGGTGGCCGGTGAACCGCAGCCCCTCGATCATCGGCTCGGGATCGAACGCCGTCGGCGCACGTAGCGCCATGCGGGCGACGAGGCCCGGCGGCGTCACCGTATAGGCGGACACCCAGTCGAGGAAATCGCGCATCTCCCTGGAGAGCGGCGGGCAGTCGAAGACCTTTTCGATCGGTCGCAGCTTCTTCGGATCAACCCGCTTGTCATCGCCGCCGTCCCAGACGACGCCCGGCACCAGCCGCGGCCCGAGCGGCACCTGCACGATCGAGCCCGGCTCCACCGCCATGCCCTCCGGCACGGAATAGGAATAGGGCGTGGGCGTGGGCACCGGCACCATCACGGGCACCGTGCGCGGAAAAAGTTTTTCCCCGAAGAGATCGATCGAATCGCTGCTCATTGCCCGCGAAGATGCCCCCGCCGGTGCGGGAAGAAAACCGCAAAGATCGCCGGCCCGCTCATTCGTCGTCCTCATCCATTTCGCCGGTCAGCCGCATGCCGTCGATCCAGGTCGCGCCGTCATTGCGCACGACGCGCTTCGCCCGCACGCCGCAGCGCGTCTCCACCTCCTGTGCCAGCCGCTCGGAATGGGTGACGATCCACAACTGGCTCGTCTCGGCGGCCCGCGCGATCATCTCGGCAAGCGGCGACAGCATGTCCGGATGGAGGCTCGCCTCCGGTTCGTTCAGCGCGATCAGTGGCGGCGTGCGGTACGAAAGCAATGCCGCCGCGAGCGCCAAAAAACGGATCTGCCCGTCGGAAAGCTCGCGCGGCTGGAAGATGCGCTGGGGAAACTGCGGGAAGGTCAGCCCGTAGGAGGCGAATTCCTCCGGCTCGGGCACGGAAAGCCGCGCGCCGCCAAAGGCATCCGCCACCGCCCGGTCGAGATCGACCGTGTCCCCCCGCGTCCATTTCAGCGTCGCGAACACCGCCGCCATGTTCGCGCCGTCCTCGTCGAGCAGCGGCGCGGTGACGGCAAGGCAGGGCTGGCGCAGCGCCGAATCGCGGTCCGAGCGGAAACCGTGGAAGAACCGCCATTGCGAAACCGCGCGGCGGAACGTGCCAACCTCCGGATAATGGCCGGCATCGCCGAGAAGGGCGATGGCGGTCTCCGAGGTCAGGGCCTGTTCGGGATACTCCACCATCCGGCCCGCCTCGCTGCGCACCATGATGCCCGGCCCGCCGCGTTTCATCATCGTCACCGGCCGGCGGCCGGTTTCGATCGACAGTTCCTCGGCCTTGACCTGCGGCTCGAAGGCAAAACCCGCGGCATCGATCGGCGGCCGCAACCCCGCCTCGACGCGGTAGCGGAAGGTGATCGCCCGGTCCTCGTCGAGCAGCTCGGCCTCCAGCCGGATGCGCACCGGCTCGTTCGCCCGCCGCTTGCCCGTCCACAGCGCCGAGGCCATGCCGCCTTCGGCCGCGATCTCATGGGCGAAGTTGCCGCGCACCGCCGCCTGTACCAGTTGCAGCGAGCGGTAGAGGTTCGACTTGCCCGCCCCGTTCTCGCCGACGAACAGGTTCACCCGCCCGAGATCCATGCGGATCGAGCGCAGCGAACGGTAGTTTTCGGCGGACATGGAGCGCAGCAGCATGAAGCGTATCCGGAATCAGAAGGACGATCGTCTCTATACCCGGCACCATGTCCAGAGGAAGGCGGCCGGTGAAGCAAACGTTAACGCAAATCAACGACCATGCGGCAAACGGCCGAAGGGCATGCCATGAACGAACTTCTCATCATCGCCGACCAGACCCTGATGACCGAGCGGCAAAGCTGGCTCGCGTCGCTTGCCGACGAGCGGCGGCTGTCGGACAACACGCTCGACGCCTACGAGCGAGACACGAGGCAGTTCCTCACTTTCCTGACGCAGCATCTCGCCGCCCCCGCGCGCCTCAAGGATATCGGCGACCTGCGCCCCGCGGACCTGCGCGGCTTCCTCGCCAGCCGGCGCCGCGACGGCGCGGGTGCGCGCACGCTCGGCCGCGGGCTTGCGGGCCTGCGCTCCTTCCTGCGCCATCTGGAGCGCAAGGGCCTTGCCAATGCCGCCGGTGCCTCCGCCGTGCGTTCGCCAAAACAGCCGAAATCGCTGCCGAAGCCGCTTTCCGCCGGGCAGGCGATCGCCGTCGTCGATGCCAGCGAACAGCTCGCCGACGAACCGTGGATCCGCGTGCGCAATGCCGCGGTGCTGACGCTGCTCTATGGCTGCGGCCTGCGCATCTCCGAGGCGCTGTCGCTGACGCCCGCCGATTTCGCCGGCACGCCGACGTCGCTGCGCATCACCGGCAAGGGCGACAAGATGCGCATCGTGCCGCTGATTGCGCCGGCGCTGACCGGCGTCGAGGACTACATCAAACTCTGCCCCATCCCGCTGGCCGAAGACAGACCGCTGTTCCGCGGCATGCGCGGCGGGCCGTTGCAACCCGCCATCATCCAGCGCGAGATGCAGAAGATGCGCAGCGCGCTCGGCCTGCCGGACAGCGCCACGCCGCATGCGCTGCGCCATTCCTTCGCCACGCACCTGCTCGCGGGCGGCGGGGACCTGCGCACCATCCAGGAACTGCTCGGCCATGCCAGCCTCTCGACCACGCAGGTCTATACCGGTGTCGATTCGGCCCGGCTGCTGGAAATCTACGACCGAGCGCACCCCCGCGCCTGAATCCGTTAACGGCTTGCGGCTAGGGTCGCGAAAAGTATGCAGGGAGTTCGACCATGACAGTCCTTCTTCACAAGAGCCGCATGGTGCTGGCCGACCGGCTGGCCGATGCCGGCCTCTGGGCGCTGGCCGCGATCCATCTTCTCATCGCCCTCTCCGTCCTCGTCGTGCTGGCCACCCTCTCCCCGGCCCATGCGCAGGAGCCCGCAGCGTGCGGCGGTGACAACCTGCTGACGAAATTCGAAAAGGACGACCCGGCCGGTTTTGCCAAGCTGCGCGCCGAGGCGGATGCCGTGCCGAACGGCAAGGGCATTTTCTGGAAGATCGAGAAGGACGGCAAGCCCGCCTCCTGGCTGCTCGGCACCATGCATGTGACGGATCCGCGCGTGCTCGCCATGCCGGAAGCGGCGCGCACCGCCTACGCCGATGCCGCCACCATCGTCGTCGAATCGGACGAGATCGCCGACGAGAAGAAGGCGGGCGCCGCCATCATGGCGCGGCCGGACCTCACCATGTTCACGGACGGAAAATCCATCACCGATTTCCTCGACAAGCAGGATGCGGAGAAGCTTGCGGAAGGCCTGAAGGGCCGCGGCCTGTCGCTCGCCGCCGTCGGCCGCATGAAGCCGTGGATGATCGCAAGCTTCGTCGCGCTGCCCGCCTGCGAAATCGCCCGCAAGACGGCCGGTGCCGCCTTCCTCGACCAGCAGCTCGCCAAGACCGCGCTCGCCGAAGGCAAGACGCTGAAGGGCCTCGAAACGCTGATCGAGCAGATCTCCGCCCTCGATTCGCTGCCGGTCGAACCGCAGGTCCAGGGCCTCGTGCAGACGCTGGAACTCGGCGATACGCTGACGGACGTCATCGAAACGATGAGCCAGCTCTACCTTGCCGGCGATACCGGCATGATCATGCCGATGATGCGGGCCTCCGCGCCTGAGACGGATGAGGATGCCAAGGCCTATGCCGATTTCGAGCAGCGCATCATCATCGACCGCAACCACACGATGGCCGAACGCGCGGCCCCGATTCTGGCGGACGGCAACGTCTTCATCGCCGTCGGCGCGCTGCACCTCGCCGGCCCGGAGGGCGTCGTCGAACTCCTGCGCAAGCAGGGCTTTACGGTGACCGCGGTGAACTGACCCGGCGCCCGACGCCGCACAGCATGGTGCGAACGATCAGCTTGTGGAACGGCATGATGGCGGCGAGATAGAGCCGGCCGAGCAGGTTGTTGCGATGCACGAGCGTCATCACGCTGAGGGTCTGGCCACTTGGCCGGTCCTGCCGGATATCGATGACGATGCGGAAATCGAGATGTTTGTCATCAAAGCCGAGCACGACCCGGTCGTCGCTGGCGCTCACCACCGGAAATCCGCCGATCTCCACCGCCGATGTCGCGGCCTGTTCCGCCGCCCGCTTCAGGCCGAAGGGCGCGACCAGCGCATTGCGCAGCGCCATCAGTCTGCGCACCCAGCCCGGCGGATGTTCGAGCGCCAGCCGCGCCGCCTCCCGCGCCGTGAGATGATCGACGGGCAGGCCGAGCGTGAAGCGATCCGCCCAGTCGGCAGTCGGCAGAAGCGGGTGCGGGAGCGAGACGGGTCTCGATACGGGGGACATGAAGGCCATCCTTTACAGCCTGCATGGTGCCCCTGATCGAGCGGAGAGGACAGGCGGCCGGTTGTCGCAGCCGCCTGATCCCGATCACATATGGATCGGCTTGAAGAAGGTTGCGAGTGCGGCTTCCTTGACGGCTTCCGACATGGTCGGGTGCGCGTGGCAGGTACGGCCGAGGTCTTCGGAGGAACCGCCGAATTCCATCAGCACGGCGGCCTCATGGATCATCTCGCCGGCGCCGAAGCCGACGATGTGCACGCCAAGCACGCGGTCGGTCTCCTTGTCGGCCAGGACCTTGACGAAGCCGTCGGTTGCCAGCATGGCGCGGGCGCGGCCGTTCGCCGTGAACGGGAATTTTCCCGCCTTATAGGCAATACCCGCGGCCTTCAGCTCCTCTTCCGTCTTACCGACCGAGGCGACTTCCGGCTGGGTGTAGACGACGCCCGGAATGACGTCGTAGTTCACATGGCCCGCCTGGCCTGCGAGGATTTCGGCAACGGCGACACCCTCGTCTTCCGCCTTGTGGGCAAGCATCGGGCCGCGCACCACGTCGCCGAGCGCATAGATGCCGGCAACGTTGGTCTGGAAGTGGTTGTCGATCTCGACGCGGCCGCGGTTGTCCAGCACGACGCCGGCCTCCTTGAGGCCGAGGCCTTCGGTATAGGGCTTGCGGCCGGTGGCGATCAGCACGACATCCGCTTCGATCGTGGCCGCATCACCGCCCTTGACCGGCTCGAAGGTCACCTTGGCGCCCGCGCCGGCTTTCTCCACGCCGGTCACCTTGGCGCCGAGCTTGAACTCCATGCCCTGCTTGGCGAGCATGCGCTGGAACTGCTTGGAGACCTCGCCATCCATGCCGCCGAGGATCGTGTCGAGATATTCGATGACCGTCACCTTGGCGCCGAGGCGCGCCCAGACCGAGCCGAGCTCCAGCCCGATCACGCCGCCGCCGACGACGATCAGGTGGCCCGGCACCTTTTCAAGCGCGATACCGCCGGTGGACGAGATGATGACCTTCTCGTCGATATCGACCGGAACACCCGGAATGCCGGCGACGTCGGAACCCGTGGCAATCACGATGTTCTTCGTCTCCAGGACCTGCTCCTCGCCCTTGTCGTTGGTGACGGAGACCTTGCCGGCGCCCAGCACCTTGCCGGTGCCCTGGATGCCGTCGATCTTGTTCTTCTTGAACAGGAAGGCGACGCCGTCGACATTCGACTTCACGGTCGCATCCTTGTGCGCCATCATCTTCGGTAGGTTGAGCGTCGGCTTCACGCCGTCGATGCCGAGGGCTTCCATGCCATGGCCGGCCTGGTGGTAGACCTCGGAGGCATGCAGCAGCGCCTTCGACGGGATGCAGCCGACATTGAGGCAGGTGCCGCCATAGGTCTGGCGCTTCTCGACGACGCCGACCTTCAGGCCGAGCTGGGCCGCCTTGATGGCGCAGACATAGCCGCCGGGGCCGGAACCGATAACGATGAGATCATATGCCATGACAAGTCCTTCCTGCGCGGGGCCTAGCGGCCGCCGCTGACGTTGAGGGCGGCACCCGTCACATAGGATGCCGCATCGGAGAGAAGATAGAGAATGGAATGGGCGACTTCATCGGCCGTGCCCGGCCGCTGCATCGGGATGAGCGACGCCATGTCGCGCGCCCGGTCCGGCAGGCCGCCGGAGGCGTGGATGTCGGTATCGATGATGCCGGGGCGCACGAGATTGACGCGCACGCCTTCCGTCGCGACCTCGCGGGCAAGACCGATGGTAAAACTTTCGATGGCGCCTTTGCTCGCGGCATAGTCGACATATTGCCCGGCCGAACCCAGCTGCGCCGCCACCGACGAGATGTTGACGATCGAACCACCCTTGCCGCCATGTCGTCTCGACATGCGCCGCACGGCCTCCTGCGCGCAGCGGATCGAGCCCATGACATTGACCGCGAACATGCGCTCCAGCCGCTCGGCGGACATT
The DNA here is from genome assembly GCF_058809275.1 of Shinella sp. GW821-FHT10F02. Classification (NCBI taxonomy): domain Bacteria; kingdom Pseudomonadati; phylum Pseudomonadota; class Alphaproteobacteria; order Hyphomicrobiales; family Rhizobiaceae; genus Shinella; species Shinella sp. GW821-FHT10F02. The sequence continues at coordinate 365,223 of NZ_JBXASL010000005.1, read as the reverse complement.
TCATCGACGCGCTGCGGCAGGGCGACGATACCGGCATTGTTCACCAGTCCTTCGAGCCGGCCGAACGTGCCGTCGATGGTGGAGAAGATATTGGCAAGCCCGAGTTCGCTGCCGACATCGCCCTGAACGGGGATCGCCGAGCCGCCCATGGCATGGATATCCGCGACCACGGCCTCGGCGGCTTCGAGGTTCGACACATAGTTCACCGCAACCTGCCAGCCGGCAGCGCCCGCCATGCGGCAGACGCTGGCGCCGATGCCGCGGCTGCCGCCGGTGACGAGAAGAACGGGCGCTTCCGTCATGCGGCACATCCCTTGCGCTTGAGCACGTCCCAGGGCGCGACCTTGGCCTTGCCCTCGTCCCACAGCGTCGAATAGCGCAGGGACGGGCCGAAGCCGGCGAGCAGCAGCGTTTCGGCCGCCTTGGCGCCATCGGCGGGCAGCAGGTCCGCACCACCGGACCCATCGAGCGTGTAGATAACGCCTTCCCAGACCGTGCAGGCGGCGATTTCCTCGCCGGTCACGTCGCCTTCCGGGCAATTGTGCATGACCATGCCGTTGGAACGGGCGGGATCGTCACCGGGCATGACGATGCCGTCGAGCACCGTGCCGGTGGACAGCACCTTCACCTTGAAATGATGGCTCGTCGCGGCAGCACTCGATCCGACGGGTTCGAAGGTCAGCTCATAGCCCCCGTCGCGATCCGCATAGATCGCGCGGTCCTGCCGGCACTCCGCCGCAGAGGCGGCGGTCGCGGCAAAAAGTCCGGCGACGACGAGGGCGGTGCGCATGGCTCAGTGGGCCTTTTCCGTGGCGAGCTTGATGCCGAGCGCGATGAAGACGAGGCCGCTGGCGCGATCGATCCACTGACTCATGCGCGAGAAGGCGGCCCGCATGCGCGGGGTCGTCATGAACAGCGATACGCCGACGAACCAGGCGATGAGGCAGGAGGCCATGACGAGGCCGTAGCCGAACTTGATCGCGATCGGCGTGTGGGCGCTGACGACGGTCGAGAAGATCGACAGGAAGAAGAAGACCGGCTTGGGGTTCAGCGCATTGGCAAGGAAGCCGAGGCCGAAGGCGCGCAAGGCCGACTGCTCGCCCTTGCCATCCTCATTGCCCTTCACGGCCTCGACGGACATGTCCGTCTTGCCGGCACGCAAGGCCTTGATGCCGATATAGATGAGGTAAGCGACGCCGCACCATTTCACGATGTTGAAGAGGTAGATCGACTGGGAAATGATGAGGCCGAGGCCGAGGATCGTGTAGGTGACGTGGAACATCAGCGACGTGCCGACGCCGAAGGACGTGATGATCGCCGCGCGGCGGCCATGCACGATCGACTGGCGCATGACCATGGCGAGGTCCGCACCCGGCGAGACGATGGCGAAGGAGAAGATCGCCATCAGCGAGGCGAGTTCCAGGAAATAGCTGCTCATGGGATACCTGTCTCCTAGAAGATGACCACGCCCGCCATGACCGCGAGGCCCGCCAGCGCGACGAGCCAGACGATCGAACGGATATAGGGAATGCCTGCCAGATAGAGCGGAAGATAGACGAGCCGGGCGGCGAACCACAGCCAGGCGCCGGCGAGCCCCCAGCCCGCCGGATCACCCGCAATGGCAAGCGCCAGGGCGAGGGCGACGAAGCCGGGATAGGTTTCCCGGAAATTGGCCGACGCGCGGCCAGCGCGACCGGCAAGCTTGCCTGTCGGCTCCCGCCCGCCATCCCGCGGGCCAGCATTCCAGGTGGAACCGAGTTCGCGCGTGGAAAGCACGCCCTGGAGCCCGATATGGAAGACGAGCAGCGCCACGCTCAATGCCAGAAGCACGAGCATGGGCGAAGACGCTGACGCTGCCGCCTCCATGACTATCCCCTCTTAGAGATCGAGAACGAGGCGTTCCGGATCTTCCAGGCTGTCCTTGACGCGGACCAGGAAGGTCACGGCTTCCTTGCCGTCGACCATGCGGTGGTCGTACGAAAGCGCCAGATACATCATCGGACGGATGACGATCTGGCCGCCGACGACGACCGGGCGCTCCTGGATCTTGTGCATGCCCAGGATGCCGGACTGCGGGGCATTGAGGATCGGCGAGGACATCAGCGAGCCGTAGACGCCGCCGTTCGAGATGGTGAACGTACCGCCCTGCATGTCGGCCATGGAGAGCGCGCCGTCACGGGCGAGCTTGCCGAGGCGGCCGATGTCCTTTTCGATCTCGGCGATCGACATCTGGTCGGCATCGCGCACGACCGGAACCACAAGGCCCTTGTCCGTGCCGACGGCGACGCCGATATGGCAGTAGTTCTTGTAGATGATGTCGGTGCCATCGATCTCGGCGTTGACAGCCGGCAGTTCCTTCAGCGCGTGCGTCACGGCCTTGGTGAAGAAGCCCATGAAGCCGAGCTTCACGCCGTGCTTCTTCTCGAACAGGTCCTTGTAGCGGTTGCGCAGGTCCATCACGGCCGACATGTCCACCTCATTGTAGGTGGTGAGCATGGCGGCGGTGTTCTGGGCGTCCTTGAGGCGCTTGGCGATGGTCTGGCGCAGGCGCGTCATCTTCACGCGCTCTTCACGCGGCGCATCGGCTTCGGAGGAGGCTGCGCGGGCGACAACCTTGACCGGCTCGGCAACGGCAGCCGGCGTCGAAACGCCCTTTGCGACGGCGGCGAGCACGTCGCCCTTCAGCACCTGGCCACGCTTGCCGGACCCATCGACCTGATCGGCGGAGATGTTGTTTTCGGCGAGCAGCTTGGTAGCGGAAGGCGCTGCCGGCATGGAAGACGCAGCCGCGGCGGGCTTGGCTTCGGCAGCCGGAGCGGCCGCAACCTTCTCGACCTTTTCGGCGGCGGCAGGCGCGCTCGCACCGGCGGAACCGCTCGCAGAAATCTGGCCGAGCAGGCCGCCCGGCTCGACCGTGTCGCCGGCATTCGCGACGATTTCCGACAGGACGCCAGCGGCCGGTGCCGGCACTTCGATCGTCACCTTGTCGGTTTCGAGCTCACAGAGCGGCTCGTCGGCCTTGATGACGTCGCCGACCTTCTTGAACCAGGTGCCGACGGTCGCTTCGCTGACGGATTCTCCCAAAGTCGGGACGCGGATTTCGGTAGCCATGAGTGTTTTCCGTTCGTGATTCTTTTCGTGGTTACTGGATAGCCGGGCGGATCAACCGCCCAGCGCGTCCTCGAGGAAGGCGGCGAGCTGCGCGAGGTGCTTCGACATCAGGCCCGTTGCAGGCGACGCAGCGGCCGGACGGCCGGTGTAGCGCACGCGCTGGTACTTGGCGTCGATATGGGCGAGCACCCATTCGAGATAGGGGTCGATGAAGGCCCAGCCACCCATGTTCTTGGGCTCTTCCTGGCACCAGACCATCTCGGCATTGCGGAAGCGCGACAGCTCGTTGATCAGCGCCTTGGCCGGGAACGGGTAGAGCTGTTCCAGGCGCAGCAGGTAGACGTCGTCGATGCCGCGCTTTTCGCGCTCTTCCAGAAGGTCGTAATAGACCTTGCCCGAGCACATCACGACGCGACGGATCTTCGCGTCCTTCTGCAGCTTGATCGGGCCGTCCTTGATGACTTCCGCATCGTCCCACAGCAGGCGGTGGAACGAGCTTTCGCCCGCCATTTCCGACAGCGAGGAGACCGCGCGCTTGTGGCGCAGCAGCGACTTCGGCGTCATCATGATCAGCGGCTTGCGGAAGTCGCGCTTCACCTGGCGGCGCAGGATGTGGAAGTAGTTCGCCGGCGTCGTAACGTTGGCGACCTGCATGTTGTCCTCGGCGCACATCTGCAGCCAGCGTTCGAGGCGGGCGGAGGAGTGTTCCGGACCCTGGCCCTCATAGCCGTGCGGCAGCAGGCAGACGAGACCCGACATGCGCAGCCACTTGCGTTCGCCCGACGAGATGAACTGGTCGAAGACGACCTGCGCACCGTTTGCGAAGTCGCCGAACTGGGCTTCCCACAGCGTCAGCGCATTCGGACGGGCCAGCGAATAGCCATATTCGAAACCGAGCACGGCCTCTTCCGAGAGCATCGAGTTGATGACCTCGTAGCGGGCCTGCGTCGGCGCGAGGTTGGCGAGCGGGATGTAGCGGTCTTCGGTCTCCTGGTCGTAGAGAACGGAATGGCGCTGCGAGAAGGTGCCGCGTTCGCAATCCTGGCCGGACAGGCGGATCTTCGTGCCCTCGACGCAGAGCGTGCCGAAGGCGAGCGCTTCGCCCATCGCCCAGTCGATGCCCTCGCCCGTCTCGACCATCTGCATGCGGTTGTCCATGAACCGCTGGATGGTCTTGTGGGCCTTGAAGCCTTCCGGGATCGTCGAGATCTTGCGGCCGATTTCCTTGAGCTGCTTCATCGGCACGGAGGTCTTGCCGCGGCGCTGTTCGTCCTGGTTGTCGGCCGAGCGCAGGCCCGACCACGCACCGTCCAGCCAGTCGGCCTTGTTCGGCTTGTAGGACTGACCGGCCTCGAATTCCTGTTCGAGATTGGCGCGCCAGTCGGCCTTCATCTTCTCGAATTCGCCCTCACTGATCACGCCCTCGGCAATGAGGCGCGCGCCATAGATGTTGACGACCGTCTTGTGGGCGCGGATCGCCTTGTACATCTTCGGCTGCGTGAACGCCGGCTCGTCGCCTTCGTTATGGCCGAAGCGGCGGTAGCAGAACATGTCCAGCACGACCGGCTTGTGGAACTTCATGCGGAATTCGGTGGCGATCTTGGCAGCGTAGGTCACCGCTTCCGGATCGTCGCCGTTCACATGGAAGATCGGCGCCTCGATCATCTTCGCCACGTCGGAGGGATAAGGCGAGGAGCGCGAGAAGGCCGGGTTCGTGGTGAAGCCGATCTGGTTGTTGATGATGACGTGTACCGTGCCGGCGACGCGATGGCCGCGCAGGCCCGACAGGCCGAGGATTTCGGCCGTCACGCCCTGGCCGGCAAAGGCCGCATCGCCGTGCAGAAGCAGCGGCATGACCTGGGCGCGTTCGAAGAGCGGGATGATGTCGCCCTCGAAGACCTTCGCCATCTGGTCCTGCTTGGCGCGTGCCTTGCCCATGACGACCGGGTTGACGATCTCAAGGTGAGAGGGGTTCGCCGTCAGCGACAGGTGCACCTTGTTGCCGTCGAACTCGCGGTCCGAGGAGGCGCCGAGATGGTACTTCACGTCGCCCGAGCCTTCCACTTCGTCCGGCGCGTAGGAGCCGCCCTTGAACTCGTGGAAGACGGCGCGGTGGGGCTTGGCCATCACGTTCGTTAGAACGTTGAGGCGGCCGCGATGCGCCATGCCGAGCACGATTTCCTTCAGGCCAAGCTGGCCGCCGCGCTTGATGATCTGTTCCAGCGCCGGGATCAGCGCTTCACCGCCGTCGAGGCCGAAGCGCTTGGTGCCCTTGTACTTGACGTCGATGAACTGCTCGAAGCCTTCCGACTCGATCAGCTTCTGAAGGATCGCCTTCTTGCCTTCCGGCGTGAAGTCGACGCCCTTGTCCGGGCCTTCGATGCGTTCCTGGATCCAGCCCTTTTCTTCCGGGTTGGAGATGTGCATGAACTCGACGCCGATCGTCGAGCAATAGGTGCGCTCGAGGATTTCGACCATCTCGCGGATGCTGGCGTATTCGAGGCCGAGCACGTTATCGATGAAGATCTTGCGGTCGAGATCGGCATCGGTGAAGCCGTAGTTCGACGGCGACAGCTCGTGATAGTCCTCGACGGGCGCCGCGATGCCGAGCGGGTCGAGCTTGGCATGCAGGTGGCCGCGGGCGCGGTAGGCGCGGATCATCATGATGGCGCGCACCGAATCGCGCGTCGCCTGGTTGACGTCGGCCTGGTTGACGGGCGCGCCGGTCTGGACCGCGACGGCTTCCGCCTTTGCCTGCACCTTCTTCTCAAGCACCTTCTCGACGACGCCCCAGTTGCCGTCGAGCGCCGAGACGAGCTCGCCATTGGCCGCGATCGGCCAGTTCGCCCGCTTCCAAGAGGCGCCCTTGGCGGCCTTCACGATGTCGGAGGGCTGGTCTTCCAGCGCCTTGAAGAAGGCCTGCCACTCTTCGCCGACGGAAGCGGGGTCCGCCTCATACTTCGCGTAGAGCTGTTCGATATAGGCCGCATTCGCCCCGTCGAGGAAGGACGTGGCCAGGAATTGTTCGTTGGCGTCTAGTCGTGCCATGGTGTTTCGCGGGCGCCGCGCCCGCCTCCCGAACGATCGTGTTGACCGGGCTTTCCCCGGATTGCCGCCCGCCGCAGGCCTGTCCGCCACGCGCCGGGAAGAGACGGATCGGCCGGCATTTTCAGCCGGCCCACCCAGTTTTGATTTCTCAGCCCTTCAGGACTTCGACCAGCGTCTTGCCGAGGCGGGCCGGCGAGGGCGAAACGCGGATGCCCGCGGATTCCATCGCCGCGATCTTGGATTCCGCATCACCCTTGCCGCCGGAAACGACAGCGCCGGCGTGACCCATGGTGCGGCCCTTCGGAGCGGTACGGCCCGCGATGAAGCCGGCCATCGGCTTCTTGCGGCCCTTCTTGGCTTCGTCGATGAGGAACTGCGCCGCATCTTCTTCCGCCGAGCCGCCGATTTCGCCGATCATGATGATGGAGGTCGTGGCGTCGTCCGCCAGGAACATCTCCAGCACGTCGATGAATTCGGTGCCCTTGACCGGGTCGCCGCCGATGCCGACGGCCGTGGTCTGGCCGAGGCCTTCGTTGGAGGTCTGGAACACCGCTTCATAGGTAAGCGTGCCGGAGCGCGAAACAATACCGACCGAACCCTTGCGGAAGATCGAGCCCGGCATGATGCCGATCTTGCATTCTTCCGGCGTCAGGATGCCCGGGCAGTTCGGGCCGAGCAGGCGCGAGGAGGAGCGGTCGAGGCGGGCCTTGACGCGCACCATGTCGGCAACCGGAATGCCTTCGGTGATGCAGGTGATGAAGGGGATTTCCGCTTCGATCGCCTCGATGATCGCGTCCGCGGCGCCTGCCGGCGGAACGTAGATCACGGAGGCGTCCGCGCCGGTCTTTTCCTTGCCTTCGGCAACGGAGGCGAAGATCGGCAGGCTTTCGCCCTTCGAGCCGGTCCAGGTTTCGCCGCCCTTCTTCGGGTGGATGCCGCCGACCATCTGCGTGCCGTAATAGGCGAGCGCCTGTTCGGTATGGAAGGTGCCGGTCTTGCCGGTCAGGCCCTGAACGAGGACCTTGGTGTTCTTGTTGACGAGAATCGACATGAGGTCAGGTCCTTCAATTAGCCGTTGATCGCGGCGACGATCTTCTTGGCAGCATCATCCAGATCGTCGGCGGCGGTGATCGCCAGGCCCGATTCGTTCAGGATCTTCTTGCCAAGCTCGACATTCGTGCCTTCGAGACGAACGACCAGCGGAACCTTGAGGCCGACTTCCTGCACGGCCGCAACGACACCCTCGGCGATGACATCGCACTTCATGATGCCGCCGAAGATGTTGACGAGGATGCCCTCGACCTTCGGGTCGGCCGTAATGATCTTGAAGGCAGCCGCGACCTTCTCCTTGCCGGCACCGCCGCCGACGTCGCAGAAGTTCGCCGGCTCCTTGCCGTAAAGCTTGATGATGTCCATCGTCGCCATGGCGAGACCGGCACCGTTGACCATGCAGCCGATATTGCCGTCGAGCGCCACATAGGCGAGATCCCACTTGGAGGCCTCGATTTCCTTGGCGTCCTCTTCGGTCTCGTCGCGCAGCGCCTTGATGTCGTCATGGCGGAACAGCGCGTTGCCGTCGAACGAGACCTTGGCGTCGAGAACGCGCATGCGGCCGTTCTTCATGACGATCAGCGGGTTGATCTCGAGCAGGCTCATGTCCTTCTCGACAAAGGCCTTGTAGAGGATCGGGAAGAGCTTTTCGGCGTCAGCCTTGGCTTCGCCTTCAAGCTTGAGAGCCGAGGTGAGCTTCGCCAGGTCGTCGGCGGTGACGCCGGCTTCCGGGTTGATCGCGACGGTGAGGATCTTTTCCGGCGTGTCATGGGCGACAGCCTCGATGTCCATGCCGCCTTCGGTCGAAACGACGAAAGCAACCTGGCCGACGGAGCGGTCGACGAGCAGCGAGAGATAGAGTTCGCGGTCGATATCGGCGCCATCCTCGATGTAGAGGCGGTTCACCTGCTTGCCGGCGGGGCCGGTCTGCGCGGTGACGAGCGTGTTGCCGAGCATTTCCTTGGCATGGGCCTTGGCCTCCTCGATCGAGAAGGCGAGGCGCACGCCGCCCTTGGCGTCGGGGCCGAGTTCCTTGAACTTGCCCTTGCCGCGGCCGCCGGCGTGGATCTGGCTCTTGACCACGTAGAGCGGGCCGGGAAGCGACTTCGCAGCCGCTTCGGCCTCGTCGGCGGAGAAGATGGCGACGCCTTCGGCAACCGGTGCGCCAAAGCTCTTCAGCAGAGCCTTGCCCTGATATTCATGAATGTTCATGGGGAAAATCCTGTCCTGATGCCGGGATTACTTCAGCGAAGGCGCGATGTTGATGCAGGCTTCGCAAAGGCCGGCGACGGCCGCGACCGACTTTTCGAAGGCTTCCTGTTCGGCCTTGTTGAACTCGACTTCGATGATGCGCTCGACACCACCCTCGCCGATGATGGTGGGCACGCCGACATACATGTCCTTCACGCCGTACTGGCCGGAGAGATAGGCCGCGCAGGGCAGGACGCGCTTCTTGTCCTTGAGGAAGGATTCGGCCATCTCGATCGCCGAAGCGGCCGGGGCGTAGTAGGCCGAGCCGGTCTTCAGCAGGCCGACGATTTCGGCGCCGCCGTCACGGGTGCGCTGGATGATTTCTTCGAGGCGCTCCTTGGTGACCCAGCCCATCTTGACGAGGTCGGTCAGCGGAATGCCGCCGACGGTGGAGTAGCGGGCGAGCGGCACCATCGTGTCGCCATGGCCACCGAGAACGAAGGCGGTGACGTCCTGCACGGAAACCTTGAATTCTTCCGAGAGGAAGAGGCGGAAGCGGGCCGAGTCCAGCACGCCGGCCATTCCGACGACCATGTTCTTCGGCAGGCCCGAGAACTTCTGCAGCGCCCAGACCATCGCGTCGAGCGGGTTGGTGATGCAGATGACGAAGGCGTTCGGGGCATACTTCTTGATGCCGGCGCCGACCTGTTCCATGACCTTGAGGTTGATGCCGAGCAGGTCGTCGCGGCTCATGCCGGGCTTGCGGGCAACGCCGGCGGTGACGATGCAGACGTCCGCGCCTTCGATGGCGGCGTAGTCGCTGGCGCCCGTCAGCGAGGCATTGAAGCCTTCGACCGGCGAGGACTGGGCAATGTCGAGGCCCTTACCCTGCGGAATGCCGTCGGCGATGTCGAAGAGGACGATGTCGCCCAGCTCCTTCAGGCCGGCGAGATGCGCCAGCGTGCCACCGATCATTCCAGAACCAATAAGTGCGATCTTCTTGCGGGCCATGAAAGCTTCCTCTTGCTCCGATCAACAGGCCCCCAATGTCGCAATTGCGGGACCTTTCGGCGCAAGGGCTTACGCTTGTCAGGTTAAAAATTCAACACATACTTTTGCATCGAAGATTTTCAATCGGTTAGATGCAAAAATACTTACGTAAACGTAAGAAATTCTGTCACGCTTTCGTCACGTCGTCGCCATATCGGGCGGTATGATCTGCAAGATATTCCGTGCTGCGGATCTCGATGAGGCGCGAGACGGTGCGGTCGAACTCGAAACCCTCGGTGCCCTTGCGGGTCACCAGAAGCTCTTCCGGGGCGGCCGCTGCGGAGGCGAAGAGCCGGACGCGATGATCGTAGACCGTGTCGACGAGATTGATGAAGCGCTTGGTCTCGTTGCGCTTGTCGGCACCGAGCAAGGGGATGTGGTCGACGAACAGCGTGTCGTAATGCGACAGGATTTCGAGATAGTCGGCAGCACCCAGTGGACGCTGGCAGAGATCGGCGAAGGAAAAGCGCGCCGCCCGGCCCGCCGCCTGCGGCACCGTTATGCTGCGTCCGCGGAAGGCGAGTGTCGCAGCATCGACCGGCTTGCCCGCCACCTCGCGCCGCCAGGCCGCATCCATCGCCATGTCGGCTTCCGGCGTCAGCGGATAGCGGAAGACCGGCAGGCCGCTGTCCTTCTCCAGACGATAATCCGTCAGGGAATCCAGCGGCACGATCTCGACATATTGTTTCAGGAGATCGACGAAGGGCAGGAACAGGCCGCGATTGAGGCCGTCCTTGTAGAGATTGTCCGGCTCGACATTGGATGTCGCCACCAGAATGCAACCGCGTTGAAAGAGCTCGCCGAAGAGGCGCGACAGGATCATCGCATCGGCAATGTCCGTCACCGAGAACTCGTCGAAGCAGAGAAGGCGCGCCTCCTCGATCAGGCTCTCCGCCACCGGCGGCACCGGATCGGCCTGCTTGGTCTCGCCGGCCTTCAGCTTCTGGCGGTGCTTGTGGATGCGGTCGTGCACATCGGCCATGAACTCATGAAAATGCGCCCGGCGCTTGCGCTTGACCCGCGCCTGCTCGAAGAACATGTCCATCAGCATGGTCTTGCCACGCCCGACGCCGCCGTAGAGGTAGAGGCCCTTGGGGGCGCTGACGGTCTCGGGCTTGCGGGAGGCAAACAGCCAGCCGAGCGCGCTGGACTTGCGCGCGGGACGCTGGGCATGCAGGTCGAGCAGCAGCCGGTCGAACCGCGCCGCCATCGCCTTCTGCGCCGGGTCGGGCTTCAGTTCGCCGCTCGCGACAAGGGCCTTCAGCCTATCCGAAACGCCATGGTCCGGATGTGTCGACCCGCTGTCCCAGTCCTTGCCCATGGGCGGAGGCTACCGTTTCGTGTCGGAGGACAAGGATCAGCGCGAGAGGCTGACGGGCTGGCCGGAATTGGTCGAACCGTCGAAGCGTGCATCCGCCGACTTGTAGAGGCGGGCGATCGCATTGCCGGCGCGGTCCTTCAGCACGACCTGCTTGCCGGCCACTTCCCAGGAGCCCATCGCCGTCAGTTCGCCCGCGCAACCGCGCGTGCCGCCGCGCGAACCGCTGCCGAGATTGGTGAGCGTCAGGAACATATCGCAGGAGGACGGGCCGCTTGCCACGCGCCAGTTGCCGACCATGGATTCCTTGGTGACGTCGAGCGCCGTCGCGGCTGCCGCGTCCCCCGTACCGGTGCCCGTCGCCATCGCCGTCTCGGTCGTCGGCTTTTCCGGGAACTGCGAGGTATCGGTCGTCGGATCGGGAAGCTGGCTCGACGACACGGTGCCGACGGGTGCGGCTTCGAGCGGCGTGATGTTCTGCTGCGTATTGACGCTGTCCATGGACGAGGAGGTCCGCTGGCACCCGGCCAGAGCAAGCGCCATCATCAGCCCGCCTGCCACATGTACAATCCGCATGTCGATACTCCCGATATCTGCCCGATACTGCTGCCATGCAGCAATTTCCGCCGAATTAACGTGAATCGCCCGTACGAATCAAGATGAAACGGCCCGATTGATCGGGCCGTCTTTCACGTTTCGTGAACGGTCGGTCATATGTCAGAGCCGACGCTCGACCATCATCTTCTTGATCTCGCCGATTGCCTTGGCCGGATTAAGGCCTTTCGGGCAGGCCTGGGCGCAATTCATGATCGTATGGCAGCGATAAAGGCGGAAAGGATCTTCCAGATTGTCGAGACGCTCGCCCGTTGCCTCGTCGCGGCTGTCGATCAGCCAGCGGTAGGCCTGAAGGAGGACGGCGGGGCCAAGATAGCGGTCGCCGTTCCACCAGTAGCTCGGACAGGAGGTCGAACAGCAGGCGCACAGGATGCATTCGTAGAGGCCGTCGAGCTTGAGGCGGTCCTCATGGCTCTGCTTCCATTCCTTGGCAGGCGCCGGCGACACGGTCTTGAGCCAGGGCTCGATGGAGCGGTGCTGGGCGTAGAAGTTGGTGAGATCCGGAATAAGGTCCTTGACCACAGGCATATGCGGCAGCGGGTAGACCTTCACGGTCCCCTTCACCTCGTCCATGCCCTTGGTGCAGGCGAGCGTGTTGGTGCCGTCGATGTTCATGGCGCAGGAGCCGCAGATGCCCTCGCGGCAGGAGCGGCGCAGCGTCAGCGTCGGGTCGATCTTGTTCTTGATGTAGAGCAGCGCGTCCAGCACCATCGGGCCGCAATCATCGACGTCGATGTAGAACGTGTCGATCGACGGGTTCTTCCCGTCGTCCGGGTTCCAGCGGTAGATGCGGAACTCGCGGGTGTTCGTGGCGCCGTCCGGCTTCGGCCAGACCTTGCCTTCGGTCATCTGCGAGTTTTTCGGGAGAGCGAGTTCAACCATGTCCTGTTCTCCTCGGGATCAGTAGACGCGGGCCTTGGGCTCGATCTTCTTGGGATCGATCCCGTCCGCGATGAGGTCTGTGTGCACCGGGCGATAGTCGAGCGTCACGTCGCCCGCCTCGTTCACCCAGGACAGCGTGTGCTTGCGCCAGTTGACGTCGTCGCGGCCGCCGAAGGGGCCGTCGACATAGTCTTCGCGGGCATGCGAGCCGCGGCTTTCCTTGCGCGCTTCGGCACCGTAGACGGTCGTGATGGCGTTCGCCATCAGGTTTTCCAGCTCCAGCGTCTCGACGAGGTCGGAGTTCCAGATCATCGAACGGTCGGTGACCTTGATGTCCGGCATTTCCTTCCAGATCGCGGTCATGCGCTTGCAGCCGCTTTCGAGCGATTCCTGGGTGCGGAACACGGCGGCGTCGTCCTGCATGGTGCGCTGCATCTTGTCGCGCAGGATGGCCGTCGGCGTGCCGCCATTGGCGTTCCTGAGGCGATCGAAGCGGTCCATGATCTTGTCGCAGGCGGCAATGTCGAGTGCGGGCACGGAGCCGACGCGGTCGATCACCTGGCCGGCGCGGATGGCGGCGGCGCGGCCGAAGACCACGAGGTCGATCAGCGAGTTGGAGCCGAGGCGGTTGGCGCCGTGCACCGAGGCACAGCCGGCTTCGCCGACAGCCATGAGGCCGGGCGCGATGCGCTCCGGGTTCTCGCTGTTGGCGTTGAGCACCTCGCCCCAGTAGTTCGTCGGCACGCCGCCCATGTTGTAGTGCACGGTCGGCAGGACCGGGATCGGCTCGCGCGTCACATCGACGCCGGCGAAGATCTTTGCGCTCTCGGAAATGCCCGGCAGGCGCTCGTGCAGCACGGCCGGGTCGAGATGGTCGAGATGCAGGTAGATGTGGTCCTTGTTCTTGCCGACGCCGCGGCCTTCGCGGATTTCCATCGTCATGCAGCGCGAAACGACGTCGCGGGACGCCAGATCCTTCGCCGACGGCGCATAGCGCTCCATGAAGCGCTCGCCTTCCGAATTGACAAGGTAGCCGCCTTCGCCGCGTGCACCCTCGGTGATGAGGCAGCCCGCGCCATAGATGCCGGTCGGGTGGAACTGCACGAATTCCATGTCCTGCAACGGCAGGCCGGCGCGTGCGATCATGCCGCCGCCGTCGCCGGTGCAGGTATGCGCCGAGGTGGCTGAGAAGTAGGCGCGGCCGTAGCCGCCGGTCGCCAGCACCACCATCTTGGCGGCGAAGCGGTGGATCGTGCCGTCATCGAGGTTCCAGGCGACGACGCCGGTGCAGCGGCCATCGGCCGACATGATCAGGTCGAGCGCGAAATATTCGATGAAGAATTCCGCATTGTTGCGCAGCGACTGGCCATAGAGCGTGTGCAGGATGGCGTGGCCGGTGCGGTCGGCGGCGGCACAGGTGCGCTGCACCGGCGGGCCTTCGCCGTAATTCTGCATATGGCCGCCGAACGGCCGCTGGTAGATCTTGCCCTCTTCGTTGCGCGAGAAGGGCACGCCGTAATGCTCAAGCTCATAGACCGCCTTGGGCGCTTCCATGGCGAGATACTGCATGGCGTCGACGTCGCCCAGCCAGTCGGAGCCCTTGACGGTGTCGTAGAGGTGCCACTGCCACGAATCCGGCGTCATGTTCTGCAGCGAGGCCGCGATGCCGCCCTGGGCGGCGACCGTGTGCGAACGCGTCGGGAAGACTTTCGTGATGCAGGCCGTCGTGAGGCCCTGTTCGGCCATGCCGAGCGTGGCGCGAAGGCCAGCGCCGCCGGCGCCGACGACGATCACGTCGAAGGAATGGTCCACATAGTTATAGGCCTTGCCGTTGGCCGCCGGGGAGGAGATCGCTGCCATGATGGATTATCCTGCGAAGGCGATTTTGAGGACGGCGAAAAGACAGAGCCCGCCGACCAGGATCGCGAAGAAGGTGTTGAGCATGAGAAGGCCGATCTTGATGCCTTCCGCATGCACGTAGTCCTCGATGATGACCTGCATGCCGAGCTTCATGTGGATGAGGCCGGAGACGACGACAAGGCCCATGAGAACGGCGACGATCGGGTTCGAGAGCGCTGCGGTCACTTCGGCGTAGGACGCGCCGTTGTAGCAGATCAGGAAGCCGATGAAGAAGAGAATGAGCGGAACGTTGGCGACGGCTGTCAGGCGCTGGCGCCAGAAGTGCTCCGTGCCGTCCTTTGCCGAGCCGAGGCCGCGAACCTTGCCGAGGGGCGTGCGCATGTCCATGGGGCTCTCCTCAGCGGGCCAGGGTGCCGATGATCCAGATCAGCACCGTCAGGGCGACGGCGACGACCGGGGTCACGATGGCAAGTTTGGTGGAAAAGTTCTTCTCGTAGCCGTGGCCGAGGTCCCACATGAAGTGGCGAAGGCCGCCCAGCATGTGCTGCATCAGCGCCCAGGTATAGCCGAACAGCACGATACGGCCGATCAGCGAGCCGAAGAGCCAGTTGGCCCAGTCGAAATAAGCTTGCCCGGACGCGGCCGCGATCAGCCAGAAGGCGACGAGCACGGTGCCGAAATAAAGTGCAGCGCCGGTTATGCGATGCACGATGGACATGACCATCGTCGGAATCGGCTTGTAGACTTGGAGATGCGGCGAGAGTGGCCGGCTTCGAGTGACATTCGCCATCTGAACCTCACGGAACCCCGGAGAGCCAAAAACTGGACAAATTTTCTCCGGAATTGCAGTATGTTGTGCACAATGTAGTGATTGCGACGTTTAATCACCAGCGTGCGGAACCACAAGCCTCATTGCAGTGCAAAATGAATTTAATCGATTAGACGGCGCGCCTGAAATTGCGCCATTTTGGGACGCATTTCCAGCGTTAACGATATCGACGGAATCCATAACCAAATCCGTGACTTTTGCCCCTCGCTGCGCCATCTTGCCGTTAAGGATCTGTTAAGCGTAATCCGGAAGGCAGGACAGAATGACTCTGTTTTCAGCGCCCCATGCGACCAAAGTGCTAGTGCTTGCGGTCGCGCTTGTGGCAGGCGGCATGACGACCGCAAAGGCCGGCGACGGCAATTTCAACTCGGGCTGGTCGAACGGCAACGTCAGCGGCTACATGGTGACGCGCCGCGACCGGCATGGCCGCGACGGCTGGCGCCAGCGTGATCGCCGGTCATTCGACGATCGCCGCACCGAGCGGCATCGCGACCGCCACTGGCGCAACAAGGACCGGAATTTCTACGGCGGCAGCGTCGCGGCGTATAACGATCCCGGCAACGGCATCTATTTCTACTTCGACGGCGATTCCTATCCGCGCATCGTCGAGCGACCCTACGCCGAAAGCCGCGGCCCGAAGGTCATCCATGTCGTGCCAGGCATGAGCGCCTGCTCCTGGGAATCCGGCGTCTGCGTCGTCCGGCCCTAGGCCAAGAAGCGCCAGACCGTCGTTTTCTTGACTTCGCTGTCCTCCAGCGCCCGCGTCACCGGCACCGTATAGGTGGCGAGCGCTTCCATGCGTTCACGCGGACAATAGGCGCGGCCGGGATCGCCGACGAGCACGGTGGCGCCGCGGGCGGCAAGCGCTGAAAACCACGGGATCAGCACATCGGCAAAGCCGCGGTCGTAAAAGACGTCGCCGGCGAGCACGACGTCCCAGCCCTCGTCCCGTCCGATCATGTTTTCGACGGTAGAGGCGAGCGTGACGCCGTTGAGGGCGGCGTTCAGCCGGATCGCCGTCTCGCTCCAGGGATCGATATCCGCCGCCAGCACGCTCGACGCGCCGGCAAGACGCGCGGCGATGCCGACAAGGCCGGAACCGCTGGCAAAGTCGAGCACCGATTTGCCGGCAACCAAGGCGGAATGATCGAGCACATGGCGCGCCAACCCCTGCCCGCCCGCCCAGGCGAAGGCCCAGAACGGCGGCGGCAGGCCGATCGCCTCCAGCTCCTCCTCCGTCTTCAGCCACAGGTCATGCGCCTCGGTGGCAAGCCGCAGCGTCACCTCCGGTACATGCGGCGGCGAAAGCACGCCGGTATTGTCGCGGATGAAGACTTCGGGGTCCGTTTTCACCAGAGCATCGTTCCGAAAATGCTCAGCGCGGCGGCTTGGACAGGCCACCCATGCGGCAGACCTCGATCCACTCCTCCTCGGTCACCGGCTGCACCGAAAGGCGCATGGAGGTGACGAGTGCCATGTTGGAGAGTTTCGGATTGGCCTTGATCGCCTTCAGCGACACCGGCTTCGGCATGTCCTGCACCGCGCGGATATCGACGCAGTCCCAGCGCGGATCTTCGCCGGCCGTCGAATCGGGGTGCGACAGGGCGCAGACCTCGGTGAAGCCGACGATCTCCAGCCCCTCGTTGGAATGGTAGAAGAAGCCCTTGTCGCCGATCTTCATCGCCCGCATGTGGTTGCGCGCCAGATAGTTGCGCACGCCGGTCCATTCGGTGCCGGCAGCGCCCGCGTCCTTCTGCATCTGCCAGGACCATTTGAAGGGTTCGGACTTGTAGAGCCAGTATGCCATGCGTCTCAGGCCTCCGGATTGTTGAAGACCCAGTTCCAGGCCTTCACCTCGACGGAGGCGAAGAGGCCCGCCTTGGCATAGGGATCGTTGTCGGCGATCTGCCGCGCGTCCTCGATGGTCTCGGCCTTGACCACGACGAGGCTGCCGGTCGGCTTGCCGTCCTCGCCCAGGAACGGGCCGGCAAAGGCGAGCTTGCCGCCCGCATTGAGCTCGTTCAGGTAGGCGACGTGTTCCGGGCGCGTATCGAGACGCACCTGGAGCGCGCCGGGCTTGTCTGCGCAGATGAATGCGAAAAGCATGAAACGATCCTTCCTTTTATTCCTGGGTGATCGGGCGCGTCATGAGCTGCCCGATGGCGGTCTTTACGTCGAGCGTGCCGTCAATGATGCGGGCGACCGCGTCGGTGATCGGCATGTCGATGCCCTTGTCCGCGGCAACGCCGGAGGCGACCGAGGCGGCGAACGCGCCTTCGACGAGATCGCCCGACCAGCCGGCGGCTGTGCCATGACGGCCGAGCGCGATGCCGAAGCGCAGGTTGCGCGACTGGTGGCTGGTGCCGGTGAGCACGAGATCGCCAAGGCCGGAAAGCCCGGTCACCGTGGTGCCCTCGCCGCCATGCGCCCCGACGAAACGCGACAGTTCCGCAAGCCCGCGCGAAATCAGGGCCGCCCGCGCCGAATCGCCGAGTCCTGCGCCCTCGACGATGCCGCAGGCGATCGCCAGCACGTTCTTCAGCGCGCCGCCGAGCTGCACGCCGATCCGGTCGGTCGAGGGATAGAGCCGGAAGGTCGGCCCGGACAGCGCCTGCGCCAGCATCGCGCCGATCTCCGCCGTGCGTGCGGCAACGACCATCGCCGTCGGCAAGCCCTTGGCGATATCGGCGGCAAAACCGGGACCGGACAGCACCGCAATTTCGCGGCCGGGCAGTTCTTCTTCCAGCACCTCGGTCAGGAGGCGGCCGGTGCCCTTCTCCATGCCCTTGGCGCAGATGACGACCGCCGTGCCGGGCGCCAGCAGATGGGCGAAGGCCCGCGCCGCCTCGCGCTGTGCCTGCGAGGGCATGGCGAAAAGCACGATGCCCGCACCGCGAACGGCCTCGACATCCGCGCTAAAGGCGAGTGCGGGCGGCAGGTCGATGCCTGGCAGAACCTTTTCGTTGCGTCGCGAGGCGCGCATGGCCTCGACGGCCTCGGCATTGCGGCCGATCAGCGTGACGTTGCCGCCGCTTGCCGCAGCGACACTCGCGAGCGCCGTGCCGAAGGCGCCAGCGCCGATGACGGCAATCCTCGGGGTCGAACTCATGCCTTGGCTCCCCGCTTGCCGGAACCGAGCATCGTCGCCGCCTCGCGGTCGAGCGGCCAGCGCGAGCGCGGTGCGACGGCAAGGTCATCCGGCGCAAAACCCGCCGCCATGCGCTCCAGCCCCGCCCAGGCGATCATCGCGGCATTGTCGGTGCAGAGCGCCAGCGGCGGCGCGATGAAGCGGAATTTGTTCTTGTCGCAGAGCGCCTGCAAGGTCGCGCGCAGCTCGGCGTTCGCCGCGACACCGCCGGCCACGACCAGCGCCGGCGTCTCGACTGTCGGATGGAGCGTGCGGAACCGTTCCAGCCCGCGGCCGATGCGATTCTTCAGCGTGCGCGACACGGCGCGCTGGAAGGAGGCGCAGATATCGGCGATGTCCTGCTCCGTCACCGGCTCGATCGACTGCGCCGCCTGGCGCACCGCCGTCTTCAGCCCGGAAAACGAAAAATCGAGCCGCGCCTCGCCGACGAGCGGCCGCGGGAAGGTGAAACGTTCCGGATTGCCGGTCTTCGCCATGCGCTCCACCGCCGGCCCACCGGGATAGGGCAGGCCGAGCAGCTTGGCCGTCTTGTCGAAGGCTTCGCCCAGCGCGTCGTCGATCGTCGTGCCCCAGCGCTCGTAATCGTCGACGCCGCGCACCAGCACGAGCTGGGTATGGCCGCCGGAGACGAGCAGCATGAGATAGGGAAAGGCGAGCCCGTCCGTCAGCCGCGCCGTCAGCGCATGGCCTTCCAGATGGTTGACCGCATAGAGCGGCTTTCCCGTGGCCCGCGCGATCGCCTTGCCTGTCATCAGCCCGACGATGAGCCCGCCGATCAGCCCCGGCCCGCTCGTCGCGGCAATCGCATCGATATCCTTCAGCGACCGGCCGGAGCGCAGGAGTGCCTCGGAAATCAGGCTGTCGAGCGCTTCCACATGGGCGCGCGCCGCGATTTCCGGCACCACGCCGCCATAGGCGCTGTGCTCTTCCAGCTGGCTCAGCACCACCTCGCCGAGGATCTCGCCCCTGCCGTCCGCATCACGCAGCACGACGGCCGCGGCGGTCTCGTCGCAGCTCGTTTCGATGCCGAGAATGGTCAATTGGGACGACATGAAGCACTAGGATTGATTGCGGGCAGCTTTAAAGCCAGTTACGAGACATCCCGGTAACAACGGATCAAGGCGGATGCAAACAAAACCTTTCAGGATCGGCACGCGCGGCAGCCCGCTGGCGCTCGCCCAGGCCCACGAGACCCGCGCACGCCTGATGGCCGCCCATGGCCTGCCGGAAGAGATGTTCGAGATCGTCGTGCTCTCGACGAAGGGCGACCGCATCACCGACCGTTCGCTGGCGCTGATCGGCGGCAAGGGCCTGTTCACGGAAGAGATCGAGGCGCAGCTGTCCTCGGGCGAGCTGGATTTCGCCGTGCACTCCTCCAAGGACATGCCGACGAAGCTGCCGGACGGCCTCTATCTCTCCGCCTTCCTGCCGCGCGAGGACATGCGCGACGCCTTCATCGGCCGCTCCGCCGCCCGCCTACTGGATCTGCCTAAGGGCGCCACGGTCGGCTCGGCGTCGCTGCGCCGCCAGGCGCTTATCAAGCGTCTTCGGCCGGACCTCAACGTCATCGTCTTCCGCGGCCAGGTCGAGACCCGTCTGGCCAAGCTCGCCGAAGGCCAGGCGGATGCGACGCTGCTCGCCTATGCCGGCCTGAAGCGCCTCGGCAAGCTCGACGTGCCGACGGAAATCCTCGATCCCGTGTCCTTCCCGCCAGCGCCGGCGCAGGGCGCGATCGGCATCGAAAGCCGCATCGGCGATGCACGCATCGACGCGCTGCTGTCGGCCATCGACGACCGGCCAACCCGCGCCGCCGTCTCCTGCGAGCGCGGCTTCCTCGGCACGCTCGACGGCTCCTGCCGCACGCCGATCGCCGGTTACGCGACCGTCGAGGGCGAGCACCTCCAGTTCCGTGGCATGATTCTCACGCCCGACGGCAGCCAGTTCCATGAAATCGAAACGAGCGGCCCGGTGGGTGACGCCGAGCGGCTCGGCGCAGCGGCGGGGCAGGCTATCCGCGACAAAGCGGGAGCGGATTTCTTCGAAAGCTGGGGCTGATCCGTGCGCGTTCTCGTTCTTCGCCCGGAGCCCGCAGCCACCCGCACGGCGCGCAAGCTCGTGGCCCTGGGGCACGAGACGGTCCTGCTGTCGCTGTCCAAACCGGAACATGACATAAACGCGGTGAAGGCAGCGCTTGCCGAGCGCCATTCCGCCATCGCCATCACCAGCGCGGAAGTGGCCCGCCTGTTCGGCAAGATCGGCGACGATCTCGACCGCCACCTGCTGACGACCATCTTTTCCGTCGGCCAGGCGTCGGCCCATGCCGCGGAAGAGGCCGGTTTCCGCACCGTGCTCACCCCCGGCGGCGACGGCAAGGACCTCGCGGAGATGATCGTCGCCCATTGCCGCGATTTCGGCATGCCCGCCGAGCCGATCCTCTACCTCGCCGGCTTGCCCCGCGCGCGCAGCTTCGAAACCCGGCTGACGGAAGCGGGCATTCCGTTTCGCACCGTCGAAGCCTATCGCATGGTGCCGATCATCCCCCGGCGCACGGCGACGGAAACAGCCCTGCTGCGCCCGGTGCCGGATGCCGTGCTGTTCTATTCGCGCGAAAGTGCGCGCGCCTTCTTCGAACTGCCGCCGCTTGCCGAAATCCCGGAACGGTTCCTCTCGACGCTGATGCTCTGCATGAGCGCAAATGTCGCAAAGGCCGTGCCGCAACGTTTTGCGGCGCTGACGGTCGTCGCCTCCTCGCCCAACGAGGAAAGCCTGCTCGACCTGCTATAGCCGCAAGTGCCGGCGGATGAATCTGCCGCCGGGGTCTTTCCCTCGCCGCCTTCCCTGTCTAGGTTTAGTGCAGTGCACATGAATAGCAGGAGGTCGCCATGGAACCGGAAACCCCGTCCCGTCGCAAGAAAGCCGGCGACGAACCCGTGACGATCGACCTCGAAGCCGTTCCGGCCTCCGTCAGCAACGAGGCGCTCGCCGCCGAAGAAAAGCCGGAAGCCGACGTAGCGGCACCGGACGCCGAGCCCACGGAAACGACGACGACCGAGACGGAAACCACGGAAACCGTGACCGAAGAGACCGTCGCCGCCGAGCCCGAACCCATCGTCGAGGAAAAGCAGGAGCCGGTGGAGCCCGCCCGCGCGACCTATGAGGAGCCGGTGCGCGCGCAAACGCCGCCGCCCCCGCAGAAAAGCAATGCGGGCACGCTTGCCGCCAGCATTCTCGGCGGCCTGATCGCGCTTCTCGGCGCCGGCAGCCTGCAATATGGCGGCTACCTGCCCGCACTCGGCCCCGACCGGGCCGGCGACACCAGCGCCGTTTCCGCCCTTTCCAACGAGGTCGAGGCGCTGAAGACCCGCCTTTCCGAGGCCGGCACGGCAAGCCCGGTCGATCTCCAGCCGATCGAAACGCGGATCGCCGCGCTCGAAAAATCGACGGCCGAAGGCACGGGCGCGACCGGCGCAGCACCTGAAACCGTCACCAAGCTCGAAGGCGACGTGACGCGGCTGACGACGGAACTTGCGGCCCTGCGTGAGGCCATTGCGGCCGTGAGCTCGACCGAAAGCCAGCTGACCGAGCGCATCGCCGCCGCCGAGCAGAAACTCGACGAACCGCGCAGCGACATCGCGATGGCGCGCGCCGTCGCCGCAAGCGCCCTCAAGACCGCGATCGACCGCGGCGGCCCCTATCTTGCCGAACTGGAAGCCTTCGCCAGCATCTCGCCGGACGACCCGTCCGTTGCGGGCCTGCGCGAACAGGCCGCCATCGGCGTGCCGTCGCGCTCGGATCTCGTGCGTGACTTCCAGAAGACGGCGGATGCCATTCTGGATGCCGTGCACCAGCCGGAAGGCGACCAGGGCATCTTCAACCGCCTGATGTCGAGCGCCGCCTCGGCAATCCGCGTGCGCCCCGTCGGCATCGTGGAAGGCGATTCACCCGAGGCGATCGTCGCGCGCATCGAGACCAAGCTGCAGAACGGCGACTTCAAGGGCGCGCAGATAGAATGGCAGACCCTGCCGGAGGTGGGCCAGACCGCGGCGGCAGACTACAAGCGCACGCTCGACCAGCGTGTGGCCGTCGAAGGCCTGATCGGCGCCGTGGTTTCCGGCGCCATGAACGGCACCACGACCACCGGCAACCAGGGCTGAGGAGAAAGACTTCATGATTCGCATTCTGGTCTTCGCCCTCTTTGTACTGGCTCTTGCGGCAGGCTTTGCCTGGCTTGCCGACCGTCCCGGCGAACTCTCCATCATCTGGCAGGGCCAGCGGGCCGATATGAGCCTGATGGTCGCCGCCACGCTCGTCGTCTCGCTGATCGCCGCCGTCATGTTCACCTGGTGGATCGTGCGCGTGGTCTGGACCTCGCCGCACTCGATCCAGCGGTTTTTCCGCGCCCGCAAGCGCGACCGTGGCTACCAGGCGCTCTCGACCGGCCTGATCGCCGCCGGCGCGGGTGATGCCGCCGGTGCCCGGAAAATGCTGGGCCGCACCAAGGGCCTTCTCAGCGCCGACCAGGAGCCGCTCATCCACCTGCTCGAAGCGCAGGCCGCGATGATCGAAGGCCGCTACGACGACGCACGCAAAAAATTCGAACTGATGGCCGACGATCCCGAAACCCGCGAACTCGGCCTGCGCGGCCTCTACCTGGAAGCCCGCCGCCTCGGCGCCAACGAGGCCGCAAGGCAATATGCCGAGCGTGCCGCCGAAAAGGCGCCGCAGCTTCCCTGGGCGACCGAAGCGGCCCTCGAATACCGCTCCGAGGCCGGCGACTGGGACGAGGCGCTGCGGCTGCTCGGCGACGGCCGCTCCGGCTCGGCCGAGGAAAAGAAGGCGCATGCCCGCCGCCGGGCCGTGCTGCTCACCGCACGCGCTTCCGCAAAGCTCGATGCCGACCCGAAGGGTGCGCGCGACGATGCCCAGCACGCGCTGAAGCTCGATGAGAACTTCGTGCCGGCCGGCCTGATCGCCGCCAAGGCCTATCTGCGCGAAGACAACCTGCGCAAGGCGGCCTCCATTCTCGAAAAGCTCTGGAAGGCCACGGCGCATGGCGATGTCGCGAAACTTTACGTGCGCGCCCGCAGCGGCGATTCCGCGATCGACCGGCTGAAGCGGGCGGAGAAGCTCGAATCCATCCGGCCGAACAATGCCGAGGCGCTCTATGCCGTCGCCGAGGCAGCCCTTGAGACGCGCGACTTCGCCCTTGCCCGCACCAAGGCCGAAGCCGCTGCGCGTCTCTCGCCGCGCGAAAGCGCCTTCCTGCTGCTCGCCGATATCGAGGATGCCGAGACCGGCGACCAGGGGCGTATCCGCCACTGGATGAACCAGGCGCTGAAGGCGCCGCGCGATCCGGCCTGGACCGCCGACGGCATCACCGCACCGGAATGGCGCGCCATCTCGCCCGTCACCGGCCGACTCGACGCCTTCGAATGGAAGACGCCGGTGAGCGAGCTTCAGGGGCCGATCGAGGAAGGCTCCACGGACAGCGTCGACGAGGCGATCCGCACCCTGCCGCCGCTCGCCATCGAGGCGAAGCCGGCCGTCAGGACCGAACCGGTCGAGACGAAGGAAGCCGAAAAGCCGGTGGTCGTGGCGAGCGTCGTCGAACCGGCCCCGGTGAAGGAAATCATCGTCGCGGAAAAGGCGAAGGCGAAGCCGGAACCCGTGGTGGCCGAGGAGGAAGAACGACCGTTCTTCGGCCTGCCGGACGATCCGGGCGTCAAGGAAGGCGCCGTCAAACGGGACGGCACCAGCGGTTTCCGCTTGTTCTGAGAACACGTCCGGCGAAGCAACGGTTTGCTGGACGTGATGGGCATGCTCAAAGGGCTTGAGGGTAAACGGGGCGACAATCGATGTTCGAACGCTTGCAGCAGTTTCTGGCGAGCCTTTCCGGTGGCGAAAGCAAACCGGCCTTTGCCGCCGACGACCCGCGGGTCGCCGTCATCGCGCTCTGCATCCAGGTGATGGAGGCGGATGGCAAAGTGCTGGAGATCGAGAAGAAGGCGCTACGCGCCCGCTTCAAAGAGCTCTACGGCGTCGACGAGGCCGAGCTCGACGCGCTCGTTGCCGCCGGTACCGATGCCGAGAGCGAGGCGATCGACTTCTTCCGCTTTACCTCGGAACTGAAGCGCCAGCTTTCGGAGGACCAGCGCGTCGACCTGATCGGCCTGCTCTGGGAAATCGTCTATGCGGATGGCGAGAGGAGCGAGATGGAGGATCACGCGATCTGGCGCATTGCCGACCTGCTCGCCGTCTCGGGCCGCGAGCGCATCATGAAGCGGCAGCAAGTGGCCGAACGGGTGGAAGCCGTGGGGGAGAAAGAAGGAGAGGACGAAGCCTGAGCCATGCTCGATTTCCCCCGTAAACCGCGCCGCAGGCCGCCCGTGCTGGTCGTGCTGCACCAGGAGACCTCCAGCCCCGGCCGCGTCGGCCAGATCCTGCAGCAAATGGGCCATGCGCTGGATATCCGCCGCCCCGTGCTCGGCGATCCCCTGCCCGCCACGCTTGAGCACCATGCCGGCGCCGTCGTCTTCGGCGGGCCGATGAGCGCCAACGACGACGAGCCCTATGTGCGGGAAGAGATCGACTGGCTGTCGGTGCCCCTGAAAGAAAACCGCCCCTTCCTGGGCATCTGCCTCGGTGCGCAGATGCTGGTCAAGAATCTCGGCGGCAGGGTGTTCGGCCATGAAGAAGGCTGGACCGAGATCGGCTGGTATCCGCTGAAGGCGACGGAGGCGGGCACCGCGCTGCTGCCCTGGCCGGAAATGGTCTACCAGTTCCACCGCGAAGGTTTCGACCTGCCGTCCGGCGCCACGCTGCTTGCGACCGGCCATCACTACGAAAACCAGGCCTTCCGCTATGGCGACAAGGCCTGGGGCATCCAGTTCCACGGCGAGCTGACGCTCGCCATGATGCATCGCTGGGTCGTGCGCGGCGCACACCGCTTCGAGCTGCCGGGCGCCCAGATGGGCCGCGCCCATCTCGATGGCCGCCTGCTGCACGATGCGGCGCTGCGCCTCTGGATGACGTCCTTCCTCGACCGCATCTTCCACGAAGACTGACGGCAATTAAACATGTTGGCGGCGCATCCGGCGCGCGGCCTTGCTGGCTGCGCCCGCAATGGCTACATGTCAGCACGAAACCAATTGGAGACATCAATGATAGCGGTCATCAACACCCTATTGTTCATCATCAACATAGCGTGGTTCCTGGTGATCGCCTCGGCGATCTTCTCCTGGCTCTACGCCTTCAATGTCATCAACGCGAACAATCAGGTGATCGCGACCATCGGCCGCTCGCTCTATCAGCTGACCGAGCCGATCTACCGCCCGATCCGCCGCATCCTGCCGAATTTCGGTGGCGTCGATCTCTCGCCGCTCGTCGTGCTCGTCATCCTGTTCTTCCTGGAACAGGTGATCCGCACCGTGCTGGCGCCGGCGCTGCTGTCCTGAGCCAGCAGCAGTAGCCAGAAAAGAAAATCCTCCGGATCGCTGGCGACCCGGAGGATTTTGTCGAACGGTGCGAAGCGCTGGGAGCGCTTACTTGCCTTCGTTGTAGCGGGCGACGGCTTCGAGGATCATCCTCTTGGCGACGTCGACATCCTGCCAGCCGGCGATCTTCACCCACTTGCCGGGCTCCAGATCCTTGTAATGCGTGAAGAAGTGCTCGATCTGCTTGAGCGTGATTTCCGGCAGGTCGGTGTAGTTGGCGACCTTGTCGTAGCGGCGCGTCAGCTTCGGTACCGGCACGGCGATGATCTTCTCGTCCTTGCCGCCATCGTCTTCCATGACCAGCACGCCGATCGGGCGCACATTGATCACGCAGCCCGGAACGAGCGGGCGGGTGTTGGCGATGAGCACGTCGATCGGGTCGCCGTCTTCCGACAGCGTGTGCGGCACGAAGCCGTAATTGCCCGGATAGGTCATCGGCGTGTAGAGGAAACGGTCGACGACGAGCGCGCCGGCTTCCTTGTCCATCTCGTACTTGATCGGGTGGCCGCCGACCGGCACCTCGACAATGACGTTCACGTCGTCCGGCGGGTTCTTGCCAACGGAAATCGCATCGATACGCATGGAGGGGCTCCCTGAACTGCGGTGGTTTGTTTGCGGGCTTCCTAATGCGAATCCCGTTGCAGCGCAACATGACTTTCGCCGCAGGCCGAATAGACCGGCCCGGTCCGCCGTCTCCAAAAGGACCCGGAGGATTACAGATGCGCCCGATACACCTCGTTCTCGCCGCCGCGCTTGCCGCCGCCTCGGCCACGGCTGCCTTGGCCAATGAAAGCACCTATACCGAGCGCAATCTCGACGCCTGCGAGACCCTGTCGCAAACCGACGAAGGCCCGAGCATCACGATGAAATGCGCCGGCTACAAGGACCTGGGCGTCTATTTCAAGGAAGGCGACCTCCGGCAAAGCCAGGCCTATGGGCCGATCGGCAAGGTCTGGCTCGACGAGGCCTTCGAGAGCTTCGGCCCATTCAACCACACCAATGCAAAGGTCGAATGGCGGCTCGGCGCGGATGGGGCGCCTATCGCCACCATCGTGCGCTGGTTCGTCTCCGATCCGGAAACGACGAGCGACACCACCACGCGCTACGGCCAGGTCCTCGTCGTCTCGACGGTGGCGACGGCGGAAGATCCGACAAGCTGCGTCGTCGGTTATGTCGATGCGCTGGAGAACAAGGATGCCAACACGCTTGCCCGCACGGTAGCGGACGAAGAGGCATCCGGCTTCACCTGCGGCAAGAGCGAGCCGCAATGGCATGGCACCCGCGGAAAACTCGCCGGGGAGCCGATGCGCTATCTGCCGCAGAAAACCGAATAGGTCTCGGCTAGCGCCTGCCGTTATCGGGAGGCTTCAGGACCAGACGAAACCGACCTTCTTGAGTTCCTTCTCGCCGAAATTCTCCATGCCTTCGGCAATGTCGCGCCCGCCGGCGGAGCGGAAGAAGCGGTCGGCGTGCTCGCTGTCCTCCAGGCACCAGACGATCATGCCGTTGCAGCCGAGCGACTTCAGCAGGCGCTGCGCCTCTCCGAACAGCAGCCGGCCAAGGCCGATGCCCTGGTATTCCGGGCGAAGGTAAAGCTCGTAGATCTCGCCTTCCTGCGGCAGCGCACGGGCGCGGTTGAGGCCGAGCGTGGCATAGCCCGCCACGGTGCCCGCGACATCGAGCACCAGAAGGGTCGCGGGACCGCGCGTCGCCTTGCGCCACCAGGTCTCGTTGCGGCGGTCGACCATCTGGATCAGCGGTTTGTGCGGAATGAGGCCGCCATAGGCCTGCAGCCACGACACCCGATGCGTTTCGGATATCGCGCGCGCGTCCTGCGGCTCGGCGCGCCGCACATCGATCGACAGTGTTTTCATAACACGACTCTTATTCCGGCACCGATTCCACCGGAATCCCGCGGCAGGAGAAGTCTCTCTTTCCCCACAGGCGAGTTCCGTATGGCACACGGAAAAGTTAACGCTTTTTTAACAAACGTCACAAGTCGTAAAACGATGGCACACACATGAAAAACCCCGGTGCAGGCACCGGGGTTCAAAATGTCTCATTTCGGGAAGAAGCGCTTATGCCGCGCCGGCGGCACGCTGTTTGTCGAATCGCTTACGGTCGTTGGCGTCGAGGAACATCTTGCGCAGACGGATCGACTTCGGCGTCACTTCCATCAGTTCGTCGTCCTGGATCCACGAGAGAGCGCGGTCGAGCGTCATGCGGATCGGCGGGGTCAGCTTCACGGCTTCATCCTTGCCGGCGGCGCGGATGTTGGTGAGCTGCTTGCCCTTCAGCACGTTGACCTCGAGGTCGTTGTCACGGGTGTGGATGCCGATGATCATGCCCGCATAGACCTTTTCGCCCGGCTCGATGATCATCGGGCCGCGGTCTTCGAGGTTGAACATGGCATAGGCAACGGCTTCGCCCGACGCGTTCGACAGCAGCACGCCGTTGACGCGGCCGCCGATCGCACCCTTGTAGGGCTGGTAGTCGTGGAACAGGCGGTTCATGACAGCCGTGCCGCGCGTGTCGGTCAGCAGTTCCGACTGGTAGCCGATCAGGCCGCGGGTCGGCGCCAGGAACTTCAGGCGAATGCGGTTGCCGCCCGACGGACGAAGCTCCGTCATCTCGGCCTTGCGCTCGGACATCTTCTGCACGACGATACCCGAATGCTCTTCGTCAACGTCGACGACGACTTCTTCGATCGGCTCCATCGTGGTGCCGTTCTCGTCCTTGTGCATGACGACGCGCGGACGCGACACGGCCAGTTCGAAACCTTCGCGACGCATCGTTTCGATCAGCACGGCGAGCTGAAGTTCGCCACGGCCGGAAACGTAGAACGAATCCTTGCCTTCGGCCTCTTCGATCTTCAGCGCGACATTGCCTTCGGCTTCCTTGAACAGGCGGTCACGGATGACGCGGCTCGTCACCTTGTCGCCTTCGGTGCCGGCGAGCGGGCTGTCGTTGACGATGAAGGACATGGTGACGGTCGGCGGGTCGATCGGCTGCGCCTTCATGGCTTCGCTAACCGAGGGATCGCAGAACGTGTCGGCGACGGTGCCCTTGGAGAGACCGGCGATCGCGACGATGTCGCCCGCATGCGCTTCATCGATCGCCGTGCGCTCGATGCCGCGGAAGGCGAGGATCTTCGAGATGCGCCCGGTTTCGATCAGCTTGCCGTCCTGGCCGAGAACCTTAACGGCCTGGTTCGGCTTGATCGAGCCGGAATGGATGCGGCCGGTGATGATGCGGCCGAGGAAGGGGTTGGCTTCGAGGATCGTGCCGATCAGGCGGAACGGGCCTTCGGCGACCGTCGGCTCCGGAACGTGCTTCAGCACGAGGTCGAGCAGCGGCGCCATGCCTTCGTCCTTCGGGCCTTCCGGGTTGACGTTCATCCAGCCGTTACGGCCCGAACCGTAGAGGATCGGGAAGTCGAGCTGCTCGTCGGTGGCGTCGAGATTGGCGAACAAATCGAAGACCTCGTTCAGCACTTCCTCGTGACGGCCGTCCGGACGGTCGATCTTGTTGATCGCGACGATCGGCTTCAGACCAACTTTAAGGGCCTTACCGACCACGAACTTGGTCTGCGGCATCGGGCCTTCCGAGCTATCGACGAGAACGATCGCGCCGTCCACCATCGAGAGGATGCGTTCGACTTCGCCGCCGAAGTCGGCGTGGCCGGGGGTGTCGACGATGTTGATGCGAACGCCCTTCCAGTCCACCGAGGTCGCCTTGGCGAGAATGGTGATGCCGCGTTCCTTTTCGAGGTCGTTCGAGTCCATCACGCGTTCGGCGACGCGCTGGTTTTCACGGAACGAGCCGGACTGCTTCAGAAGCTCGTCAACGAGCGTGGTCTTGCCATGGTCGACGTGCGCGATGATCGCGATATTGCGGATGGACATGGTATAATCTCTGAGGTTCGGGGCGCGCAGGGTATGAGGGCGCCGTCTTCAATGGCCGGGCTCTTACATGTTTTTCCGCAATTGCGAAAGGGGCGGGACGCAACTCTGTTATCCTTCCGGCTCAAGGCTCGCCCGGATGCCACACCTCACGACGTGCGCACCGGCGGCAGCGTGACCCGCCATAGCTCCTGGTCCTCCCGGTCCATCAGCCGCACGGTCATCTCTTCGCTCGCCCCGTGGATGTCGACCAGGCCGAAGAATTGCAGGCCGGCGGACGGCGGAAGATTGCTGTCGACGCCGCCCTTCGACGATTTGATGAAGCGGACCTCGGGGCCGAAGGTGCTGTCGAGCGGCTTCGGGCCGTAAGTGCCGGAATGCAGCGGGCCGGAGACGAATTCCCAGAACGGATTGAACTCCTGGAATTTCGCCCGCGACGGATCGTAGTGGTGCGCGGCGGTATAGTGCACGTCCGCCGTCAGCCAGACGACATTGTGGATAGCATTGTCGCGCATGAAGGAGAGCAGGTCGGCGATTTCCCGCTCGCGCGCCGCCGGCGGTCCGTTCAGCCCGTCCGCCACGCCCTCGTAGCCGAGGCTGTTGGAATAATCGTCCCAGATGACGAGGCCGAGCGGCATGTCGCAGGCGATCACCTTCCACACCGCCTGTGAAGCCGCAAGCTCGCGCCGCAACCAGTCCGCCTGCCGCCAGCCGAACAGGCCGTTCTCCGTGCCGCCCTGGTTGGGGCTGCGATAGGAGCGCAGGTCGACGAAGAACACGTCGAGCAGCGGCCCATAGGCGACCTTGCGGAAGATGCGGCCGGGCTCGGTGGGGAAATAGCGGATCGAGGTCATCTCATGGAAGGCGCGCCGCGCGCGGGCCTCGTAGACGCCGATCTCCTTGTCCGGATAGCGCCGGTCCCCGGTGAGATCGCTCGATTCCGACCAGTTGTTCAGCACCTCGTGGTCGTCCCACTGGAAGAAGGTCGGGCACTGGCTGTTGAAGGCGAGCAGGTGCTCATCGAGCAGATTGTATTTCCACTGTCCCCGGAATTCTTCCAGCGTGCGCGCCACGTTGCGCTTCTCGTCGGTGACGATGCGGTTCTTCCAGACCCCACCATCGCGCAACGGGATTTCGTCCGGGATCGGGCCATCCGCATAGACCGTATCGCCCGAGTGGATGAAGAAATCCGGCTCGTGGCGCAGCATGGTCGAATAGGTCTTCATGCCGACATCGTCGATGCCCCAGCCCTGCCCGGCTGTATCGCCCGACCAGACGAAGCGCACCGACCGATTGCGCATCGGCGCCGTGCGAAAGCGCCCGACGATCGGCTCGGAGACGAGATGGCTGGAATAGGGGTCATTCGCCGTGAAGCGGTAAAAAATATCCTGGTCCGGCAGCAGGCCTTGCAGCATGGCCTTGACCGTGTTGTCGGACGTCCCCAGCGCCTTCTGCACCGGCATCCGGGCCGCATTGGTGAAACTTTCGGTGGTCGAATATTCGAGCACCACCTCCGCCGGCCGGTCGGTTCGTGCCCAGACCACGCCGGAGGAACAATCGACATCGCCGGACTGCACGCCGTGGGAGAAGGCCGGACTGCCATGCCGCCGCGCATAATAGGGAACCGCCAGCGCCGAGGATGTGGCCAGCGCGCCGGCCCCCGCAGTCAGAAGAAACGAGCGCCGCGTCAGCGTCTCGGGAACAATCGCCATGCCACCTCCGGCCTGACCCGCGAATCGAAACGCCAGGCGGGCAGACCATGAGTCTTCGCCATGTCAGTCCGGTAACGGGAGCATGACGTTTCGCCGAAAGTTCGGTGACGGAAGGATGACGGTGCGAGGTGGCGCGAGCGGTTGCCAGGGGAAGCAACCGCACCCATGCCGGAGGTTTCCGGCCACAGCCACAACCTCTCCTCCGTCATGGTCGGGCCTGACCCGACCATCCACCCACCGGCACGCCGTGGATGTGGATCCTCGGGTCAAGCCCGAGGATGACGTTGGTGGGTTGTGTGCCCGTCTCCAGAAAGGGTTTAGGCCGCCAGCCCCTTCTTCTCCAGCATCGCCTCCGGGCTCGGCAGCTTGCCGCGGAAGGCCTTGTAGGCGTCTTCCGGGTCGACGGAGCCGCCGACGGCGTAGATGTAGGTCTTCAGCCGTTCGGCCATGGCCGGGTTGAAGGCGTCGCCCGTCTCCGTGAAGGCGGCGAAGGCGTCGGCGTCGAGCACTTCCGACCACATGTAGGAATAATAGCCGGCCGAATAACCGTCACCGGAGAAGACGTGCTGGAAGTGCGGCGTCGCGTGGCGCATGACGATCGATTTCGGCAGGCCGATCTTGTCCAGCACCTCTGCCTGCACCGCCATCGGATCCTCCACCGGACCGCGCGTATGAAACGCCATGTCGACCAGCGCCGAGGAAGTAAACTCCACCGTCGCGAAGCCGGAATTGAAGGTGCGGGCGGCAAGCACCTTGTCGAGCAGCGCCTGCGGCATCGCCTCGCCCGTCTGATAATGCACCGCATAACGCGTCAAAATTTCCGGCACGGTCAGCCAATGTTCGTAGAGCTGCGAGGGCAGTTCGACGAAATCGCGCGACACGCCGGTGCCGGAGACCGAGGGGTAGGTGACGTCGGACAGCATGCCGTGCAGCGCATGGCCGAATTCGTGGAACAGCGTGCGTGCATCGTCGAGCGACAGCAGCGCCGGCTTGCCTTCGGCAGGCTTCGCAAAATTGCAGACGTTGTAGATGATCGGGATTTCGCCGACCGTGCCATTCTTGAGCGGCAGGCGGTGCTGGCTCTGGTAGGAGCTCATCCAGGCGCCCGAGCGTTTCGAGGAACGGGCGAAATAATCGCCAAGGAACATGGCGACAAGCTTGTCGTTGCGATCGCGGATCTCGAAGACCCGCACGTCGGGATGATAGGCCGGCACATCCTTCTTCTCGATCGCGTGGATATCGAACAGGCGTTCGGCGACATCGAAGCAGGCCTCGATGATCTTTTCGAGCTGGAGATAGGGTTTCAGTTCGGCCTCGGAGAAGTTGAATTTCCGGGAGCGCTGCTTTTCCGCATAATAGCGCCAGTCCCAGGGCATGACCTCGTGGTTGCGCCCTTCCTCCGCGACAAGGGCGGCAAGTTCCGCCTCCTCCTCGCGCGCCCGAGCCACAGCCTTTTCCCAGACCTGCATCAAGAGGCCGTTCACCGCCTGCGGCGTCTTCGCCATCGTGTTGTCGAGCTTCAACGCCGCAAAATTTTCGTAGCCGAGCAGGCCGGCCTTTTCGGCGCGCAGCGTCAGCGTCTCCTTGACGATGCCGCGATTGTCCGTAGCCCCCTCGTTTTCGCCGCGCGCCACCCAGGCCCTGAAGGCCTGCTCGCGCAGGTCGCGCCGTGCTGAGGCGGTGAGGAACGGCTCGATGATCGAGCGCGACAGCGTCACCGCATAGCGCCCGTCATGGCCGCGTTCCCGCGCCGCCGCCGCCATGGCGTCTTTCAGGAAATCCGGCAGGCCATCGAGCGCATCGCCCTCGTCGAGATAGAGCGCCCACTCCTTCTCGTCGGCGAGCACGTTCTGGCCGAATTTCGCGCCGAGACCGGCCAGCGTCTCGTTGATCGAGGAGAGCCGTTCCTGCTCGGGCTTTTCGAGCTTGGCGCCGGATTTGACGAAACCCTTCCAGTGCCGTTCCAGCACCCGGGTCTGCTCCAGCGAGAGCCCTAGGGCCTCCCGGCCTTCCCACAGCGCATCGATGCGCTGGAAGAGCGCGGCGTTGGTGCCGATCTTCGAATAGTGCCGCGACATTTTTGGCGCGATCTCGCGTTCCAGCGCCTGGAT
Organism: Shinella sp. GW821-FHT10F02; assembly: GCF_058809275.1. Lineage (NCBI taxonomy): Bacteria > Pseudomonadati > Pseudomonadota > Alphaproteobacteria > Hyphomicrobiales > Rhizobiaceae > Shinella > Shinella sp. GW821-FHT10F02. Next base: position 331,903 of record NZ_JBXASL010000005.1, on the reverse strand, counting down.
CACGTCGTTGGTGTTGGCGCCCGCCCGGCTCCAGAACAGCGCCGAGACGCGGGAAAGCTCATCGCCGGCGGTTTCGAGCGCGACGATGGTGTTCTCGAAGGTCGCGGGCTCCGGATTGCCGGCGATCGCGTCGATCTCCGCCTCGTGCGACGCCAGCGCCACATCGAAGCTCGCCGCGAAGGCCTCGTCCTTGACGAGATCGAAACGCGGCAGGCCGTTGAGGCCGGTCCATTCGACGAGGGCGGGATCGATGCGCGTTTCGGTCATGGGGCTGGTCCTTCCTGGCAAATCATCGTGCGGCGAATATAGGAAGGGACAGGGGCATTGGTACAGGGCGCCCACCAGAAAATACGGGAACCGGACGCGCCTGTCCGCGTTTGGACGATGTGGCGCCCTGCCTCTTGACGCGGAAGGCAACTTCGGAGAGAACAGCCCCATCCGCGGCCTTTGACTTGGGTTGCCGCGGGAACCCTGGTGCCGGGCCCCTCTGGCGAGAGTTTTTACGGCGCTCTCGTGATGTCGGTACCGCCAGCAATTAGCCGGCGGATTCATACGCACATGAACATCCTGACCATGCCTTACCCGCATGCCCGTTGTGGTATGCGCAAACTCGTTTCTTCCCTCACCGTGGCTTCCAGAATGGAGGCGCTGTCATGATCGGCAACGGCGAAGGCAAGACCACCCTCTCCTATCTCAAATGGGCATTAATCTCGACCGGCATCGGCCTGGCGCTCGGCGCCTGGCTCGGCTGGCAGACGACCGGAACGATCTCCGGCATGGCGACCGTCTTCTTCATCTGCGCCGTTCTCGCGGTGCTGGAGATTTCGCTCTCCTTCGACAATGCCATTGTGAATGCCAACAAGCTCAAGGACATGACGCCGGTCTGGCAACGCCGGTTCCTGACCTGGGGCATCCTGATTGCCGTCTTCGGCATGCGCATCGTCTTCCCGCTGCTGATCGTCGTCATCGCCGCCGGTATCGGCCCGATCGACGCGCTCATCCTCGCTGCCCGCGAGCCTGCGGAATATGCCCGCATCATGAACGACGCGCATCTGCCCATCGCCGCCTTCGGCGGTACCTTCCTGATGATGGTCGGCCTCACCTACTTCTTCAACCATGAGAAGGATGTGCACTGGATCGGCTTCATCGAGAAGCACATGGCTCGGTCTGCGACCGTCAAGGGCATCGAGATCGCCTTCGTTCTCGCGCTCATCATCGGTTTCTCGAAGCTTCTGGAACCGGCAGAGGCCAACACCTTCGTGCATGCGGCGGTCTACGGCCTCCTCACCTTCCTTGCAGTGGAAGTGATCGGCGGCCTGCTCGATGCGTCGCAGAAGGCGATGTCGGAAGCGGCCAAGGGCGGCCTCGGCGCCTTCATCTATCTGGAAGTGCTGGATGCCAGCTTCTCCTTCGATGGCGTCATCGGCGCCTTCGCGCTGACGCAGAACCTCTTCGTCATCGCCATCGGCCTCGGCATCGGCGCCATGTATGTGCGCTCGATGACCATCATGCTGGTGGAGAAGGGCACGCTGGCCGAATACCGCTATCTGGAGCACGGCGCGTTCTACGCGATCCTGATCCTCTCGGTGGTCATGTACTGCCAGACGCTGGTGCACATTCCGGAGGTCATCACCGGCCTTGGCGGCGCCACGCTCATCGGCATCTCGCTCTGGTCCTCCATCCGCTACAACAGGCGCGAGAAGGAAATGGGGCATCACAGCGCCCCGCATGCCGGCGACCGCGTCGCGGCACAGCTCGGCGAGAAAGCCTAAGAAACCGAGCCGGCCGTTTCGACCGGCCGGCTTCTTCTTACGGAAAGAAGTAACCCCGAAATACAGAAGGCCCGCTGGTCTTGCGACCAGCGGGCCTTTTCATTGGGAAAATTCGCTGACCCGCGTTAGACGCGCGGGAAATCGGCGGGGTTGATGCCGAGGGTCTTCAGGTCGCGTTCCTTCGGGCGGCGGTGCCCTTCGACTGCCGCGGCGGCTGCATTGGCAGCGCTCAGTACGGCGAAGGCCCGGCCGAAGAAGCCCTGGGCGAAGGAGTTGCGGAGGGTGGTCATTTGGATTGCTCGCTTTCTGTTTTAGCTTACGAGCAGAAGATGATGCTTCGGGCCCGAAAGAACAACAGACGGATTGTCAGGCCAGCCATGCAAATGATGCAGGCCGGAAACGAGGTTTCCGGCCTGCATGTTTTCAATCGTTAAAGAACAGTATCAGTCTTCGTTCGCCGCAAACTGCGAGAGAACTTCGCCCTTGCCGCGCGCGCGCAGGATGAGCGGCACGACGACGGCGAGAACCGCGACCGCGAAGAGCACGGCGGCGATCGGCGACATGAAGAGCGAGGTCACGTCGCCCTGGCTGATCGCCAGCGCGCGGCGCAACTGCTGTTCCGCCATCGGCCCGAGGATGAGGCCGACGACGACGGGCGCGATCGGATAGCCGAAGATGCGCATGGCAAAGCCGAGCAGGCCGAAGGTCAGCAACATGCCGAGCTCGAACACCGACGGATTGGCGCCGATCGTGCCGAGGGTCGCAAACAGCAGGATGCCGGCATAGAGCCAGGGCTTGGGGATGGTCAGCAGCTTTACCCAGAGGCCGATCAGCGGCAGGTTCAGCACCAGCAGCATGAAATTGGCGATGAGCAGGCTGGCGATGAGGCCCCAGACGAGCTGCGGATTGGTGGCGAACAAGAGTGGGCCGGGCTGGAGCCCATATTGCTGGAAGCCGGCGAGCATGATCGCCGCCGTCGCCGTCGTCGGCAGGCCGAGGGACAGCAGTGGCACGAGCGTGCCGGCGGCGGACGCATTGTTCGCCGCTTCCGGACCGGCGACGCCCTCGATGGCGCCCTTGCCGAACTCGTCCTTGTGCTTGGAGAACTGCTTTTCCGTCGAATAGGAGAGGAAGCTCGCGATGTCGGCACCGCCGGCCGGCATGGCACCGATCGGGAAGCCGATGAAGGTGCCGCGCAGCCAGGGTTTCCAGGAGCGCGCCCAGTCCTCCTTGCTCATCCAGACCGAGCCCTTGACCGCCTCCACCTTCTCGGGGATGCGGTCGCCCTGACAGGCGACATAGAGCGTCTCGCCGATGGCGAACATGGCCACGGCAAGCGTCGTCACCTCGATGCCGTCGAGCAGGTCCGGAATGCCGAAGGAAAGCCGCGCCTGGCCGGTCTGCTGGTCGATGCCGATGACGGCAAGGCCGAGGCCGACGAAGAGGGCGGTGAGGCCGCGCAGCGTCGAATCGCCGAAGGCGGCCGATACGGTCACAAAGGCGAGCACCATCAGCGCGAAATATTCGCGCGGGCCGAAGGAGAGCGCAAATTTCACCACGAAGGGCGCGATGAAGGCGAGGCCGAGCGTCGCGATGAGGCCGGCGACGAAGGAGCCGATCGCCGCCGTCGCAAGTGCGGGACCGCCGCGCCCGGCGCGCGCCATCTTGTTGCCTTCGAGCGCAGTGACGACCGAGGCGCTTTCGCCCGGCGTGTTGAGCAGGATCGACGTCGTCGAGCCGCCATACATGCCGCCGTAATAGATGCCGGCGAACATGATCAGCGAACCGGCCGGATCGAGCTTGTAGGTGACGGGCAGCAGCAGCGCCACGGTGAGCGCCGGGCCGATGCCGGGCAGAACGCCGACGGCGGTGCCGAGCGTGACGCCGATCAGCGCATAAAGCAGGTTCATCGGCTGGGCGGCGATGGCGATGCCCTGCAACAGGAATTCGAAAGTACCCATTGTCAGGCCCTCAGAAGAACAGGTGCTCGAGCGGCCCGGCGGGCAGCGAGAGTTGCAGGAAGCGGCCGAAGATGATGAAGACGACGAAGCTCAGCGCGATGCCGATCGGCAGCGAGATCCAGAGCTTGCGCCGGCCGAAGCCGAAGGCGGTAAGCGCGAAGAGCACGCCCGTGGCGATGGAAAAGCCCGCGGTCTTGAGCAGCAGCATCTGCGCGGCAAGGCCGGCGACGATCATCACGACCGGCTGGATCTCGATGGGCTCGCGCTCGGGAAAATCACCGCGCCAGGCTTCGAAACCGGTCCAGATGGCAAGCAGTGCCAGGCCGATGGCCACGACATGCGGCACCGTGGCAGGCCCGATTCGGGAGTAGTTGCTCATCTCCGCAAGGCGTCCGGCATCCCACCAGATCACGGCGGCGAGGATGAAGAGGACCGGTGCGATGACCAGCGCCGCCCGATCAGGGCGGCGCTTTCCGTGTGAGGACGGGACCTCGCTCATTTGACGAGCCCGATGTCCTTGAGGATGGCTTCCGTCGAGGCGACATCCTTGTCGAGCTGCGCCTTGAAGGCGTCGCCGGCGAGATAGGTGTTCTGCCAACCCTTGGTCTTCAGGATTTCCTTCCAGGAGTCGGAATTGACCACCTTTTCGATATCGGCGTTGATCGCAGCCACCTGCTCGGCCGAAAGGCCGGGAGCGGCAGCAACCATGCGCCAGTTTTCGACGACGACGTCGAGGCCGCCTTCCTTGATGGTCGGCGCGTCGATGCCTTCGACACGCTCGGCGCTGGAGATGGCGATCAGGCGCAGCGTGCCAGCCTTCACCTGGGCTTCGAACTCGCCATAGCCGGAAATGCCGGCCGTCACCTGGTTGCCGAGGATCGCGGCGAGCGCTTCACCACCGCCCGCATAGGCAATGTAGTTGATCTTGGTCGGGTCGACGCCGGCCGCCTTGGCGATCAGGCCGACGGCGATGTGGTCCGTGCCACCGGCGGAGCCGCCAGCCCAGGAAACCGCGCCCGGATCTGCCTTCAGCGCGGTGACGAGGTCCTGCATGTTCTGGATCGGCGACGATGCCGGAACGACGATCGCTTCATATTCGCCGGTGAGGCGGGCGATCGGCGTGACATCCTTGAGGGTGACCGGCGACTGGTTGGTGAGGATCGCGCCGACCATGACGTAGCCGCCGATGATGAGGGCGTTGGCATTGCCGGAATTCTGGCTGGCGAACTGGGCAAGGCCGATCGTGCCGCCGGCGCCCGGAACGTTGATCACCTGGACGCTGCCGGAAATCTTTTCATCCTGCAGGACCGTCTGCAGCGAGCGGGCCGTCTGGTCCCAGCCGCCGCCGGGGCCGGCCGGTGCGATGATCGAATAATCTGCGGCGAAGGCCGGCAGCGCCATGGCGCCGGCGATAAGGGATGCCAGGAAGAAATGTTTCAAGAGTGTGTCCTCCATCAGGCGCGGCTGAAATCCGCGCGTCGTTGCTTATGGGGGGAGGAACGGATCGGCCGCGGGCAACGCGAACAGGGTTCGCGGGCGCGATTTCGGCTGAAGTCTCCTCCCAGGTCTTCCGTCCGCCTCCACGGACGATAAGAGCCCTAAACCAGCACAAGAAGCTGACATCTACCTGACATGGTAGCGCACGAACCGGCATTGTCGAGCGCCAAGGCCATTATTGCGTGCGCAGGACCTCGTTCCAGCGCGCAATCAGCCGCGCGCGCTTCACCTGGTCGAGATAGACCATGAGGCCCGGGCTCACCGGCACCGGCTTCAGCTGTGCGCCGAGCAGCGCGCTCATCGTGCGCGCCGTGTTGGAACCGGAGACCTCCGGGCTGACGGCGGCGATCTGCAATTCGCGCGCCATGATCGTCTGGCCCTCCTTCGACATGAAGAAGGCGAGGTAGCGCCGGCCAAGTTCCGGCGACGCCGCCGCCTGCGGCACGAGGCCGATGCGCGACATGACGACGGTATAATCCTTCGGCAGAACGATGCCGACATCCGGATGGCGCGACGCCCAGTCCGCGGCGTAGGAGCCGAGAATGTTGTAGCCGAGCACGAAACGGCCGTCGGCGACGCGCTCCAGGATCGCCGAACTCGTCGAATAGAGCTTCACCCCGGCCGCGCCCATCGCCTGGATCACCGTCCAGATATCGCCGAACTGCTCCTGGTCGCGCGCCATGAAGAGGAAGCCGACGCCGGAGCGCTCGATGTCATAGGTGCCGATACGGCCATAGACCTTCTCGCCCTGCCGCTTCAGGTATTCGACGAATTCGGCACGCGAGGCCGGCGGCTTCTCGTCCTTGAAGCTCGGCTTGTGGTAGACGAAGACGGCGGGCTCGAAGGTCAGCGCATAGGCGGTGTTGCGCCAGTTCGCCCATTGCGGCCAGCGGTCGCTCATCGGCAGGTCGCTGCGCTGGGCATAACCGTCATTGCTGAGCTTCACCTGCAAGTCCATCGCCGAGGAAAAGGCGAAGTCGGCGGTCTTCTGGCCGGCATCCGTCTCGCGCACGATGCGGTCATGCACCTCGCCGGTCAGCATCTCGTCATAGCGCACCGCGACGTCGGGGTTGGCCTCCTGGAACCCCTTGATCATCGGTCGGGCGAGCGGCTCGTCGAGCGAGGAATAGACGACGAGCACCGGCGCATCCGCATTGCCGTCGTGCGCCGGAAAGAAGGTCGGCTCGGCAAGAGCGGAAAGGGGGGCCGCAAGCAGCGCAAGAAGGGTGAGGACAAGACGCATGAGATGACCTTGCCAAAGCGGACGCCCGTTCACAAGTGCACCCGCCGCCGTTAGACTTGACCCAGGAGGACGAAACGACGTGCGCATTCTACTGGTCGAGGACAACGAAGCGCTCGCGGACGGCCTGTCCGCCATCCTCAAGGGCACCGGCCATGCCGTGGACGTGGTGCGCGACGGCGCGTCGGCGGACGCGGCCATCGCATCGGAAAATTTTGACCTCGTCATCCTCGACCTGACGCTGCCGGAAATGGACGGCCTCGACGTGCTGCGCGCCATGCGCGCCCGGAAAGACAAGGCATCCGTGCTGATCCTGACCGCGCGCGGCGCGCCGGAGGAGCGGGTGCGCGGCCTCGATCTCGGCGCCGACGACTACATGATCAAACCCTTCGACATTTCGGAATTCGAGGCACGCGTGCGCATGCTGCTGCGCCGCCAGGCGGGCCTGCGATCCTCCGCCATCACCTATGGCGGCGTGGCGCTCGATCTCAATTCGCGCACCTTCTCCGCCGAGGGCGCGCCGCTCGACATTCCAGCCCGCGAACTCGGCCTGCTCGAAATCCTCTTCATGCGTGCCGGAAAGGTGGTGGCCAAGGAGGCGATCATGCAATCGCTCGCCGCCTTCGACGACGATCTCTCGGCCAATGCCATCGAACAATATGTGAGCCGGCTCCGCAAACGCCTCGCGCCGCACGGCCTGACCGTGCGCACCGCCCGCGGCATCGGCTACTACCTCGACAAGGCGCCCGCCGCTTGACCCTCTTCCCGGCCTCCTCGCTCCGCCGGCGCCTGCTTTTATGGCTGCTCGTCTCGACGGCGGTGATCGGCATCGTCGCGCTCGTCGATACCTATCGCGAGGCCGTGAAGACCGCCAACACCGTCTCCGACCGCGTGCTCGCCGGCTCCGCGCTCGCCATCGCCGAACGCGTCGTGGTGACGGAAAACGGCAGCCTGGAGGTCGACATCCCCTATGTCGCGCTGGAAATGCTGACCTCGGCCGCGCAGGACCGCGTCTTCTACCGCGTCGACGGGCCGCCAGGCCAGTTCATCACCGGCTACCAGACCCTGCCGACCATCCCGGACATGCAGGGCCAGTCGATCGGCTTCGAGGATGCGACCTTCCGCGGCGAGCCGATCCGCATCGCCGTGCTGCAACGCTCGGCCTCGACAGGCATCAACTCCGTGCCCTTCGCCGTGACTGTGGCGGAAACCACCATCGCCCGCCGGCAGCTGGCCCAGGCCATCCTGCTGCGCTCGGCGCTGCGCCTCGCCTTCATGATCGCCGGTGCCGCCACCATCGTCTGGATCGCCGTCACCGTGTCGCTGCGCCCGCTCTACCGCCTCAGCGACGCCATTTCCGAGCGCAACCCGAACGACCTGCACCCGATCGAGCAGCGCGTGCCGAGCGAGGTGCAGGGCGTCGTCGATACGGTCAATTCCTTCATGGTGCGCCTGCAATCGGCGCTCGACGCCTTGCGCCACTTTTCCGGCAATGCCAGCCACCAGCTGCGCACACCGCTCGCCATCATCCGCACCCAGCTTGCGCTCGCCAGCCGTGCGGCGACGCTGGAGGAGGCACAGGAGGCCGCCCGCAAGGGTGACGCCGCCGTGGCCCATGCCGAACGCATCCTCGCCCAGCTCCTCCTGATGGCGAAAATCGACGCCGCCGGCTCGAACGAGCCGCAAAAGCCGCCGCCGATCGACATTGCGGCCCTCGCCCAGCAGCTCACCGCCGACCGCGTGCCCGCCGCCGCCGAGGCCGGCATCGACCTCGGCTACGAGGGCGAAGGACCGGCGCTCGCCCGCGCCGAGCCGCTGCTCTTCGGCGAGCTGCTGCGAAACCTCATGGAAAACGCCATCGCCTATGCCGGCCGCGGCGCGGAAGTAACGGTGAGCGTGCGCGAGGCCGCGGATGCCGTGCTGCTCACCGTGGAAGACAACGGCCCCGGCATCGCACCGGAGCGCCGCGGCCTCGTGCGCCAGCGCTTTTCGCGCGGTGAGCACCGCGATGCGCCCGGCATGGGCCTCGGCCTGCCGATCGTCGAGGAGATCGCGGCGCTGTTCGATGCATCGATGGTGCTCGACGACGGGGCGGACGGGCGAGGCCTCAGAGTGACGATCCGCTTTCCGGCAACGAACCTTTAGGGCCGGCGCCAGCCGAGAAGGCCCGGAGCGGCGTGCCAGACCGCCTGCACGGCAAACCCCATGAAGAGCAGGCCGGACATGCGCACGATCGCCAGTTCATGGCGGCGGTAAAAGCGGCGCACCAGGCTGGCGCCGATGATCGCGACCATGATGACGTCGGCCAGCACGAAACCGAAGAACGAGACGGCGAGCAGGGCCGGCAGGGCCTCGAAATCCAGCGCATTCGAGGAACTGGCGAGCAGCGCCGTGAAGGTCGCGAGCGCCACCGGATAACCCTTCGGATTGGTGAGGCCAAAGATCAGTCCGCGGCGTAGCGGCCGCTCGACCGTCATCAGCGCGGCGCCGTCGGTCCGCGGCCGTGCCCGAAGCGCCGACCAGCCGATCCAGGCGAGGTAGAAGCCGCAGAGAAGCCCCAGCACGTCGAACACCATCGTGCCGATCGTCTTGGCGCCGACGATCGCGACCAGCGCCAGCGACGACCAGATAAGATCGCCGACAAGATGCCCGCCCATGAAAAGCGCGCCCGCCTTGCGCCCTTGCCCGGCGCCGATGCCGAGAAGGGCGAGGAAGGCCGGCCCGGGGATGAGCACGTAAAGCAGGGCAGCTATGAAAGCGCCGAACAGCATCGAACCGGTCATACGAAAATCCCCTTGAATCTCCAGGCACTTCAGTCTGCGTCGCGGCTTTCGTCAAGATCGGCTGCCCAGGAATTTGTCATTTCGCAAGGCAGCCATGCATTGCGGCCGGGGCTGGGCTGTTGTCCGCCACGGCAATGCATAGTAAGTTAAACTTACAATAGCCAGAAAGCGATCATGTCCCCTCGTCCCGATCCCGACGCCCTCGGTTTCGTCCTTATCGACGTTGCCCGTATGTTGCGCAGTGCCTTCGAGCGCCGCATCGCCACCGCCGGCCTAGGCCTCACGCCCGGAGAGGCGCGCACCCTGGTGCGCATCGCGACGCTGGAGGGCAGCCGCCAGCTCGACATCGCCCAGCGCATGGGCATCGAGCCGATGACGCTCTCCACCTATCTCGACCGGTTGCAGAGCCTCGGCTTCATCGAGCGCCGCCCGGACCCGGCCGACCGCCGCGCCAAGCTGATCTTCACCACGCCCGCCGCCGACGAGCCCATCGCCAATATCCGCATCGAGCAGATCGAGCTGATGCAGCATGTGACGAGCGGCATCGGCGAGGCGGAGCTCGACATCATGCGCGGCCAGTTGAAGCGGCTGCGGGCCAATCTCGTGGCGCTCGAAGAAGACAGTTCCGCGCTGGCCCTCGTCAAGGAACCGATCCTGTGACTGCGCCACGCATGAGCGAACGGCGCACGAGCATCATCGCCGCCTTCCTCGTGGCCCTCGGTCCCGTCTCCATGGCGCTCTACACGCCGGCCATGCCGGAACTGGTGCACGCCTTCGCCTCAACGGAATCCGCGATCAAGCTGACGCTCTCGGTCTATTTCGCCGGCTTCGCGCTGTCGCAGCTCGTCTCCGGCACCATGTCGGACGTACTCGGCCGCCGCAAGACGACGCTGATCTTCATGGTCATCTACCTCGCCGGCAGCCTGATGGCCGCCTTCGCGCCGAGCGTCGATGTGCTGCTGGCCGGTCGCCTCATCCAGGGCATCGGCGCCTCCGTCGGCATGACCGTCGCGCGCGCCATCGTGCGCGACCAGTTCACCGGCACCGAGGCCGCCCGCATCATGAACATGGTCGGCATGATGCTCGCCATCGGCCCCGCCGTCTCGCCGACGCTCGGCGGCTTCGCGCTCGGCCTGTTCGGCTGGCAGTCGATCTTCTTCCTGATGGTCGGCTTCGCGCTCATCGCCTGCGGCGCGGTTTACGGCTTCATGGCCGAAACCACCGTGCCGGACCGGGCCAAAGGCCATATCGGCCCCATCCTGCGCGGCTATCGCGAGCTTGCGACGAGCAGCCGCTTCGTCTCCGCCACGCTCGTCATGGCGGGCGCCGTCGGCGCGCTTTACGGCCAGGCGACCATGCTGCCCTTCGTGCTGATCGGCAAGGTCGGCCTGACGCCCACACAGTTCGGCGTCGGCATGCTCATGCAGTCGGGCTTCTTCTTCGCCGGTACGATCTGTGTGCGCTTTCTCATGCGCAGCACGGCGCCAGCGCGCCTCGTCTTCCCCGGCCTCTGCTTCATCGGCATTGCCAGCATCCTGATCGCCGGCACCTCGCACCTGATGGTGCCGAGCTTCCTCAGCGTCATGGGGCCGGTCGGCATCTACGCCTTTGGCATCGCCTTCGTCATGCCCTACATGATGACCGCCGCGATGGAGCCCTTCCCGCACATTGCCGGCTCGGCCTCGGCCGCCATGGGTTTCATCCAGATGGGCGCCGGCTTCATCGCCGGCCTCGTCGCCGCCGTCATCGGCCTCCCCCTCTTCGCCTTCGGCACCATCATCCCGGTCATGGGCCTCATGGCCCTTCTCGCCTACGCCTGGTATCGCGCCGTCTGCCTGCGCGACGGCCAGCTTGCGACGGAACCGGCTGAATAACAAAAGGCCCGCTGCCGTCCCCGGCAGCGGGCCTTTTCCTTGATACGTCGTCCGATCAGCCGCGGCGGTTGCGGGCGGCGAGCGTGCGCAGGCGCAGCGCGTTCAGCTTGATGAAGCCGGCGGCGTCCTTCTGGTCGTAGGCGCCCTGGTCGTCCTCGAAGGTGACGAGCTTGTCGGAATAGAGCGACTTCGGCGATTCACGGCCGGTGACCATGACATTGCCCTTGTAGAGCTTCAGCGTCACTTCACCCTCGACATGCTCCTGGCTCCGGTCGATCAGCGCCTGCAGCATCTCGCGTTCCGGCGAGAACCAGAAGCCGTAATAGATAAGCTCCGCATACCGCGGCATCAGGTCGTCCTTGAGGTGGGCGGCGCCGCGATCGAGCGTGATGCTTTCGATCGCGCGGTGTGCGGCCAGCAGGATCGTGCCGCCGGGCGTCTCGTAGACGCCGCGCGACTTCATGCCGACGAAGCGGTTTTCCACGAGGTCGAGGCGGCCGATGCCGTTGTCGCGGCCGTAATTGTTGAGCGTCGCGAGCAGGGTGGCCGGCGACATGCGCACGCCGTTGATCGAGACGGCATCGCCCCGCTCGAAGCCGACCTTGATGGTGGTCGCCTTGTCGGGAGCCGCTTCCGGTGAAATGGTGCGCATGTGCACATATTCCGGTGCCTCGACGGCCGGATCTTCCAGCACCTTGCCCTCGGAGGAGGAGTGCAGCAGGTTCGCGTCGACCGAGAACGGCGCTTCGCCCTTCTTGTCCTTGGCGACCGGGATCTGGTGCTGCTCGGCGAATTCGAGCAGGTGCGTACGGCTCTTGAACGACCAGTCGCGCCACGGCGCGATGATCTTGATATCCGGGTTCAGCGCATAGGCCGAAAGCTCGAAGCGGACCTGGTCGTTGCCCTTGCCGGTCGCGCCATGCGCGATGGCGTCGGCGCCGGTCTTGGCGGCGATCTCGATCAGGTGCTTGGAGATCAGCGGACGGGCAATCGAGGTGCCGAGCAGGTAGACGCCTTCATAGACCGCATTGGCACGGAACATCGGGAAGACGAAATCGCGCACGAATTCCTCGCGCACGTCCTCGATGAAGATCTCCTTGATGCCGAGCATCTCGGCTTTCTTGCGCGCCGGCTCCAGCTCTTCGCCCTGGCCGAGGTCGGCCGTAAACGTCACGACCTCAGCGTTGAGTTCGGTCTGAAGCCACTTCAGGATGATCGAGGTATCGAGGCCGCCGGAATAGGCGAGCACGACTTTCTTCACGTCTTTGTATGATGCCATGATGATGAGGTCCGTTGCATGGAAAGGAACTGCGGCAACCCGCAAGGCCCGGTGTCGCGGCACTTTTAGCGAGATTGGCGCGTGACGCAAGGGTGGCGCCCGACGCGTCATGACGCAAGCCAAATTTGACAGCGCGCCATCGCAACCCATATTCGCCTCAGTGAACCATGGAAGGGGTGACCCATGACGAACATCCAAGACATCATCAAGGAAACCAATGTCGCCGTCATCACGGGCGGTGCTTCCGGCATCGGGCTGGCCACCGCCCGTCGCTTCGCCGAGGCCGGCATGTGCGTTGCCATCGCCGATCTCGACGCCGACCGGCTGGGCGAGGCGCGCGCCGAACTGGAAGCCATTGCCGGCGAGGCGAATGTCATGGCGGTGGAGACGAACGTCGCCCATCGCCATGAGCTGGAGGCGCTGGAACGCGCCGTTCTCCAGCGCTTCGGCCGCGTGCATGTGCTGATGAACAATGCCGGCATCCAGCCGGGCACATCGATTTTCAGCGCCGAGGCGAACTGGGACCATATCCTCACCGTCAACCTGATGGGCGTGATCCATGGCACGCAGACCTTCGGCCCCAACATGCTGGCCCATGGCGAGCCGGGTCTCATCATCAATACCGGCTCCAAGCAGGGCATCACCACGCCGCCCGGCAACCCCGCCTACAATGTCTCCAAGGCTGGCGTGAAAGTCTTCACCGAGGCGCTCCAGCACGAGCTGCGCAACACCGAGGGCGCGAAAATCTCCGCCCACCTGCTGATCCCCGGCTTCGTCTTCACCGGCCTCACCAAAGGCGACCGCACGGAAAAGCCGGACGCCGCCTGGACCGCGGCGCAGACCGTGGACTTCATGATGGAAAGCCTGGAGCGCGGCGATTTCTACATCCTCTGCCCCGACAACGACGTGCCCCGCGCGCTCGACGAGCGCCGCATGGCCTGGGCGATCGGCGACGTCATCGAAAACCGCCCGCCGCTCTCGCGCTGGCACAAGGACTATGCAGAGCCGTTCCGGGCCTTCGTTGAGGGCGAATAACGCCCATCACAAAGCTTGATTGGTATTTTGCCGGAAGCCGGACTAGGGATTTCGCATCCCCTCCGGCTTTCGAGACGCACCCTCATGGATGTCCTGCCCACCCTCCCAACGCTTCTCGCCTTCACGGCCGCAAGCCTGCTTCTCGCCGCCACGCCCGGCCCGGACATGACGCTCTCGATCAGCCGGGCGCTCTCGCAGGGCCGCGGCCCGGCGCTCTTCGTGGTGGTCGGCACCAGCCTCGGCATCGTCGTGCACACGCTGCTCGTCGCCTTCGGCATTTCGGCGCTGATCACCGCGTCTCCGACCGCCTTCATGATCCTGAAAACCGGCGGTGCCGCCTACCTGCTCTGGCTCGCCATCCAGGCAATCCGCTACGGCTCGAATTTTTCGGTCAAGACGGCCGCTGGCCCGCGCGGCACCGCGTTCTCCAACATTTCCAGCGGCTTCTGGGTGAACCTGCTCAACCCTAAGGTCATCATCTTCTTCATGACCTTCCTCCCGCAGTTCATCTCCGCCGGCGATCCGGACGTCACCGGCAAGCTGATCTTCCTCGGCCTGTTCTTCATCGTCGTCGGCATCCCGGTCAACATCCTCGTCATCTTCGCCGCCGACCGGCTTTCCACCTGGCTCCAGGCGAATCCCAAGGTGCTGCGCGGCATCGACTACACCTTCGCCGGCGTCTTTTCGGTCTTTGCGATGAAGATTTTTCTCACGCAGGCGAAGTGAGGGCGGTCACACCCCGTAGCGGTAGTGCCCGGTGATCCTGTAGGCAAAGAGCACATCCTCAAGACGCGCTCCGGCACCTATATTGTGTACGACGAGCGGCCGTGAGCCATCGGAAGAGTGCTCATCCGCCACGATCCCGATATGCGGAAGATTGCCCGGCAGCATCTGCGAGACGATATCGCCCGGCAGATAGTCTACGCCATCCGCGCTCACCGCCAGTGCGGCACCTGCGCGCTTGAAGAACGCCTGGAGGTTGAGCACCCGGCGATGATCGATGTTGCGGTCGGTCTTCTTCAGGCCCCAGAGGGCCGGATAGGCGGAGAATGCCCGCCGCATGTCCTCATGCACCAGCACCTGAAGGTCGATGCCGAGCCCGTCCCGGTAGGCGCGAACGAGCACATCGGTGCACACGCCCCGCTCCCGCGGCACGTCGCCGCCGGGATAATCGAGCCGGGAATAGGCCGCATCATAGGTCAGCGTCACGCCGACCTGTTTTCGCGCGGCCGCAACGAGCCGATCCGCCGGTGTTGCCTCTGCCCGCAAGAGCGACGGCAGCGCGAGCACAAACCCGGAAGACAGGCCACCGGCCAGCAGCGTACGGCGAAACAGCATGAACATCCCCAAAATCCGACAGAAGAAAGCTGCTGCCGGATTCGGGCGCTTTGTGGGCGTCAGCCGATCAGCAGCGCGTCGTCGTCGAGCGTCTGGCCGCGCATCTTGCGGAACATGGCGATCAGGTCCTCGACCTGCAGCGTCTTGCGGCTGTCGCCCGAAACGTCGAGCACGATCTCGCCGCCGTGCAGCATCACCGTGCGGTGGCCGTAGTCGAGCGCCTGTCGCATCGAATGGGTCACCATGAGGGTGGTCAGCTTGCGCTCGGAAACGATCTTCTGCGTGAGCGTCATGATGAACTCCGCCATGCCCGGATCGAGTGCGGCGGTATGTTCATCAAGCAGCAGCACGTCGGAACCGGCAAGCGTCGCCATGACCAGCGAGACGGCCTGCCGCTGGCCGCCGGAGAGCAGATCCATGCGGTCGCGCATGCGGTTTTCGAGGCCGAGGTTCAACTCGGCAATGCGCTCGCGAAAATGCGCGCGGCGCTGCGGACCGAGTGCGGAAGAAAGGCCACGCCGTTCGCCACGGCGGGCGGCGAGTGCGAGGTTCTCCTCGATGGAAAGGGCGCCGCAGCTTCCTGTCAGCGGGTCCTGGAACACGCGGGCGACGCGGCCGGCGCGGGCGGCCGTGCCCTGGCGGGTAACGTCGGCGGTGCCGATCTTCACCTGGCCTTCGGTGGCGATCACGTCGCCGGCCAAGACGCCCAGCAGCGTCGATTTGCCGGCGCCGTTCGAGCCGATGACGGTGACGAACTGGCCTTCCTCGATGGTGAGGCTGACGCCGTTCAGCGCCTGTTTCTGCAACGGCGTGCCCTTGCCGAAGGTGACCTTGATGTCGGAAACGGAGATCATCAGGCGGCTCCCCCGCGACGAAGGCGCGGCAGGACGAGCGCCACGGTGACGAGCAGCGCCGTCACGAAATTGAGGTCGGAGGCCTGGAGCCCGAGTATATCGGACGAGAGCGCAAGCTGGATGGCGATGCGGTAGAGGATCGAACCCAGCACGCAGCCGATCAAGGCCATCAGCAGGCCACGGGTGCCAAACAGCGTCTCGCCGATGATGACGGCGGCAAGGCCGACGACGATGGTGCCGACACCAGAGGTGACATCCGCAAAGCCGTTCGTCTGGGCAAAGAGCGCGCCGCCGAGTGCCACCAGCGCATTGGAGAGCGCGATGCCGAGATAGATCTGGCGGTTGGTATCGACCCCCTGCGCGCGGGCCATGCGGGCATTCGCCCCGGTCGCGCGCATCGACAGGCCGGCATCGCTTTCCAGGAAGCGCCAGACCACCACAACGGCGACGAGCACGAGAATGCCGACGAAAAGCGGGCGGACGTAAAAATCGCGAAGGCCGAGGCCGAAGAAAGGGCTGATCATCGTATCGGCATTGATCAGCGCCACGTTCGGCTTGCCCATGACGCGCAGGTTGACCGAGAAGAGCGCGATCATCGTGAGGATCGAGGCGAGCAGGTTGAGGATGCGAAAGCGCACATTCAGCATCGCCGTCACCAGACCCGCGCCGGCACCGGCCAGCATGGCGACCGCGGCCGAAAGCCAGGGATTGACGCCCGCGATGATCAGCACTGCCGTAACGGCCGCACCGAGCGGAAAGGACCCGTCCACGGTCAGGTCCGGAAAATCCAGCACGCGGAAGGCAAGGTAGACGCCGATCGCCACGAAGGCATAGACCAGCCCCAGTTCGACGGCACCCCAGAAGGCAATCAGGCTCACGGCTCTCGGCTTTCTCTCTTCGCCCGTTCCGCAGCGTTCGCGGGAGGGGTCTTTTTAACAGATCAACCGCCGCCGGGCGATCCGGCAGCGGTTGAACCCGATTTGGACTGTCCAGCGGACCGGCGGATTATTCGATGACGCGGGTCGCGCGGCCGACGACGGCTTCCGGCAGCGTCACGCCCATCTTGCTGGCGGCGGACTTGTTGACGACGAGGTCGGTGCCGGCGGCGACCTTCACGGCGATGTCGCCCGGGTTTTCACCCTTGAGGATGCGCACGACGATCTCGCCCGTCTGGCGGCCGACGTCCTTGTAGTTGAAGCCGAGTGCTGCGATGGCGCCGCGCGAGACGGAATCCGTATCGGCGGTGAACAGCGGAAGCTTGGCTTCCTCGGCAACGGCGACGGCACCTTCGAGCGCCGAGATGATCGTGTTGTCCGTCGGGATGTAGATCGCGTCGGCACGGCCGACGAGCGCACGGGCGGCACCCTGCACTTCGGCAGACTTGGTGGCGGCGGATTCGACGACCGTCAGGCCGGCCTTTTCGGCTTCCGTCTTCAAGACGGCGAGCAGCGACACGGAGTTCGCCTCACCGGAATTGTAGAGGAAGCCGATCGTCTTGGCGTTCGGCAGGATTTCCTTGATCAGCGCCAGGTGTTCGGCAACCGGCGACATGTCGGAGAGGCCCGTGACATTGCCGCCCGGCTTGTCCATGTCCTTGACGAGCTGCGCGCCGAGCGGATCGGAGACGGCCGTGAAGACGACCGGGATATCGCGCGTCGAGGAGACGACGGCCTGCGCCGACGGGGTGGAGATCGGCACGATGACGCTCGGCTCTTCGCCGGCGAACTGGCGGGCGATCTGCGCTGCCGTCGCGGGGTTGCCCTGCGCCGATTCGTAGAGGAAGGTCAGGTTCTCGCCTTCCTTGTAGCCGGCCGCTTCCAGCGCTTCCTTGACGCCGTCACGGGCGGCATCGAGGGCCGGATGTTCGACGATGGCGGTCACGGCAACCGTGACGTTTTCAGCCTTCGCAGGCAGCGAAATCGCGAGCGTGGCTGCAAAAGCGAGCAGAAGTTGACGCATGGAGGATCTCCCTAGAATGATTTTGGCCAGTTTCTAGGCAAAACGGGCCTTCAAATCAATTCTCGGAATCCGCTTCTTCGATCACAATTTCTGATAGGAAGCCGCGGCAAAACGGCCTCAGTCGTCCTCGCCATGGCCGACGATCATCATAGCCTCGAAGGCCATGCGGTCGACCTTGCGCATGCGCTCGGATTCCGATTTCAGCTGGCCGCAGGCGGCCAGGATGTCGCGGCCGCGCGGGGTGCGGATCGGCGAGGCGTAGCCGGCCTGGTTGATGAAATCGGCGAAACGCTCGATCTGCTCCCAGTCCGAACACTGGTAGTTGGTGCCCGGCCAGGGGTTGAACGGGATCAGGTTGATCTTCGCCGGAATACCCTTGAGCAGCTGGATAAGCAGCTTGGCGTCTTCCAGCGAGTCGTTCACGTCCTTCAGCATCACATATTCGAAGGTGATGCGGCGGGCGTTCGACAGACTTGGATAGGCGCGGCAGGCGTCGAGCAGTTCCTTCAGCGGGTACTTCTTGTTGATCGGCACCAGCATGTCGCGCAGGTCGTCGCGCACCGCATGCAGCGAGATTGCCAGCATGACGCCGATCTCCGAGCCGGTACGGTAGATTTCCGGCACGATGCCGGAAGTCGACAGCGTGACGCGGCGGCGCGAGAGCGACAGGCCGTCGCCGTCGGTGGCGATCAGCAGCGCCGTCTTGACGCTCTCGAAATTGTAGAGCGGCTCGCCCATGCCCATCATGACGATGTTGGAGACCTTGCGGCCTTCGGCGGGCGCGATCATGCCGGCCGGCGTGTCGCGGTCCGGGAAATCGCCGAGACGGTCGCGGGCAAGCAGCAGCTGCGCGAGGATTTCCTCGGCCGTCAGGTTGCGCACCAGCTTCTGCGTGCCGGTGTGACAGAAGGAGCAGGTGAGCGTGCAGCCGACCTGGCTGGAAATGCACAGCGTGCCGCGGCCCTCTTCCGGAATGTAGACGGTCTCGATCTCGACCGGACGGCCGGCGCCGCGCGGCGGGAAGCGCAGCAACCACTTGCGCGTGCCATCGGCCGAAACCTGCTCCTCGACGATTTCCGGACGGGCGATGGTGAAATGCTTCTTCAGCATTTCGCGCATGTCCTTGGAGATATTGGCCATATCGTCGAAATCGGAAACGCCGCGCACATAGAGCCAGTGCCAGAGCTGGCTGACGCGCATCTTCACCTGCCGCTCGGGAATGCCCTTTTCGGCCAGCGCCCGGCCCATGTCCTCGCGCGAAAGGCCGATCAGCGACGGCGCCTCAGTGGCCGGAAGGGTGCGGACCACCGGCGCCTTGACCGGCTCGGCCGTGTTCAGAAAATCCATGCTTGCCATCGGCTCATCCTCAGGAACAGGAAACGCCGGCGCAGGCTTTTGCGCCGCAAACGGTTCATGCTCGACAAGAAGTTCATTGCGGGCCGATCAGCGCCGCTCGATGCAGCGCGAAGCCCAGTTGCCGGCCCTTTAGCATTGTTCCGACAGAAAGTCACCTGCCTTGCCGGTCGGCGCAGACCTCGCGCAGGCAGGCCCGCAGCCAGCGGTGCGCCGGGTCGGCATCCATGCGCGGATGCCAGAGCATGGAGACGGTGAATTCCGGCACGTCGACCGGCAGGGCGAAGCTTGCCATGCCCTCGCGAAACCGCGTCGTCGAGCGGTCCGACACCTGCGCGATCAGGTCCGAGCTTCTGGCCAGCGTCACGGCCTCGGAAAAGCTTGCGACGGTGACGGCGATGGTGCGCGTGAGGCCGATACGCTCCAGGGCCTCGTCCACCGGGCCGCGCTCGCGCCGACCCCGCGACACCACGATATGGTCGCCTTGCGCAAAACGTTCCGCGGTCATCAGGCCGTCCAGCAGCGGGTGCCCCTGCCGCACGACGCCGATGAAACGGTCGCGAAGAAGCGCCTGCGCGCGGACCTCCGGCCCCGTCGTGCCGCCGATCACGCCCGTTTCGATGTCCACCAGGCCGTCGCGCAGCGGCGTGCTCTCCTTGTCGGGTTTCGGCACGAAGCGCAGCTTGACCCCGGGCGCCTCCCGCAGGACGCGCGCCAGCAGCGCCGGCCCGAACGTATCGACGAAACCCTCGCGGTTGCGCAGCGTGAAGGTGCGCTCAAGGCTGCCTAGATCGAGGATTTTTGCCGGCCGCAACAGCATTTCCGCCTCCGCAACGACCCGGCCGACCGCGTCGCGCAGCTCCAGCGCCCGCGGCGTCGGCACGAGGCCGCGCCCGGCCCGCACGAGCAGCGGATCGCCGGTCACATCCCGCAGGCGCGCCAGCGCGCGGCTCATCGCCGAGGGGCTGAGCCGCAGCCGCTGCGCCGCGCGCGCGACATTGCCCTCGGCCAGCAGCACGTCGAGCGTGACGAGAAGGTTGAGATCGGGTCGCGACATGGCGTGATCCTAACACGCCCGCGAAAAGATGACATGGCGTCAGATGCATGAATAGAATGCAAATGATGCGCGTTCCGCCATCTCTCGCGACGGCCTATCTGCTTCTCAGGAAACCGCAAGGAGCAGACGATGAACGACACGCAAACCACAACGGCAAACCGCAGCAGGGCGGGTGCGCTCGCCGGCCTCTCGCTCTGCATCCTTTTGTCCTCGCTCGGCACCAGCATCGCCAATGTCGCCCTGCCGACGCTGGCGGATGTGTTTTCCGCCTCCTTCCAGCAGGTCCAGTGGGTGGTGCTCGCCTATCTTCTGGCAAGTACCGTGCTGATCGCCAGCATCGGCCGCCTCGGCGACCTTCTCGGTCGCCGCCGGCTGCTTCTGTCGGGCCTGGCGCTGTTTTCCGCCGCCTCGGCGCTCTGCGGCCTCGCGCCCTCGCTGCCGCTGTTGATTGCCGCCCGCGCCGCCCAGGGACTTGGCGCCGCAGCGATGATGGCGCTCGCCATGGCCTTCGTCAGCGAAACCGTGTCGAAGGAACGCATCGGCAGCGTCATGGGCCTGCTCGGCACCATGTCCGCCGTCGGTACGGCGCTTGGCCCCTCGCTGGGCGGACTGCTGATCAGCGGCTTCGGCTGGCCGGCCATCTTCCTCGTCGCCGTGCCCTTCGGCCTTCTGGCCTTGGTGCTGGTCCAGCGCTTCCTGCCTGCCGATCGCGGCGCGGCCACGGTCGGGCGCTTCGATCTCCTCGGCACCGGCCTGCTGGCCGCCACGCTTTCAGCCTATGCGCTGGCGATGACGGCGGGTCAGGGCCGGCTTGGCGTCGTGAACGTAGCGCTCATCGCCGCCTCCGCCGTCGGCGCAGCGCTCTTCGTCCTTCGGCAGCGCCGCGCCGCCTTTCCGCTGATCCGGCCGGCCGCCTTTCGACGCGCCGGCTTCCCCGCGAGCCTCGCGGCCAACGTGCTCGTCGCAACAGTGATCATGGTGACACTGGTCGTGGGACCGTTCTACCTGTCCCGCACGCTCGGCCTCGGCCCGGCGCAGGTCGGCTTCGTGCTGGCGATCGGTCCTGTGGTGTCCGTGCTGACCGGCTTTCTGGCCGGCCGCCTTGTCGACCGTTTCGGCGCGGCCCCCATGGTCGCCGCCGGGCTCGCCACGATGGCGACGGGCGCCGTGGCGATGCCGGTGCTTTCCGCCCTGTTCGGCCTGCCCGGCTATATCGCGGCGATCGTCGTGCTGACGCCCGGCTACCAGCTCTTCCAGGCCGCCAACAACGCCGCCGTCATGACGGGCATCGCCGCGGATGAACGGGGCGTAACCTCGGGCCTGCTCAATCTCTCGCGCAATCTCGGCCTGATCACCGGCGCCTCGCTGATGGGCACGGTCTTCACGTTGGCCGTCGGCACGAAGGACGTGGCGGGCGCCGGCGGCCCGGCCGTGGAAACGGGCATGCATGTCACCTTCGCAGTGGCCGCCGCCCTGCTGCTCGCGGCGCTGGCGCTCGCCGCACCTCGCCTGAAACGCGCTGCCGCCTGACGGCAGCACAAACAAAAAGGGCCGGCGTGATGCCGGCCCTTTTTGTTTCAGGGATGGAATGCCTCAGCGGCAGCCTTCGATCTGTTTCAGCGCCGCCGAAATGCCGGAGAGCGAATAGGAATAGGCCGTGCCCGTGCCGCGGCGCGATTTCGCCTGGACCTGCATGTCCTTGCCGCTCTTCATGGCATTGACGAGGGCCGGCTCTTCGGCAGCGTTTTCCACCCAGGCCGAGTTGCCCTTGGTGAACATAACGAAGGTGCGGCCGTCGATGACGACGTTGACCTTGGAGTTTTCCTGCAGCGGATAGCCCATCATCGCCTGCGGCTCGTAGCTGATGTTCTGGCCCGGGCGCTGCGAGACGAGGAAGAACACGTCGCCGTGGTCGACGCCGGCCGGGTTCTTTTCCTTCGGCACGGAGAGCACGTAGCAGACCTTGCCGCCGTTCGCCTGGTAGGAATAGGCGCCCCAGGCGTTGAACTGCTGAATGCGCGTCGGCGATTGGGCCGAGGCAACGCCTGCGGTCGCGAGAACGAGGGCGAGTGCGGTTGCGAGCTTTCTTACGAACATGTTTTCCTGCCGGTTGTCTTGCCTGTGGTTTGCCGACCGAAGGCGGCGCCTTCGATGCCGGTGTCGGCCATGCATGATGACGATTTAATTCATTTTGACTTAATTCAGGTTACCAAACCGTCAACAGGGGCCATTTTACTCAGGGTTACCGCGCCGCACCGGGACAAATTTGCGTCGAAATCCCGCCGCTGCCTTCAGAAGAAAGGCGGGCGTCCCCAGTTCCCTTTTGGTGAGATAGAAACCCGTCGAAATCATTTAAGGCACAAGGAATAGGGCAAGAATTTGACTTGCGCTACCGCGGGTGGAGCGAGGATCGGGAAGCGGCCGGATTTACCGGGCGGGCTGCCCGTCCGGCTCGTCCGCCATGGCCTTGTCGGCGGCCACATAATGGTCCTCGCGGATATGGCCGCGGATCGCCGCGAAGGCGGCCGTCAGCACGGCGATGTCGTCGGAAAAGCCGACCAAAGCGAAGAAATCCGGCACGCCATCGAGCGGCAGCACGAAATAGGCAAGCGCCGCCAGCAGAATGCCGCGAACCCGCGTGGGCGTGCGGGAATCCAGCGCGCAGTAGTAGGCGGCCACGAGATCGCGGGAGAACGGAACCTGGCGCATCGCACGCTTCAGGACCGGCCAGAACCGCCGCTTCACGCGGCTTTCCTGGCGCTCCTGCTCGTCCTCGTCTCCCGGCAGAAGGATCTCGCCGATCTTCACATCATCCATGCATGGCCTCCTTCAGGTGGCGATGCCGGAAAAGCCCGGCGAGAATCATATGGGAATGCCTTCACGCGCCTTCAACTCTTCGTGCGTTCGCCCGCAGCCTTGTCCATCGCGGTCGCGAGTTTGATGTCGAGCTCGGTCAACCCGCCCGCATCATGGTTGGTGAGCCGCACCTCGACGCGGTTATAGACGTTGAACCATTCGGGGTGATGGTTGAATTTTTCCGCGGCCAGCGCCCCTTCGGTCATGAAGCCGAAGGCCTCGCGAAAGGTTTTGAACTTGTACTTCTTCTCGATGGCGATGCCGTCGTCCGAACGGGTCCAGCCGTCGAGACCCGCCAGCGCTTCGGAAATCGCCTCTTCGCTCAGTTTTTCCTGTTTCATGGCACCCTCTCCTGTTGCGATCCTACCATATGAAAACGGCGCCCGAAGGCGCCGTGTTCCTTATCGTTGGAAAAGCTCAGACGAAGAACTGGCCGCCATTCGCCGAAACGGTCGAGCCGGTGATGAAGCCGGCATCGTCCGAGGCGAGGAAAACGACGATGCGGGCGATCTCCTCCGGCTCACCGAGGCGGCCGACCGGGATCTGCGGGATGATGCGCTCGTTCAGCACCTTTTCCGGAATGGCGCGCACCATTTCCGTGCCGATGTAACCGGGGCAGATGGCGTTGACCGTGATGCCCTTGGCGGCACCCTCCTGGGCGAGCGCCTTGGTGAAACCGAGGTCACCGGCCTTGGCTGCGGAATAGTTCGCCTGGCCCATCTGGCCCTTCTGGCCGTTGATGGAGGAAATGTTGATGACGCGGCCGAAGCTGCGGTCACGCATGCCGGTCCAGACCGGATGCGTCATGTTGAAGAGGCCGGTGAGGTTGGTGTTGATGACGGCGCCCCACTGGTCGGGCGTCATCTTGTGGAACATCGCGTCCTTGGTGATGCCGGCATTGTTGACGAGAATGTCCACCGGGCCGAGATCGGCCTCCACCTTGCCGATGCCCTCGACGCAGGCCTCGTAGCTCGAAACATCCCACTTGTAGACCGGGATGCCGGTTTCCGTCTTGAAGGCGTTGGCGGCGTCGTCATTGCCGGCATAGCTTGCAGCCACCTTGTACCCGGCTGCCTTCAGCGCCACCGAAATGGCGGCACCGATGCCCCGCGATCCGCCCGTTACCAATGCTACCCTGCTCATGTGGCTCACTCCCCTTAGTTTGTTTTCGTATAGACCCGTCGCCCCGTTGCCGTGCAGGCGGCGGGTCATGGCAAAGCAGATTGTAAGCTGATGCTTACATGCTCTCTACGCACATCGCCACGCCCATGCCGCCGCCGATGCACAGCGTGGCAAGACCCTTCGAGGCGCCGCGGCGCTTCATCTCGAACAGCAGCGTGTTGAGGATGCGGGCGCCGGACGCGCCGATCGGGTGGCCGATGGCGATCGCGCCGCCATTGACGTTGACGATCGAGGGATCCCAGCCGAGGTCCTTGTTGACCGCGCAGGCCTGGGCCGCGAAGGCTTCGTTGGCTTCGACGAGATCGACGTCGCCGATCTTCCAGCCGGCGCGCTCCAGCGCCTTGCGGGATGCCGGGATGGGGCCGGTGCCCATGATCTTCGGATCGACGCCGGCGGTCGCCCAGGAAACGATGCGGGCGAGCGGCTGGATGCCGCGGCGCGAGGCTTCGGCTTCTGACATCAGGAGGGCTGCGGCCGCGCCGTCATTGAGGCCGGAGGCGTTGGCGGCAGTCACGGTGCCTTCCTTGTCGAAGGCGGGGCGGAGCTTGCCCATCGAATCGAGCGTCGCGCCATGGCGGATATATTCGTCGGAATCGACCGACACGTCGCCCTTGCGGCCCTTGACGATGAAGGGAACGATCTCGTCCTTGAAGCGTCCTTCCTTCTGGGCGGCCTCGGCTTTGTTCTGCGAGCCGACGGCGAAGACGTCCTGCTCCTCGCGCGAAAGCTGCCACTGCTTGGCGACGTTCTCGGCGGTGATGCCCATGTGGTAGCCGTAGAAGGCGTCGGTCAGGCCGTCCTTGATCATCGTGTCGATCATCTTGAAATCGCCCATCTTCACGCCGCCGCGCAGATGCGCGCAATGCGGCGCCATCGACATGGATTCCATGCCGCCGGCGACGATGATGCTGGCGTCACCGGTCGCGATCTGCTGCATGCCGAGGGCGACGGCGCGAAGCCCCGAACCGCAGAGCTGGTTCATGGTCCAGGCGGTCGCTTCCTGCGGAATGCCGGCCTTCATGGCGGCCTGGCGGGCCGGATTCTGGCCTTCGCCGGCCTGCAGCACCTGGCCGAGGATCACCTCGTTCACTTCGCCAGCCGCCACGCCTGCGCGCTCCAGAACCGCCGAAACGACCGTCGCCCCGAGTTCGTGGGCAGGCGTGTTGGCGAAGGAGCCGTTGAAGGACCCGACCGCGGTGCGGGCGGCGCTGGCGATGACGATGGATGGGGTGCTCATGGTGGTACGTCCTCAGTTCTATCGACCGGTGGTCGGCCTTGGAACCGGGCTCAACGCGCGAACGACGCGAGCCCGGCGGTTCTCCCGATATCAAAACTGGCAAAGCGGGAGGGGAGAGTCAAACGGGATATCCGGCGCCGCTAAAATTTCATCAAAGCGACGCGCAGCATAAAAATCCATGTTGCGCAGCATTCCTCGCCGCATCGCACAATTCGATTGTCAGGTCGCGACTTTTTGCGGATACTCGACAGGATCAAAAAAGAAACAGGAACACGGGGATGAGGAGACCCTAATGGCCCGCAACGACGGTCAGATCGTCATCAAGAAATATGCGAACCGCCGCCTCTACAACACCGGCACGAGCACCTATGTGACGCTCGACGATCTCGCGGTCATGGTGAAGAAGGGCGAGGAATTCACCGTGCAGGACGCGAAGTCCGGCGACGACATCACCCATTCCGTGCTGACGCAGATCATCTTCGAACAGGAATCGAAGACCGGCAACACGCTCCTGCCGATCTCGTTCCTGCGCCAGCTCATCTCCTATTACGGCGATCAGATGCAGATGGTGGTGCCGAGCTATCTCGAGCACTCCATGCAGGCCTTCACCGACCAGCAGTCGCAGATGCGCGAGCAGATCAACAAGACCTTCGGCGATACCCCCCTCGGCAAGAACCTGCAGGTGCCGATGGCGCTGATCGAGGAAACGACACGGCGCAACACGGAACTGTTCCAGCAGGCGATGAAGATGTTCTCGCCCTTCGCCAATGCCGCGCCGGCAAAAGAGACCCGCAAGGCCGAGCCCAAAGATCTCGACGAACTGAAGGAACAGCTTCGCGCGCTCCAGACGAAGCTCGATAATCTAAGCTGAGAAAAACGGGCTGGCGCGGGGTTGCCCCGCGCCGCGTCAAAGCCCGATCGAGACGTCCCGGCCGGCCGTGCGGATCGACACGGCAAAGCCCGCGATGACATCGATGAAGGTGATCGTCATCAGGATGAAGAAGATCTGCGTCGCAGCCCCCTGCACCAGCAGGAACTCGACGAGAAAAACCACGAACAGCACCATCGACAGCATGTGATCGAGCAGTGCGCGCGAGCCCGGCCGCGTGGCCTTCAGGATTTCCACGAAGAGCAGCACGAGCGCGATGAAGATGAGCAGGTCGCCGAAGGCCATCGTCCAGGTCGTGCCGGACAGCATGTTGACCGCCAGCACCTCGCTGTCGAGCACGGCGACACCGCCCCCGCCGAACAGGCCGGCCATGGCGACGTTATAGAGGGCGAACGGAATGATCAGCAGCGGGATGGCAAAAAGCATAGGCGACGCTCTCCTCTGGCCGCTCCTTGACGAGCAAGCCTTCCGGCCCTCTTAGCCGAAGTTTCGGCACAAGAAAATGTCGTGCGGGACGGAACGAAGCAAATGCCTGAAAAGAAAAGGGCCGGACGAGCCGGCCCCTGATCTCAGCTGATGCCGAAAACGCAGATTATGCGCTTTCCTTCGGCGTCAGAACCTGCCGACCGCGGTACATGCCGGTCTTCAGGTCGATGTGGTGCGGACGGCGCAGTTCGCCCGAGTTCTTGTCTTCGACGTAGGTCGAGCCCTTCAGAGCGTCTGCGGAACGGCGCATACCGCGCTTGGACGGGCTCGTTTTTCTTTTCGGTACAGCCATTTCACTAACTCCACTTATCGGGCAAACACATCCTCAGGCCACCGGACGGGCGACAGGGACATGTCTTTATCTCGGAAATTGGGCCGGCTTATACACAGCAAAACCCTGCTTGACCAGACCCCGGCCTGATTTTTTCGATTCTCTCGCTCAGGCTTCGTCTTCCGGCACGATCCACGGTTCGGCCAGCGCCGCCGCCTGCCACTTCTGCCAGGCGGGGTGCGCCTTCATGCGCGCCATGTAGCCCTGTACCGTTTTGTCCGCGGTGAGGCGATAGATTTCGAAGCGATTGACGACCGGCGCATACATCGCATCTGCCCCGGAAAAATCGCCGAACAGGAACGGCCCGCCGGAGCGCGCCAGCAGCCCCTTCCAGATCGTCTCGATGCGCGCGACATCGTCCATGACGCCCTCGGGCAGGTCGATTTCCGCCGGCGGGCGGCGGATGTTCATCGGACAGGCGCCGCGCAGTGCGCGAAAACCGGAGAGCATTTCCATCGAGATCGACCGCGCCTCGGCTCGCGCCATGCGGTCCTTCGGCCAGATCCCGGCCTCGGGAAAAATCTCGGCGACATATTCGATGATCGCCAGCGATTCCCACACCCGTACGTCGCCATGGTGCAGCACGGGCACGCGGCCCGTCGGCGAGATCGGCTTGAATTCGGGGTTGCCGGCGGGAAAATCGAAGGGGATCACATGATCCGTGAAGGCGATGCCCGCCGCTTCCATGGCGATCCATGGCCGGAAGGACCAGGAGGAATAGTTCTTGTTGCCGAGATAGAGGACGAGGTCGGACATGGTCTTGTGGCACTCCGTTCAGGTGCGGCGGACCGTAAGCATTCAGGCAGGCAAGCGCCAATGAAAAGGCCTGAAGTCACTCATAAAGGCACTTGATATATTCGCCGGAGCGGGTGGCGCGCCGCTCGATCAGCCGGGCGAGCCGTTGCAGGCCGCGGCCCGGCTTACCAGCATTGCGCTCGTAAGGGTTGGGCAGCGAAACAGCCAGCAGCGCCGCCTGCCTGCGCGACAGTTTTGCGGCCGGCACGTTGAAATGATGCTGCGCCGCCGCCTCGATGCCGTAGATGCCCGGTCCCCATTCTGCGATGTTGAGATAGATCTCCATCAGCCGCCGCTTGCTCCAGATGAAATCCGCGGCGACCGCCAGCGGCAGTTCCATCGCCTTGCGCAGGAAGGAGCGGCCGTTCCAGAGGAACAGGTTCTTTGCCGTCTGCATCGGGATGGTGCTGGCGCCGCGCGTCTGTTCGCCGGCCAGCGCCTCGTTGACGACGGCGCGCATCTCGCCCCAGTCGACGCCGCCATGGCGGCAGAACTGCCCGTCCTCGGACATCATGACCGCCTGCACCAGATTGGGCGAGATCGCGTCGAACTCCACCCATTGCCGATCATAGCCGCGCAGGAGCGCCAGATCGCGCAGCATCAGCGTCGAGACCGGGCGGACGAATTCGATCGTGTAAAGCAGGATCAGCACATAGGGCAGCGCGATGAAGGCCAGCACGGCAAGGACGATACGTCGCCAGTTCCGGCGCAGCCGGCTCATCCAACCGTCCCTCTCACCGGCTTCCGCCTCCGTATTGACCGTATCTGCGCGTGTTTCCGGTACGATGTCCAAGAGCCGGCGTCCGTCCTTCCGTCGTTGCGCCTTCATACCGTCCCGGCTCGCCAAAAACCAGTGCGCGCCGCGATTCTTTGAAGCACCCCGGGCATTGCCGTTGCGTCGACCGGGAGCCCATGCCAAAGAGCGGCGATGAGCGAACGTTACCAGGAATTCCAGTCGCACCTCAGGACCAACGCCGAAACGGTGGAGGCGCTGCTGGCGGCGCTGCTCTCCGGCGCCGTGCAGACGGACGAGATCGCGCGGCCGGAACGCCTGCTCGCCGCCATGCGCCATGCTGTCCTCAACGGCGGCAAGCGCCTGCGCCCCTTCCTGGTCATCGAGACCGCCGCCCTCTTTGCGAATGTCGAGCGCGAGACGGCGCTGCGCATCGGTGCGGCGCTCGAATGCATCCACTGTTATTCGCTCGTGCATGACGACCTGCCCGCCATGGACGACGACGACCTGCGCCGCGGCCAGCCGACCGTGCACGTCGCCTTCGACGAGGCCGCCGCCATCCTTGCCGGCGACAGCCTGCTGACGCTCGCCTTCGATATCGTCGCGGCCCCCGAAACGCGCCTGCCCGACGCCACCAAGGCGGCACTGGTGTTGGCGCTCGCCCGCGCTGCCGGCATCGGCGGCATGGCGGGCGGCCAGGCGCTCGACCTTGCGGCAGAGACGGTGGCGCCGGACGAGGACGGCATCGTCACGCTCCAGGCGATGAAGACCGGCGCGCTGCTGCGTTTTGCCTGCGAGGCCGGCGCGATCATCGCCGGCGCCCCGGACGGCGACCGGCTGACGTTGCGCCGCTACGGCGAAACGGTCGGCCTCGCCTTCCAGATCGCCGACGATCTGCTCGATCTCACGGCGGATGCGCAGACCATGGGCAAGGCGACCGGCAAGGATGCCGAGCGCGGCAAGGCGACGCTCGTGTCGCGCCGCGGCCAGGCCTGGGCGGAAAACCGTCTGCGCGAGCTTGTAACGGAGGCCGAGGCGCTGCTTGCGCCGTTCAGCCATCGGGCCGATATCCTGATCGAAACCGCCCATTTCATCGCAAATCGCAGGAATTGACCTCATGAGCAAATTCTGGTCGCCGATCGTCGCCACGCTCAAGCCCTATGTCGCAGGCGAGCAGCCGCGCATTCAAAACCTCACCAAGCTCAACACCAACGAAAACCCCTACGGCCCCTCGCCTAAGGCGATTGCCGCCATGCAGGCCGCCGTCGCCGACAGCCTGAAGCTCTATCCGGACCCCTCCGCCCTGGCGCTGCGCCAGTCGATCGCCCGCTTCTACGATGTCGACGCGGACCAGGTCTTCGTCGGCAACGGCTCGGACGAGGTGCTGGCACACGCCTTCGTGGCGCTGCTCAAGCACGAGAAGCCGCTGCTCTATCCGGATATCACCTACAGCTTCTACCCGACCTACTGCCGCCTGTTCGGCATCGAGGCAGTAGAAATCCCGCTGAAGGACGATTTCACCATCGACCTTGCGGACTACGACCGCCCCTGCGGCGCCATCGTCCTGCCGAACCCTAACGCTCCCACCGGCATCGGAATGCCGCTTGCGGCCATCGAGAAGCTGGTGGCCGAACACCCCGACCAGCCCGTGGTGGTCGACGAGGCCTATATCGACTTCGGCGGCGAAAGCGCGATCCCGCTGACGAAGACATACGACAACCTGCTCGTCGTGCACACGCTGTCGAAATCCCGCTCGCTCGCCGGCCTGCGCGTCGGCTACGCCATCGGCCAGCGACCGCTGATCGACGCGCTGGAGCGCGTCAAGGACAGTTTTAACTCCTACCCGCTCGACCGCATCGCCCAGGCCGGCGCCGCTGCCGCCATCGACGACCGCGCATGGTTCGACGAGACGCGGGGCAAGGTCATCGAAACGCGCGAACGCGTGAGCGGCGCCCTGCGCCAGCGCGGCTTCGAGGTCCTGCCCTCGCAGGCAAACTTCGTCTTCGCCCGCCACCCGGCCCACAGCGGCGAAGCGCTCGCCAAGGGTCTTCGCGAGCGCGCCGTGCTGGTGCGCCACTTCGCCAAGCCCCGCATCTCCGATTTCCTGCGCATCACCATCGGCACGCCGGAGGAATGCGACCGCCTGATCGCCGCGGTCGAGGAAATCGTCTAAGGCCGCGGAAAGCCCCCTCTTCCCTACTGGACGAGGGGGTCATGTGGTGCAATTCCCCAGCTTGGAGCGCACAAGACGATCGGCTATCGTCCACCGACATCCACGCCGGTGAACCATGACCGATCTCACGCCCTACCTTCCGCAGCTTGCTGTCGCTTGGCTCGCCTATTTCATCGCCACGGCCTCACCGGGGCCGGCGATCATTGCCATCATCGCGACCTCGATCAGCCAGGGCCGGCGGGCGGGGCTGGCGCTCGCCTCCGGCGTGCTGACGGGTTCCTATGTCTGGGCGATCCTGACCGTCTCCGGCCTCTCCGCGCTGATCCGCACCTATGGGCAGGCGCTCATCGTGCTGAAGGTCGTCGGCGGCTGTTACCTGCTCTGGCTCGCCTGGAACGCGTTCCGCGCGGCGCGCAGGAGCGAGGAAGTCTATCGCGCGCAGATGGCAGCACTTCCGGCCCTGTCGCCGCGCCGGCAGTACCTCAAGGGCCTCGGCATCCACATCACCAATCCGAAGGCGATCTTCAACTGGATCATGCTGACGTCGCTCGGCATGCCGCCGGGCGCGCCGGGCGGCGTTCTGGCGAGTTTCATCGCCGGCTGCATGGTGATCGGGATCGCCGTCTTCCTCGGCTTCGCGCTGGTCTTCTCGCTCGGCCCCGTGCACCGGGCCTACCTCAAGTCGCGCCGCGCCATCGAAGGCGTCATGGCCGCCTTCTTCGCCTTTGCCGGCTTCAAGCTTTTGACGACGCGGCTCTAAGCCGCGCCAGGAAAAGTGCGAAGCGGTTTTCCGTCCGGCGCGGCGGCTAAAAAAGCTTACTCCGCCGCAGCCTGCCCCTGCCCGTAGCGCTTCTCGATATAATCGCCGACGAGCGCCTCGAAATCGCCGGCGATGTTGGTGCCGCGCAGCGTCATCGCCTTCTTGCCGTCGACATAGACGGGCGCGATCGGCAGTTCGCCGGTGCCGGGCAGCGAGATGCCGATATCGGCATGTTTGCTCTCGCCCGGCCCGTTGACGATGCAGCCCATCACCGCGACCTTGAGGCCCTCGACGCCCGGATATTTTTCCCGCCAGACCGGCATATTCTTGCGAATGTCGTCCTGGATCTTCTGGGCAAGCTCCTGGAAGACTGTCGACGTGGTGCGCCCGCAACCCGGACAGGCGGCGACGACCGGCAGGAACTGGCGAAAGCCCATCACCTGCAGCAATTCCTGCGCCACCTGCACTTCACGCGTGCGATCGCCGCCGGGCTCCGGCGTCAGCGAGATGCGGATCGTGTCGCCGATGCCCTGCTGCATGAGGATGGCGAGCGAGGCGGACGAGGCGACGACGCCCTTGGTGCCCATGCCGGCTTCCGTGAGGCCGAGATGCAGCGCATGGTCGGAGCGCGAGGAGAGCATTGCATAGACGGCGATGAGGTCCTGCACGTTGGAAACCTTGGCCGACAGGATGATGTGGTCCCGCGCCAGCCCGATCTCCTCGGCAAGTTCCGCCGAAAGCAGCGCCGACTGGCAGATCGCCTCGCGCATGACCTGCTGGGCGGTTAGCGGAAAGCCCTTCGCCTGGTTGTCGTCCATCAGCCGGGTCAGCAGTTCCTGGTCGAGAGAACCCCAGTTGACGCCGATGCGCACCGGCTTGTCATAGCGGATCGCCGTCTCGACGATCGCGCCGAACTGCCGGTCCTTCTTGTCCTTGAAGCCGACATTGCCGGGATTGATGCGGTATTTTGCCAGCGCTTCCGCGCAGGCCGGATGGTCCGCCAGCAGCTTGTGGCCGATATAGTGAAAATCGCCGACGAGCGGCACGTCCAGGCCGAGGCGCAGCAGGCGCTCGCGGATCTTCGGCACCGCGGCTGCACTCTCGTCGCGGTCGACGGTGATGCGCACGATTTCCGAACCGGCGCGATGCAACGCCGCCACCTGGGCCACCGTACCGTCGATATCGGCCGTATCGGTGTTGGTCATCGACTGCACGACGACCGGCGCGCCGCCGCCGACGAGCACGCCGCCGACATCGACGCCGACGGACTGGCGCCGCGGCTTCGGTTCAAAATCGAAGGAAAAGGACATGGGAGAGCCTCTTGCTCGAAACGTGGCCGCGATCGGCTTGGGAACGCGCGGCCTTTGCCCTCAGGTGGATCAGGAAACGGGCCTTGTCAACCTTCAGGGCGGGGACGCGCGACGATTTGATCGCCCCGCGCCCTCCCGGCCTCAGCGATGATCGCGCACATCCGCATGCACCGCATGGTGCGCGAGCAGCAGCACGACGATGAACAGCACCGGCATCATGGCGAAGATGATCGCGAACCCCGTATGCTCGGCGATGAAGCCGATGACGGAGGGCGCGAAGAGCGAGCCGGAATAGCCCATCACGGTCGCAACGGAGAGCGCCACGCCCTGCGCGAAGCCCGGCAGGTTGCCGGCGGCGGAAAAGGCGATCGGCACCATGTTGGAAATGCCGACGCCGCAGATGGCAAAGCCCGCCATCGCCACATAGGCATTCGGCGCCGTGCCGGCGACGACCATGCCGATCATCGCCATGATCGTGCAGAAGCGCAGCGTCTTCACCGCACCAAAACGATCGCGCACATGGTCGCCGGCAAAGCGCATGACGGCCATGGTCAGCGAGAAGGCACCGAAGGCGAAGCCGGAGAGCGTCAGCGTCGCGCCGAGCTCGTCGCGCATGTAGAGCGCGCCCCAATCGAGGATCGCACCTTCCGGCACCATGGAAAACAGCGCCATCAGGCCGATCAGCCAGGGCAGCAGCGTCGTCGGCAGGCGCACCTTCTGGCGCTCGTCGCTCGGATGCGGCGCATCGTGCAGCACGAACGGCCAGATAACGAGAAGGGCCGCGGCGCCGATCACGGTGAGCAGGCCCGCATGGCCCATGACGCCGAGCGCCTCGATGAGGAAACCGCCGGTCGCCGCGCCGATGAAGGCGCCGAGGCTCCAGAAGGCGTGGCAGGACGACATGATGGCGCGCCGCATCGACTTCTCCACCTCG
This sequence comes from Shinella sp. GW821-FHT10F02, assembly GCF_058809275.1. Classification (NCBI taxonomy): domain Bacteria; kingdom Pseudomonadati; phylum Pseudomonadota; class Alphaproteobacteria; order Hyphomicrobiales; family Rhizobiaceae; genus Shinella; species Shinella sp. GW821-FHT10F02. Next base: position 298,215 of record NZ_JBXASL010000005.1, on the reverse strand, counting down.
ACAGCGTTGCCGTTCATCGCCACGTCCATCGCGCCCATCAGCCCGCCGAAGAAGAAGATGGCGACGGCGCCGACGGGGATGTTCGGGGCAATCGAGAGCAGCAGCATGGTCGACAGAAACAGGATCGTCGCGCCCTTCACCATGCGCGTCGTGCCGAAATGAGCGATCAGCAAGCCGGCAATCGGCATCAGGACGAGCGAGCCGATGCCGAAGAACATGATCATCAGCCCGAGCCCGGATTCGGAGAGCCCGAGGCGGGTGGCGAATTCCGGGATCTTGGTCGCCCAGGCGCCGGCAAAGGTGCCGTTCAGAAGGAAGAGGCCGGAAACGGCGAGCCGCGCGGGCGGAAAATAGGTCTTGGCGAAGGATTTGCCTTCGAGGGCACTTTCAGGCGTCGTCATGGGAATTCCATTTCAGGGAAGCTGGTCGGGCGGCGCTCAGCCGGCCCGTATGATGTCGATGCCGGCCGCGGAAAAGGCTGCGGCCTCCGTCTCGTCCGCATCCGCCTCGATCACAGCGCGCGCCACCCGCGACAGCGGCACGACCGAATAGGGGGCTGCGGTGGAAAGCTTGTCGTTCGTGACGGAGATCATCACGGTCCTGCTGCGCGAGGTGAGGAAGCGCTTGAACTCGGCATCCTCGAACGAATAGCAGGTGACACCCGCTTCCCGCTCGATGCCGCAGACACCGAGCACGAGAATGTCCGGCCGCAGCGCCTCGGCATCGCGCATCGCCTTGGCGCCGACGACCCCGCCGACGCGCGGATCGACCAGGCCGCCGAGCTGGATGGTGGGGATGTCGCGTTCGAGAAGCGCGGCGGCGATGGCCGGCGCATTGGTGGCGACCGTCAGGGCGGCGCCGGCGGGCAGCGCGCGGGCAAGCGCGAGATTGGTGCTGCCGGCATCGAGGAAGACGTTCGATCCCGCAGGAAGGAGCCCGGCGGCCGTGCGCGCCAGCGCGGCCTTGCTGTCGCCCGCAATCCCGATGCGCTCGCTCATCGAGGTCAGCGACTGGGAAATGCGCAGCGCGCCGCCATAGACCCGGCGGCAGAGGCCGGACGCGGCCATCTCGCGCAGGTCCCGCCGGATGGTGTCTTCCGACACGCCGAGTTCCAGCGCCAGCTCCGCCGCGATCACCCGCCCCGAAAGGTCGAGCCGCGTGCGGATGAGGTCCTGCCGTTCCCCGAGAAGTAGTTCCTGTCCTGACATCATCCGTCCAAATCATGCATGATTGCGTGACAATGCGCACAACTCGGCAAAACATTCAAGGAAGAGGCGTTCACGTTTGATGACCGGCACAAACAAAAACCCCGCCGTTTCCGGCGGGGTTTTGTCGACCAGCTTGTCCAGCCTGCTTTATTCGCGGTTGCCCAGGAAGCGCAGCAGGAACAGGAAGAGGTTGATGAAGTCGAGGTAGAGCGTCAGCGCGCCCATGATCGCCTTGCGGCCGGCCACGACGTCATCGTCCGCGTCAAAGTACATTTCCTTGATCTTCTGGGTATCCCAGGCCGTGAGGCCGGCGAAGACCAGCACGCCGATCGCGGAAATCGCGAAGTCGAGCGCGGACGACTGCAGGAACAGGTTGACGAGCGAGGCGATGATCAGGCCGAACAGGCCCATGATCAGGAACGAGCCCATCGCGGACAGGTCCCGCTTCGTCGTGTAGCCGAACAGCGACAGCGCGCCGAAGGCGGCGGCCGAGACGAAGAAGGTCTGCGCGATGCTGGCGCCGGTGTAGATCAGGAAGATCGACGACAGCGACAGGCCCATCAGGCCGGCATAGATCCAGAAGGTCGTCTGCGCGGCGCTAACGCTCATCGTGTGGATGCGGAAGCTCAGGAAGAACACCAGCGCGAGCGGCGCCAGCATCACGCCCCACTTCAGCGGGCTTACATAGATCGCCTGGCCGAAGGCGGTCAGCTGGCCATCGGCGAAGGCTGCCTGCGAGGCGCCGAACGCCACGAGGCCGGTGATCGCGAGACCCAGCGCCATCAGGTTATAGACCCGGAGCATATAGGTGCGCAGGCCCTGGTCGATGACGGCGCCGGCCTGGGCACCGGCATTCGCCGTTCGGGTCTGGTAGTTGCGGAGATCAGCCATGTTGTCCTCTTGGTTCAAGCCCCATGTCCTATACGGTGTCGGTCTCCCGGTTATTCGCTCCGATCGCTCGGGGCGCTTCCGGGGTCCAGGCAACCGCTGCGGGGCTCCAGCTTGCCTGTGGTAAATATGAGCATGAATTGTGTCTCGCACAAGACCCGCGACCCCAACGGGAGTGCGGGTCCTGCCAGCGTCAAAGTTCGCGCAGCACCGGCGCCGCCTTCTGTCCCAGAATGCGCCAGGTGCCGGCAAGACCGATGCCGACGGTCATCACCAGCGCGGTCACCACCGTCATCACGGCGACGTCCGGCAGGAAGCTCGATGGCAGCGTCATGATGCGGCTCACCACGAACCAGGCCGCCACCCCGCCGGCAAAGAGCGCGAAGACCGCGGTGGCAAGCCCCAGCATCAGGTATTCGTAGCTGAAGGCGCGGATCAGCGTGGCGCGGGTGGCGCCCAGCGTCTTCAGCACCACGGCATCGTGCACCCGCGCCCGGTTGCCCGCCGCAAGCGCGCCGGCAAGCACCAGGATCGAGGCGATGAGGGCCACGGCGGCCGCCGCGCGGATCGCCGTCGCAAGTTGGCCGACCAGCTCGTTGACCACGTCGAGCGCATCCTTCACGCGCACGCTGGTGATCGTCGGGAAGGCATTGGTGACCGCCTTTAGCGTCGCGGATTCCTGTTCGGCGGTGGCGCCCGGATCGATCATCGTCGCCAGCCACGCATGCGGCGCGCCGGCAAAGGTGTTCGGCGAGAAGACCATGACGAAGTTGATCGACAGCGATTCCCACTCGACATTGCGGAAATTGGCGATGCGCGCCGTGATGTTGCGGCCGAGCACGTTGACCGTGATCTTGTCGCCGATCTTGAGGCCGAGTTCGCGGCCCTCTTCCGCTGCGAAGGAGACGAGCGGCTCGCCGGAATAGTCCTCCGCCCACCATTGACCTTCCGACAGCGTCGAATTTTCCGGCGTGCGCTTGGCATAGGTGATGCCGCGGTCGCCGCGCAGCACCCATTGACCTTCCGGCGGCACTTTGACCTTCGCCACGTCGACGCCGTTCAGCTCCATGACGCGGCCGCGCAGCATCGGCACCTCGACGATCTTGCCATCCGGCATGTTCGCCTTCAGCACGTCGCGGAACCCGTCGAGCTCGGTGCCCTGGATATCGACGAAGAAGAAGTTTGGCGCGCGCTCCGGCAGGTTGCCGGTGAGTTCGCGGCGCAGGTTGCCGTCGATCAGCGTCAGCGTGACGAGCAGCGCCAGGCCAAGGCCGAGCGACAGCACGACGGAGGACGTGAGTGCGCCGGGGCGGTGGATATTGCCGACCGCAAGCCGCAGAGCCGGCGAGTTGACCCGCGGGCTGCGTTTTGCCAGGTCCGTGATCAGCATGGCGACGAGGCGCAGCACGACGAAGGCAAAGGCGATCGCGCCGAGGAAGACGAACGCGATGTAGCGGTCATAGGCCGTGAAGATCGCCAGCCCCGCAAGTGCTGCGAGGAAGACGGCCGCGCCCAGCACATAGGGCCAGCTCGGCAGGCGGCCGGCCTCGAAACCCTGCTCGCGGAAGAGCGCCGTCGCCGGCACCTCGCGGGCGTGGCCGAGCGGCATGATGGCGAAGGCAAGCGCCGTCAGCAGGCCGAAGACGGCGGCCAGCAGCAGGGCCGAAGGATAAAGCGTCGCCTCCGCCGGCACCGGCAGCACGCCTTCGAGGAACTGCATCGCCACCATCGGCATCAGGGCGCCCGCGACAAGGCCGATCAGGATGCCGACCAGGGCAATCAGCGCGATCTGCATGAGATAGACCAGCGCCACCAGCGAGGCGGGCGCGCCCAAGCACTTGAAGGTCGCGATGACCGAGCGCTTGGAATCGAGATAGGCGCGCACCGCATTCGCCACGCCGACGCCGCCGACGATCAGTGCCGTCAGGCCGACGAGCGTCAGGAACTGCGAGAAGCGAGTGATGTTAGCTGTAAGCGAGGGGGCCGCACTGTTCGAGGTACGGATCGACCAGCCGGCCGTCGGGAAGGCCTTGTTGGCGTCCGTGCGGACCTTCGCGAGGGACAGATCGGCATCGGCGAGCCGCACGCGATAGGCGTTTTCGACGAGGCTGCCGGTCTGCACCAGGCCGCTCGCCTGCAAGGCCTCCTCCGACAGCATCAGGCGCGGTGCGAAACCAAAGCCTTCCGACACGGCATCGGGCTCGCGCACCAGCGTCGCCGTCACCTTCAGCCGCGCCGTGCCGAGCAGAATCTCGTCGCCCACGGCGATGCCGAGCCGGTCGAGCAGCAGGGGCGCCACGACGGCGCCATAGGCCTCGCCCTCCTTGGCAAAGAGCGCGGAGGAGGGCTGCTGCGGGCTGGTTTCCAGCGTGCCGTAGAGCGGATAGGCGCCATCGACCCCCTTCGCCTCGACCAGCGTCTGGTCGGACCCATCCGGCAGGCGCGCCATGGAGCGCAGCGCGGAGGACAGCGAGACGTCGCCAAGCCCCTGGAAATGCTTCAGTTCTTCCGGTGTGGCAAAGCGGTTGTTGAATTCGAAGCGTACGTCGCCGGCAAGCAGGCTCTGCCCCTGCGAGGCGATCGCCTGGGTGATGGCGCTCGATACCGAATTGACGCCGGCGATCGCCGCCGTTCCGAGCGCGATGCAGGCGAGGAAGATGTAGAAACCCTTGAGGCCGCCACGCATTTCACGCGTCGCGAGGCGCAGCGCCAGCGGGACCTGCCGGAGGACCTTGCCGATCCTCATGCCGGCACCGCCGCGGCAACGGCTGCGCGGGCGGGTGCGGCGCCGGACACGATCTCGCCGGAGCGCATGGCGACCTGGCGGCCGCAGCGGGCGGCGAGCGACGGATCATGCGTCACCAGAAGCAGCGTCATGCCGCGCTCGGCCTGCTTGGAGAACAGCAGGTCGGCGATCTGCCGGCCGGTCTCGGTGTCGAGATTGCCGGTCGGCTCGTCGGCGATCAGCAGTTTTGGCGAGGGGGCGAGCGCGCGGGCGATCGCCACGCGTTGCTGCTCGCCGCCGGAAAGCTGGCCGGGATAGTGCGACAGGCGCTCGCCGAGCCCGACTGCCGTCAATTCCTGTCGGGCGATCTCGAAGGCATCGCGCACATTGGCGAGCTCCAGCGGCACCGCGACGTTTTCCAGCGCCGTCATGTTGGGAATGAGGTGGAAGGACTGGAAGACGATGCCGATATTGCGGCCGCGGAAATCGGCCACCTGGTCCTCGTTCATCCGGTGCAGGGGGGCGCCATCGATATGGATCTCGCCGCCGTCCAGCCGTTCAAGGCCGGCGAGCACCATCAGCAATGTCGACTTGCCGGAGCCGGACGGGCCGACGATACCGACCGATTCACCCGCATCGATGGCAAGGCCGATTCCCTTCAGCACATGGACCGAGGCAGCCGCCCGGCCGAGGGTGAGATCGGCATTTTTGAGATCGATGATGGTTTTGGCCAAGGAATTCTGCCCTATATGTTCTTCTAACAACTGGAATGCCAGCAATCTAGGAACACCAATATGGCGTTTAAAGCGACTCTCGGATTTTTCGCCGCGCTTGCGATCACAGCTTTGTTATCCGCGGGCGCCGCGCGGGCCGAGCCGGTCAAGCTCGTCGGTTTCGGCGACAGCCTGATGGCCGGCTACCAGCTCCCTGCCTCCGACGCCTTTCCGGTGAAGCTGCAGGCGGCGCTGCGCGAAAAGGGCTACGAGGTCGAGATCGCCAATGCCGGCGTCTCCGGCGACACCAGCTCGGGCGGTCTTGCCCGGCTCGACTGGTCGATCCCGGACGGCACCAAGGGCGTGATCCTCGAGCTCGGCGCCAATGATGCGCTGCGCGGCATTGCGCCGGAAGAGACGGAAAAGAACCTCGACGCCATGCTGACCCGCCTCAAGGAACGCGGCATCGCGGTGCTGCTCGCCGGCATGATGGCGCCGCCGAACATGGGGCCTGAATATGGCGAGCGCTTCAACGGCATCTACCAGCGGCTGGCGCAGAAACATGGCGCCACGCTCTACCCGTTCTTCCTCGACGGGGTCGTGACCAAGGCGAACCTGCAATTGGAAGACGGCATGCACCCCAATACCGAGGGCGTGGACGTCATGGTCCAGACGATGCTTCCGACAGCGGAGACTTTCCTTAAATCCATCACGGCAGGGGAGTAGTTTTCGCGGGTGCGAAATAAGGGTTGCGCAAAAAACGGTTGCGTGATTCGCTGATGTCACATTCCAGTAGGGAGAAGTCGCATGCCGAGACTTTTCGTAGCCCTCGAAGTGCCGCGCAACGCGGCCATGAGCCTCTCGCTTCTGAGAGGCGGCCTTCCCGGAGCCCGCTGGATAGACGTCGAGAACTTCCACATAACCCTGCGTTTCATCGGCGATATCGACGGCCGCACCGCCGACGAGGTGGTCGACAGGCTCGACCGCATCGAGCGCCCGGAATTCCAGCTGGCGCTCTCCGGCATCGGCTCCTTCGGCTCGAAGAAGCCCCATTCGGTCTTCGCCGGCGTCACGCAGGCACCGGAAATGTATGCCCTCCAGGGGGAAATCGAGCGCATCTGCCAGCGCCTCGGCCTACCCGCCGATCCGCGCAAGTTCACGCCGCACGTCACGCTCGCGCGCCTGCGAAACTCCCGCCCCGAAGAGGTCGCCCACTACCTCACCGGCCGCGGCAACTTCCACACCAGCGCCTTCACCGTGAACCGCTTCGTGCTGATGTCCTCGAAGGAATCGGTCGGCGGCGGGCCTTACCTCACGGAAGAAATCTTCCCGCTGTACGAATCGGGCGGCAGCTGGGACGGGGCGGAATTGCACGATCATCCGGTTTGAGAGTCAAACGTTCGAGCAGTCGCGACGGCTTTGCCAACTCATCAATCTGCATCCCGAAGACAGGCTGAATCATGAGCCGACAGCACGCGACCCCTCTGTTGATCGCACCAGATGGTGTCAGCATTCTGCCTCTCATTCCTTTGAGCCTCGGAGTTGCAGGACATGGGTTTAGTGAGGCAGATATTCAGCACTTCATTCACCGTTATCCGAAGTGCCTACCGATTGCGGAAATCGATCCCCTCTTTGTAGGGGCTATTGCCGTATGTAGAGAGCTGGTGACGCCTGCTGGGCTAATCGACAATTTCTTGGTGACTGCGAGCGGATTGCCAGTAATAGTTGAATGCAAGCTTTGGAAAAATCCAGAAGGCCGCAGGGAAGTAATTGGTCAGATTCTCGACTATTCAAAGGAATTAACGAAATGGACGGCCTCAGATTTGCAGCGAGAGGCCAACCGCCGATTAGGTACGAAAGGAAATGTGCTGCTGGATTTGGTCAGAGAAGCTGGACACGACGTTGATGAGATTGCTTTTAACGATGCACTGACCTTCAATCTCCGCCGCGGTCGTTTTCTCCTACTTATTGTCGGCGACGGCATTCGTGAGGGGGTGGAGGCAATAACAGAATATCTACAAGCCCACGCAGGTCTACATTTCACATTGGGACTTGTTGAAATGCCGATCTACCAGGCTCCTGATGGAAGCCGACTGGTCCTTCCAAGGGTGTTGGCGAAAACGCAAATCATCTCGCGAACTGTTATTTCAGTACCGGATGGTATGGCTATAGCTGAAGAAGATGATGATGGGGAAGGTGTATTACCCATTGATTCACCTGAACGAAACGAGGCGCGCGCCTGGCGCAAAGAAAAGCGGCTTGCGTTCTGGACGGACTTACTTGATGGACTTCACCTTGACGATCCAGAGCAAATGCTTCCTTCGCCCTCGCAAGGGGGGCATATACTTTTCAAGCTCGGAGCACCTGGCGGATCAAGTTGGATTACAGTTTACCGAGACATCCGATCCGACATCGTCGGACTGTTTTTGTCGTCAAATCTAAATTCGGCTGGAGAGCGAGCATCGAAATTACTCGCTTCGCAAGCAGATGAAATAGCGGACGAATTGGAAGGTGCTACCGTCGATTTTTCTCAAGATCGCCCACAAATCCTCCAGAGACTTTCCTTGCAAGATCTTGAAAATCCAATTGACCGCGAGCGTGCTCTGGTTTGGCTGAAAAATAGAATTAACGCCTTTGTGAATACCCTTCGGCCGCGCATAAAGTCAGCGTTGATAGAATTGAATAATCAAACGAACTAAGAGTTTTCGATCACGTTTGCATCTTGCAGACCGTCAAAGTGAACAAACCCTGAATCCGCCCGAGTCAGCGATTCGTCGCCGATTCGTTCCGCGACTGTTCCAATAAGCCGGCGAACGACCGGAAAAGCGCTCACTTTCGCCTTGCCCCTTGCCATTGCCGCCCCCGATGGGCATCTGTTGCCTGCCGGATGCGTCTGGCGAGCGTTGAAACAGCCGGGACGTGACTTGTCGCAAGCACCCATGATCTTGAGCGGCCGCGGGGTCACCGCGGTGCTCGGCCCGACCAATACGGGCAAGACCCACTACGCAATCGAGCGCATGGTGGCACATGAGACGGGCGTTATCGGCCTGCCTCTGCGCCTGCTCGCGCGCGAGGTCTATACGCGTCTTGTCGACAAGGTCGGGCAGCACAACGTGGCGCTCGTCACCGGCGAGGAGAAGATCACGCCGCATATGGCGCGCTATTCGGTCTGCACCGTAGAGGCCATGCCGCGCGAGACGCGCGCCTCTTTCGTGGCGATCGACGAGGTGCAGCTTGCCGGCGACCTCGAACGCGGCCACATCTTCACCGACAGGGTGCTGCATCTGAGGGGGCGCGACGAGACGCTGCTGCTCGGTGCGGCCACCATGAAGCCCATCCTGGAGCAGCTTCTGCCCGGCATCCATGTGATCGAGCGCCCGCGCCTGTCGCAGCTCTTCTATGCCGGCTCCAAGAAGATCACCCGCCTGCCGCAGCGCACCGCCATCGTCGCCTTCTCGGCCGACGAGGTCTATGCGATCGCCGAGCTCATCCGCCGCCAGCGCGGCGGTGCCGCCGTCGTTCTCGGCGCGCTTTCGCCACGCACCCGCAACGCCCAGGTGGCGCTCTACCAGGAAGGCGACGTCGAATATCTGGTCGCCACCGACGCGATCGGCATGGGGCTCAACCTCGACGTCGACCATGTCGCCTTCGCGCAGGACCGCAAGTTCGACGGCTACCAGTTCCGCAACCTCAACCCCGCCGAACTGGCCCAGATCGCCGGCCGCGCCGGCCGGCATCTTCGCGACGGCACCTTTGGCGTGACGGGCCGCGTCGATCCGTTCGACGACGAGCTGGTCAAGCGCATCGAGACGCACCAGTTCGATCCGGTCCGCGTGCTGCAATGGCGCACCACCCGCTTCGACTATTCCTCCTTGCAGGCGCTGCGCCAGTCGCTCGACGCGCCGCCGCCGATCGGCGGGCTGACGCGGGCACTGCCGGCCGTCGACCAGCAGGCGCTGGAACATCTGAGCCGCTACCCGGACGTCCGCGACCTCGCGACCGCCCCCGAGCGCGTGCAAAAACTGTGGGAGGCCTGCGCGCTTCCCGACTACCGCCGCATCGCGCCCGCCCAGCACGCAGACCTCATTTCCACCCTCTATGCGGATCTGGTAAGACGTGGCACGGTTAACGAAGACTTCATGGCCGATCAGGTGCGCCGCGCCGACAGAACCGATGGCGAAATCGACACGCTTTCGGCGCGAATCGCCCAGATAAGGACATGGACCTATGTGTCGAATCGGCCCGGATGGCTTGCCGATCCGACACACTGGCAGGAAAAGACGCGGGAAATCGAAGACCGATTGTCCGATGCGTTACATGATAGGTTGACGAAACGCTTTGTTGATCGCAGGACATCTGTGCTCATGAAGCGCCTGAGAGAGAATGCGATGCTGGAAGCTGAAATCAGTGTGAATGGCGATGTCTTCGTAGAAGGACATCATGTCGGGCAGTTGGCCGGTTTCCGGTTCACGCTCGTCTCCGGAACGGAAGGCCCCGATGCGAAGGCCGTGCAGACGGCTGCGCAGAAGGCGCTTGCGCTGGAGTTCGAGGCTCGCGCCGCGCGCCTGCATGCCGCCGGCAATGCCGATCTCGCGCTCGGCTCCGACGGCACCGTGCGCTGGCTCGGCGATCCCGTCGCCCGGCTGTCGCCGAGCGACCATGTCATGCGCCCGCGCGTCATCCTGCTCTCCGACGAGCAGCTGACAGGCAACGCGCGCGACCACGTCGCCGCCCGCATCGAGCGTTTCGTGAACCACCACATCGCGACCGTGCTGAAGCCGCTCGACGATCTTTCGCGCGCGGAAGATCTCCAGGGTCTCGCCAAGGGCCTCGCCTTCCAGCTCGTCGAAAACCTCGGCGTGCTCTTCCGCCGCGACGTCGCGGAGGACGTGAAGTCGCTCGACCAGGAAGCCCGCGCATCGATCCGCAAGCACGGCATCCGCTTCGGCGCCTACCACATCTTCATGCCGGCGCTCCTGAAGCCGGCACCCGCCGAACTCATCACGCTGCTCTGGGCGCTGAAGAACGACGGCCTCGACAAGCCGGGCTATGGCGATCTCATCCCGGTGCTGGCCGCCGGCCGCACCTCGGTCGTCACCGATCCGAGCTATGAGCGCGCCTTCTACAAGCTCGCCGGCTTCCGGTTCCTCGGCAAGCGCGCCGTGCGCATCGACATCCTGGAGCGCCTGGCCGACCTCATCCGCCCGCTCCTCCAGTGGAAGCCGGGCACAACGCGTCCGGACGGCGCCTATGACGGCCGCCGTTTCATGGCGACGACCGCCATGCTCTCCATCCTCGGCGCGACGCCGGACGACATGGAAGAAATCCTGAAGGGCCTCGGCTACCGTGCCGACAGCCTGAAGGCGGAAGAGGTCGCAGCCTTCCTCACCGCGCAGGCCCCTGCAGCCGCGACGGCCGTCGACGCAGCGGCCGATGCGCCTGCCGAAACCTCCGACGAGCACGACGCCGACGTGGCGGATGCCGAGGGCGAAGCTCCGGCCGCAGCCGCGGAAGCACCGGCAGCCGAAACCGCCGAGGCACCGGCCGCTGTAGAAGTGACCGCGGAAGAAGCCGTCGTCGTCGACGGTGAACCGGTCGAAGCCAAGCCCGTCCTGCTCTGGCGTCCGGGCTCGCGCCACGACAACCAGCGCCAGGGCGGCCACCGCCACGGCGGCGAGCGCAACAGCGAACGCCAGGGCGATCGCCAGAACCAGGGCGACCGGCAGAACCAGGGTGAACGCCGCGGCGGCGACCGCCATCGCGGCCAGCCGGCCGGTGGCGAGCGCGGCGAACGGCGCGAAGGCGGCCGCGGCGGCCGTCCCGATCAGGCCAAGGGTCCCCGCGACGGAAAGCCGCAGGGCGGCAACCGCCCGGACCGCGGCGAGCGCAACGACCGTAACGAGCGCGGCGGAAAGCCGCAGCAGGCGAAATTTGAGGCCCGGCCGCCCCGCAAGGAAAAGCCGATCGACCCGGATTCACCCTTCGCCAAGCTGGCTGCGCTCAAGGAGCAGATGAAGAAGTAAGCCTATGGCACGCGACGAGGAACAGCCGGCAGGTCAGGCGCGACAGCGCATCGACAAATGGCTGTTCTTCGCGCGGTTGCGGAAATCCCGGTCGCTCGCGGCAAAGTCCGTGGAAGCCGGCGATGTCCGCGTCAACGGCGCCCCCGTTCGCCAGCCGTCCCACGCGCTACGCATCGGCGACGTCGTCACGGTCTCGCTCGACCGCCACGACATGGTCGTCAAGGTGCTCCAGCCCGGCGAGCGCCGCGGGCCTTATGAGGAAGCCCGCCTTCTCTACCAAGACATGACGCCGCCGCCCCTGTCGCGCGAGGAACGCTCGCTTTTCGAGCAGGCGACGCGCGAGCGCGGCACCGGCCGGCCGACCAAACGGGAGCGCCGCGAAACCGACCGTTTGCAAGGTTTTCTCGGCGACGACGTCGATTAGAATTCTATACCTCGCAAGCGCCCGGCGGCGCATGTATTACGCTTGCAAAGCGCCTCTAAAGCCTTTACCTCAGCCACCGGACGGCCCTCGATGTGCGGGCGGCCTCCTGTCCGGCAAGCCGATCGCGTCATGGGTTCTGCGGTGACGGACCGTCCCGCTGTCGCCGTCTTATGACGATTCTGGAGTAACTCATGACGTATGTCGTGACCGACAATTGCATCCGCTGCAAGTACACGGACTGTGTCGAGGTATGCCCCGTCGACTGTTTCTACGAGGGCGAGAATTTTCTGGTCATCCACCCCGACGAGTGCATCGATTGCGGCGTCTGCGAACCGGAATGTCCCGCCGAGGCGATCAAGCCGGATACCGAGCCGGGGCTCGACAAATGGTTGAAGATAAACGCTGATTTCGCCACCGTCTGGCCAAACATCACGATCAAGCGTGATGCCATGCCGGAAGCCAAGGAGATGGACGGCGAAGAGGGCAAGTACGAGAAGTACTTCTCGGCCGAACCGGGCCAAGGCGATTGATCGCCGCATAAGGCGGCAACCGAAGCTGGGGAAAAAAGCCTGCTCTCATCAAAAGGCGATGGGACAGGCTTGATGACCCATGCGAAGCAAATTATTGATTTCGGCACTTTTTTGTGATAGGGTCTTCTTACTGATCCACATCGCGGCATTTTGCGTGCCCGAACACCACCACGAAAGCAAACGATCCCTCAACGCCGCTCACCTCCCATAGGCAGCTCCGGTTGCTCAAATGTGAACGCGTCGCAGGGACTTTTTTTGCGCATGGCGGACGGACCAGTGGTGACACCGAGAGGTGCCCCCCGTCTTTCCCGGGTCCCCAGACCCACCCGGCCCATGGGCCGGGAGCGTAACAGGGAGTATTTGAACAGAATGACGACCCCGCAGAAGAAATCTTCCACGCGCCACGGCTTCAAGACCGGTGAATCCATCGTTTATCCCGCTCACGGCGTCGGCCAGATCGTCGCCATCGAGGAGCAGGAAGTCGCCGGCATGAAGCTCGAGCTTTTTGTCATCGATTTCGAAAAGGACAAGATGCGTCTCAAGGTGCCGGTTGCCAAGGCCGTTTCCATCGGCATGCGCAAGCTGTCGGAGACCGATTTCGTCGAGCGCGCGCTGAAGGTTGTCCAGGGCAAAGCTCGCGTGAAGCGCACCATGTGGTCGCGCCGCGCGCAGGAATATGATGCCAAGATCAATTCGGGCGACCTGATCTCGATCGCCGAAGTGGTCCGCGACCTGTACCGTGCCGAAAACCAGCCGGAACAGTCCTATTCCGAGCGCCAGCTCTATGAAGCCGCCCTCGACCGCATGGCCCGCGAAATCGCCGCCGTCAACAAGATGTCGGAAACCGAGGCCGTTCGCCTTGTCGAAACCAACCTGAGCAAGGGTCCGAAGCGTGGCAAGGCCATCGAAGAGGACGACTCGCAGGACGAAGCGGCCTGATTTAGGGCACCCTTCGGTTTTTTAAAGCCCGGCTGGAAACAGCCGGGTTTTTTTGTGGAACTTTTTTGCAGCGCACCCGTTTCGCAGACCGAGGACGACCGGCTCTTCCGGCGGCCGCGGGGGTGGCGCAAACCACTTTATTTTCTCGAAAGCCGCTTTCGGGCAATCCGTCGGTCCACCTGAAACGTCATCGTCATATCGGGCGTCGAGGAGATTACGCCTCTTCACGCCGGTTCGGTTCACGTGGAGACACTCGCCATGGCTACGACGACCGCAGACCGCCGCATGATCAAGCTCGCCATGTCCGCCCCCTATCTCGAAAGGGACGAGGAACAGGCCCTGGCCCAGGCCTGGAAGCACGACAAGGATCAGGAAGCCCGCAACCGCATCGCCATGGCGCATATGCGTCTGGTCGTCTCCATGGCGGGCAAGTTCCGCAATTTCGGCCTGCCGCTCGGCGATCTCGTGCAGGAAGGCTATATCGGCCTGCTCGAAGCCGCCGCCCGCTTCGAGCCGGAGCGCCAGGTGCGCTTCTCGACCTATGCAAGCTGGTGGATCCGCGCTTCGATCCAGGATTACGTGCTGCGCAACTGGTCGATCGTGCGCGGCGGCACCAGTTCGGCGCAGAAAGCGCTGTTCTTCAATCTCCGGCGGCTTCGCGCCAGGCTCGCCCGCGGCGATACGCACCTGACCAGCGAGGCCATGCACCAGGAGATCGCCGTGGCACTCGGCGTCAGCACCGCCGACGTGCGCACCATGGACGCCCGCCTCTCCGCCTCCGACGTCTCCCTCCAGGCGCCGATCTCGTCCGCCGAGGGCGAGGGTTCCAACCGCATGGATTTCCTCACCAGCGACGCGCCCCTTCCCGACGAACAGGCCCTCGACAGCATCGACGGCGAACGCCGCCATCATTGGCTGCACGCGGCACTCGGCCAGCTCAATGAGCGCGAGATGAAGATCATCCGCGCCCGCCGCCTGGCGGAGAATGGGGCGACGCTGGAGGAACTGGGCTCCCTGCTCGGCATTTCCAAGGAGCGCGTGCGCCAGATCGAGAACCGGGCGCTGGAAAAGCTGAAGGCCGTGCTGATCAGCAAGACCACGGATTTCGCCTACGCTTGAGGCGCGTTGCCGATGGATCCTCGGGTCAAGCCCGAGGATGACGGAGGGGAGGATTGGCCGGCAAGTCTGGCGATGCTCTCTGCCAGGCAAGCTTGGATAGGGCTGCCAGGCAAGGTCGGATGAGGATTCCATGCGCGGCAACCCATCCGTTATCCTGAAACATCCCCGCAAACTCCGTCATCCTCGGGCTTGACCCGAGGATCCACGGTCTGGCGCCATCCGCACAGGCTAACTCACTCGCTGATAATCTTGAACTTTTCGCCCGGCCGCACCGTGCTGGTCACCGTCATCGCGTTGATCAGCCGGAACAGGTCGAGCTTGCGGTCCGTGCCCATCATGCGCCCGGCAAGCGATGCGACGGTGTCGCCGGCGCGTGCCGAGATGACGCGCACCCTGAGCGGTTTCAGCGAGGCGACTTCCGGGGCCGTCAGCTTGCGGAACGAGGCCCTGAGCGTGGCAGCCGTCGGCTCCAGCGATTTCGAACCCGCCGGCACCGCCGTCAGGAAACGGTAGATCTGGTCGTCGATACGCACCACCGTGACGTCGAAGTCCCAGCGGTCGGCGGCGGCCTTGGCGGTCGCGCCCTCCAGCCCGTTGATCATGATCGGCTGGATGGTTTCCGGCCGCAGCCCCGTCACCCAGCCGCTCGAAATGTAGTTCACCAGATCCTGCTTGCGGCTGTCGGCCACACCGTCGAAGCGGATCGCCACGTCGCCCGGTCCCGTCGCCAGCACCGCATCGGCCTTGTTGTCGATCTGGAACCCGGCCGGCACGTCGAAGCGGATGCCGAGCTTGCCGTGCAGAAAGGTCTGGCCGCGCACATAGCCCTCTTCCGGCGCATCGCCGTAGAGCAGCCCGTCGATGCCGGCGAGGTAATAGTCACGGCCGCGATCGCCGTTCGTGCCTTCCGCGCCGAAGGCGCGCGCATGCAGCCGCGCAAGCTCCACGCGCTGCGGCGCGTTCGGGTGGCTGGACAGGAAGTCCAAGCTCTGGTCGGAATCGGGATCGACCGCGGTGAAGCGCGCATAGGCGGCCATGGAATCGAGGAAGCGCGCCGCCGCATAGGGATCGTAGCCCGCCTCGCCCAGCATGCGCACGCCGATGACATCGGCCTGGAGCTCCTGGTTGCGCGAGAACGCGGCA
Source organism: Shinella sp. GW821-FHT10F02 (assembly GCF_058809275.1). Taxonomy (NCBI): domain Bacteria; kingdom Pseudomonadati; phylum Pseudomonadota; class Alphaproteobacteria; order Hyphomicrobiales; family Rhizobiaceae; genus Shinella; species Shinella sp. GW821-FHT10F02. Next base: position 282,503 of record NZ_JBXASL010000005.1, on the reverse strand, counting down.
AGCCGCAACTTTCCGCGCGCCAGCGCCTGCTTGCCGGCGATGTTGCTGGAGAGCACTTCGGCCACCACGCGGCTCGCGATGACTTCCGCCTCTTCCTTCTTCTGCCGCTCAATGCCGTGGTTGGCAGTGACGTGCGCCATCTCGTGCGACAGCACGGCCGCCACTTCCGAGGCGTCGTTGGCGAGTGCCAGCAGGCCGCGCGTCACGTAAAGATAACCGCCCGGCAGCGCGAAGGCGTTGATCGCCGGAGAATTCAGGATGGTGATGCGATAGGACTGGTTTGGGTTTTCCGAGACCAGCGTCAGCGCGCCGGCAATGCGGGCGACGAGCCGCTCGGTTTTGGCGTCCTTGTATTCGCCGCCATAGCTCGCGACGATGCGCGGATGCTCGCGCGCACCCATCTGGGCGCGCGGATCGTTCTTCTGCACCTCTTCGACGATCTGCGGATTGGAGGACGGCGAGATCGTCGGCTCATAGGTCTGCTCGATGATCGACTGGCAGCCGGACAGCAGCATGCCGGCAAGCACCAGCGCCGCGACGGGTCTCAAAACCCCGCGCCCGGATACCATTGCAGCTTCCTGCGTTGCTTTCGCCATCTCTTCTGCCCACAGCCCTAAAGGGTCCACGCCCGAACCGCAACCTTTAGGTGCAGTCGAAACACCCATGTTCGCGCCTTCGAATGGATGAGATAGACGCACCATACCCGGCCGGCAACTCCCGATTCGACAAACGGTTCCCTTGTGGCTCCGGTGACACAGGGGGGCGTCCAAATTGTGGCGGGGTGGCGGGGCAAAAACAGCCCCAGCCCGCTAAATCGCGGAATGACCGAGGAATTTTGCAACGGCTGGTGGATGCCGGCTCACGAGGAATTCATCCACCGGCGCATCGAGCAGGATCGTGCCCGCCTCCAGGAACATCACCCGGTCGGCAAGCCGGCGGATATCCTCCGGCTGGTGGGTGATGAAGAGCAGGGTGCTCTTCGTCTCGGCGCGAAGCTCCGAGAGCAGTTTTGCCATGTCCGCCCGCATGGCCGGGTCGAGCGCTGCAAAGGGCTCGTCGAGCAGCAGGATCGGCCGGCGCCGCACCAGTGCGCGGGCGAGCGCCACCCGCTGCCGCTCGCCGCCGGAAAGCGAGCCCGGCATGCGGCGCTCGTAGCCGCCGAGCCCGACGCGCGACAGCGCAGAGAACACGCGCTGGCGCGCCGCCGTATCGAGCTTCAGCCCCGGATCGATGCCGAGCCCGACATTTTCGGCGACGCTCAGATGCGCGAAGAGATTGTTGTCCTGGAAGATGATCGAGACCGGGCGCTCCGCGGGATCGCGCGCCGCCATGTCCTCGCCGAGCAGCATGACCTTGCCCGTCGCCGGTTTCTGGAAGCCGGCGATCACGTTGAACAACGTGGACTTTCCCGCACCCGACGGGCCTGCGACGGCAACCGCGGCACCGGCGGGGATGGTGCAATCGAAGGCGAGCCGCTTCTCGTCGAAACGCACGGTGACGTCGGAAAGGCGGATCGCGGTATCAGGCATCGGCGGCAGGTCTTTCGGTCGTTCGGTCCGCGGCGGTCGAGGGCAGCGTCAGCAGAAGGCATATCACGCCGAGGATCAGCGCGATGCCCGCGGCGTCCGCCGTGCGATAGCTCGCCATGCGGGAGAAGAGCAGCCAGGGCAGCGTCACGAAGCCATCCGCACCGAAGATGGCGACTGCGCCGAGATCGCCGAGCGACAGCGCCATGGCGAAGGCGAAGGCGGTGAGGAAGGGCTTCTTCAGTGCCGGCCAGTCGATCCATCGCAGGCGATGCATGCCGGTGACGCCGAGGCTCAGCGCCAGCCGCGCGGTGCGCGACAGATGCGTGCGATAGGCGGGCTCCAGCACGCGCACGACGAAGGGCAGCGCCATCAGCGCATTGATGACGGTGATGACGGCGGGCGCGAAACGCCCGGTCTCGCCGAACAGGCGCAGCACCAGGAACCACCCCGTCGCGACGACGACCGGCGGCACCAGCAGGATCAGCGAGCCCGTGGCCGGCAGCGCCCGGCCGATCAGCCGCGTCGTGAGGCCGGCATCGCCGGTCTCGGCAAGGCGCGGCACGAGCACGATGGGCAGCGCAATCGCAAGGCTGAGGCTGGCCGAGGCAAAGGAGATGGCGAGGCTGGTGAACAGCGCCCTGTGCAGCAGCGGATCGACCGCCAGCCGGCCGAAATCCGCGGCAAGGCCGGAGGCAAGGGTGGCCGCGAGCGGCGCCGCGGTGAACAGCGTGAAGGCGAGGATGACGAAACCGTCGGTTACGCGCCGGCGGCGGCCATCGAAACGGCGGATCGCGCGGCCTGCCGTCACCCCCTCGTCCGGCGGCCGGCCGAACAGCGAGATCAGCCAGAGCAGCGCCGCCGTGACCAGGATTTGCAGAAAGGCGAGCAGCACGGCGCGCTGGGGATCGAAATCGAAGCGCAGCGCCTGGTAGATCGCCACCTCGATGGTGGTTGCCGCAGGCCCGCCGCCAAGCGTCAGCACGATGGTGAAACTCGTCGCGCAGAGCATGAAGACGAGGCCCGCTATGCCCGGCAGCACGCGGCGGATCACCGGCCATTCGATCAGCCGGAACACCGCGCCGTTGCCCATGCCGAGATTGGCCGAACTCAGCCAGTATTCCGGCGGAATGCGATCGAGGGCGGCGAGCAGGAAGCGCGCGGCGAGCGGCAGGTTGAAGAAGACATGGGCGATCAGGATGCCGGTGAGCCCATAGACGCTGACGGGATTTTGCAAGCCCCCGAGCCGTAAAAGATCATTGACGACGCCCTGCCGCCCCCAGATCTCTATGACCCCAAGTGCGGCCACCAGCGCCGGCAGGCCGAGCGGCACGACGGAAAGCCGGATGATCCAGACCCGCCCCCAAAAATCCCGCTGCCGGGCGAGTGCCCGGGCGACGGGAATGGCGAGCACGATGGAGAGCAGGGTCGACAGCGTCGCCTGCAGCAGCGTGAACTGCGCGACCCGCCAGATATAGGCGTCGAAGAGCGGCGCACCGCCCCCGCCGCCCGCATGCGCCAGAAGCACGGCCGTCGCCGCGCCGACGAAGACGAGCACGACGCCGAGGGCAAGCCCCCCGGCGACGCGCAGCGTCCGGCGTTCGGCGCGGGCGAAGAACATCACCTTATTTGGCGCTCATGGCGGCGAGCCACTCGTCGATCCAGGCCTTGCGGTTGGCCGCCACCTCGTCGGACGACATCAGGAACGTCTTTTCCGGCTTCACCAGCGCGTCGAAGGCGGCAGGCAGCGGGTCCTTGGTCTTGCCGGCCGGCATCATCCAGTTGGTTTCCGGAATGATCGACTGGAAATCCGGCCCCGTCATGAAGGTCAGGAACTGCCGCGCAAGATCCTTGTCGTCGGAGGTGCGCGTCAGGCCCGCCACCTCGATCTGCACATAGTGTCCTTCGGAGAAGGCGGCCGCCTTGTAGCGCTCGGTGTTTTCGGCGATGACGTGATAGGCCGGCGACGTCGTATAGGACAGCACCATCGGCGCCTCGCCCTTGGTGAAGAGGCCGTAAGCCTCCGACCAGCCGGGCGTGACCGTCAGCACGCGATCCTTCAGCTTGCCCCAAGCCTCGCCGGACTTGTCGCCATAGACCGACTTCACCCAGAGCAGCAGGCCGAGCCCCGGCGTTGAGGTGCGCGGATCCTCGATGACGATTTTCTGCGACGGGTCACCCTCGACCAGTTCCTTCAGGCTCGTCGGCGGCGTCTTCACCGTCTCGGTGTCGTAGATGACGGCGAAATGGCCGTAATCGTAGGGCAGGAACGTATCGTCGGAAAAGCCGCCCGGCACCGTCAGGCCCTCGGGCGAAAGACCATGCGCCTCGAAGAGCCCGGTCGCCTTCGCCTCGGTGATGAGGTTGGTGTCGAGGCCGAGCACCACGTCGGCCTTGGTGCCCTCGCCTTCGAGCTTGAGGCGCGTCAGCAGCTCGACGCCATCGGCGACGCCGACCCATTCGACCTTGCAGCCGCAGGTCTTGGCGAAGGCTTCAGCAACCTTCGGCCCCGGACCCCATTCGGAAACGAAGCTCTCATAGGTATAGACGGTCAGCGTCTTTTCCTGCGCCAGCGCAGGCAAGGCGAAGGAAACGGCAAGGGCCGCAATCGAGGTGAGGAATGTCTTGCGCATCGGCGCCTCCCTGGTCTGTTCACAAAACGGGAATAGGGCGCTGGAATGTGCCGTCTAATCCCTCCGCCGGTACGAGCCGGATCAGGTTCTTCGGGTTGGCGAAACCGCCTCTCAGCCAGTGAGTCGAAAACCCGCGTGGCACCCCGTTAGAGCAAGGCAAGGCATAATCCCGCTTGCAGCGCTACGCAAGAGGCAAGGCCCTGTTCCATGCGGAACAGCGCGCGGCCGGGCGATGCGGGAAAGTCTGATCACTGGATGAGAGAGGCTCATCCCTCAGAGATCAGGAGAAACTTCCATGCGCAAGATCATCATTTCCGCCGCCATCGCCGCCGTCGCCGCCATCTCCTTCGCCGCCCCGTCACAGGCCGGCTATTACAGCTACGGCTACAAGCCGCATTGCTTCATCAAGAAGGTGAAGTCCTACGACTACTACGGCAACGTCATCATCAAGAAGATCAAGGTCTGCAAGTAAGCCTTCTTACGCCGCTGACCTCCCCGAAGGCCCGGATGTCCCCTGCATCCGGGTCCTTTGCCGTTTGCGGTTACGACAGGCGTCCCGCCAAAATCTTTCCCTTTCTGGAGAACATGCGCTAAGGGCATCAGCCATGACCGTGCCCGCACCGACAGACCCGTTCTTCGTCGTCCTCCTGGGAGGCGCGCTCCAGGCGACGCCGCGCCTTGCCGCGGATGTCGCTGGCGCGCGTTTCGTGGCGGCCGATGGCGGCATGCGCCATGCGGCGGCGCTCGGCGTGAGGCCGGAAATCTGGGTCGGCGATTTCGATTCCACCCCGCCGGAACTGCTGGACGCCTGGCCGAATATCGAGCGCCAACCCTATCCCGTCGCCAAGAACGAGACCGATGGCGCCATCGCCGTCGCGGTCGCCATCGAGCGCGGCGCGCGAAAAATCGTGCTGGCCGGCGCGCTGGGCGGCGAACGCTCCGACCATGCGCTGATGCACCTCATCCACGCCGTTTCGCTGGAAGAGCAGGGTTTTGCCATAAAGCTCACCTCCGGCACGGAGGAGGCCTGGCCTCTGCTGCCCGGCACGCGCGAGATCGACCTGCCGAAGGGCAGCCTGTTTTCCGTGCTCGGCCTCTCGCCGCTTGCCGGCCTCGATATCGGCAATGTGCGTTATCCGCTGAAGGACTTTTCCTTGCCCTTCGGCTCGTCGCGCACCATTTCCAACGTCGCGGAAGGCCCCGTTCGCCTTTCGCTCGCCTCCGGCCGCGCGATCGTCATCGCCCGGCCCTATGACCTTTCAGGAGCCTGACCCTTGGCACCGCCCATCCTCAAACTCGACGATATCTTCCTGAGCTTCGGCGGCACGCCGCTGCTTGCCGGCGCCAGCCTGCAAGTGGAGCCCGGCGACCGCATCTCCCTTGTCGGCCGCAACGGCTCGGGCAAGTCGACGCTGATGAAAATCGCCGCCGGCCTGGCGGAAGCGCAGTCCGGCGAGGTGTTCCGCCACCCGTCCGCCACCATCCGCTACCTGCACCAGGCGCCGGATTTCGACGGCTACGAGACGGTCGCCGCCTATGCCGAAGCCGGCCTCGGCCCGAGCGACGATCCCTACCGCGTGACCTACCTACTCGAACATCTGGGGCTGACCGGCGCCGAGCACCCGGCATCGCTTTCGGGCGGCGAGGCGCGCCGCGCCGCACTCGCCCGCGTCATGGCGCCGGAGCCGGACATCCTTCTGCTCGACGAGCCGACCAACCATCTGGACCTGCCGACCATCGAATGGCTGGAAGGCGAGCTGCAATCAACCCGCTCGGCCCTCGTCGTCATCTCGCATGACCGTCGTTTCCTCGAAAAGGTCTCCAACGCCACCGTCTGGCTCGATCGCGGCCAGTCGCGGCGGCTGAACCGCGGTTTCGGCCATTTCGAAGCCTGGCGCGACGAGGTGCTGGAGGCCGAAGAGCTGGAACAGCACAAGCTCGGCAAGGCGATCGAGCGCGAGGAGCACTGGCTGCGCTACGGCGTGACGGCGCGCCGCAAGCGCAACATGCGCCGCCTCGGCGCGCTGCACGATCTGCGCTCGCGCTATCGCGGCCACAAAGGCCCGCAGGGCAGCGTGCAGGCGAGTGCCTCCGACGCCCAGGAATCCGGCAAGCTGGTGATCGAGGCGGACAAGATCACCAAGGCTTACGGCGAGCGCACCATCGTCGCGCCCTTCTCGATCCGCGTGCACCGCGGCGATTGCATCGGCCTCGTCGGCCCGAACGGCGCCGGCAAGACGACGCTGCTCAAGATGCTGACCGGCCAGCTCGCGCCCGACAGCGGCACGGTGAAGCTCGGCACGAACCTCGAAATCGCCACGCTCGACCAGCGCCGCGAGGACCTGAACCTCGACGACACGCTCGGCCATTATCTCACCGACGGGCGCGGCGAGACGCTTCTCGTCAACGGCGAACAGCGCCACGTCACCGGCTACATGAAGGAATTCCTGTTCCAGCCCGAACAGTCCCGCACGCCGATCCGCAACCTGTCCGGCGGCGAGCGCGCGCGCCTCATGCTGGCGCGCATCCTGTCGCGCCCGACGAACCTGCTCATCCTCGACGAACCGACCAACGACCTCGACATCGAGACGCTCGACCTGTTGCAGGAGATCGTCGCGGGCTTTGCCGGCACCGTGCTGCTCGTCAGCCACGATCGTGACTTCCTCGACCGCACCGTGACCTCGACCATCGCGCCTGCCGATCCGGAAAACCCGGACGGCCGCTGGATCGAATATGCCGGCGGCTATACCGACATGATGGCGCAGCGCCGCGGCGCAATCGAGGAGAAGCGGCGGGCGGACAAGGCCGAGAAGGCGAAGACGGTCGATACCGCGGCGCCTGCGGAAGCAAAAGGCAAGGCGAAACTCTCCTACAAGCAGAAATTCGCGCTCGAAAACCTGCCCAAGGAAATGGAGAAGGCGGAAAAGGAGATCGCCGCCCGCGAGGCGAAGATGGCCGATCCCGCGCTCTTCACCAAGGATCCCGCCACCTTCAACAAGCTTGCCGCCGAGATGGAAAAACTGCGCGCGTCCCTCACGAAGATGGAAGAGGAATGGCTGGAACTGGAGATGCTGCGCGAGGAGCTGGAGGGCTGATATAGGCCTGTTCCATTCGAAACAGCGCAGATAACGGCGATGTGGGAAAGTCTGATCACTGGATGAGAGGAGCTCATCCTGTAACCCGAAAGAGATCAGGAGAGTCCCATGCGCAAGTTCATTATATCTGCAGTCGTCGCCGTCGTCGCTGCTGTTTCCTTCGCCGCCCCGTCCGAGGCCGGCTACTACGGTTACGGTCACAAGAGCTACGGCTGGAAAAGCCACGGCTACGGCCACCATGGCTACAACCGGCACTACCGCGTGAAGCGTCATTACGGCGGCTACTACGGCCACCGTTGGGGCGGCCACTGGGGCGGCAAGGTCTACTACAAGAAGCGCCACTACAACTACTACTAAGCGCTTGACGCTTTGAAGGAGCAAGGCCCGGATGCCGATCGCATCCGGGCCTTGCCCGTTTCCCGGGATGGATTGATTCGGAGGGAAACTAGCGCTATCTAAAACGCTCGTGGTGATTTGGCCGGCCGGCTTGCAGCCACGTTAAACAAGTTGCTAAAGGGCCGCGCGAGGAAGACCTTACGTGGACCGGTTGCGACACTGTTGCGGCCGGTTTTTGTTTTTCGATCGAGTGACCCATGCCCATCAAGATTCCCGATACGCTTCCCGCCTTCGAAACCCTCGTCAACGAGGGCGTGCGGGTGATGACCGAGACGGTGGCGATCCGCCAGGATATCCGCCCCTTGCAGATCGGGCTGCTCAACCTCATGCCGAACAAGATCAAGACCGAGGTGCAGATGGCGCGCCTCGTCGGCGCCTCGCCGCTCCAGGTGGAGCTCTCGCTGGTGCGCGTCGGCGGCCACCGCGCCAAGAACACCTCGGAAGACCACCTGCTCGCCTTCTACGATACGTGGGAGGAGGTGCGGCACCGCAAGTTCGACGGCTTCATCATCACCGGCGCGCCGGTGGAGACGCTCGACTACGAGGACGTCACCTATTGGGACGAGATGAAGCGCATCCTCGACTGGACGGAGACCAACGTGCATTCGACGCTCAACGTCTGCTGGGGCGCTATGGCCGCGATCTACCATTTCCACGGCGTGCCCAAGCACACGCTGGATGAAAAGGCCTTCGGCGTGTACCGCCACCACAATCGCAGGCCGTCGTCCGTCTACCTCAACGGCTTCTCCGACAATTTCGAGGTGCCGGTCTCGCGCTGGACGGAAGTCCGCATCGAGGACATCCATGCGGTGCCGGGGCTCAACATCCTGCTCGATTCCGACGAGACGGGCGTGTGTTTCGTGCAGGAGAAGGCCGGCAACCGGCTCTACATCTTCAACCATGTGGAGTACGATTCGACCTCGCTTGCCGACGAATATTTCCGCGACGTCTCGGCCGGCGTGTCGATCAAGCTGCCGAAGAACTATTTTCCGCACAACGACCCGTCGCTGCCGCCGCAGAACCGCTGGCGCGGCCATGCGCATCTGCTTTTCGGCAACTGGATCAATGAAATCTACCAGACCACGCCCTATGATCTGGAAAACATCGGAACAGGAGCCCGATCATGAGCCGTGTCGTCATTCGTCCCCTGCACACAGACGATGAAGGCGAATGGCGGCGCCTCTGGACCGCCTATCTCGCCTTTTACGAAACGGTGCTGCCGGAAGAGATTTTTGCCACCACCTTCGCCCGGCTGACGGGCGAGACGGCCGACGGCGAGTTCCGCGGCCTCATCGCCACACTCGACGGCAAGCCGGTCGGCCTGGCTCATTACCTCTTCCACCGCTCCTGCTGGGCGGTCGGCAATGTGTGCTATCTGCAGGACCTCTATGCCGACCCGGAAGTACGCGGCTCGGGCATCGGCCGGGCGCTGATCGAAGGCGTCTATGCCAAGGCGAAGGAGGCGGGTTCGCCGGAAGTCTACTGGATGACGCAGGAATTCAACGCGACGGCGCGTCAGCTTTACGACCGCATCGCCGACAAGACGCCCTTCATCATCTACCAGAAATCCTTCTGAGGGCGCCTGCCGAAAAGTATGATTTTTTCGGTTGCGGGTGACAGGGAATTGCAGCAGGTTGCCGCGCGTTGAAAGCCGGCGAAGGAGAGGCAAGCGTGGGTGCAGGCAATGAAATCTTCGGCCGCCTGGAAAATGGCGAGACGGTCGAGCGCATCACGATCAAAGGCGGCGGGCTCACCGCCCATGTGCTCACCTGGGGCGCGGTCATCCAGGACCTCCGGCTCGAAGGCCATGACGCACCGCTCGTCCTCGGCTTCGAAGACCTCGCCGCCTACCACGAGCACTCCCCCTATTTCGGCGCGACACCCGGACGCTGCGCCAACCGCATCGCCGGCGGCCGGTTCTCGATCGACGGCCAGGATTTCCAGCTCGAACGCAACGAGCGCGGCGTCACGCACCTGCATGGCGGCAGCGACGGCACCGGCCGGCAGAACTGGAACGTCGCCGGCCAGGGCGCCGACTTCGTCACGCTGACGCTGACCGATCCCTCCGGCCGCGCCGGTTATCCCGGCACCTGCGCCCTCACCTGCACCTACCGGCTCGCGGGCGATGGCGTGCTCTCCGTCACCTACGAAGCGACGACGGATGCGCCGACCCCCGTCAACCTCTGCCAGCACAGCTATTTCATCCTCGACGCCAGCACCGACGCGCTTGGCCACGAGATCCGCCTTCAGGCCGAGCACTACCTGCCCGTTGACGAAAACCTGATCCCGACCGGCGAGATCCGCCCCGTCGCCAGCACGCCATTCGACCTGCGCGACTGGACGCCGCTCCGCCGGCAGACCGAAGAAGGCGGCGTGGCCTTCGACCACAATTTCTGCCTCTCGACCGCCCGGCAGGCAAAACGCCCGGTGGCCGAGGTCCGCAGCCCCCTCTCCGGCATCACGCTTTCGGTGCTGACCACCGAGCCCGGCGTGCAGCTCTATACCGGCGCGAAGGTCGCCCCGCCCGTACCCGGCCTCGACGGCCGCCACTACGGCCCCTTCGCCGGCTTCTGCCTGGAAACCCAGACCTGGCCCGACGCCATCAATCACGAAAACTTCCCGAATGCCGTGCTCAGGCCCGGCGAGACGCTACGGCAGGAAACCGACTACCTTTTCCGCAAGGGTTGAGTGCGCCGAAAACGACTATTGCAGCGCAACAAATTCGAAACCTTTGTAGCGGAGAAACGATCCTGGATTGACCCGGAATGTTCCCGGGTTGTTGAGGGTCAGGACACGCCAGGACAGCGTCGCCCACCCTGTTGGGACCCTGTCCATGAAAATCTCGGATCTTTCGATTTCCCGGAAAATCGGCCTTCTGGTGCTCCTGATGGGGATCGCCGCGGGCACGATCGCCACCGTCGGCAGCCGCGGGCTGAGCTCGCTGGGTGCCGCCCTTTCCGATACCGGCGCGCGCGAAGAAGTGGCCCGCGAGGCCATGGACCTGCGCATCGACGTCATCGCCATCAGCCGCATGACCTACCAGCTGGCGCTGGCGCCGGAAAAGGCGGCCGACTTCGCCGCCGAAACGGAAAAGCGCGCCGGCGAAATGCTCGACCGCCTGCCGAAGATCGCCTCGACCGCCGATGCCAGCGAACAGAAATTGCTCGACGGCGTGCGCGCGTCGCTGACGCCCTATTTCGAGGACATCCGCGCCATGGTGGCCGTCGCCGGCTCCGACAAGGGCCAGGACCGCGCCGCGATCCTCGCAGCCCTCGACAAGGCGCTGGAAGGCCAGAAGGCCGTGACCGCCGCCCTCAAGGAATACACGACCTATTCCGCCGAAACGCTTTCGGGTGCCCGCGCCGTCGCGATCTCCCGCTCGACGACCACGCAGGTCGTGCTGCTGGTCACCGCCTTCACCTGCATCGTCGCGGGCATGCTGCTCAGCATACTTGTCGCCCGCAACGGCATCGTGCGCCCGATCCAGCTTCTGACCGGCGTGATGTCGAACCTCGCCGCCGGCAAGCTCGATGACACCATTCCCTGCACCGAGCGCAAGGACGAGATCGGCGCCATGGCGCGCACGCTCGACGTCTTTCGCGCCAACGAGATGCAGATGCGCGAGATGGAGGCCCAGGAGGCCGCCCTCCAGGCGCAGAGCAAGGACCTGCAATCCAACATCAGCACCATCGTGGCCGCTGCTGCCGCCGGCGACTTCTCCCGCCGCATCAGCAAATCCTACGAGGACGAGGACCTTCGCCGCTTCGCGACGGGCGTCAACGAGCTGGTCGCGAATGTCGACCGCGGCGTCAGCGAAGTGCGCCGCGTCATCGCCTCGCTGTCCCACGCCGACCTGACGCAGGAAATGACCGGCCATTTCCAGGGCGATTTCGCCGAACTCCAGGCGAACGTCAACGGCGCCATGCTGACGCTGCGCAGCACGATGACCGGCATTCTCTCCACCGCCGGCACGATCACCGGCAATTCCCGCGAGCTTTCCGCCGCCGCCGACCAGCTCGCCCACCGCACGGAGCAGCAGGCGGCGTCCCTTGAAGAAACGGCAGCCGCGCTGGAAGAAATCACCACCACGGTGAAGACCTCCACCAACCGCGCGATCGAGGCTTCCGAAATCGTGCGCGAGGCGAAGGACAGCGCCGACAAGTCCGGCGACATCGTCCAGAACGCCATAGACGCCATGGGCCGCATCGAGCAGTCCTCGCAGAAGATCAGCCAGATCATCTCCGTCATTGACGAGATCGCCTTCCAGACCAACCTGCTCGCGCTCAATGCCGGCGTCGAGGCCGCCCGCGCAGGCGAGGCCGGCCGCGGCTTTGCGGTCGTCGCCCAGGAAGTGCGCGAGCTCGCCCAGCGCTCGGCCAATGCCGCCAAGGAGATCAAGACGCTGATCAATGCCTCGGCGGGCGAGGTGAAGGGCGGCGTCTCGCTGGTGCTGTCGACCGGCGACGTGCTGTCCGAGATCAAGGACCTGGTGAACCGCGTCAACGACCACGTCGTCTCGATCACCCGCGCCGCCCAGGAACAATCCGCAGCGCTCGGCGAGATCAACACCGCCGTCAACCAGATGGACCAGATGACCCAGCAGAACGCCGCGATGGTGGAGGAAACCACCGCCGCCAGCCAGGTCCTCGCCAGCGAAGCCACGCAGCTCCAGACGGCCCTGTCACAGTTCCACATCGAGGCGGGCCGCGCAAACCCCGTGTACCAGCGCCGGGCGGCCTGAGCCGTCCCGCCAACAAAAAGGGCCAGCAGTCGCTGGCCCTTTTTCGTTTAAGCAGGTTGAGCCTGCGCTTCCGGCACCTTCGGCTCGCGGATCGTCACCACGGCGAGCGCGCCGATCAGGCAGAGCAGGCCGGCGATGAAGAAGGCCGGCAGGTAGGTCTCGTAGGCGGTCCGGGTGAACCCCGCCCCCCAGGCGGCAAAGGCGGCGCCGAGCTGGTGGCCGGCGAAGACCCAGCCGAAGATGATGGGCGCCCGCGATCCGAAGCGATCGATGGTGAGCTTGATGGTGGGCGGCACGGTCGCCACCCAGTCCAGCCCGTAGAACACCGCGAAGATCGACAATTCGAAGTAGCTGAAGCTGGTGAACGGCAGGTAGACCAGCGACAGCCCGCGCAGGCCATAATACCAGAACAGCAGGGTGCGGCTGTCGAAGCGGTCGGAAAGCCAGCCGGAGCCGATCGTGCCGGCAATGTCGAAAATGCCGATGATCGCCAGCATACCGGCCGCCGCCACCGCCGCCATACCGAAATCGCTGCACAGCGAGATGAAATGCGTCTGAACCAGCCCGTTCGTGCTGGCGCCGCAGATGAAGAACGTGCCGAACAGCACCCAGAAGGTGCGCGTCTGCGCCGCCTCCATCAGCGCGGTGATCGGAGAGACCAGCATCGCCGAAAACGTCTGGCGCGGCGGCGGCGCCGTCGGTAGCGCGCCCGTCGCGCCATAGGGCGTTAGGCCGACATCGGCCGGATAGTCGCGCATGAAGACGAGCACCGCGATCATCGCCAGGAACAACATCGCGAGAATGACCGTCAGCGCCTCCCGCCAGCCAAGGCTTTCCGTCAGCGAGGCCATCAGCGGCAGGAACACCAGCTGCCCGGTCGCCGTGCTCGCCGTCAGAAGGCCGACGACGAGGCCGCGACGGGTGGCAAACCAGCGCGTGGCGATCGTCGCCCCGAGAACCAGCGCCGTCAGCCCGGTGCCGAACCCGACGACGACGCCCCACAGCAGCATGAGCTGCCACAGTTCCGTCATGGCGAAGGAGCCGAGAATACCCGCGCCGATCAGCAGAAGTGCTGCGCTCGCCACCTGCCGAACCCCGAACCGGTTGATGAAGGCCGCCGCGAACGGCCCCATCAGGCCGAACAGCACGAGGCGGATGGCAAGCGCGGAGGATATCTCCGACGTGCTCCAGCCGAATTCCTGTTGCAGCGGACCGATTAGCACGCCCGGCGTGCCGACCGCCCCCGCCGTCACCAGCATCGTCAGGAAGGTGACTGCCGCCACCACCCAGCCATAGTGAATGCCGCGCCGGGCGCAGAAGCGCGAAAGCGCCGTCGTCCCGGCGAAAGACATGTCGTTCTGCATGAAACATCCAATCTACGGGTAGATACCCGCTTCAACGCCAAAAAATCACAGCAGGCTATTCAATTCCGTCAGAAGCGCCAGTTTCTCCGGCCCGAGGCGCCCCGCCACATCGTCCTGGCAGGCCTGCCACAGCGGAACCGAAGCCCGAAGCGTCTCCACCCCCCGCTCGCTCAACAGCACCAGCGCCTCGCGATGATCGTCCCCCTGCCCGAACCGGACCAGCCCCATCCGCTCCAAAACCCGCACATTGCGCCCCAGCGTGGAACGATCCAGCTCCAGATGCCGCCCCAACTCCGTCAAACTTACCGGCTGCCGCCGCTCGACATTCCTCAGCAGCGAAAACTGCGCAATATTGATTCCCATCGGCTCAAGCGCATCATCATAGAGCGCACTGAGCTTCCGATTGGCCATCCTCAAACGATTGCAGTAGCAAGGTGCCGACATGATGCGGGTATATGCCCGAAATAACATCGAAGTCAAGCGAGTCGCCCTGACGGCAGCAGCGCCGAAGGCCAAAACGCAAAAAAGCCCCGGCGAACCGAGGCTTCGAGGGTCTGGAAAAATGGGGCGGGGGAGGCAATTCGAAGGCAGGCAGAAGATAACGCATAGTCCGTTTCTGGCTCAAGGCGGATGGCGGTAGCGCGTGGAGGCCACGGCGGGGCCGTGTCGCCTACAGGCATCATTTGCAGCTATAGAGTTCATCCCAGTTTGGGAATCCCGTAATGAGTTGCTTGTTTCCAGTCTGATTGGCATAAAGAACCGATGAGAAGGTGGGAGGGCTCGTTTTGCCACTTCGTCTTGGTTCGAGATACCAGCGGCTCGCCCATGCATGGGATTGCGTGTGCCACAGTCCACAGACACAGCGGCTGCTCACGCGCCTTGACGATGGTCTGTCTCGTCGTTCGGTTTTGAAAGGCGTTGCTGCGAGCTTTGCAACCCTTACTCTTGGTTCCGCCGGTCCTGCCTTCGCGCAAGACGCAGGAAAGCCTATCCTGCTCCGGAACGTGAAGATTTTCGACGGTACCAGCGGCAAACTTGTCGAAGGTCACGGCGTCCTTGTCGAAGGCAATCTCATCAAGTCATTGGTTGCGGACGCGGACAAGGTTGCCGATGCCGATGTCATAGACTGCGGCGGGCGCACGCTGATGCCGGGCATGATAGACGCGCACTGGCATGCTGTCCTCGCTGGTATATCGCAGATGGCCGCGATGACGGCGGACATTCCTTACGTCCATCTCGTCGCCGCGCAAGAGGCCGAACGCACGCTCTTGCGCGGCTTCACCACCGTTCGCGACGTCGGTGGGCCGTCATTCGCGTTGAAGCGCGCCATCGACGAAGGACGTATCGCCGGGCCGCGCATCTATCCGTCCGGCGCCATGATTTCGCAAACATCCGGCCATGGTGACTTTCGCATGCGCACCGACCTCCCGCGCACGTCGCAAAGCGATATGAGCGTGGCCGAGCAGGCAGGCATATCGGCTATCGCAGATGGTGAGGCCGAGGTGCTGCGCAGGGTGCGTGAACAACTCATGCTTGGTGCCAGCCAGATCAAGATCATGGGCGGAGGCGGTGTCGCATCCGCTTACGATCCGATCGACGCGCTCCAATATTCGGAGCCCGAAATGAGGGCGGCCGTGTCGGCGGCGGCCGATTGGGGCACCTATGTCTGCGTCCACACCTACACGTCTGCCGGCATCCAGCGCGCTCTTGCATGCGGGGTGAAATCCATTGAGCACGGGCAGCTTGCCGACGAGGATACGGTCAAGCGCATGGCGGATGCGGGCGCATGGTGGAGCATCCAGCCGTTCCTGGCTGACGAGGATGCCAACACCTATCCTTCGCCGGAGCAGCGCGCGCAACAGCAAAGCATTGCCGACGGCACCGCCCGCGCGGTCGAGCTCGGACGTAAGTACAACGTCCGCATGGCGCTTGGCACGGATATCCTGTTCAGCCCCAAAGGGACCGCGACCCAGGGCAAGCAGCTGGCCAAGTTCGCGCGGTGGTACGATGCTGCGGACGTATTGCGGCTTCTAACCAGCGGCAATGCGGAGCTTGCCGGCCTTTCGGGCCCGCGCAATCCCTATCCGGGAAAGCTCGGAAGCATCGAGGGCGGTGCCTATGCGGATATTCTCGTTCTCGATGGCAATCCACTGGAGGATATCTCCCTGATCGCCGCCCCCGAGCGCTCGATGCGGCTCATCATGAAAGATGGGCGCATTCACAAGAACACGCTTTCAGCTTGAAGAGGAGGGTCGCTTGAACAGGTACGCTGTCATCCTCGCGCTTGCTGCACTTTGCGGAGCGCCCAATGTCCATGCCGCCGATATCAATGGCCAATCGGAAGAACCGGCGCCCGGTGCGGATGCAAGCTCAACCTGGGCCTTGCAGATTACGCCCTACATGTGGGCGGCGGGTATCAAAGGCGATATCTCGCCGTTCAGGCGCGCGCCGACGATAGGCATCGAGAAGTCGTTCTCCGACGTCATGGACGATCTGAATTTCGGTGGATTCATCAACGTCTGGGCGCGGTACGACCGGTTCGTTCTGTCGGGAGACATGATGTATGTCGACACCACGGATAGCCACGCATTCGGCCCCTTGCCCGCTCTGCCGATAGCGCTGCCGCCGGGCACCATCATCAATGGAAGTGTCGACAGCAAGCAGTTCATGGCTACCCTACAGGGTGGCTACCGCGTCCTAGACACGCCGGATATGACATTCGATGCCCTGGCCGGGGCACGCTTCTGGCACATATCCAACGATGTGACGGTCAGCGCCTTGGGCATATCGCGTACCTATGGGGAAAGCTTTGGCTGGGTCGATCCGGTGGTTGGCGCACGCATGTTCGTTCCTCTTACCGAAAAGCTGTCCGTGCAGGCGCAAGCGGATATTGGCGGTTTTGGCGCGGGGTCCGATCTTACCTGGTCGGCACTCGCGACGGTCAACTATACCGTCACCGATCATCTTTCCATCTCGGCTGGCTACAAGGTGCTCGACGTTGACTATGACCACGATGGCCATGTCTACGATACGCAACTGAGCGGCCCCGTTCTTGGCATGACGTTGCGATTCTAAGCCTCGCAAGGACAGACAGCCATTCCCCGCCTCAGAGAGCAATTTTGGTTTTCTGATTAAAAACCAAGACGATCGCGAGAATGGCCGCAACTGCATGACAGCAGTTGGCACAACGCGAATTCATGCGCGCTCCGTCGATACGTTGTCCGCGGCTCGACACTGCGACTTCATACCGTCCCGATTGCGCGAACTGGCAACCCCGCGGTAACCGCGACTTTCCGCGCGCCACGACTTCAACCGCGCCAAAACGCAAAAAAGCCCCGGCGAACCGAGGCTTGCGACGTCTTGGAAGAATGGAGCGGGTGAGGCGATTCGAACGCCCGACCCCAACCTTGGCAAGCATATAATTGCGATGTTCGCGCTCTGCGTGTCTCTATCGCATAGTTCACTGGAATGCGCAAGAGCGCGCGTTTCGGCGATCATCACGCGCGCAGAAAATTTGAACAGGGCGGTAATCTCGTGAGACGTTGAGCAATACGGTTCAACGGCGAAACGGTGACCGCGGGGTAACCGCACCATAAATTGCCACGTTTGGCTGAAGCCTGTCCTACAGGCTGTCGACATACGGACGACCGCTTCGCGCCGCCGTGTCTGTCATCGGTGTCGTGGTCGCCCACGCCCAAAAACGCACAAGACGCCATAACGCCTGCATGAGCGAAGCCGTGTGATCAATGACGAAATTCAGATCCCCGGATGAGCCTACCAAGACGATTGGGGAATTGCGCCGTTAGGAGTACCCCGTGCTTTCGCTAGGTTCCTTCATAGCTAGTAGACGCAGTGCCACGAGGTTTTGGCTGCGCTTGAATCGATCTATGTACCATCGTTGACTTGGAGCTGCCGCCGTTGACGAGGGTTCGCTCAATAGATGCAAGAATGCTCGAAGCTTGCTGAGTGTTTGCTCCCGCAGCATGGTTGAGTCCTTTGCCGCAATCAGGCTCTCAACGTCGAGACCGGGTAAAGTGTTCGCCAAGGCGCTTCGGGAGAAAATTGGTCGACCGGCTTCCGCAGACTTTGCGATAAGGATCGTTCGAACGACCCATGCCACTCGGCGACCAATTATATCTTGGTCTGAAATTGAGTTGCGATAGTTTATCATAAACCAGCCGAGATCAACTGCCTTGCGGATTTCGGCCGAATAGTCTGACCGGAGCTTGAAGCTCCTTTTCAACATTTCAAAATGTCTGCACGGATCATACAGCGGTCGCCCTTCGAACAGCACATGGTATAGGAACAAGTCGCCAGCCGCAGCTTTCTGCTTCAGGTCTGCCAACGGATAGGAGGAGACCGACACGCCGGCGACCTGTGAATGGAAGACGCGATCGTCGTTGGTCACGTGCAGAAGGTCGACGTCCGAGTATTCTGAGTGGTCCCCTCGGGCGCGGCTTCCAAATAGGGTTTCGGCGACGACTACCATTTCAGCATCATGTCGATCATGCCTCGCCACGAGCCAGTGCCTCTTTGGACATCTGACGGGCGAGCCGCCGCGCATCTTCGACATCCCGTCTGTTCAAGAGGACCAACTGCTGCTTCTGGGGCGATAGTCTGCCTGGTTCCACGTCGAGATTGTGTTCGCTCATCAAATAGAAGCTCAGACTTAGCCGAACGGGCACCTCCATGATGCCGTCACCCATGTCGTATTCAGCGATGACCGCACGCTTTCTTTCTTCCGGCAGTTCAGGATTGGGTCCGATCTTCAAGTTGATCTTCTGCGTCCATTCGTAGTCGTAACCACTTCGCTCCGAAACTGCGATTGTCGACCGTGCTGCTTGAATGCGCCAGAGATTGTAGTCTCTGAAGTCATTGTGTCCCTCGGACCACGCGCGGACGTACCAGCGCCCCGCGCTATAGGAAATTCCATGCGGCGCAATGGTCCGAGACTCGTCTGGCGTGCCGGTCATTGAGCGGTAGTCGATTTCAAGCACCGTCTTGTTGCGGATCGCGTCGACGATCGACAAGACAACCTGGAGATTAAGCTTCTTTGGACGCAGTGCGACGACGTTCAAAGGTGGCAGCTGATCAAACCAAGTGTCCTCACGGTTCATCCAGCCGGACTTCACGGCAACCACCTGAAGCAAATATCGGTTCGAGCTCTCTCCCATCAATACGGGGAGGAAGCTTGCGGAACGAACGAAAGCCTTCTGCGCGCTGTCATAAGACAGGTTCGTCGGAGCCAGCGACTGGTATGTCTTGAAGTCCGTTGAGGCCTGCTGATGGGATAAACCGAAGACATCCTGCAAGTCGCCTCGATTGAGCTTCCCATCCCAAAACAAGCGGAATTCGATGAATTCCAATCGCTTACGGACGCCCCACTTCAGGTCAGCGCCGATATTTCCGGCCATGAATCATCCACTTAATTACATCGTCACTAACATCACGTCCGCTTTCTTGACGGATGAATTCCAACATCCTATATTATGTTGACATAGAACTCGACTCAAAACGACCGGTTTTCGGGCATCGTCCACCGTTTTGGCAAGCCAAGCTAAATCCGGTTCGATGTTAAAGGCGGCCGAGAAATTGCATCGCAGCCGGGGCACGTCCCGGAAGCATCAAGAGCGCCGGCGCTGGGAGGACGACGGCTATCGAAGCGACGGAACGGCTCCGTCATGTAGGAGAGCAATCAATGAACATGCTGCGCCCGAACGAATATGACGCGTTCTTGGACCCCGTCGACCGCCTCTTGGCGCAGATTGCTTTCAACATACAACTTCCACCGTCGCTTCATGACAAGGCCGTCACCCGTTACGAGGCCGTACGGCACTTCCTCGAGGCGACAGCAACTTTCCGCGACGGTATCGAGCATTTCTATCCGCAGGGCTCCATGGCGATCGACGCCACGATTTCGACCCAAGGCACGGATGACGAATTCGACATCGACATCATCGCCCAGCTTGGTCTTCGCTTCCGCGGCATGCAGCCTCTCGAGGTCTTGAAGGCGCTCGAGCGCGAGCTCAAGGACTATCCGGTTAAGAAGGTTCTCCGCCAGACCCGGTGCGTCACGGTTTTCTATGCCGACAAGATGCATCTCGATATCAGTCCGTCGTTCCGCATCTATGGCACACCGGATCGGCGCAGCCGTATTATGCATGCGCCCGGCCCGCTGCCGTCGCCCGAAGACCATCAGGTCCCCACCGACGCCTACGGCTTCGCCGAACACTACAAAGCGAAGACTCCGATTGAGCCCCATGTCTTCCGGGACTTCCAGCGCCGCTGGCAGATGAAGGACGGCGTTCGTGCCGACGCCGATGTTGACGAGGTGCCGGATCAGACCCATTTCGGCGTCAAGAACATGTCGACCTTGGCCCTGCAGCTGACCAAGCGCTTCCGCAACATCCGGCATGACCAGGAGGGCCGCACCGGACGCATGGCACCTTCGGTCATGCTCGCCAACTACGCCGCCAGGACGGCGACGACGGGCCTGACCTTGAGCGAAGCACTCATCCGGCTCTGCACGACGATCATTCGTGACATCGACCTCGCCAGTTCAATGCGCAAGCTCCTCGTGGTCGTCAACCCGACCTTCGACGAGGACGTCTTCACGGACCGCTGGCCCGCCGACATCGCGCAGCAGAACGAGTTCGCCAACGACCTGCGCGACCTCGTCAACGCCATCAAGCTGATCCGCTCCGAAGCCTTTGATCCGTACCGGCTGCCCGACGTCCTGCGCGACCTCTTCGGCCTCTTCGTGGTCAACGACGCCATCGAGCGCATCGCCAAGGAAAGCGGCACTGCCATCCAGTCTGCCAGCCAGGGTTACACCCGGCGCGGGGGTGTCATCGCGTCCGCCGCCGCCATTGCGGTCCCTTCGGCCGTCGCGGCTCGTTCGACGGTCGTGGCAACGCCGCACCGCTTTTTCGGAGACCCGGTCTGATGCCCGAGCTGCCCCACACGATCGATGAGCAAATCCGGGCCATGCGTGACGACTGGCCCGACTTCAGAGTCTTTCGCGACCACCAGCACGATGTAGCACGCTGGCGTGGCTCGCTCACGCCACGCTCAAGGAAATACAAGGTCGAGATCATCTATGGTCTCCAGCTTGTGATTGACGGCCCTATCGTTCGGGTGCTCTCGCCCAAGCTTACGCGACTGCCAGGCAATGCCGAAGGTTCGCTGCCCCACGTATATTTCCGTGACACCGATCCCCAGCTTTGCCTCTTTGATCCGGCCGAACCCGGATGGAGTGGCTGGGACTTCATCTCCAAGACCATCGTGCCTTGGACGTCGGATTGGCTCGCTTCCTATGAGTTTTGGCTTATGACCGGGACATGGCATGGCGGCGGACGGCATCCTCCATCGACAGGAAGGCGCTTTCACGCGGAGAACCGGACATGAACTATCAGCCTCCCCGCCGCTCGGATGGTACCCTGGAGTATCGCCGCGAGAAGCTGCCGTGGCCCGCGGACAAACCGTTCAGGATTCTCTCGATTGACGGCGGCGGCATCCGGGGTCTTTTTGGCGCTGCTTATCTCGCCGAGATCGAACGCCGGTTCCTGGGTGGTGCCTCCATCGGCGACCAGTTCGACATGATCGCCGGCACCTCCACTGGCGGTATCATCGCACTGGGCCTCGCGCGGGGCAAGACCGCGAAGCAGATATCCGAAATCTATACGGAGCGCGGCCATCACATTTTCCCGCCGTCGACAATCTTCAATGGATGGTGGCGCTTTCTCCGCTCACTCTTCAGACCAAAGCACCGCAGGTCCGATCTGCGCGACGAGTTGCTTCGGGTCTTCGGTCATGACGTGCTCGATGCTGTCAAGCGGCGGGTGGTCATTCCTTGCTTTGAAGGCGAGTATGGCGAGCCATTCATCTACAAGACCCCGCATCATCCTGCCTATCAAAAGGATCGTCACAAAGCCATCGTGGACATCGCGCTTCACACCGCCGCCGCGCCAGCCTACCTCGCGGCTGTCGACGACCATGGCTACAAGATGCTGGACGGCGGACTCTGGGCCAACAATCCGATCATGAACGCGGTCGTTGACGTCATGGCTTGCTACGACGTCCTTGCGGAGAATATCAAGGTCTTGTCGATCGGCACGGGCGAAAACACGGTCAAGATCGGGAAACGCCAAATGGCTGGTGGCAAGTTCGCCTGGGGTGTGTCCCTGGACATCCCAATCTTGTTCAGGCTGGCGGCGCGTGCGCAGTCCAAAAACGTGCTTGGACAGGCCTACCTCCTGCTTGGCAAGCCGAACGTCATCCGCGTTGATCTCGACGAGCGGGAGCAACACATGAACCTCGATGACGTCATCCGCGCCAAGGCGGAGATGCCCAGTCTCGCCCGTGCGCACGCAGAGGCGAACGGCGCTCTCATTCAGCAGATGTTCTTGCTTGGCGAAACCGAGCGATTTACCAATTTCGGGAGCAATTGACGCTTCCAGGTTTTAGGCTCGCTGGAGCTTCAATGACCGCTTCGCGCCCCCGCCCCGGCCGTTCGCACGGGCAGCAAGATTTCAAAGCAGCCGCTCGGCTTAGTTGATCCGAATGCCCCATTTTGTTGGTGGTAAGCCGAAAGGTGGGCTTTCGAACAGCAAGTTTCGAAAGCGGATTATCAACAGCCGATGTGGCAAAAAGCGGTGAAGGTTAACAAGAGACGTTGGGTTACAATTTCAGGCCTAAGTCGTGTTGCGGCGTCGCGTCTGAACGCGGATATGGGAACGCGTGATGGCGATCGGTGCATTAGCAGGAGCACAATGCAAGTTGCAACTCGGTACTTCGCTTGTCTCGCGTATCGATTCCTATTTTGCTTGGATGCACTCTAGATGGGACTTGTCGTAGAGTATCATTCAATTAAAGATTGTTGGTCATGGCGTGGAGCGGGGGGCCTCATGAACCAAGCATTGGCTGTTGGTGGATTACTTTCGACAGAAACGGCTTTGCTTTCGGCAATCCGCGAGGGCCGCGTGGTGCTCTTTTTAGGTGCCGGTGCGTCGTTGGGCGCAACGAGAGCAGACGGGAAGAAGATACCGACGGCGAAGGAATTGGGAGCCAGGATTGCGGAGAAATTTCTCGGCCCCGGATTCGATGACGCGGACTTCAAGACGATTTGCGACTTTGCCGCGTCCGCGCAGAGCGTCCGAGCACTACAGACCTTTATCCACGAGGAGCTGTTGAGTTTCGAGCCCGCTGATTTCCATCGGCTGATACCGACATTCATTTGGGCGGGCATCGCGACCACGAATTACGATCTCGTAATCGAGACAGCCTATCGGTCCGTGAACGACCGTCTGCAGGATCTTATTGTCAACTGCAGCGACGGGGACGGTGCGGCAGAGAAGCTCGGGATCAATGGCGTCCTCTACGTGAAGCTCCATGGTTGCATTACGCATTACCAGGACGTAAAGCCTCCACTCATTGCAAGCACCGAGCAAATCATCAACCACAAGGCTGGCCGTGCGGGACAATTCGCCCAATTTCTCGAATGGGCCAAGACCAAGACCATCATTTTCGCTGGATATGGAATGGGGGACTTCAACCTCCGCACGTTGTTTGAAGAAATTCGAAAGGACGGCGACAATCATGCTCGCCACTATCTGGTGCGGCCCGGCATCACAAAAGTCGAGGAGGACTATTGGCTCGAGAGGCGGGTGAAGACGATCAACGCCAACTTCGCCACCTTCCTCAATGCTGCCGATTCAGAGATCAAGGCGACGTCGCGTACGCTTGGCCAATTGGTGGCGACCATCTCCCAGGGGAGGTTCACAAGATTCATATCTAAGGCCAATTCCACGGAAAGTGCCACCCTACTCAAATACCTCGAGTCTCGTTGCGAGCTCGTCTCATCCAGTCTCTCGACAGGGACGGCCGATCCGGCCAAATTCTACAAGGGGTTCGATTTGGGATGGGAAGGGGTGGCGCACGAGCTCGACGTCTCGCGCCGCATAGCACGCGACATCCTTGACGAGCACGTCCTGACTACCACGGCAAAGTCCGGGCAGCAGATGATTGTCCTCAAAGGGCATGCGGGCGGAGGCAAAAGCGTCACCCTTCGACGCATTGCGTGGGATGCCGCGACCAAGCATGATAAACTCGTATTCTGGGTGCGGAGCGGTATCGACCTCGACAAGGTCATGTTTGACGAGATGGCCTCGCTAACCAATGTGCCAATGTTCGTTTTCATTGACGACCTAACGGAGCAACCCAACCACACTGCCGATTTCTTCCGACACGCCAAGCGTCAGAAGTGGCCTTTAGTCGTTATCGGAACCGCCCGTGTCCATGAATGGAACATGCGATGCGAGGAGCTCGAGTCTCTTGTCCAGGAGGTTCATGATCTTCGATACCTGAGCGCTCGGGAGATTTCCGACCTTCTCGACCTGCTGGAGAAACACGGTTGCCTTGGACATCTAGCAAGCCTGACTCAAGAAAAGCGTCAGGAAAAACTGGCTGACGAGTATGGCCGGCAGCTTCTTGTCGCTCTGCATGAGGCGACGGAGAATGCGACATTCCGTGAAATCATCGCCGACGAGTTCGAAAGCATCCAGCCCATGGAGGCCAAGCTTCTCTATCTTGACATCTGCTCCCTTCATCGTTTTGGCCCCCCGGTACGTGCCGGTTTGATATCTCGTGTGCACGGAATCGATTTTGAGGAGTTTAACCAGCGCTTCTTTATGCCACTGGAGGAGGTTATTAGCCTGTCGTCAGACAGGAAAACTAAGGACTGGACTTATCGCGCACGCCACCCGCTGATCGCCGAATTCGTTTATACCGCAGGCCTTCCGACCGTTAGGGACAAATACGATAACCTGATCCGCATTATCAGCCGCCTCAACCCCTCCTATTCGTACGATAAGGAGGTCCTGTTCGAGTTGATCCGAGCGAACAAGCTCGCCGAGATTTTCAGGGACCGGACGCAGGGTGATGATATTTACAGACTTGCTTTGGAGACGGTCGGCGACGATTGGGGCATCTACCATCAGCGCGGCATTTACGAGATGCGCCTAGCCGGAGACACGGCCGGGCTTGATCGTGCCGAAGGCTACCTCAATAAGGCGCTCGGCATGTATTCTACATCGGGCGCGGTAAAACACTCGCTGGCCGAGTTGGCGTTCAAGCGCGCCTCGATCGCGAAGGACGATCAAGAGCGCGAGGCGTGGCGGAAGCAGGCTGAAAAGCAGGCCTCGGCCCTTACCGCTAAGAGCAAGACATCGTATCCAGTCCATACGCTCGCGAAGGTCGCGGTGTCCCGCGTAAAAGATGCTCTGGAGAAAGCTGAGAAAACTGATGACGAGTTGACCCAGCAGGCATTGAGCGCGGCCATTAAACTCGCCGAGGACACCCTGCGTTTGGGCCTTCAAAGCTTTCCGAATGATGATCGGCTTTTAACTGAAGACGCGGCGCTGTCCGCCCTTTTGAAGAACGCGGACAAGGCGCTGACAGCATTGCAAAAGGCATTCAAAACGAATCCTCGCAGCGAACTAATCGCCAAGCGGTTGTCACGCATACTAAGGGCAAAGAGCCGTGTCGACGACGCCGTCGGTGTGTTGCGGGAATCGCTCAGTCTCAATCAAGGAAGCCAAGTTCTCCACTTCGATTTGGGTCAGACGCTGCGGGAAACGGCACCGGACGCAGATACGGCTCAATGCGACTCAATCCTCTACCATTTCCAACGGGCCTTCGTGCCTGGCGACAAGCAATACGAGGCCAGGTTCTGGTATGCGCGCCACCTTTGCCTCGCTGGGAAGTGGCCGGAGGCGAAGCTTATTTTCGAGACGCTAAAGAATTTGTCCATTCCATACAGCCAACGCGCGGGTTTACGTGCTCCCATCCTTAATTCTGATGGAACCGAGCGCCTGTTCTATGGGCAAGTGATGCGTAACCGCGGCGACATAGGCTTCATCAGGACCGATCTCGACGGTACCGAATGCTTCACGTCGCAAGAGTTCACCGATGCCGAAGGGCCGATCCCTGCGGAGCAAACCCGCGTGAAGTTCAATATCCATTTCTCTTTGATGGGACCAGTTGCGAAAGCGGTGGCGATAGCATGATCGACCAGACGGAACATGGTGTCGATGTCGCTGACCTCGAGGCGTTTCTTAAAGAGCACCCAGAGTTGCAGGGTGAGTACGCGATCCTTTCCCAAATCTTGACAGAGTCTCCTAGAGGAATGGTGCTTGTGGCGGCGGCGGAGTTGGATCGATTGTTGCTCGACCTCATGAAGGCCTTCCTGAGGCCCGGCGCGGGGCAGACAGCCCTGTTGTCGGAAGGGAATGCTCCGCTCGCCACCTTCTCCGGTAAAATCGCCGCGGCACATGCGTTGAACCTGATTTCAGACCAGGAATTCAAGGAGCTCGGCATCATTCGACGCATTCGAAACGACTTCGCGCACGAGACTAACGTCAGTTTCGAGAGCCAGACTGTGAAGAGCCGTGTCCGTGAGCTCTCCCAGTTCCGTGCGGGAGAAGATGCTACAGAGAGTTTCGAAGCTTCGGTGATGAAACTCACTTTTGAGCTATCGGCCACTATTAGGGGCATCAGATCGATTGACACGCTACCACCGTCCCAACGGCAATACGAGCAAAGTTGAGCCAGCTTCCTGAAGAGACCAAACACGTTCGTCGCCGCATGGCAGTTCTGCTTGCTGTCGAGTAATGTTGAGGTGCCGGGTTATGGGGCTGTTGCGATGATTTGAATGAACTTGACGTAAAAGTTAATCAAGTTCGCCGTAAGGCCGCCATTTACGCAAAACTGCCGCGTTCTCGACGTCGTACCCCGGAAGCGGACCAGCGGTTGATGCCCCATATCTGCCAATTGTTTCTATGCCTCAGTACCCACCATGCCTCGGTGCCCGCCATGCCTCACGAACGCCCATGCCCCAGTCTTTCATGGTAGCGCGGCTACGCGCAGGCGCGACTACCCCGCATCAGCCCCTCCCCCTCCCTGAGCAGCACCGACTCGGTGTACGACGAGCGCCGTCACCGCCGGCACAGCGTCACCTCCGTGACGGCAGTGACGCTGGTGACGGCACGTTAGCTTTTGCCGCAGCGGTGCTAGCAGGAGGGGTAGGGGTATGACACATGCAGACAGGCCCGCTCATCTTAAAGCAATTTCTGCCGAAGGGTATTGGACACGGATCGAGATGGTATTCGATTCTCTCGTCATCCTTTTGGATATGAAATTCGAAACACTAGATCAGGCCGTTGGCGAAGAAATCCCCGGCAAGACTGGTGACGACAAATGGGCTTCTACGACGCCTAGGTGGGACGGTGTACGCTCCTGGCTGATCTTGCCGTACATCGATGCGTTGGATCAGGACCGATTAATGGGGCAGTTTGAAATAGCTCGAAGATTGGCTCCGATAGTCCGTGAACAAATTGCGAAACGGGAACTCTCCCCTGAGTTTCTGGACCATTGGGGTCGTTTTCGTGCAGCTTGCGGCCTGCTTGAGTTTGTTTATCACTCGAAGACCTCGATTGGTCATCGGCGCTCAGCCCATGCCGGTGGGCAGGCGAAGGTGCAAATTAGCGAAGACCATCAGCGTTGGTTTGCGCACTATTTCCTAAGTAAATATCAGCGCGGGAGACGGCGAGAAGCCGAGCAGGCCATAACAAAGCTCATAAATGCAATTGTGGATGGTGATGTCGATGCGGGCCAGTATCGTGATGTGAAATGGTTTGAGCATTTCCTCAACATAGAGGATGCTCACGCCGACAATTATCTCACCCTGAAAGAAGCCTACCGGGAGCACAATTTTTCCGTAAAGCGCATGCGGGAACTCGTCACTCAGGGCACGGAAGGGATTCCGCCAGTAACTCTCGAATTTCCGGACCCTTAGGTCCGGGGGAAGATTTTCATATCGCCGCCAGCCAATATTTCCTGGTCGGTGGCCACCGATGTTTCACCCAAGTCCTACTATTTTCAGGGAAAACATCGTTATGAAAACACACCTTAACGATCTGAGCTATCAGGTCGATATCGAACCCATGCTCACTATCCAGAAGGCTGCCGAAATCCTCGGTGTCCATGTGTGGGCTCTTCGCCGTGCAATCAAAGCCGGCACTATCCCCGCCTATGCGCCCTTCAATGGGCGTAAGCTTGTTCGCCTCTCCGAAGTCGCCGCAGCGATTAATGCTGCCAAGATTGGAGGCTGAACATGGCTGACTCCATCTTCCGCGACGAGGCAGGCAAATTCTGGGCTCGCAATCTGCCCGCTACTCCGGCCGAAGGTAAAGCGCCGATTCTCAAGGGCTGGCAGGGCCAGCTTGCCGCAATCCCCCAAGATGAGAAGCGTAAGCAGTGGCAGGACCAGTATTATGACAAGAATATTGCTCTGCTGACCGGCTTCGATGTTGGCGCAGGCAATATCTTCGTTGGCCTGGATGTCGATGATGATCGCCTGCTGCATCTCGTCCTCCGGGTGTTGGGCCTCAAGCGTGAACAGCGTCGTGCCGTTCTTTCCGGCAAAAAGGGAAAGAAGGGAGCGACCATCTTCACCCGCGCCGCGAAAGCGGTGAAGTCCACTATCATCAAGGGCGCTGCCGGCCTTGGCAACATAGACGTCCTCGCCGCAGGCAAGGTCACGATCATGCCGCCGTCCATCCATCCGGACACCGGCAATCCCTATGAAGTCTATGGCAAGCCGCTACTCGATGTTGACTTCGCAGAGCTTCCGGAGATCACAGAGCACCAGATCAAGCTCATAAAGGTCACGCTTGGCTCCGAGCATGCCATCACCTTGATTTTCGGTGAGGCTACGCATGACGCTGGTGTCGCCCTCGTTGCGGCGCTGGTTCGCGCCGGCGCAACCGATGAGGAGATTTCTGAGATTTTTGTCGGCCTTCTGCCGGAAGATTATAAGGGCAATTCGCTCGATGAACTACCGGGTTGGATCGCTTCGGCCCGTACAAAGGGCTTTGGCGACGCAAGCGATGAAGACGCGCCGACGCTCACCCACGCGCTCGTCTCGCTGGCAGTCAACGCGGGCATCGAACTGTTCAACGATGGCGATGGGACCGCATTTGCAACGCTGCCCCACACTGGGTCGGCCATTGTGTACCGCGTCAAGTCGGATGCCTTCAAACAGTGGCTGCGTTATAAGGCCTATGTTGTGATGGAGAAGGCGGTGAATTCGACGCCGCTGATGGAGGCAGCAGCCACCCTTGAAACGAAGGCGCTCTTCGACGGCTTGCGTTATCCAGTGTTCGCCCGAGTGGCCGGTGATGGCAAAAACGTCATTATCGACATCGGGGCGGCAGACGGTCGGGTTGTTGAAATCGACAACGCAGGCTGGTCTGTCGAGATCGGCAGCCGTCTGAAGTTCGTGCGCGGTGCGGGCTTTGACACCTTGCCCATTCCTGAGAAAGGCGGCAGCCTTGCCAAGCTGAAGGACTTCCTCAGCCTCGATGAACACAACTTCCGCCTCTTGGTCGCCTTCCTGATCAATGCGCTTAAGCCGCAAGGTCCCTACTTCATTCTCCTCGTGGAAGGCGAACAGGGTTCCGGCAAGAGCGTGTTCTGCGAGATAGTGAAGCGCATCATCGATCCGAATAAGGCGATGCGCCTTCGTCTGCCCGACAAGCCGCAGGACCTCATGATCCAGGCCAAGGAATACCGGCTGCTGTCTTTCGACAACGCCTCCGGTATGAAGGCAGAGATGTCGGATGCTCTCTGCACGGTCGCGACGGGAGGCGGCATTGCCGTTCGCAAGCTCTATAGCGACGGCGAAATTCATGTGATGAGCTACACGCGTCCGTTTATCATCAACGGCATCTCCGGCTATGCCAATCGCCCTGACCTCATGGAACGGGCGATTCCGATCCGCCTCACGCCGATGCCCGAAGGCGGTAGGAGGACGGAAGCGGAACTGCTTGCCGAGTTTGAGGGGCTGCTTCCTGGCATCCTTGGTGCCCTTTACGATGCGATAGCCATGGCCTTGGCGAATTTCGCTACGGTGGAGCCGCCGCGCCACCTTCGAATGGCAGACGCCGCAAAATGGATCAAGGCGGCCGAGCCGGCGCTGAAACTGGAGGGCGATAGCCTCATCGACGCAATCGGAAAGGCGCAGGACGACTTTGTGATTGAGAAAGTCAACGAAGACCCGCTCGTAGCGATGCTCCGCCTCGTCTGCCGTAGCGGCCCCTTCGAAGGCTATGCGATTGAACTCTTTTCGGAGTTCAAGACCTTTCGGGAGATGATCCCCGAGCATGCTTTGCCAAAGACAGCATCTCATCTTTCGAACCAGCTTAAGCGGATGCGTCCGGCCATGGCAAAGGTCGGTGTCCACGTCGAGTATCTTGGCAAGGACCGTAAAGGCATGAAAATTCGCGTATCGCACGACGGTGGCTATCTGCAAGCCTTCTAGCGTGACGGTGTGACGGCGGTGATGATCCTCAACGGCCGTCGCGCTGAGCAGCAGTAGGTAGGGGACTCCCCTTCCTACCCGCCCAGGCCACGCTACCTGCCGGCCACCGTCACCAGCGCCACACCGTCACTCTTACGACCGCGATTTCAACCCGGATGACCGGGGAATCCGCACCATTCAGAGGCCCCGTCTCGTCGGGGCCTCGCCCTCCCAACACATAGCAAGGTCACCTTCTCGGTCATCGCCTAGCCTGTCGTAAGCACCTCTTGTGCTGCCTCCGCGATTACTTGTGTCGGTCACTTCGCCATGATTTTATTGAGATTTTTTGCCTCAACGAGCAGGAACATGACTGACATCAACATCTCCGTTACCTCCACCACGCGCCGCCGTAAGCTGACGAACGGCACCATGGCCGCCTATCCGCAATGGTATGTTAACTGGCGCGACCCCAAGTCCGGCAAGCGTATTCGCCGCGCGTTTGATCGCAAAAAGGACGCGGAGGCGAGCCGCAACGAACTTCTGCGTAAATTCGCCGAAGGATCGTACGTCGGTGAGCGGACGGCCCCGACTGTTGCCAAGGCCCTCGACCATTGGCTTGCCAACAAGGAAGGGCAGGTCAAGGCTTCTACGCTGAAGGGCTATAAGGTCGTGGCGAACGGTGCGATCCGTGGCCCTCTGCTAATCGGCACGCGGCAGGAACGTGCCGACTACACCGAGAGCGGCGTTGCGCCGAAGGGCGCTCGCTTCATCAAGCTCTTGGGCGACATCAAGCTCACCGACCTCACCACGGCTGGTATCCGCGTCTGGCACCGAACCATTGTCGAGCAATGCGGCAACTACACTGCCAACCGGGCAAAGTCGCACCTCAAGTCCATCCTGGCTCTCGCGGAAGAGGACTTCGGCATTCGCGCGCCGTCCATGCCGACCGGCCTCACGCGGGCTCGCCACAAGCCGAAGAAGGCAATCCTGACGCCGGAGGACATCGCCAAGCTCATTACCGCCGCCAAGATGGACGCCGAACACGGAATCTACTACGCCTTCCCGTTCCTCGCGGGCACGCGCCCGTCCGAGCAGCTTGGCCTGCTTTGGAGCGAAGTGGACTTCGACAAGAACATCATCCGCATTCGCCGCATCCAGGAACGTGACGGCACGCTCACTGAGACGGCTAAAACGGCAGCGGGCGTGCGCGACATTCCCATGGGCACGACGCTGCGCGAGATGTTGCTGGAATGGCGTCTTCGCTGCCCACGAAAGGGTAAGGAGCTTCACCGCGTCTTCCCCGGCCCCGGTCGCCTTCAGGAATGGCCGAAACTGCGCATCGGCGGCGGCGGTCCATTGCTCTACCAGAACTACCGCAAACGTTACTGGGCACCGGCCTTCAAGAAGCTGCGCCTTCCGTATGTCACGCCGCACAGCGCCCGGCATTCGTTTATCTCGACGCTCCAGGCCCAGGGCATCGAGGTCGGTTTGGTCGCGCAGATCGCCGGCCATGCCAATCCGACGGTGACGCTCGGGCACTACACGCAGGCTGTACGCGGCGGCGCTGCTGCCGTGGCCGCCCTAGAACGCGCCTACGTGCCGCAGCGGGTTGGCGTACAGCACGGCGGGCCGGCCTGACGCCCTCGGGCCTCGCCGTTAGCTCACGACCACGGCCTCCGGTGGCGCTGCTGCCGGAGGCCGTTCTGTATATGACTGTAATTACGCGATAAATTGTGCCGAGGCTTTCGCTGTGCTTCAATTTTCCCAAAGCGGGAGACTGTGCATGGACTACCTTCTGGTCATCGACAACGCGACGGGTGAAAGCCGGATTATGACGTTGGCTGAAGCGGCGGCGTTGACGCACGTCGAGCCGGAAGACATCGCACGCTCGATCGGGGCTTTCGGTGTCTGCCAGTCCATCGATTTCGTCATTGTGGACACGGAAGCAGCGGACGACGTTCTCGCCGCTTGACCCTTATATATTGGGCCAGCTTTGGCCGTGACGTTTCCGGGGCTTTGGTTCAAACCCTCCCCCCATGCGGTCGATTAGGGCTGTGTCCGGGGGACCCAGGAGATACCGCCAAGTTCGGACGGCCTGTACGCGTATACGCGGCGACCACCATACTTAGGCAACCGCCGCGCTACATAGCCGACTATTCCACCACGTATTTGAGGGCATTCGCCGAGACGCTGACGACGCGCAGCGTCCTGCCCTGGATCGTAACACTTTGGCCGTTTCCGAGCGTGATCGCGATGGGCCGCTGCGCCGTCGCGTATTGCGACGAGCCGCGCGGCGGGATGTACTGGTAGGAGGTCGAACGTGCCGTTCCGTACACGTCGGTCCGGCCGACTGTGCCTTGCACGGTGGTCGTCGTGGAATGCGGAATGATCATCGGGCTCTCGCTCATCGTCGTTGCGTTGCTTTCAACGGTCACGTCGGTCCTTTCGAATACGGCGCGAGAGCCATTCGTGCCGACGAAGCGAACCGTCGTGCCGCCTGCATTCGTGGTGCGGCCGAAGATATCGGCACCGCCAACGACGTTAGGCAGCGCCTTGCGGGACTGGAACGACATGACCACGTCGCCGGCGCCGGCGGAGCGGATTTGGTTCCCGGCCGGCGTCATCAAACTGGTCTTGGTCTCCACCTGAGCGCAGCCAGCAACGAGCGGGAGCAGTACAGCGACGAGAACGAGTGCAGTCTTCTTCATTCGAGCTATCCTATTGAAACGAAAAACTTTCCAAAAAACATGGTCGAAAAGCGCCGTCAATTATGGGGTCTGCGGTTCGATACCTAGGAAGCGTCCGGATATGAACTCCGGTGCCCATCGAGAGCAGGCGGCGTCTGCGGCGGAATGCAGGCGGGCAGGGCTGGCGGGGTGTAGCAGCAGGAGGAAGACCACATGGGCGGTCGTGAATGCCCACAACGACGCGCCGGGTGCCACGGCGCGCAGCCGCTCGGCGCAACGGGCCAAGAACGCCGTCCGCTCGACCCTTGGAAAGTGCTGGTAGATGAGCAGGGATTGGCCGGAAGCGTAGAACGCAGCCACCTCGTCGAGGTAGAGATATTTGGACGAGTCCTTGCGACCCTTCGGCTTCGCCACCTCCAGACCATTATCCGGATCGAAAAAGATCAGGTCAACTTCGCGGAAGGCGTAGGCGCAACGGCCCATGAAAGCGTGGCGGGCGGCAAGTTCGTCAGGCAGCAGGTCATTGTGGTAGAGCGCGCCTGGAATGGCACCTTCATCCTCTATTGTCGCCAAGCGGCGGCGTTCCGGTGCGGACGCGGCATGCGCAAGAATGTCGAACAACTCGGGATCGACGTGGCGATCACGCTCGGGCTGCTGGAGGTAGGCGAGCTTGCCGCCGTCCATCCCACCGTCTGACGGTGTTAGCATCCAGCAGACGCCGATGCGGTTTGCGCCGCCCGACGACAGCGTGCGCAGCAGCGCATACTTGCGATAATCGTTGATGTCCCCGACGTATTGGTCCTTCACGCGCTACCCCACGTTTCGGCGTTTCTAATGACGCCATAACGTACATAGACCCGTGGTGCATGTCATGAACATTTCGTTCGTATGGATTTGTTTGCGACAAACCTCAGAAAGCGCGCAGAGGAACTCGGTATTTCCAATGCTGAAGTCGCACGACGCGCGGGCCTTAGTGAAAGGCGATACGGCAACTACGTTAGCGGCCGGCGCGAGCCAGACCTCGCGACGCTCGTGAAAATCGCGTCCGTGTTGGCAACAACGCCTAACGAACTATTGAGCAGTGCTATTCCAGGGAAGACGCCGCACGAATTGGCTCTTGAAAGAGCAGTGGCCGCATTGGCTGCGTTGCCTATCGAAGATATTGAGCGGGTGGCGATTATGGTCGAGGCGCTTGCAACTCGGCGAGCTTAGAGGCATTTATAAGATTGCCAATATAAGTTGACCTTCACCAAAAAATTACTCTCGGGGCGTTATTTTGCGTGTTATTTCTTCGCACTTAAAAAAATTTCGTCGATTTGCCGACCTTCAGATTATAGGCCTTCCGACAACAGCTAAACTCGTGGTTTTGGCAGGCCCGAACGGCTCAGGAAAGTCGTCTTTGTTCGATGCCTTCCTGCTGCGCTATCGCATAGATACTGGGTACGGTTGGAATGGTGACAGCAAATACTATGATAGGCCCAATGACGCGGTAAGCGATCTCAATGAGCGGATTGTGGTCACTACCGACAAAGGGAGCCAATTCGTTCGCGGCGGAGTCTATGTTCGCTCCGCCTATCGGAATGATCATGAATTTTCGTTGAGTTCATTATCCCGCCAAGGTGCGATTCTGGACAACATCAATTTGAATAGGATGATCGAGCCAGACGCTACAGTCAGTGCAAATTACGGTAGGTTGGCGGCTCAAGCGATGGAAGACGTCTTTGTCAACGAGGACGCCAAGACCACTATGGGTGATTATCGTGAAAAGCTAATCGGTGAGGTTAGGGAGCCACTGAAGCGCTTGTTCCCCGATCTCACCTTCATCGGCGTGGGTAACCCACTCGATCAAGGTACTTTTCAATTCGATAAGGGGACCTCAAGGGGTTTCGACTACAAGAACCTTTCAGGCGGAGAGAAGGCGGCGTTCGACCTCATCTTAGATTTCGTTGTGAAGCGCCGGAGCTACGGCGATGCCATCTACTGCGTCGATGAGCCGGAAACGCATATGAATACCAAACTTCAAGGCGCTCTCCTCGGAGAATTGGTGGGGCTATTACCAGGTGCTTCTCAGCTTTGGATCGCTTCCCATTCGATTGGGATGATGAGAAAAGCGCGCGAACTTTATGACGCCGATCCGGACTCTGTGGCTTTCCTCGATTTCGGCGGACACGACTTCGATCTGCCGACCGTCATCACGCCATCCAAGCCTACTCGTGCCTTTTGGGAGGGGGTGATGAATGTTGCGCTGGATGATCTCACCGCTCTTGTCGCACCGCGCGAAGTGGTGGTCTGCGAGGGTAATCCGGCGGGACCAATTGCGGGTAAGAATGCTGAGCACGATGCACGCGTCTACTCCACAATCTTTGACGAGGAGTTCCCAGATGTAACGTTTATCTCGGCTGGTAGCGCCAATCAGGTGTCTGGTGACTTTTTCGGACTTGCTACCGCATTGCCGAAGATTGCATCGGGCATGAAGGTAACTCGCTTAATAGATCGCGACGACCACGCCCCAGTTGATGTGATCAATCTCCAAAAAGATGGAATCACGGTGCTCAGCCGCAGGCACTTAGAAGTCTATCTCTACGACGACGAGGTTCTGGCTGCCTTGTGCGATTCGGTTGGTAAGTCTGGCGACCTCCCTACTGTTTTGGCAGCCAAACAGAAGGCCATTGCCGACAGCGTTGCGCGCGGCAATCCCCAAGACGACATTAAAAAAGCTGCAAGCTCTATCTATGTCGAGACCAAACGAATTCTTGGTTTACGGCAAATGGGTAACGACCAGATGGCTTTTGTCCGCAATGCTCTTGCCCCGCTGATTAAGCCTGGGATGGCCGTTTATGCGCAACTCAAATTGGATATTTTTGGTCCTTAGAGCGCGAATTGCCACGAACGGCGCTTGCGCAGCGACGTCATTTCGTCTCGCTTTTATGAACTTGTAACCCGACGGTAACCGTGCCTCCATGAGTCGCTTCCGTTCAGCGCGACTTCAACCGCGCCAAAACGCACAAAAGCCCCGGCGAACCGAGGCTTGCGACGTCTTGGAAGAATGGAGCGGGTGAGGCGATTCGAACGCCCGACCCCAACCTTGGCAAGGTTGTGCTCTACCCCTGAGCTACACCCGCTCATCGTCGACGGCCTGGGGTAGTCGGTGGCCGAAGGTCGCTGCGTTGCGGCGACGGGCGCTATATCGCTCAAGCCCTTTCCAAATGCAACAGGGAAATGTCAGTTTTTGCAGAAAAAATCGCGATGACTTTCAAAGTCGCGGATTTTCAGGCGGTTGCGCGCGGGCGGCGGACGTCCTATCAGCGGGCAGGACCAAATCATGCCGGGACGCGCCAAATGACCGACACGCAGCCGAAGACCGACAAGGATCTTTTCCAGTTTCTCGATGGGCTCGGCATCGCCCACAGCACCAAGGAGCACGCGCCGGTCTTCACCGTCGCCGAATCGGTGGCGCTGCGCGACGAGATCCCCGGCGGCCATACAAAGAACCTCTTCGTGAAGGACAAGAAGGACAACTACTTCCTGATGACCGTCGAGGAACATGCGACGGTCGACCTGAAGACGGTGCACACGATCATCGGCGCGTCGAGCCGCGTTTCCTTCGGCAGGCCGGAGAAACTGATGGAATATCTCGGCGTCATCCCGGGCGCCGTCACCGCCTTCGGCGTGATCAACGATGCGGGACGCCAGGTGAAGATCATCATCGACGCGGACCTGATGGCCTATGATACGATCAACGGCCATCCGCTGCGCAACGACGCGACGACCTCGATCGGTTCGAAGGATCTTCTGCGCTTCATCGAGGCGACGGGACACGAGCCGCTTGTCTTGAAAGTCACGTCCTGACATACGATTTGAGGGGCGGTACTTTCCGGGCCGGACACGAGGATCGAAGGCGCGACGCGCGCGCCACAGGAGCAGACCATGAGTGCAAGCGACAACCCCTATGCATCGTCCTATGGCGGGCAGATGAACGTTTCGGCGAGCTATGGCGGCGGCGCGGCACCGGCGGCGGATGACAGCGTCAAGGACACGACGACGGCGAATTTCTCCCGTGACGTGCTGGAGGCATCGCGCCAGCAGCCCGTGCTCGTCGATTTCTGGGCGCCCTGGTGTGGCCCATGCAAGCAGCTCCAGCCGATCATCGAAAAGGTCGTGCGCGAGAGTGCGGGCCGGGTGAAGCTCGTCAAGCTCAACATCGACGACCATCCCTCCATTCCCGGCCAGCTCGGCATCCAGTCCATTCCCGCCGTCATCGCCTTCGTCGGCGGGCGGCCGGTCGATGGCTTCATGGGCGCCGTGCCGGAAAGCCAGGTGCGCGAATTCATCGACAAAGTCGCCGGCCCCGCGGGCGCCGACGAGAAGGCCGAGATCGAGGCGCTGCTCGCCGAAGCCAAAACCCTGTTCGACGCGGGCGATCTTGCGGGTGCGGCCGATCTCTACGGCGCGCTGCTTCAGGCCGATCCGGAGAATCCGCTGGCGTTGGCCGGCATCGCCGAATGCATGATCGCCGCCGGCCAGCCGGAAAACGCCCGCCAGATCCTCGCCAATGCGCCGGAAGCGGTCACCGCCGATCCCGCCGTCGCGGCGGTCCTCAAGAAGCTCGACCAGATCGAGGAGGCGCGCAAGCTCGGCGATCCGGCAGCGCTCGAACAGGCGCTGGCGCTGAACGCCGACGACCATGCGGCACGGCTGAAGCTTGCCAAGATCCGCAATGTCGAGGGCGACCGCCAGGCGGCGGCCGATCACCTGCTCTACATCATGAAACACGACCGCACCTTCGACGACGATGGCGGGCGCCGCGAGCTGCTGCAATTCTTCGAGGTCTGGGGGCCGAAAGATCCGGCAACGATCGCCGCCCGGCGCAAGCTGTCGTCGATCCTGTTTTCCTGAGGCTTTTTTGCCGCGGAATGGCACGGGTCCCTTGAGAAACGCCGTGCCTACCCCACATTGCGGGGAGGCGCCATGGCGAAGGGCGGGCGATGTTTCGCCGTGCTGCGGAATGGGCCGCGGAATGGGAAGGCAATGCCATGCATGTGGGAAATGCGCGTTATCTGAAGCCGGCGGACCTGCCTGAAGCCATCCCCGTCTTTCCGTTGACGGGTGCCCTGCTGCTGCCCGGCGGGCAGCTGCCGCTCAATGTCTTCGAGCCGCGCTATCTCTCCATGTTCGACGACGCGCTCGCCTCGCACCGGCTGATCGGCATGGTGCAGCCGGTCTTCGGCGCCGACAAGGTGGACGATGCCTCAAGCGAGACGCCGGCACTCTGCCAGGTCGGCTGCATCGGCCGCATCACCTCCTTTGCCGAAACGGGCGACGGGCGCTACATCGTCTCGCTCACCGGCGTGTGCCGCTACCGACTCCTGGAAGAGCGGCGCGACGACAAGTCCTACCGCAGCTTCCACATCGCCCCCTTCATCACCGACCTGACGGCAAGCGACGACGAACAGAGCGTCGACCGCGATGCGCTGCTGGCCGCCTTCAAGGCCTATCTAGACGCCAACAAGCTGGAAGCCGACTGGGAAAGCGTGGAGCGCGCCAGCAACACCACGCTGGTCAATTCCATGGCGATGATGTCACCCTATGGCCCGGCGGAAAAGCAGGCGCTGCTGGAAGCACCGGACCTGAAGACGCGTGCGGAAACCCTGATCGCCATCACCGAGATCGTGCTGGCGCGCGAATACGGCGACGTCGACACGATGCTGCAATAGAGTGCCCGCGATGAATGCCAGCACCAGCCGGGTCGATCCCAAGCTGCTCGAACTTCTCGTCTGCCCGCTGACCAAGGGGCGGCTGAGCTACGATGCCAAGACCGGCGAACTCATTTCCGAAAAAGCAAAACTCGCCTATCCGATCCGCGACGGCATTCCGATCATGCTGATTTCCGAGGCGCGTGAAATCAAGGACTGAGTGCCGGGTGCCGGCAAAAGCCTGGCAACCTCTCCTCCGTCATGGTCGGGCTTGACCCGACCATCCATGCCGCGGGTGCCGTGTGGCAATAAGCCGTCAATCAGATCGGCTGACCGACCAGCATGCGCGGATGCCCGCTGCCGGAGGTGCCTTCGGCCTGGCGGATGAAGAAGGATTTGAGGCCGGGCAGGCGATCGACCACGCCGAGGCCGACATCGCGCAGCACGCGCAGCGGCGTCACGTCGTTGGAGAACAGGCGGTTCAGCACGTCCGTGGTGATGCCCATGCGCACCGTATCGAAGCGGCGCCAGGTCTCGTAGCGCTCCAGCACCGACGTCGCGCCGATATCGAGGCCGAGGCGGTCGGCCTCGACGATCGTTTCGGCGAGTGCCGCCACGTCCTTGAAGCCGAGATTGAGGCCCTGGCCGGAAATCGGGTGAATGCCGTGCGCGGCGTCGCCGGCGAGCGCGAAGCGTGGGCCGACGAAGGCGCGCGCCAGCGTCAGGCCGAGCGGGAAGGCG
This sequence comes from Shinella sp. GW821-FHT10F02, assembly GCF_058809275.1. NCBI lineage: Bacteria > Pseudomonadati > Pseudomonadota > Alphaproteobacteria > Hyphomicrobiales > Rhizobiaceae > Shinella > Shinella sp. GW821-FHT10F02. The sequence goes on along the minus strand of NZ_JBXASL010000005.1, from coordinate 243,270 downwards.
CGGCGGCCGCCGGCGACCTTGAGCGGGCCGAGCTTGTGGCCGAAGCGGCGCTCCAGCTCTTCCTCGAAGACCAGGTCGTCGCTCTCGACGAGGCGGCGGGCATCCTCCGTGCGCTCGGTCCAGACGAGCGAGGAGCGGTTGCCGGTGAGCGGCAGCGTGGCGAAGGGGCCGGCGGGCAAAAAGTGTTCTTCCGCGGTGCCCTCATGCGGGCGCTCGTGCTCGACCGTGGTGACGATGCCGGACTGGCCATAGTCGAAATGCACGGTCTTGATGCCGGCCATGTCGCGCAGCTTCGAGCGCACGCCGTCGCAGGCGACGAGCAGGCGGGTCTGTCGTTCGGAGCCGTCGGAGAGGCGCACGGCCGTCGCGTGCAGGCCGGTGGCAAAACCGTCCGCCGAGGTCGACCAGCGCACGGCAATGCCGAGGATTTCGGCCTGGCGCAGCAGGCTGCCTGTCATGGCGCGATTCGGCACCATATGGGCGAAGGGCTGGCCGTCGTCGCCGGAGCCGGCACCTTCGAACGTGAGGAAGACGGGGCGCACCGGATCGGCCGTGCGCGAATCGGTGATGACCATGCGGCGGATCGGCTCCGCCTCCGGCGCGATCTCGTTCCACACGCCGAGCACGTCGAGCAGGTTGCGCGCGGCCGCCACGATCGCCGAGGCGCGCTCATCCTTCTGCCAGACATGCTCCGGCGCGCCATCGACGACTTCCACGGCGAGATGCGGCGCGGCTTTCTTGATGGCGACAGCGAGCGACAGGCCGACATAACCGCCGCCGGCGACAAGCACGTCGAGCATGGTGCCTTCAGACATGGTCTTCTCCTGGCCGCTTGAGGTCTCCTGCCCCTCTATATAGAGGAGGAAGTACCGTATTCCTACCTTGGGGAGCCACGTCCAAATGTCGCGCCAGCCCGCAAAAAACCCCGCCATGGACCTCCTGCTGGAGACGCTCGACCTCGAACGGCTGGAAACCCGGCTATTTCGCGGCAAGAGCCCGCAGGTCGGCTGGCAGCGGGTGTTCGGCGGGCAGGTGATCGGCCAGGCGCTGGTTGCGGCGACGCGCACGGTGGAGAAGGAAGGCCGCTTCGTGCATTCGCTGCACGCCTATTTCGTGCGGCCGGGCGATCCGTCCGTGCCGATCATCTACGACGTGGAAAACATCCGCGACGGCGGCTCCTTTGCCACGCGCCGGGTCGTCGCCATCCAGCACGACAAGCCGATCTACTTCATGACCGCCTCCTTCCAGGACGACGAAGACGGTTTCGAGCATCAGGCACAGATGCCGGACGTGCCGCAGCCGGAAAACCTGCTCGGCGAAGCGGATCTCAAGGAACGCTTCATGACCGAGGCGCCGGACCATATCCGCGCCTACTGGCAGCGCCCGCGGCCGATCGAGCTGCGTCCCGTCTCGCTCGACCATTATTTTTCGCGCGACAAACTGGAGCCGCGCCAGAACATCTGGGTGCGCACCACCGGCCCGGTGCCGGCCGAGCGCCACCTGCAGGCCGCCGTGCTCGCCTATCTCTCCGACATGACGCTGCTCGATACGTCGCTCTTCGCGCATGGCACCTCTGTGCTTGATCGCACCTTGCAGGTGGCGAGCCTCGACCATGCCATGTGGTTCCACCGCCCACCGGTGCTCGACGACTGGCTGCTCTACAGCCAGGACAGTCCCTCGGCCTTCGGCGGGCGCGGCATGACGCGTGGCGCAATTTTCACCCGCTCCGGCACCCTCATTGCCTCCGTGGCCCAGGAAGGGCTGATTCGGAAAAAGGCAACTGACTAAATTTTGCCCATTATTCCAATAGCGCCTATTTTTTGACCATCTGCGCTGGTGAAATTTTGCGCCGCAGCATGGCGCGTATTTTTATTGCAATCATTTCAGTTGATTAGAGACGCCGTTCGAATCTGGCACGCCCCTTGAATGTGTAGCTCTTAGTCGTTGCGGCGAAGGTTGCCAACGGCAAGGAGAGATGGCCCCGGCTGGGGGAACAAGCACGAAGGATGGGAAACCAGATGAAAATTGTGATGGCCATTATCAAGCCGTTCAAACTCGATGAGGTGCGCGAGGCCCTCACCACCGTTGGCATCCAGGGCCTGACCGTGACGGAAGTAAAGGGTTACGGGCGCCAGAAGGGGCATACGGAAATCTACCGCGGCACCGAATATGCCGTCAGCTTCCTGCCGAAACTGAAGATCGAGATCGCCGTGCCTGCCGACCTCGTCGACAAGGCGGTCGAGGCGATCGCGTCTGCCGCCAAGACCGGCCAGATCGGCGACGGCAAGATCTTTGTCTACTCCATCGACCATGCCGTGCGCATCCGCACCGGCGAAACCGATTCCGAAGCGCTCTAAGCAACCGGCATATTCAGGGAGCATTTTCAAAATGTCGTCATTCAAGCCTTCTCATACCCTCGCCCGCGTGGCTGCTGCCACCACGGCCATGCTTGCGCCGGTTGTCGCTTTCGCGCAGGAAACCGCGCCCGCAGCCACCGAAGCCGTCGCCGCAGCCCCCGTTCCGGACAAGGCGGATACCGTCTTCATGTTCCTGTCGACGCTGCTCGTCTTCTTCATGCTGATCCCGGGTCTGGCACTTTTCTACGGCGGCCTGGTGCGCGCCAAGAACATGCTGTCGGTCCTCATGCAGTGCACCGTCATCGGCGCCATGATGATGATCATCTGGGTCGTCTACGGCTATTCCTTCGCCTTCGGCGGCTCGACCAGCGCCTATTTCGGCGGCTTCGCCAAGATGTTCCTGTCGGGCGTGACCGTTGACAGCACGGCCGCCACCTTCTCCGACGGCGTCGTCATTCCGGAATATATCTTCATCCTGTTCCAGATGACCTTCGCCGCCCTCACCCCGGCCCTCATCATCGGCGCCTTCGCCGAGCGCATCAAGTTCTCGGCCGTCCTGCTCTTCACGGCACTCTGGGCCACCTTCGTCTACTTCCCGATCGCCCACATGGTCTGGGATGCCAACGGCCTGATCTTCGGCATGGGCGCCCTCGACTTCGCCGGCGGCACCGTCGTGCACATCAATGCCGGCGTGGCAGGCCTCATCGGCGCGATCATGGTCGGCAAGCGCACCGGCTTCGGCAAGGACATGATGGCCCCCCACTCCATGACGCTCACCCTCGTCGGTGCCGCCATGCTGTGGTTCGGCTGGTTCGGCTTCAACGCCGGCTCCAACCTTGAAGCTTCGGGCGGCGCGGTTCTCGCCACCGTCAACACCTTCGTCGCAACGGCTGCCGCAATCCTCGCCTGGTCGCTCGTCGAGACCTTCACCCGCGGCAAGGCTTCGCTGCTGGGTGCGGCTTCCGGCATGATCGCCGGCCTCGTCGCCGTCACCCCGGCTGCCGGCTCCGTCGGTCCGTTCGGCGCCATCGTGCTCGGCCTCATCGTCTCGCCGGTCTGCTACTTCTTCGTCGCCGTCGTGAAGAACAAGTTCGGCTACGACGACACGGCGGACGTCTTCGGCGTACACGGCATCGGCGGCCTCATCGGTGCGCTCGGCACCGGCATCTTCACCGCCCCGTCGCTCGGCGGCACGGGCGGCGCGGATTTCTCCATCGCCTCGCAGTTCATGACGCAGCTCACCGCCGTCGTCATCACCATTGCCTGGTGCGGCATCGTCTCGGCGATCCTCTACAAGGTGGTCGACATGATCGTCGGCCTGCGCGTCACCGTCGAAGCCGAGCGCGAAGGCCTCGACCTCTCCTCGCACGGCGAAGCGGCCTACCACTCCTAATGGCTTCGCGGCGGCTCCAGCAGCCGCCGCAAAACGTCCCGTCGCGGCCATAGGAAACTATGCCGCCCTTGGCCCGGACCCAAAAAGTCCGGGCCTTTTTCACGCCCGAGGCCGAAACCGGCGCCACGAAAGCGGCATGGTTAACATGCCATTAAGGCTTCCTTCGTAGGGTTCACAGTCAGGCACATCCGCGAATCGCGCGGAATCGGTGCGGTTTTCCTTGGACGGACTATAGGCTGTAACCATGAGCAGAAGCATCTCGGCAGGACTGGATAACCGTCACGACCGCTTCGTTCTGTCGGCATTCGTCTGGCGACAGTTGCAGATCCTGTTCGGGCTCTGCACCTTCCTCGGCCTTGCCTTCGCGGTCGCCGCACTCTCCACCTGGAACGTCTCCGACCCGAGCCTCTCCTATGCCTCGAGCGGCGCGCCGGCCAATATCCTCGGTTATCCCGGCGCCGTCTTCGCCGATATCTTCATGCAGTTCTTCGGCATTGCCAGCGTCATCGCGCTGCTGCCCGTCGTCGCCTGGGGGCTGGCGCTGATCAGCGGCCGGCGCTTCAACCGCGTGCCGCAGCGCGCCGGCGCCTGGCTCGGCGGCGCGATCCTCGCCTCCGCAGCGCTTGCCTGCGTGCCCGCACCCGTCACCTGGCCGCTGCCGACCGGGCTTGGCGGCGTCTTCGGCGACATGATCCTGCGCTTCCCCGCCCTCTTCACCGGCGCCTACCCGACCGGCCTCTTCGCCAGCATCCTCGGCGGCATCATCGCCATCCCGGCCGCCTGGCTGATGGTTTTCGCCGCCGGCCTGATCGGCTCCGTCACGATCGAGGACGAGGAGGATTTCGCTCCCGTCCCCACACCGAGCCGCGCGCGCACCATCGCCGAGGAGAACGAGGACGACGACGACCGGGAAGGCCCGCTCACCGTTTTCGCCGGCGCCATGACCCATGCGTGGTACACCGGCCATGCCCGCATGCGCCGCCTCTTCGGCCTCGCCAACCAGCGCCGCAAGGCGCGCGGCATCGAGCAGCCCTATGATTTCAACGAGGATGAGTTCGGCACGCTGAACGAGCCGGTGCGCGCCCGCACCCCTTCCCGCGGCGCCTCCGAGCGCGTCGAACCGTCGCTCGACGGCCGCCGCGTCGTCGTCGCCCCGCCGATGGCCGGCGACGAGGACGACGACCTGCCCTTCGACAGGGACGACGAACCGATGCGCCGCCCGAGCGGCATCCTGCCGGACGACGATGCGGACGACGTCGCCGCCGACTGGGCGCCGCGCCGCGCCCCGGCCCGCCAGCCCATGCCCGCCACCACCGCCCGCGTCGTGCCCCCCGCCGCCCGGCCCAAGCCCGGCCAGCGCATCGAGCGCGAGGCGCAGACCTCCTTCGTCGGCCCGGACGGCTTCGCGCTGCCGCCGATCCACCTGCTCGCCGAGCCGAAGGGCCAGGTGCGCGACACCACGCTGTCGGCCGACGCGCTGGAGCAGAATGCCCGCATGCTGGAAGGCGTGCTGGAGGATTTCGGCGTCAAGGGCGAGATCATCCATGTGCGCCCCGGCCCGGTCGTCACGCTCTACGAACTGGAGCCCGCACCCGGCATCAAGTCGTCGCGCGTCATCGGCCTTGCCGACGACATCGCCCGCTCGATGAGCGCGATCGCCGCCCGCGTCGCCGTCGTGCCCGGCCGCAACGCCATCGGCATCGAGCTGCCGAACCAGAGCCGCGAGACCGTGTACCTGCGCGAACTCATCGCCAGCCGCGATTTCGAGACCTCCAAGGCCAAGCTCGCCATGGCGCTGGGGAAGACGATCGGCGGCGAGCCGGTCATCTCCGACATCGCCAAGATGCCCCACCTGCTCGTCGCCGGCACCACCGGCTCGGGCAAGTCGGTCGCCATCAACACCATGATCCTCTCGCTGCTCTACAGGCTGAAGCCGGAACAGTGCCGCCTGATCATGATCGACCCCAAGATGCTGGAACTCTCCGTCTATGACGGCATCCCGCACCTCCTCTCCCCCGTCGTCACCGATCCGAAGAAGGCCGTCGTCGCCTTGAAATGGACCGTGCGCGAGATGGAGGAGCGCTACAAGAAGATGTCGAAGATCGGCGTGCGCAACATCGACGGCTTCAACAGCCGCGTCGAGCAGGCGCTGGCCAAGGGCGAGCAGATCAGCCGCACCGTGCAGACCGGCTTCGACCGGCAGACCGGCGAGGCGATGTACGAGACGGAGGAATTCGATCTCCAGCCGATGCCCTATATCGTCGTCATCATCGACGAAATGGCCGATCTGATGATGGTCGCCGGCAAGGACATCGAAGGCGCGGTCCAGCGCCTCGCCCAGATGGCCCGCGCCGCCGGCATCCATGTCATCATGGCAACGCAGCGCCCCTCGGTCGACGTCATCACCGGCACGATCAAGGCGAACTTCCCGACCCGCATCTCCTTCCAGGTGACCTCGAAGATCGACAGCCGCACCATCCTGGGCGAACAGGGCGCCGAACAGCTGCTCGGCATGGGCGACATGCTCTACATGGCCGGCGGCGGGCGCATCCAGCGCGTGCACGGCCCCTTCGTCTCGGACGGCGAAGTGGAGGCCGTCGTCGCCCATCTGAAGACGCAAGGTTCCCCGCAATATCTCGACGCAATCACTGAGGACGACGACGAGGATGGTGAGGGCGGCGGCGGCCCGGCCGGCACCGCAAACCTCGAGGATTCGGACGATCCCTACGACCAGGCCGTGGCCGTGGTGCTGCGCGACGGCAAGGCGTCGACCTCCTATATCCAGCGCCGCCTCGGCATCGGCTACAACCGCGCCGCCTCGCTGATCGAGCGCATGGAGAAGGAGGGCCTGATCGGCCCCGCCAACCACGCCGGTAAGCGCGAGATCCTCGTGCCGACGGAAGAGTAAATTTCGGAACGACGACCGGGAACGGGGCGCCGTCTGCGGCGTTCCGCCCGCAAGTTCCGCGTCAGGGCCGGATGCCATTATGGCGCCGTGTTTGGCCCGCATGACACGCAGATGAAGGAGACCAACATGATCCCATCCGAGAAAGGCCAGGCGACCGGCATGCTGACCCGCCGTGGCTTCACCTGCCTGATGGCCTTCACGCTCGCAACCGGCCTTTCGGCGCTGGCGCCCGCCGATGCTTCGGCGCAGGCAAGCGGCGCCGCCCAGAAGATCGCCGACCACTTCGCCTCCGTGAAGACGATGATCGGCGAATTCGTGCAGTTCGGCCCGCGCGGCGAACAGACCGGCGGCAAGTTCTACATCAACCGTCCGGGCAAGATCCGCTTCAACTACGAAGAGCCCTCGCCGATGCGCGTGATCGCCGACGGCAAGTCCGTGGTCATTGGCAACCGCAAGCTCAAGACCTGGGATATTTACCCGCTCTCCAAGACCCCGCTCAACCTGCTGCTCGGCGAGAAGATCGACCTCTCCGCCAAGATGGTGCGCAACGTCAAGGAAGAGGCGGACCTCACGACCATCGTGCTCGGCGACCGCAACATGTTCGGCGATTCGACCATCACCATGATGTTCGACCCGAAGACCTATGACCTGCGCCAGTGGACGATCACCGACGCGCAGGGCAAGGACACCTCCGTGATGATCTTCAACGTCAAGACGGGCGTCGCCCTCGACGAGAAGGTCTTCTCGATCCCCTATGACGAGGTCCGCAACAAGGGCGCGAACTGAGAAAGCCGTTTCCGTTTCGTCATGCATGCGCTAAGACGCCCCGGACAGATTTCCGGGGGCAGGCATGGCACTTTCGATTGCGACGTGGAACATCAATTCCGTGCGGCTGCGCATGCCGCTCGTCGAACATTTCCTGACGACCTTCTCACCGGATATCCTGTGCCTGCAGGAAACCAAATGTCCGAACGACCTCTTCCCGTTGAAGCCGCTGAAGGCGCTCGGCTACGAGCACATCGTCTTTCACGGCCAGAAGGGCTACCACGGTGTCGCGACCATTTCCCGCCTGCCGCTGACCGAGATCGTCGAGCGGCGTGACTATTGCGGCGTGGGCGACGCGCGCCACATCTCGGTCGTCTTCCATCACCGCGGCAAGTCGATCCGCCTGCACAATTTCTATGTGCCGGCCGGCGGCGACGAGCCGGACCGCACGATCAACCAGAAATTCGGCCATAAGCTCGATTTCATCGAGGAGATGAAGCTGCTGCACGCCGAGGCAGAGGCCGGCATCTCCTCGATCCTCGTCGGCGACCTCAACATCGCGCCCTTGGAGCACGACGTCTGGTCGCACAAGCAGCTCCTGAAGATCGTCAGCCACACGCCCATCGAGACCGAGGGCCTGATCGACGTGATGACCAAGGGCGCCTGGGTCGACCTGATGCGCCGCAAGGTGCCGGCGCACGAAAAGCTCTATACGTGGTGGAGCTACCGCTCGGCCGACTGGGTCGCCGCCGACAAGGGCCGCCGCCTCGACCACATCTGGTCCTCCGCCGACCTCGAACCGCATCTCACCGATATCAAGGTCATCCGCGAAGCCCGCGGCTGGGAACGGCCGTCGGACCATGTGCCGGTGATTGCGGAATTCGACTTTTAAGGATTAAGCAAAACGCCCCGCGAGGCTGCGCATCTCGCTGATCATCGCTGCGAGGTTTTCGCGGATGCGGGCGTCGACGAGGACGGCGACGTCCGGGTATTCCTCCAGCATGCGCCGGAAGAGCGGGCGGTTGATGCGGATGACCTCGCTGTCCTCGGTCGCCACCGCCGTATATTTGCGCTCGACGGCGGAAATCATCGCAAGCTCGGAGAGCAGCGTGCCGGCCTGCGCCGTGCCTTCGTCGCGGGTCGAGCCGTCGCGAAGCGTCGAGGTGAGGCCGAACGCACCGGAGGCGACGACGAAGCCGCAATCGGCGGACGTGCCCTCGCGAAACAGCGTCTGCCCCTCGACCAGCCGGCGGCGCTCGGCGCCAAAAGCCATCAGCCGGAGCTTGTCGTCGGCGAGCCCCGCAAAGAGCGGCACGCGGGAAAGCAGGGCGATGTCGTCGCTGAGAGCCACGGTGGGCATCCCTCCAAAAGCAATTCCGGGACGTTAAAAACCTTACGGTACGATCTTGTAGCCGCCGTTTTCTGTCACGAGAATCTCCGCATTGGAAGGGTCCCGCTCGATCTTCTGGCGCAGACGATAGACATGGGTCTCCAGCGTGTGGGTCGTCACGCCGGAATTGTAGCCCCAGACCTCTTCCAAGAGCACGTCGCGCGTCACCACCTTCTGGTCGGCGCGGTAGAGGTAGCGGATGATCGCCGCCTCCTTCTCCGTCAACCGGATCTTCTGGCCGTTTTCGAGCGTCAGCAGTTTCTGGCCCGGCTTGAACGTATAGGGGCCGACGGTGAAGGTGGCGTCCTCGCTGCTCTCGTGCTGGCGCAGTTGCGCGCGGATGCGCGCGAGCAGCACGGCAAAGCGAAAGGGCTTCGTCACATAGTCGTTGGCGCCGGCTTCCAGCCCGAGGATCGTGTCCGAATCGGTGTCGTGCCCGGTCAGCATGATGATCGGCGCCTTGAAGCCGCCCTTGCGCAGCAGTTTTACGGCTTCGCGCCCGTCCATATCCGGCAGGCCGACATCCATGATAAGCAGGTCGATCTGGTTGGCGCGGGCCGTCTGGATGCCCTTGCCGGCCGTCATTTCCTCGAGCGTGGAGAATTCCTCGTAGAGCGAAAGCTGCTCGACGAGCGTCTCGCGAAGGTCGTTGTCGTCATCGACAAGAAGGATGGTGCGGGATGTCATGCTTTACCTCTCGGCATTCCTCTGAAAGTAAGGGAACTGGCGCTTTTGGCAAGCCCGTCCATGGCTTAGCCAGTCAAGTTGCCACAAGGCGCGAATATGGCGGAATGACATGAGCCGGATCACATCTCCTAAACATTGCGTGAAGACCATCCTCGTGCGCCCCGCACCGGGCCGGAAGACCCGCGCCATCGTGCAGGTCGGTTCGTTGCGCATCCCCGCCGCAATCGGCCGCACCGGACGTACCAGCGTCAAACGCGAAGGCGACGGCGCCACGCCCATCGCCGCCATGCCGCTGCTCTCCGGCTTTGTGCGCGGCGACCGCGTGGCCTTGCCGGGGACCACCCTGCCCTTCCGCCGCATCCGGCCCTCCATGCTCTGGTGCGACGCGCCGAGCCATCCGAGCTACAACCGCCTCGTGCGCGCGCCGTTCAAGCCGAGCCACGAAGAGATGCGGCGCGCGGACGGGCTCTATGACATCTGCCTCGTGCTCGACTGGAACGTCACCTCGCGCCGCCGCAACAAGGGCTCGGCGATCTTCTTCCACCTGATCCGCCCCGGCTACGAGCCGACGGCCGGCTGCGTCGCCATCGCGAAGCGCGACATGCTGCGCATCCTGCCGCATCTGCGCCGTGGCACGGTCGTGCGCGTGCTCTGACGATTTTGCCGGCAGGCGGGCTGAAATGCTGCGCTGCGGGACCTATATCAGCCTCGACCGTCGCCGGGCTGCAAGGCGCCACGGGAAACCCGTCTGGGTTCAAGCACGCCAAACCTTTTTCACGGAGAGATTCTGATGAGCGATCAACCGACAATCCTGTTTCATGATGGCAACAGCATTCCCCAGATCGGCCTCGGCGTCTGGCAGACGCCGAACGACACGGCCGTGACCGCGGTCAAGGCGGCACTCGACAGCGGCTACCGCCATGTCGATACCGCGGCGATCTACGAAAACGAGCAGGGCGTCGGCGAGGGCATCCGCGCCTCCGGCGTCGACCGCGCCGAAATCTTCCTCACCACGAAGCTCTGGAACGGCGACCAGGGCCACAATGCGACGCTGAAGGCCTTCGACGCCAGCCTGAAACGGCTCGGCACCGATTATGTCGACCTCTACCTCATCCACTGGCCGGCGCCGAAGCGCGGCCAGTTCGTCGACACCTGGAAGGCCTTCATCCAGCTCCAGAAGGAAGGCCGCGCCCGCTCGATCGGCGTGTCCAACTTCTATCCGGAACACCTGCAGCGCCTGATCGACGAGACCGGCATTACCCCGGTGATCAACCAGATCGAGCTGCATCCGGATTTCCCCCAGAAGGAAACCCGCGCCTACCACGAAAAACACCGCATCATCACGGAATCCTGGAGCCCGCTCGGCCAGGGCACGCTGCTGACAAACTCCGTCGTTGCCGGTATCGCGGCAAAACACGGCCGCACGCCGGCCCAGGTCATCACCCGCTGGCACATCGACAACGGCCTGGTGGTCATCCCGAAATCGGTGACGCCGTCGCGCATCGCGGAAAACGTCAAGGTCTTCGACTTCAAGCTTGACGACGAGGACATGGCGACCTTTGCCGGCCTCGAAAAAGGCGGCAAGCGAATCGGCCCGGACCCGATGACGGCGAGCTTCTGATTCTGCAACGAGTGGCACCGGTTGTTTTTCGACCGCCGGAAAAATCCGCTGACCTCTCCTCCGTCATGGTCGGGCTTGACCCGACCATCCATGCCCCAACGCGGGTGGATCCTCGGGTGAAGCCCGAGGATGACGTCGGGGGTGGGGCGACCTCAGTCGTCCGTTTCAATTTAAGCCAGCGTTTTCGGCGTCACGAAGGCTTCAAGCCGGCCCGAGCCGGGCGCGACATCCGCCCAGCGCTCGTGATCGAAGGCGATCACCGCCAGCCCCGCCGTTGGGTATTTCGTGCGCAATCGACCGAGCGCATCGGCCTCGCCCTGCGTTGCCAGGAGCGCGGCCAGCTCTTCAAAACCCGGATTGTGCCCAATGACAAGAAGAGTCCCGCTCTCATCTGGCGCCTCGTGGATCGCAGCCAGAATCGCCGCCGGTGCGGCCTCGTAGATCGACGGCACGGTGCGGGATGGGCAGGGTCTCGCAAAGGCCGGCGCGACCAGCGCCCAGGTCTCCTGCGTGCGGCGGGCGGATGACACCAGCGCGAAATCCGGCTCAAGGCCCGCGGTGGCCATATGGATGCCCATGCGCGGGGCATCGCGGCGGCCCCGGTCGCCGAGCGGCCGGTCGTGATCCTCGACGCCATCCGGCCAGGCCGATTTTGCATGACGCAGGAGGAGAAGGCGTTTCATGGAAATCTCCTTCAAACGAGAGGCCGGCAAACAAAAAGGCCGGGAGCTATCTCCCGGCCTTTTATCACAACGCCAATGCGGCCGTGATCATTTCCATTCGCGGATATCGACGAAGTGGCCGGCGATCGCGGCGGCGGCGGCCATGGCCGGCGAGACGAGATGCGTGCGGCCCTTGAAGCCCTGGCGGCCCTCGAAGTTGCGGTTCGAGGTGGAGGCGCAGCGTTCGCCCGGCTTCAGGCGGTCGTCGTTCATGGCGAGGCACATGGAGCAGCCCGGCTCGCGCCAGTCGAAACCGGCTTCCTTGAAGATCTTGTCGAGGCCTTCGCGCTCCGCCTGTTCCTTCACTAGGCCGGAGCCCGGAACGATCATGGCATCGACCGTGGAGGCGACCTTCCGGCCCTCGACGACGGCGGCGACGGCGCGCAGGTCCTCGATGCGGCCATTGGTGCAGGAGCCGATGAAGACGCGGTCGATGGCGATGTCGGTGATCTTGGTTTCCGGCTTCAGGCCCATATAGTCGAGCGCGCGCCACTTGGAGGAGCGCTTCGTCTCGTCCTCGATCTCGTCCGGGTTCGGCACGACGCCCTGCACGGAGACGACGTCTTCCGGCGAGGAGCCCCAGGAAACGATCGGCGGCAGGTTGGCGGCATCGAGCACGACGACGCGGTCGAAATGCGCGCCTTCCTCGGTGTAGAGCGTCTTCCAGTATTCCAGCGCCATGTCCAGCGCCTTGCCCTTCGGCGCGCGCGGCTTGCCCTTGATATATTCGAAGGTCTTTTCGTCCGGCGCGATGAGGCCGGCGCGCGCGCCGCCTTCGATCGTCATGTTGCAGATCGTCATGCGGCCTTCCATCGACAGCGCACGGATCGCCTCGCCCGCAAACTCGATGACATGGCCGGTGCCGCCGGCGGTGCCGATCTCGCCGATGATGGCGAGAATGATGTCCTTGGCGGTGACGCCCGGCGGCAGCTGGCCGTCGACGCGCACCAGCATGTTCTTCGCCTTTTTCTGGATCAGCGTCTGGGTGGCCAGAACGTGTTCCACTTCCGAGGTGCCGATGCCGTGCGCCAGTGCGCCGAAGGCGCCATGCGTGGAGGTGTGGCTGTCACCGCAGACGATGGTCATGCCCGGCAGCGTAAAGCCCTGCTCGGGGCCGACAATGTGCACGATGCCCTGGCGCACGTCCTTTTCGGAGTAATATTCGACGCCGAATTCCGCCGCGTTGGTGGCGAGCGCCTCGACCTGGATGCGGCTTTCCTCGTTCTTAATGCCCTGGGCGCGATCCGGCGAGGTCGGCACGTTGTGGTCGACGACGGCGAGCGTCTTTTCCGGCGCGCGGACCTTGCGGCCGGCCATGCGCAGGCCTTCGAAGGCCTGCGGGCTCGTCACCTCGTGAACCAGGTGACGATCGATGTAGAGAAGACAGGTTCCGTCTTCCTGGCGGCTGACGATGTGATCGTCGAAAATCTTGTCATAGAGGGTACGGGGTGCACTCATGGCTCTTCATCCGCTTGGCATGTGTTGGGGTACTGGAAATCGGCGAGCGCAGCGCTCGCAAGGATCGCAAGCGATCAGGCTAGGCGGCTGGTGAGCGCCCCGAAGACGCGCGCAAAGAAGCGTGCCGGCAGGCGCTTGTGATCCTGCAGCACGACGACATGCTTTTCCGTGCATCCGAACTTGGATTCCATGGCCCGCATATAACGATTTTTGCGGCGCTCGGCAAGTTGCCGGCCGGCACCGCCGTTTACGCTCTTCCTAAAATTTCCCGCGCGCCGCCTTGCCGCAGCCCCGAATTTTTGACACTCGGTATACGTATCCGGCTAAGCGTCGGCTTGAGGGGACTTACATGAAGACGATTACCTGGCGCGACCGCGCGCGCTACCAGTTCGACAAGAGCATGGCGGCAGGGCCAATCGCGCTGATCGGCTGGCTTGCGGTCATCTCGCTGGTCGTCATCCTCGTCGCCGGCCTGTTCCTCGCCCTGACCGGCATCAAGCCGGATGGCGGCGAGCCCGTGTCCTTCATCGAAGGCGCCTGGGAATCGCTGATGCGCACCATGGATGCCGGCACGATGGGCGGCGATGTCGGCTGGAGCTTCCGCGGCGTCTCGCTCGCCGTCACCGTGGCGGGCATCTTCGTCTTCTCCGCGCTGATCGGCGTCTTGAGCTCCGGCCTCGACGAGAAGCTCGACGAGCTGCGCAAGGGCCGCTCGCATGTGCTCGAAAAGGATCACACGATCATCTTCAACTGGTCGCCCTCGATCTTCGACGTGATCTCCGAACTGGTCATCGCCAACCAGAGCCGCCGCAACCCGCGCATCGTCATCATGGCCTCCAAGGACAAGGTGGAGATGGAGGACGAGATCGCCGACAAGATCGCGGACCTCGGCAACACCCGCATCATCTGCCGCAGCGGCGACCCGACCGACCTATACGACGTCAATATCGTCAACCCGCAGGCCTCGCGCTCGATCATCGTGCTGTCGCCGGAAAGCGACTATGCGGATTCGCAGGTCATCAAGACCGTGCTGGCGCTGGTCAACGACCCGGAGCGGCGCAAGGAGCCCTACCGGATCGCCGCCGAGATCCGCGATGCCAAGAATGCCGAGGTCGCCCGCATCGTCGGCGGCCCCGAGCTGCAACTGGTGCTCGCCGACGAGCTGATCTCGCGCATCGTCGTCAGTTCCAGCCGGCAGGCCGGCCTTTCGGCCGTCTATACCGAACTGCTCGATTTCGACGGCTCGGAAATCTACGCCGTCGAGCAGCCGGCGCTCACCGGAAAATCCTTCGGCAATGCGGTGATGGCCTATGACACGTCGACGCTGATCGGCATCTGCGACACCGACGGCGTCGTGCACCTCAACCCACCGACGAACCGCATCATGCTGGCCGGCGAAAGGGCGATCCTGATTGCCGAGGACGACGCGACGATCAAGCTCAGGACCGCCGATTTCGAGGTCGACCGCGAGATCGTGCGCCCGCGCGTCAACCGCGAACCGGGGCCGGAGCGCACGCTGCTGCTCGGCTGGAACCGGCGCGGGCCGATCATCACGCAGGAACTGTCGCGCTACGTCGCGCCCGGCTCGGAGCTGATGATCGCCGCCGACACGCCGGAATTCGAGGCGGATGTCGCCAAGCTTCAATTTATCAAGGAAAACCTCTCCGTCCGCTGCACCGTCATCGACACCTCGAACCGTGCCGCGCTCGATGCGCTCGACGTGCCCGCCTACGACCATGTGCTGGTGCTCGGCTACAGCGACCACATGGCCGCCCAGCCGGCCGATACGGCAACGCTTGTCACGCTGTTGCAGCTTCGCAAGATCGCCGACGCCGCCAACCAGCATATCGGCATCGTCAGCGAGATGATCGACGTGCGCAACCGCAACCTCGCCGCCGTCACCCGCGCCGACGATTTCGTCGTCAGCAACAAGCTGGTGAGCCTGATGCTGGCGCAGGCCTCGGAAAACGAGCTGATGGCGCAGATCTTCGACGAGTTGCTCGACGAGGACGGCTCGGAAATCTACATGCGCCCGGTGACGGACTATATCGCCATCGACCGGCCGGTGAATTTCTATACCGTCAACCTCGCGGCCCTCATCCGCGGCGAGGTGGCGCTCGGCTACAGCCACGCGAAACGGGCGGGGCACGACCCGCGCAATATGGGCGGCGTCGTGGTCAATCCGGCGAAATCGGAAAAGGTGACTTTCGATCCCTCCGACCGCCTGATCATCCTCTCCCGCACGTAAAAATTTCAGGTCCGCCGCAGGCGCTTTTCCAGGCCGCGCAGGCCGAGCGAAAGGCCGATCGTCAGGATGAGATAGACATAGGCGACGATGGAATAGGTCTCGAAGAACCGGAAGGAGCCGGAGGCATAGACCTTGCCCATCTGCGTGATATCGGCGACGCCGAGCACGGAGACGAGCGAGGAATCCTTGACCATCGCCACGAAATCATTGCCGAGCGGCGGCAGGATGACACGCACCGCCTGCGGGAAGACGACGAGCCGGAAACGCTGGAAACGCGACAGGCCGAGCGCCTTGGCCGCCTCGATCTGCCCCTTGTCGACGGACTGGATGCCGGCGCGAAACACCTCGCCGATGAAGGCGGAATAGCCGATCATCAGCGCGATGATCGCCCGCCACATCAGCGAGACGTCGCGCACCTGCATCGGCTCGACAAGGCCGGCCCCGACAAGCGGCGAGATCACCAGATTGACCAGCGCCACCAGCGCCGGAGCGCCGACGAAGGCGATGTAGAACAGCAGCACGAGGATCGGCACGCCACGGATGACCTCCGTGTAGAAGCGCGCGACCTGGCGCAGAACCTTGCTGTCCGACAGCGCCATCAGCGCAAGGCCGAGGCCGGAGAGCGTGGCGAGCAGGAAGGCGACGAGGGTGACGAAGATCGTGACCCACAGCCCCTTCAGCACGATGCCGAAGACCTGGGCATAGAGGTCGTTGGCGACGATCACGCCGGCAAGCGCCAGCGCGATAACGGCAAGGACGACCAGCCACCAGGGATAGTCGCCCTTTGCCGCATCAGAGGAAACGGGAGCCATGCGCCCGCTACTGACCCATCTTGTAGTCCAGGAACCACTTCTTGTTGAGCGCCTCCAGCGTGCCGTCGGCCGTCATGGCGGCAATCGCGGCATTGACCGGTGCGACGAGATCGGAGCCCTTCGGGAAGATGAAGCCGAAATCCTCCGTGCCGAGCGGCTCGCCGACGACCTTGAGCTTGCCGCCCGAGGCATCGACATAGCCCTTGGCTGCAACGCCGTCGGTCAAAACCAGATCGACGTCGCCGGCCTGGAGCGCCTGCACGGTCGCGCCAAAAGTCTCGAACAGCTTGATGCGCGGGTTCTGCTCGTTGCCGTCGAGGATTTCGTAGACGGCGGTGTAGAAGGGCGAGGTGCCGGGCTGGGCGGCGACCAGGCCATCCGTCAGCGCCGCGAAGGATTTGGCATCCTTGAAGCGGGCCTCGTCGCCGCGCACCAGCATGAACTGCTGCGAGCGCATGTAGGGCGCGGAGAAGTCCACCTTTTCCTTGCGGTCGTCCTTGATGGTGATGCCGGTCATGCCGATATTGTACTGGTTGTCGGAGACCGCCTGGATCATCGCATCCCAGCTGGTGTTCTGGTACTCGACCTTGAAGTTCAGCCGCTTGGCGATCTCGTTCATCGCGTCATATTCCCAGCCGATCTGCTCGCCGGTCTTCGGATCGACGAATTGCAGCGGCGGATAGGCGTTCTCCGTCACGACGACGACGGACTTGCCGCCGAGATCGGGCAGGTCCGCGGCCAAGGCGACGGCGGGCATGAGGGCAGCGGCGGCAAGGCCTGCAAGGACGGCGCGGCGGGAAAACATCGGCTTCAAGCTCCTGGATTGTGGCGGCGGAACACTGTCACAGGAGCGGGCAGCGAGGCAAGCATGGCGCTTGTGCGCAACCGCCTTTCCCGAAAACAAAAAGCCGCCGGCCAGGGCCGACGGCTTCGATCAATGCGTGCGGCTGCCGGATTATTCGGCGGCGGCTTCTGCGGCCTTTGCGGCTTCGGCAGCTTCTGCTGCAGCGGCCTTCTCGGCGGCTTCAGCTGCGGCCTTTTCAGCGGCGAGCGCCTGGGCGGCTGCGACCTTCTCGGCTTCGAGACGAGCCTTTTCCTCGGCAACGGCGGCGCGCTCGGCGTCGTTCAGGCTGCGGGCGCGCGTGCCGGTGTTCTCGACGATACGAGCCGACTTGCCGCGACGATCGCGCAGGTAGTAAAGCTTGGCGCGACGGACCTTACCGCGGCGGACGACTTCGACGCCTTCGACGAGCGGCGAGTAAACCGGGAATACGCGCTCGACGCCTTCGCCGTAGGAGATCTTGCGAACGGTGAAGCTCTCGTTGATGCCGCCACCCGAACGGGCGATGCACACGCCTTCATAGGCCTGTACGCGGGTACGCGAACCTTCCGTCACGCGGACGTTGACGCGAACGGTGTCGCCCGGGGAAAATTCCGGAAGCTGGCGCTTGGCTTCGATCTTCGCTGCCTGTTCGGCTTCGAGCTGCTGGATGATGTTCATCGGTCTAACCTTCTGGTTTTTCTGAAACAGCCAGAGCGCTCGACGGTCACCTTACAAGGTCATGCCTCTAAGGTTAGCCCGTTACCGGGCGGAGCGGATTCGCCATTCTTTGCTTGCAGGTCGGCTGGGTAATCCCAAATCCGTGCGGGCCAATACACCAATCGAACCCGCTTGTCATCCCCAAGGCCGAAAGAATCCGCCCGAAAGAGCCGGTTTTTCGGCCCTTGCCCGCCTTTCACCGCCACGCTATCACGCGGGACAGGGAGAAGCGGCATGACCATTGCCGCGGGGAGTATCATGTCCATAGCCGATGCCATACTGCTTTTCGTCGCCGGTTTCCTGTCCGGCGTGGTCAATGCCATCGCCGGCGGCGGCACCTTCCTCACCTTCGGCGCGATGACGCTGACCGGCCTGCCGCCGATCGTCGCCAACGCCACCTCCTCGATCACCCAGTTTCCGGGCTACGTCACCTCCTCGCTCGCCTATGCCAAGGAGATCCGGGCGGACTGGCGCGAGGCGGCGCTGCTTGGCGGCATCTCGCTGGTCGGCGGCCTTGCCGGCGCGCTGCTGCTGCTCTCGCTCGACAACCCGTCCTTCCGCGCGCTCGTGCCGTGGCTGCTGCTCGCCGCCACCATCATCTTCGCCGCCGGCCCCTATCTCAAGCCGAAGACGCTGCACGCCGAAACGCCGGTCTCGCCGCTCGGCTTCGTCGGGCAGTTCCTCACCTCGATCTATGGCGGCTTTTTCGGCGCCGGCATGGGCATCATGATGCTCGCCGTGCTGGGCCTCACCAAGGGCGGCGACTACCACCGCCTGAACGCGCTGAAGAATTTCCTGGCCGTGGTGATCGCCGCGGTTGCCATCATCGTCTTCGCCAGCGGCGACGTGGTCGGCTGGCCGCAGGCAGCCGTCATGGTGCCGGCCGGCGCGCTCGGCGGCTGGTCCGGCGTCTGGGCCGCGCGGCGCGTGCCGCAGCCGGTCATCCGCGGCCTGGTGGTCGCGGTCGGCTTCGCGCTGACGGTCTATTATTTCGTGACGGGCTGAGCGGCTGGTTTCGCGCAATTCCGGACGCAAAACCGCTTCACACTTTTGCTGGAATTGCTACAGCAGATCCGGCCGGCGCTCGCGCGTCAGCTTTTCCGCCTCCTCGCGCCGCCACCGGTCGATGGCCGCGTGATTGCCGGAGGTCAGCACGCCGGGGATTTCCTGCGCTTCCCAGACCTGCGGCCGCGTATAATGCGGATGCTCCAGCAACCCGCCCTCGAAGCTCTCGTGTTCGCCGGACAGCGCATTGCCCATGACGCCCGGCAGGATGCGCACGATCGCGTCGAGCAGGATCATCGCCGCGGGTTCGCCACCGGAGAGAATATAGTCGCCGATCGAGACTTCTTCGAGCTGCCGCCCGTCGATGACCCGCTGGTCGACACCCTCGAACCGGCCGCAGACCACGATGGCGCCCTCGCCGGCCGCAAGCTCGCGCACGCGGGCCTGCGTCAGCGGCCGGCCCCGCGGGCTCATCAGCAGCCGGGGGCGACTATCCCCCTCGGAAGCGTGGTCGATGGCGCGCGCCAAAACATCGGGTTTAAGAACCATGCCCGCGCCACCGCCCGCGGGCGTATCGTCGACGGTGCGATGGCGGTCGGTGGTGAAATCGCGGATCTGCACGCAATCCAGCGCCCAGTCCCCGCGCGCCAAAGCCTTGCCGGAGAGCGACTGGCCGAGCAGGCCCGGAAACATTTCCGGATAGAGCGTCAATATGGTGGCGCGAAAAGCCACGTCATTCCCCGCCGTCTTCTTCAGGCGGACGGCGGCGCCGGCTGCCCGGCCCGTCCTTTTCCTCTTCCTCGAGGCCGGCTGCGATCGGATCGATCACCAGGCGCCCGCCATCAACGTCGATTTCCAAGACGGCGGCCTCGGAGAAGGGAATGAGCACCGGCCGCTTGCCGGGACCCTTGAGTTCGAGCAGGTCGCCCGCGCCAAAATCGAAGATGCCGGTCACCGTGCCATGGCTGCGGCCCTCGGCGTCGACGGCCTCCAGCCCTTCGAGGTCGGCATAGAAGAATTCGTCCTCGTCGAGTTCCTCGTCCGGCAGGTTGTCGCGCTCGATATAGAGGTCGGTGCCGTTCAGCGCCTCGGCGGCGTTGCGATCGTTGATGCCGCGGAACCGCACGACGACGACGTTCTTCGCCTCGCGCACTTCCAGCACCTCGAAGGCGCGGCCGTCATCCGTGTGGAGATGGCCGTAATCGCCGATCGCCGTGGGGTCGATGGTGTAGGATTTCACACGGACTTCGCCGCGCAGGCCCTGGGCCGCGCCGACAGTGCCCATGAGGACGGGATTTTCCAGTTTCACCATGGTTGCTTCCGTGCGTTCCTTGAAACTTCAGCTGCGCGAAATCGCTTTACGATGTTCCGCGTCCCGCTCCAAACGAAAACGGGCGGCATGAAACACGCCGCCCGCTTCAAAAGAATGTCGCCGTCGATTATTCGGCGGCAGCAGCAGCGGCGTCTTCTTCCTTCTGCTTCTTCTCGGCAGCGCGCTCGAGCGCCTTCTTGCCGGGCTTTGCCTTTTCCGGGTTGCTGCGGGCTTCGCGCTTCACGACGCCGGCTTCGTCCAGGAAGCGGGCGACGCGGTCGGTCGCCTGGGCGCCCTTGGAGAGCCATTCCTTGATGCGGTCGGCGTCGAGCTGCACGCGGTTGGCGTCGTCCTTGCCGAGCATCGGGTTCCACGAACCGACCTTCTCGAGGAAGCGGCCGTCACGCGGCGAACGGGCGTCGGCAACGACGATCTGGTAGTACGGACGCTTCTTGGAGCCACCGCGGGCGAGACGAATTTTCAGTGCCATGTCATTTCTCCTTGGATAGATGGGACCGCCTGTTTCAGGCGGTATTCTGGTTTGCGCCGCTGTGTTCAGCGGCAATGGCTTCGTGGTGCCGGATCACCTCGTGGATGATGAAGTTCAGAAACTTCTCCGCGAAATCCGGATCCAGATTGGCATCCTTCGCCAGGCGGCGAAGGCGCTCGATCTGGTATTCCTCGCGCGCCGGGTCGGCCGGCGGCAGTTCATGCGTCGCCTTCAGCACGCCCACCGCCTGGGTGCAGCGGAAGCGCTCTGCGAGCATATGCACAAGGGCAGCGTCGATATTGTCGATCGACTGCCGGTATTCTCCCAATTGCTGCTTGACCTTCGGATCGATCGTCATGCCTCAACCCCTCACTTCTTCTTCGGCAGGCCGGGAAGGCCCGGCAGGCCACCAAGACCCGGAAGACGCCCGCCGCCGAGGCCCGGCATGCTGCCGGGCTTGATGCCGGCCGCTTCCGCCTGCTTGGCGAGCGCTTCGAGCTGCTTCGGATCCATCTTCGACAGATCGGGCATGCCGCCCATGCCGCCGCCAAGGCCACCGAGGCCCATTTTGCCGGCAAGGCCGCCCATCATCTGCTTCATCATGCCGCCGCCCTTCTTGCCGCCCATCATCTTCATCATGTCCGCCATCTGGCGGTGCATCTTCAGAAGCTTGTTGATGTCGGCCGCATCCGTGCCGGAGCCGGCAGCGATGCGCTTCTTGCGGGAATGCTTGAGCAGGTCCGGATTGGCGCGCTCGGCCTTGGTCATCGAATTGATGATGGCGATCTGGCGGCCGAACAGCTTGTCGTCGAGGCCGGCGGCGGACATCTTGTCCTTCATGCCGGCCATGCCGGGCATCAGGCCCATGATGCCGCCCATGCCGCCCATCTTCTGCATCTGGCGCAGCTGGTCGGCGAGGTCGTTCAGGTCGAACTTGCCCTTGGCCATCTTGGCAGCCATGGCGGCCGCCTTCTCGGCGTCGATATTTTCCGCCGCCTTCTCGACGAGCGACACGATGTCGCCCATGCCGAGGATGCGGTCGGCGACGCGGCGGGGATGGAATTCTTCCAGCTCGCCCATCTTCTCGCCGACGCCGATCAGCTTGATCGGCTTGCCGGTGACGGCGCGCATGGAAAGGGCCGCCCCGCCGCGGCCGTCGCCGTCCATGCGGGTGAGCACAAGGCCGGTAATGCCGACGCGGTCGTCGAAATTGCGGGCGAGGTTGACAGCGTCCTGGCCGGTCAGCGCATCGGCGACGAGCAGGATTTCATGCGGATTGGACTTCCGCTTGATCTCCGCCATCTCTATCATCAGCGGCTCGTCGATATGGGTACGGCCGGCAGTATCGAGGATGACGACGTCATGGCCGCCGAGTTTTGCGGCCTGCACGGCGCGCGAGGCGATATCGGTCGGCGACTGGCCGGCAATGATCGGCAACGTATCGATGCCGGCCTGGACGCCGAGCTGGCGCAACTGCTCCTGCGCTGCCGGACGACGCGTATCGAGCGAGGCCATCAGGACCTTCTTCTTGTCGCGCGTCTTCAGCCGGTTGGCGATCTTGCCCGAGGTGGTGGTCTTGCCCGAGCCCTGGAGACCCACCATCATGATGACGACAGGCGCCGCCGCATTGAGGTCGATCGACACACCCTCGGAGCCGAGCATCGAGATCAGCTCGTCATGCACGAGCTTCACGACCATCTGGCCGGGCTTGATCGACTTCAGGATTTCCGCGCCGACGGCCTTTTCGCGCACCGCATCGGTGAAGGAGCGCACCACTTCCAGCGCCACGTCCGCTTCGAGCAGCGCACGGCGGACCTCGCGCAGCGCCGCCGAGACATCGGCCTCGGAAAGCGCGCCACGGCCTGTCAGTCCATTCAGAATGGAGCCAAGGCGGTCCTGGAGTGTTTCAAACATCACGTCATCCTTCTTGTTTCCGCAGCTAGCGGAAACGTCGGTGCCATCGGTGACAAAAACAAGACGCAAAGCCAAAAAGCACCCGAGGGCGCATCGCGCTGTCGGGTGTTGACCTCCGGGATCTGTTTATACCGCTATGGGTCCCGGTCGGTGGCTTCAAGTCGTCTCACTTGTCGCAGATGGCGCGGCTTAAACCCCATCGGCGCCGGAAAGTCAAGGATGAGACATCGGCTTTAGGACGTGGTCCGAATCTTGCGAACCAGCCGGAGTTCACCGCTCATGGCTTTTGCGTAGCAAATCGGACAC
This sequence comes from Shinella sp. GW821-FHT10F02, assembly GCF_058809275.1. Classification (NCBI taxonomy): domain Bacteria; kingdom Pseudomonadati; phylum Pseudomonadota; class Alphaproteobacteria; order Hyphomicrobiales; family Rhizobiaceae; genus Shinella; species Shinella sp. GW821-FHT10F02. The sequence goes on along the minus strand of NZ_JBXASL010000005.1, from coordinate 220,342 downwards.
CATGTCAATCATCCCAATCGCTAGATTGTCTGTTCCTTCAACCACAATCCCGTTTCTGTAGAGGGCTTGCACATCAAAATGAAGACCTACAGAACCAACACAGATAGAACTGTCCTTGTCTAGCCGTGCCAAAACGCTTTTGAGATGCCCTAGCAAATAGGATTCCCCGTTTGCTTGGGCAGTCGAATCATCCATTGGCACGCCATCTGACAGTACAAGGAGCACTCTGTGCGCTTCCTTTCTGCCCGATAGACGATGAGCAGCCCATTCAATGGCTTCCCCATCGACATTCTCCTTCAAAAGATCACGCCGAAGCATATTCTTCAGGCTCAATCCGATGACAGGCGAGATAAACTGGTCAGCGGATCGATAGATGATATGCAGCACATCGCAAAGCCTGCCCGGTTGCGGCTGCGCGCCCAACCTTAGCCACTTCTTTCTTGATAGACCGCCCTTCCAGGTGGTCGTCGTAAATCCCAAAACCTCAACGCTGCAACCGAGGCGCATGAGAAACTCATAGGCGATTTCGGTAGCGGCGGCGGCGAGAAGAATTGACTGGCCCTTCATCGAGCCCGAGTGATCAATGAGGAGCGAAACCGTCGTGTCTTGACGTTGGGCGGGAGACAAGGCGGCAAGTATACCAGCGGCTTTCTCCAGCGCGTGCAAATTGGCAGAGATACGCCATGAGGAAAGCGCGTGTTCAAAAACACGCCACGCTTCTTCCAACTCGATCTTTTCATCAAGTGAAAGCGGACCGATTATCCGATCCAAGTCAGTTTGGTCCACTGTTTGGTCAAATTCCCGCGTGTAAACGAGATAGCCATTTTCAGGCTTGCTGCGTCGTTCGGACAGCTTCGAAAACAATTTAAACATCAGCCGTATTCCATAACTTTTCCGCGAGGTCCCGCCGATGCATTGCGACAAGGCCGGGCCGACCGTATATCTTCTCCATGAACCGTCGCAAGTTTCTCAAATGGTCCGGTATAGGCGCTCTCACGATGCTCGCGGGCGGCGCGTTTGCGAGCCGCAGTCTCGCGGCGAACCGGTATTATGACGGCCCGGTCAGCGACCATTTCAACGGCACGCATTTCTTCAATCCGAACGGCGAGGAGCCGAACAATTTCTTCGAGCTGATGCGCTGGCAATTCGGCGGCGGGCGTGCGGCCTGGCCGGCCGATTGGCCGAGCCCCTTTCCGTCGGCCGTGCCGGAAGGGCGTATCGCGGGTGATCGCCTGGTCGTCACCATGGTGGGCCATGCCGCCCTGCTGATCCAGACGGCCGGTCTCAATATCCTGACCGATCCCGTCTGGAGCGACCGGGCGAGCCCCTTTTCCTTTGCCGGGCCGAAGCGCGTCAATCCGCCCGGCATCAAACTTGCCGACCTGCCGAAGATCGACGTGGTGCTCGTCACGCACAATCATTACGACCATCTCGACCTCGCGACGCTGAAGGCGCTGGCCGAGCGGGACAATTGCCTGGTCTTCACGCCGCTCGGCAATGACAGGATCATGGGACCGGTCGTCGGCGAAGGGCGCATCACGACCATGGACTGGGGCGGCAGCACGCCCCTGACGACTGACGTCACCCTCCATTGCGAGCCCTGCCACCACTGGTCGGCCCGCGGCCTCGGCGATCGCCGTATGGCGCTGTGGTCGGCCTTCCTTATCGAGACGCCGGGCGGCAAGATCTACCATATCGGCGATACCGGCTTTCACCAGGGCATCAATTACCGGGCGATCCGCGAAAAACACGGGCAAATCCGCCTCGCCAACCTGCCCTTCGGCGCCTACGAGCCGCGCTGGTTCATGCGCCCGCAGCACCAGAACCCACACGAGGCGGTGCAGGGCATGGCGGTATCGGGCGCCGCCTATGTGGCAGGCCACCATTGGGGCACCTTCCGGCTGACCAACGAGGGCGTCGACGAACCGCTGGCAGCCCTCGAAACCGCCCTCGACGCGGCCGGCATCGCGCGCGAGCGCTTCCGCGCGCTGCGGCCCGGCGAGGTCTTCGAGGTTCCCGCCGCCACGGCCTGATGCAAGACACTGGAAATCCGCGGGCTTTTCCGCCATATAGCCCCCAAAGGGGCCTTTCGGCCCAAGACGGGCAGACGTGATGACAAAGACGGTCGACTTCGCGAAGATGAACGGGCTGGGAAACAAGATCCTGGTCGTGGACATGCGTGGCCGCGCCGATATCGTGACGCCGACCGCGGCCATCGCGCTCAACGCCGATCCCGCCACCCGTTTCGACCAGATCATGGCCGTCCACGACCCCAAGGTCGACGGCACCGATGCCTGGATCGACATCCTGAATTCCGACGGCTCGAAGGCGCAGGCCTGCGGCAACGGCACGCGCTGCGTCGTGCAGGCGCTCGCCGCCGAGACCGGCAAGAAGGTCTTCACCTTCCAGACCGTTGCCGGCATCCTCAACGCCGTCGAGCACGAGGACGGCACGATCTCGGTCGACATGGGCAAGCCCATCTTCGAGTGGAACCGGATTCCGCTCGCCGAGGAATTCTACGATACCAGCCGCATCGAATTGCAGATCGGCCCGATCGACGCGCCGATCCTGCATTCGCCCTCCGTCGCCTCGATGGGCAACCCGCATGCGATCTTCTGGGTCGACCGCGACGTGATGTCCTACGATCTCGAACGCTTCGGCCCGCTCCTCGAAAATCACCCGATGTTTCCGGAACGCGCCAACATCACGCTGGCGCAGGTCACCTCGCCCACGTCGATGACGACCCGCACCTGGGAGCGCGGCGCCGGGCTGACGCTCGCCTGCGGTTCCGCCGCCTGCGCTTCCGGTGTCAGTGGCGCGCGCACCGGCCGCACCGGCCGCAAGGTCGCGATCACCGTTGCCAGCAGCCCGAACCGCGGCACGCTGCAGATCGAATGGCGCGACGACGACCATGTCATCATGACCGGCCCTGCCGAATGGGAATGGTCCGGCACGCTCGACCCCGCGACCGGCGCCTTCCGCCGGGACGATGCCGAGGCGGCCGCCCTTTGAGCGGCGTCGAGGTCATAACCTTCGGCTGTCGGCTCAACACCTACGAATCGGAAGTGATGCGCGCCGAGGCCGAGAAGGCGGGGCTCAACAATGCCGTGCTGGTGAACACCTGCGCCGTCACCGGCGAGGCCGTGCGCCAAGCCCGCCAGGCGATCCGCCGCGCCCGCCGCAACAATCCCCATGCCCGCATCATCGTCACCGGCTGCGCCGCACAGACGGAGAAGCATACCTTTGCCGAAATGCCGGAAGTGGACGCCGTGCTCGGCAACGAGGAGAAGCTGAAGAGCGCCGCCTACCGGGCGCTGCCGGATTTCGGCGTCTCGGCGGAAGAGAAGCTGCGCGTCAACGACATCATGAGCGTGCGCGAGACCGCGCCGCAGATGGTGAAGCTCATCGACGGCCATGTGCGCGCCTTCGTGCAGGTGCAGAACGGCTGCGACCACCGCTGCACCTTCTGCATCATCCCCTATGGCCGCGGCAATTCCCGCTCCGTGCCGATGGGCGCCGTCGTCGAGCAGGCCCGAAAGCTGGTCGAGGGCGGTTACTGCGAAATCGTGCTGACCGGCGTGGACGCCACGAGCTATGGCGGCGACCTGCCGGGCAAGCCGAGCCTCGGCCAGCTCGCCAAGACGCTGCTGAAACAGGTGCGGGAAATTAATCGCCTCCGCCTCTCCTCGATCGACAGCATCGAGGCGGACGATCACCTCTGGGACCTGATCGCCGACGAGCCGCGTTTCATGCCGCACCTGCACCTCTCGCTCCAGCACGGCGACGACATGATCCTGAAGCGCATGAAGCGCCGCCATTCCAGCGCCGACGCCGTCGCCTTCTGCGAGCGCGTGAAAACCCTGCGTCCGGAAACGAGCTTCGGCGCCGACATGATCGCCGGCTTCCCGACCGAGACGGAAGAGATGTTCGCCAATGCCGCGCGCCATGCGCAGGACTGCGGCATCGCCCACCTGCACGTCTTCCCCTACAGCCCGCGCGCCGGCACGCCCGCCGCCCGCATGCCGCAGCTCGACCGCGCCCTCGTGAAGGAGCGCGCCGGCCGCCTGCGCGATGTTGGAAAACGCCTGCACGAGGTCCATCTCGACGGGATGGTCGGCAGTACGCAGGAAATCCTCGTCGAGAACAACGGCCTCGCCCATACCAAAAACTTCACGCTCGTCGATGCCGCGGGCCTAAAACCCCGCGCGCTTGTGCCGGTGACCATCACCGGCCACAATGGAAAACACCTGACGATGCGGCCAGCGATCCTTGCCGGCACCGCCTCCCTTCGCAACTAGCGGACACATTTCATGGCCTTCGGCTTCATCAAGAAGATTTTTACATTCGGAAAAGACACCGCCGCCGAGCCGGAGACGGAGGCGCCGCTTGCCGAGCCGCAGGTCGTCGAGACGGTGCCGGAACCGGTTATCGAGACGCCGAAGACAGCCGTTGTCGAAGAGCGCGATGCCCTGCTCGAAGAAGCGGAAGCCGCCAATCCCGAGGCGCCCCATCATGTGCCGGCCGAAGCCGAGCCGGATATCTACCCGCTGCCGCACGCCCCCGCACTGCCAATCGCCGAAGACCCGGTCTCGCCGGCTGAGATCGAGACGGCAGGTGGACCAGCCGATGACGACGTCGCCCCGCAAGCCGAAGCGATCGAGGAACAGGCGCCGGTAGAGGAGATCATCGAGGACGAGCCTGCGGCCCCGGAAGACGCGGTCGCGGAGCCGGTCGCAGAAATCGTCGAGGAAGAGCCCGCGCCAGCGCAAGACGACATCGCGCCGGTGGAGGAGACGCCCGCCGAAGCCGAAGACCCCGTGCTCGAAGAAGCGGCCCGCATCGAGCCGAAGGCCGAAACGCCTGTCCTGCCGAAGGGTTTTGCCACCGCCGAGCGCGCGCCGGTGGAAGCGGTCGTCGCACAGCAGCCGAAGCGCACCTGGTTCCAGCGCCTGCGCGAGGGCCTGTCGCGCACCTCCTCGCAGCTGACGGGCCAGATCACCAGCCTCTTCACCAAGCGCAAGCTTGACGATGCAACCCTTCAGGACCTCGAAGACCTGCTGATCCAGGCCGATCTCGGCGTGGAAACCGCACTACGCATCACCGACACGCTTGCCTCCGAGCGCTACGGCAAGGACGTGACCGGCACCGACGTCTCGCGCATCATGGCAAGCGAGATCACCAAGGTGCTTTCGCCGGTTGCCAAGCCGCTGGAACTCGACCTCAACCACAAGCCGCATGTCATCCTCGTCGTCGGCGTCAACGGCACCGGCAAGACGACGACGATCGGCAAGCTCGCCGCCAAACTTTCCGGCGCCGGCCTGAAGGTGATGCTCGCCGCCGGCGACACGTTTCGCGCGGCCGCCATCGAGCAGCTGAAAATCTGGGCGGAGCGCACCGGCTCCGACATCGTCTCGTCCAAACTCGGCGCCGATGCGGCGGGTCTCGCCTACGAGGCCTATGAACAGGCGAAGCTGAAGCAGAGCGACGTGCTGATCGTCGATACGGCCGGCCGCCTGCAGAACAAGACGGAGCTGATGGCGGAGCTGGAAAAGATCGTGCGCGTGCTCGGCAAGCTCGATCCGGACGCGCCGCACACCGTTCTCCAGACGCTCGACGCCACGACCGGGCAGAACGCGATGAACCAGGTCGAGATTTTCCGCAACGTCGCGGGCGTCACGGGCCTGATCATGACAAAATTGGACGGTACGGCCCGCGGCGGCATCCTTGTGGCGATTGCCGCCAAACACAAGCTGCCGGTCTATTTCATCGGTGTCGGCGAAGGGATCGACGATCTCGAACCCTTCGAGGCCAAGGATTTCGCGCAGGCGATCGCAGGAGTTGAAGCATGAGCAAGGCAACGCTGGAAGTGCCGGCCAAGGCCGAGGAGAAGGTCAGCCCCCTCCTCAAGATGGTGCTGGAGCTGGGGCCGCTCGTCGTCTTCTTCTTCGCCAATTCCCGCGGCGAATGGCTGGCCGCGCAGTTTCCCGTGCTCGCCGAAATGGGCGGGCCGATCTTCATCGCCACCGGCCTCTTCATGGCCGCCACCGCGCTGGCGCTGATCGTCTCGTGGATCCTGACCCGCACTCTGCCCATGATGCCGCTCATCTCCGGCATCGTCGTCTTCGTCTTCGGCGCGCTGACGCTCTGGCTGCAGAACGACACCTTCATCAAGATGAAGCCGACCATCGTCAACACGCTGTTCGGCGCCATCCTGCTCGGCGGGCTGTTCTTCGGCAAATCCCTGCTCGGCTACGTCTTCCACGCCGCCTTCAAGCTGACGGACGAGGGCTGGCGCAAGCTGACGCTGCGCTGGGGCCTGTTCTTCCTCTTCCTCGCGGTGATGAACGAAGTGGTCTGGCGCTCCTTCTCGACGGATTTCTGGGTCGCCTTCAAGGTCTGGGGCACCATGCCCATCACCATTCTCTTCACGCTCTCGCAGATGCCGCTGATCATGCGCCACTCGATCGAGCCGCCGGAAGAGGGCAAGGCGCCCTGAGCCTCAGCTCGAAGGCGCGCCGAGCGCCTTTTCGATCGCCGGAAAGAGCCCGTTCTTGAGGCTGTTCTCGTCAAACGGGCCGACCTTCTTGTAGAGGATCGTGCCGTCCGGGCCGACGAGATAGGATTCCGGAATGCCGTAGACGCCCCAGTCGATCGCCATCTTGCCGACGGGATCGAGGCCGATGGCGGAGAACGGATTGCCGAGCTCGCCGAGGAAGCGCAACGCGTTCTCGCTGCCGTCCTTGTAGTTGACGCCCACCACATTGAGGCGCGGGTCCTTCGAGAGCGACAGGATGATCGGGTGCTCCTGCCGGCAGGGCACGCACCAGGACGCCCAGAAATTGACCAGCGTCAGCTTGCCCTTGGCGCCCTCCGCCGTCAGCGCCGGCATCGGAAGACCATCCTTCACGGCGCCGGCGAGCGGCTCTAGATCACGCCAGGGTGCCTTCGTGCCTATCAGCGCGGAGGGGATTTCGGAAATGTCGCGGCCGGAATTGAGCTGCGTCCAGAAGATCAGCGCGAGGCCGAGGAAGATCGCCAGCGGCAACGCGGCGAGAATGACGCGCGTGCGGGTGCCCGTGCCTTCGGCATTGCTTTCCGTCTCGCTCATCGGGCGTCCTCGGTGCGCGCCGAGCGGCGCCGCACGCCGGCCGCTTCCAGCCGCTCCAGCTCGCGATGGCGGCCGCGGTGGTCGAGCCAGACCCGGAGGATCAGCCCGATGCTGACGGAGAAGGCGGCGATATAGGAGGCCGTGACGTAGAAGGCGTGGCTCATGCGGCATCTCCCTCGCGACCGGCGGCGCGCGCGGCATGACGGCGCAGAACGGCGATGCGGCGGCGCAGGATTTCGTTGCGCATGGCGAGGATGTGCAGCGTGAAGAACAGCAGCGTGAAGGCAATGGCCATGACGAGCAGCGGGCGCAGGAACTCGGCCGAGATCGTCGGGCCATCCAGGCGGATGACGCTCGCCGGCTGGTGCAGCGTGTTCCACCATTCCACGGAAAACTTGATGATCGGGATGTTGACGAAGCCGACGAGGATCAACACGGCGCTGACCTTGGCGGCCCGCGTCGGGTCGTCCATGGCGCGGTTGAGCGCGATCAGGCCGAGATACATCAGGAACAGCACGAAGACGGAGGTGAGCCGCGCATCCCACACCCACCACGTCCCCCACATCGGCTTGCCCCAGAGCGAGCCGGTGATGAGCGCGACGAGCGTGAAGCAGGCGCCGATGGGGGCGGCGGCCTTGGCGGAGACGTCGGCCAACGGATGGCGCCAGACCAGCGTGCCGAGCGCGGACAGCGCCATCACCGTGTAGCACATCATGGCAAGCCAGGCGGCCGGCACATGCACATACATGATGCGCACCGTCTCGCCCTGCTGGTAATCGCCCACCGTGGTGAAGGCGAGATAGAGCCCGACCGCGAACAGACAGAGCGTCAGCCCGGCAAGATAGGGCCAGACAATGGCGACCAGCGCCAGAAACCGCGTCGGGTTGGCGAGATCGCTGAATTTGCGGATGGCAAGGCTCGGTTCGCTCATGATGGTTCTTTAACGTGTCAGCCCGGCATCTTCAATTGATCTGCCGCAATCACATTCGTGTCAGTCACTCGAAAGCCGGAGTGCCGCGGCGGCCGCGACCGGCCCGATGACGGCGAAGAGCAGGTTGAGGGCGACGAGAATGAGAAACGGCGGCAGGAAGGGCGCCGGCTCCTGGATCGCCGCATAGACCGCGCTGACGCCGAAAATCAGCACGGGAATGGCGAGCGGCAGCACGAGGATGGAAACGAGCAGCCCACCGCGCGGCAGCGCCACGGCGATCGCGGCCCCCGCTGCCCCAATGAAGGTGATGGCCGGCGTGCCCGCGAGCAGCGTCAGCGTGGTGGCCGCGATCGCCGTCTCGTCCATGTTCATGAACAGGCCGAGCAGCGGCGCGGCGATGACGAGCGGCAGGCCGGTTGCGAGCCAGTGGGCGATGCATTTGACGAACACCGTGAGCACCAGCGGCGTTTCCTGCATCAGGAGCAGGTCGAGCGAACCGTCCTCGCGTTCGGCCTGGAACAGCCGGTCGAGGCCGAGCAGCGAGGCGAGCAGGGCGCCGATCCAGAGGATAGCCGGGCCGATGCGGGCGAGGAGATTGAGGTCCGGCCCGACGCCGAAGGGGATGACGGCGACGACCGTCATGAAGAAGAGTACGCCGATGAGCGCGCCGCCGCCGGCGCGGACGGAGAGCTTGAGGTCGCGGGCGAGGAGGGCGATCATGCCTGCATCCTCGGGCGGGGTGGGCGTGGCTCACCCCCCTCTGCCCTGCCGGGCATCTCCCCCTCAAGGGGGGAGATTGGCTGGGCGCAACGGCATTGCCTCTTCCGCGACGTACGCGATGGGTGAGACGTTTCCGCGAATCGATCTCCCCACTTGAGGGGGAGATGCCCGGCAGGGCAGAGGGGGGTCGCGAAGCGCATCACCATACAGTCTCCGCCACGCCCGCAAACCCCGTCATCCGCAACTCCTTCACCCCCTCCAGCCCCAGCGGCTGATGCGTCGCCGCAATCGCAATGCCGCCGCGGCCGAGATGCGCCATCACCAACCCCGCAAACATCTTCTCGGCCGCCACATCCAGCGCCGCCGTCGGCTCATCGAGGATCCACACCGGCCGCCAGGCGACCAGCAGTTTGGCCATGGCCATGCGGCGCTGCTGGCCGGCGGAGAGATAGCCGAATGGAAGGTGCGCGATGCCGCCGAGGCCGACTGATTCGACCGCCGCGTCGACATCCACACCCGCGCCCCCGGGAAAATCGCCGAAGAAGTCCTTCCAGAAGGCCAGATTCTCATCGACCGTAAGCTCCCGCTTCATCGCATTGCGGTGGCCGAGATAATGGCAGGCCTCGCCGAGGCGCTCCACCGGGTGCGGTGCAGCAAGCAGCTTCGCCGTGCCGGATTCCGCCGGAAGCAGACCCGCCAGAACCCGCAACAGCGTCGACTTGCCGGACCCGTTCGGCCCCTTGACGACAAGCGCTTCGCCGCCGGCGATTTCGAAGGAAATATCTTGGAAAATCAGGTCCTCGCCGCGCGTGGCGCTCAATCCCTCGGCGACGAGCCGCATGACTGTTCACTTTCGTTTTACAACCTTGGTCGCAATGCAAAAAATTGTCCCGATTCACCATCGGGCGCTCTGGAACGTTTCTAGGAAATTATCTATATAGCCTTCAACACGCCAGCGGTCGGCGTGAATTTCATCCAAGCGCCGAACACGGGAATATTCCCGCGTACGGACAGCGGAAATGGCCGCACCCGCATCCCATAAGGCGCCTTAACAGCGCACGGGTGTTCGTACGTCAGTTTTCTGGCGCCAGACGAGACGGGGTATAAAGTGTCCAAATCCCTAGACAGTTTCCATTGTCGTTCGACCCTTACGGTCAACGGCACCGACTATGTATATTACAGCCTGCCCAAGGCCGAGGCGAACGGCCTCGCGGGCGTCTCGAAGCTCCCCTACTCGATGAAGGTGCTTTTGGAGAACCTGCTGCGCTTCGAGGACGGCCGGTCGGTTACGAAGGAGCACATCCTTTCCGTCGCCGAATGGCTGACGAACAAGGGCACGGTCGAAAACGAGATCGCCTACCGCCCGGCCCGCGTGCTGATGCAGGACTTCACCGGCGTTCCCGCCGTGGTCGACCTTGCCGCCATGCGTGACGCGATGGTGTCGCTCGGCGGCGATCCGGAAAAGATCAACCCGCTCGTTCCCGTCGACCTCGTCATCGACCACTCCGTCATCGTCGACGAATTCGGCACGCCGACCGCCTTCGCCCGCAACGTCGAGCTCGAATACGAGCGCAACGGCGAGCGCTACCGCTTCCTGAAGTGGGGCCAGCAGGCGTTCAAGAATTTCCGCGTCGTTCCTCCGGGCACCGGCATCTGTCATCAGGTCAATCTGGAGTATCTGGGCCAGACGGTCTGGACCAAGGAAGAAGACGGCGAGATCATCGCCTACCCGGATACCTGCGTCGGCACCGACAGCCACACGACCATGATCAACGGCCTGGGCGTTCTCGGCTGGGGCGTGGGCGGCATCGAGGCGGAAGCCGCCATGCTCGGCCAGCCGGTCTCCATGCTTCTTCCGGAAGTCATCGGCTTCAAGCTGACCGGCAAGCTCAAGGAAGGCGTCACCGCGACCGACCTCGTGCTGATGGTCGTTCAGATGCTGCGCAAGAAGGGCGTGGTCTCGAAGTTCGTCGAATTCTTCGGCCCCGGCCTCGACAACATGACACTCGCAGACCGCGCGACGATCGGCAATATGGGCCCGGAATATGGCGCGACCTGCGGCTTCTTCCCGGTCGATGGCGAAACCGTCAACTACCTCACCATGTCCGGCCGCGAAGAGCAGCGCATCGCGCTGGTCGAAGCCTATTCGAAGGCTCAAGGGATGTGGCGTGACGGCGACGGCGCTGACCTCGTCTTCACCGACACGCTCGAACTTGACCTCGGCGACGTCGTGCCCGCCATGGCCGGCCCGAAGCGTCCCGAAGGCCGCATCCCGCTCGAAAACATCGCCTCCGGCTTCGCCGGCTCGATGGACACCGACTACAAGAAGCCCGGCCAGCTTTCGAACCGCTACGCGGTCGAAGGCACCGACTACGATATCGGCCACGGCGACGTCGCCATTGCCGCCATCACCTCCTGCACCAACACGTCCAACCCGTCGGTCCTCATCGCTGCCGGCCTTCTCGCCCGCAACGCGGTCGCCAAGGGCCTGAAGACGAAGCCGTGGGTGAAGACGTCGCTCGCACCGGGATCGCAGGTCGTCGGCGAATATCTCGCCAAGTCCGGCCTCCAGGAAGATCTCGACAAGCTCGGCTTCAACCTCGTCGGCTTCGGCTGCACGACCTGCATCGGCAATTCCGGCCCGCTGCCGGCGCCGATCTCCAAGACGATCAACGACAAGGGCCTGATTGCCGCCGGCGTTCTCTCCGGCAACCGCAACTTCGAAGGCCGCATCTCGCCGGACGTGCAGGCGAACTACCTCGCCTCGCCGCCGCTGGTTGTCGCCTACGCGCTGGCCGGTTCCGTCCAGAAGGACCTGACCAAGGAGCCGATCGGCGACGATCAGGACGGCAACCCCGTCTACCTCAAGGATATCTGGCCGACCTCGCAGGAAATCCAGGAATTCATCCTGAAATACGTCACCCGCGCGCTCTATGCCGCCAAATATGCCGACGTGTTCAAGGGCGACGAGAACTGGCAGGCCGTGCAGGTGCCGGCGGGCCAGACCTATGCCTGGGACGACCAGTCGACCTATGTGCAGAACCCGCCCTACTTCGTCGGCATGGGCAAGACCGGCTCCGGCCTCAAGAACATCGAGGGTGCGCGCGTCCTCGGTCTCTTCGGCGACAAGATCACCACCGACCACATTTCCCCGGCCGGTTCGATCAAGGCGGCATCGCCGGCTGGTGCGTACCTTACGGGCAACGGCGTCGCCGTCGCCGACTTCAACCAGTACGGCACGCGCCGCGGCAACCATGAAGTGATGATGCGCGGCACCTTCGCCAATATCCGCATCCGCAACCACATGCTCGGCCCGAACGGCAAGGAAGGTGGCTACACGATCCACTATCCGACCAAGGAAGAGATGTCGATCTACGACGCGGCCATGAAGTACAAGGCCGAGGGCGTACCGCTCGTCATCTTCGCCGGTGTCGAATATGGCAACGGCTCGTCGCGCGACTGGGCGGCCAAGGGCACCAACCTCCTCGGCGTGAAGGCCGTGGTAGCGCAGTCCTTCGAGCGTATCCACCGTTCCAACCTCGTCGGCATGGGCATCGTGCCCTTCGTTTTCGAGGACGGCACGACCTGGGCGACGCTCGACCTGAAGGGCGACGAAGTCGTCACAATCGACGGTCTCGAAGGCGACATCAAGCCGCGCGAAAAGAAGATCGCCAGGATCACCTATGCCGACGGCACGGTGAAGGAGGTTCCGCTCCTCTGCCGCATCGATACGCTCGACGAGGTGACCTACATGAACAATGGCGGCATTCTCCAGACCGTTCTGCGCGATCTCGCCGCCTGATCGTTTTCAGCATCAAAATGCGAAATGCCGGGGCCAAAACCCCGGCATTTTTCGTTTTCCGGAGCGTTTTTCTCAGCTATGAGTCTCACTCCATCGTGACTTCCTGTTGAACCGGCAAGCGCGTATGACGGGCTCAAATGGCTGGCCACCCGCCGCCACTCCATTGGAAATGATCATGCCGAGACCGCACATACTGGAATGTCTGGCGATCCTGCTTGCGCTCGGAGCCGGCGCAGGGGCTGCACATGCCCAGGAATCCGTCACCAAGCAATCCATCAAGCCCAAGGGTGTCGTCGAGCTCTTCACCAGCCAGGGCTGCTCTTCCTGCCCGCCCGCCGACAAGGCGCTCGCCGCGCTGGCGCAGGAAGGCGAGGTCGTCGCCCTCTCCTACCATGTCGATTACTGGAACTATCTCGGCTGGGCCGACACGCTCGCCTCCAAGGACAATACCGACCGGCAATATGCCTATGCCCGCATGTTCGGCCGCAGCGGCGTCTACACGCCGCAGGCCGTGCTGAACGGCCGTGAGCACATCAACGGCGCCGATATTTCCGGCATCCGCTCGCGCATCGGCGCCATGCCGAACGAGGGCAAGGGGCTGGACGTGCCCGTCGATGTCGAGGTGAAGAACGACGAGCTGCGCATCCGCGTCGGCCCCGGCGAGGGCAAGGCCAATATCGTCATCGCCTATTTCGAGCGCGAACGCACGATCGACATCGACAAGGGCGAGAACCGCGGCAAGCGCGTCAATTACTGGCACGCCGTCACCGACATGGAAACGATCGGCATGTGGGAAGGCAAGGAGACCAACCTGGTCCTGCCGGCCGACATGCTGAAGAAGAAAAAGAAATCCGGCGGCTGTGCCGTGCTTTTGCAGCGCATGCGCACGGCCGATACGCCGGGCGCCATTTTGGGCGCGACCGTTTTGACCGGAGATAAGGCTTCTCGTTGAAATTCCCCGTAAGGGGAGGTCCGGTCCGGCTTCTTCGAGGGGCTGGGGCTTGAGGGTTCGAAGAAAGACGGACCGGACCGAGACGAAGCTACCGGCAACGGAATACTGGGCAACTTCGACAGACGCACCCCGACAATACCTGCTTCCCGCACAAGGCAGCAGGCAGGTAGAGGCTGCGACTGGCGGACTTTCTCCCGTAAATTGGGCGTCTGTTTGTCTGAATTGCGGCGAGAAGGATTTTTGCGAAAACGCAAGTCTTCGCCCATCCGCCTTGCATTTCCGTTTTGGTCAGGCACACTGTCACCCAGCCGTCACAGACGAGGTGCGGAGATTCGATGACTGATCAGCCGGATTTGCAGGCTTCCAATGTCGTGGTCGACCTTAGGGAATATAAGAGCAGCCGGGATCCGCTGCCTGTAACCTTCCATCGACGGGAGCTCGATGCAATCCTCTGGGTCTACGGCCGGATGGTCGGCGAAGGGGAATGGCGCGACTACGCAATCGACCATATGCGCGACAAGGCGGTGTTTTCCGTCTTCAAGCGCTCGGGCGAAATGCCGCTCTACCGCATCGAGAAAAATCCCAAACTCGCCGCCAAACAGGGCGCCTACAGCGTCGTCAACCAGCACGGCACCATTTTGAAACGCGGCCATGAGCTCAACCAGGTGCTCAAGGTGTTCGACAAGGTGCTGCGGCTGATCGAGACGTGATTCAGGCCATCGTCCCCGGATAGGTCGCCGAAGACGGCTCGGTTTCCGCGCCGTCGCCGAGTGCGCGCTGCATGAAGACGGTGTCGAGCCAGCGGCCGTGCTTGAAGCCGGTCGCGGTCATGCGACCCGAATGTTCGAAGCCCGCCGCCGCGTGCACGGCGATGGAGGCCGGGTGGGCGCCGCCGATGACGGCGACCATCTGGCGGAAGCCGAGCTCCGTCGAGCGGCGAATGAGCTCCGCCAGCAGCGCCTTGCCGACGCCCTTGCCGCGCGCTTCCGGCGCCAGATAGACCGAATCCTCGACGAGCCAGCGATAGGCCGGCCGCGTGCGGAAGGCGGAGGCATAGGCGTAGCCGAGGATGAGGCCGGTCTGCTCGATGGCGACGATATAGGGATAACCCTTTTCGGTGATCGCGTGGAAGCGCGCCGCCATCTCGTCGAGCGAGGGCGGGTCGATCTCGTAGCTCGCCACCCCGTTCAGCACGGACTCGCGATAGATTTCGGTGAAAGCGGCAATGTCGCCGAGATCGGCGGTGCGAATGACGAAGCTCATGGAAAGCCTGTATTAAAAGCAATTTCAGCAAAAGTGTGCAGCGGTTTTGCGTCCGAAATTGCGTCAAGACAAAACAAGGATATGGGATGGGCGTCCATCCCATATCCGGGTTTGGCTTTCAAGCGACGTTTGACGTATCAGGCACCGTAAACGATGAGCAGGTCCTTGGCGTCGATCTGGTCGCCGGCCTTGACCAGTACCTCCGAGACCGTGCCGTCCTTCTCCGCATGCAGCGCCGTTTCCATCTTCATCGCCTCGATGGAGAGCAGCACGTCGCCGGCCTTGACCGCCTGGCCGGCCGAGACCGAGACCGTCGAGATGACGCCCGGCATCGGCGCGCCGAGATGGGCGGCATTGCCGATATCCGCCTTGCGCCGCGCCGTGGACGTCGCCGCGCGGTTGCGGTCCGGCACCTTGATGAGGCGCGGCTGGCCGTTCAGCTCGAAGAACACCTTCACCATGCCCTGCGCATCCGGCTCGCTCTGCGCCTGGTGCAGGATGACGAGCGAGACGCCCTTTTCCAGTTCCGGCGACAGTTCTTCACCGGGCGAGAGGCCGTAGAAATAGGCCGGCGTCGGCAGCACGCTCACCGGACCATAGGTATCGGCGGCCAGCGCATAGTCTGTGAAGACCTTCGGATACATCAGGTAGGAGGCGAATTCGAAATCGTCGACCTTGCGCTCCAGCTTCTCCTCGACCGCCTTGCGCTCGGCATCGAGATCGGCCGGCGGCAGCAGCGAGCCCGGCACGGCGGTATAGGGCTCCTCGCCCTTCAGTGCCTTCTTCTGGAGAGCGGCCGGCCAGCCGCCCGGAGGCTGGCCGAGATCGCCCTTGAGCATCGAGACGACCGATTCCGGGAAGGAGACGTCCTTGGCAGGGTTTTCCACGTCGGCGACGGTGAGGTCCTGCGAAACCATCATCAGCGCCATGTCGCCCACCACCTTGGAGGACGGCGTCACCTTGACGATATCGCCGAACATCTGGTTGGCGTCGGCATAGGCCTGGGCCACCTTGTGCCACTTGGTCTCAAGCCCGAGCGAGCGGGCCTGTTCCTTGAGGTTGGTGAACTGGCCGCCGGGCATTTCATGCAGGTAGACCTCGGAGGCCGGCCCCTTGAGGTCGCTCTCGAAGGCGGCATACTGGAAGCGCACGGCTTCCCAGTAGAACGAGATGCGGCGAATCCATTCCGGATCGAGGCCCGGATCGCGGTCGGTGCCCTTCAGTGCCTCGACGATCGAGCCGAGGCAGGGCTGCGAGGTGTTGCCGGAGAGCGCATCCATCGCCGCATCCACCACGTCGACGCCGGATTCGACGGCGGCAAGCACGGTCGCAGCCGCAATGCCCGACGTATCATGCGTGTGGAAATGGATCGGCAGGTCGGTGGATTCGCGCAGCGCCTTGAACAGCACGCGCGCCGCCGCCGGCTTCAACAGACCCGCCATGTCCTTCAGCGCGATCATATGCGCGCCGGCCTTTTCGAGGTCGGCGGCGAGCGCGGTGTAATATTTGAGGTCGTATTTCGGGCGGGCTGAATTCAGCAGGTCGCCGGTATAGCAGATCGCCGCCTCGCAGATCCGGTTCTCTTCCGCCACCGCCTCCATCGAGACGCGCATGTTGTCGACCCAGTTCAGGCAGTCGAACACGCGGAACACGTCGATGCCGCCCTTGGCCGCCTGGCGCACGAAGTATTTCACGACATTGTCGGGATAGTTCTTGTAGCCGACGCCGTTGGCGCCGCGCAGCAGCATCTGAAGCAGCAGGTTCGGCGCGCCTTCGCGCACACGGGCGAGACGGTCCCACGGGTCTTCCGTCAGGAAGCGCATGGAGACGTCGAAGGTCGCCCCGCCCCAGCATTCCAGCGAGAAGAGCTGCGGCAGCGCGCGGGCATAGGTGCCGGCGACACGGGCGATGTCATGCGTGCGCATGCGGGTGGCGAGCAGCGACTGGTGGCCGTCACGCATCGTCGTGTCCGTCATCAAGACGCGCGTTTCACCGCGCACCCATTCGGCGAATTTCTTCGGGCCGAGTTCGTCGAGCTTCTGCTTGGTGCCGGCCTGGATCGTGCCTTCGATGAAGGGCACGACGGGCTTGGCGACATCCGCCGGCGGCTTCGGCCGGCCCTTCGCCTCCGGATGGCCGTTGACCGTGACGTCGGCGAGGTAGGTGAGCAGCTTCGTCGCGCGGTCCTGGCGCTTCACCTGCTGGAACAGCTCCGGCGTCGTGTCGATGAAGCGGGTCGTGTAGGTGTTGTTGCGGAATTGCTCGTGGCTGATGATCGCTTCAAGGAAGGTCAGGTTCGTCGCGACGCCGCGGATGCGGAATTCGCGCAGCGCGCGGTCCATACGGGTGATCGCTTCCACCGGGTTCGGCGCCCAGGCCGTGACCTTCACGAGCAGCGGATCGTAGAAGCGGGTGATGACCGCGCCCGGATAGGCCGTGCCGCCATCGAGGCGAATGCCGAAGCCCGAGGCCGAGCGATAGCCCGTGATGCGGCCATAGTCGGGAATGAAGTTCTGTTCCGGGTCTTCCGTGGTGATGCGGCACTGGAGGGCGTGGCCGTTGAGGCGGATGTCTTCCTGCGCCGGCACGCCCGATTCCGGCGTGCCGATCGCCTCGCCGTCGAGGATGTGGATCTGCGCTTTCACGATGTCGATGCCGGTCACGACTTCCGTGACGGTGTGCTCGACCTGGATGCGCGGATTGACCTCGATGAAGTAGAATTTGCCGGTATCGGCATCCATCAGGTACTCGACCGTACCGGCGCCGATGTAGTTCGTCGCGCGCGCGATCTTCAGCGAATAATCGGCAAGCTCCTTGCGCTGCGCCTCGTTGAGGTAGGGTGCCGGTGCGCGCTCGACGACCTTCTGGTTACGCCGCTGGATGGAGCAGTCGCGCTCGAAGAGATGCACGACATTGCCGTGCGTGTCACCCAGCACCTGGCTTTCGACGTGGCGGGCGCGCTCGACGAGCTTTTCGAGATAGACCTCGTCCTTGCCGAAGGCGGCCTTCGCCTCGCGCTTGGCTTCCGTCACCTCGCGCAGCAGGTCTTTCGGGTCGCGGATGGCACGCATGCCGCGCCCGCCGCCGCCCCACGAGGCCTTCAGCATGACGGGATAGCCGATGCTTTCGGCAAGGCGATGGATTTCGTCGGCATCGTCCGGCAGCGGATCGGTCGCCGGCACGACGGGCACGCCGACGGAAATCGCAAGGTTGCGCGCGGCTACCTTGTTGCCGAGCTGGCGCATCGTATCGGGCCGCGGTCCGATGAAGATGATGCCGGCGGCGTCACAGGCATCGACGAATTCCGGGCTTTCCGACAACAGGCCGTAGCCCGGATGGATGGCGTCGGCGCCGGAAAGCTTGGCGACGCGGATCACCTCTTCGATCGACAGGTAACTCTCGATCGGCCCGAGGTCACGGGAAAGATGCGAGCCGCGGCCGATCTGGTAGCTTTCGTCCGCCTTGAAGCGGTGCAGTGCCAATTTGTCCTCTTCCGCCCAGATCGCCACCGTTTTTATGCCGAGCTCGTTGGCTGCGCGGAACACGCGAATGGCGATTTCGGACCGGTTGGCGACAAGGATCTTGGAAATGGGCAAGTCGGACTCCTCATGACTTGAAAACGGGAATTGCTGCACCCGCGAAGAGAATTATTAGCGGGTTATTTTCAAAGTTCAATTTTGGAGTCGTCATCCGGCAAAAGAATTGCGCCGTGAAGGCTCAGGAAACGAGCCCGAGCCGGAAGGCGATGGCGACCGCGTGGTGCCGGTTGCGCGCACCGAGCTTCTCCTGGATGCCGTTCATGTACCAGTCGACCGTGTGGCTGGAAATGCCGAGCACGCGGCCGATGTCATGCGAGGTCATGCCCTCGGCAAGCAGGCTCAGCGCTTCCATTTCGCGCCGCGTCAGTTCCACGTCGACGACGGCGGAAAGCCGCGCCGCCGCTTCCGGATCGGCCGCCAGCAGCAGTTTCCAGTAGAGTTGCCGGGCGATGCTGTCGAAAAGCCCGATCTCGACGCTTTCCAGTTCGACCGGCCTGCCGCCGAGGCTGAGGCTGCCGAGCAGGCCGCGCCGGCCGTGCACCGGGAACATGTAGCCGTCCTCCAGCCCGTTCTGGCGTGCATCCACCATCATGCGCTCCATGCGCTTGCGATGCGGGCTGAGGCGGAAGGCGCCGAGCGTATCCCTCCAGCGAAACCCCGCCTGCGCATGGCCGAGGTAACGCACGGTCGGATCGACCTGCATGTAGCGCTTGCGCAGATAGGTTTCCGGCCAGCCCTTGGGCCAGCGGCCGGCGAGCAGCAGGCTCGACGGGCTTTCCACCGGCTTCGGCGCCTGGATGAGACCGTAATAGTCGAAGCCGTAATGCGACAGCAGACGTTCGAACTCGGCCGTCGTCTCCTCCCGGCCCCGCAATTCGTCGATCAGCGCAAGAAACTGTACCAGCAGGTTGATTTTCATATGCCCTGCACTTTATGCGCCCATTCCATATCCAGAAGAAATGAAGCTGGCCCTCTTTTGACCAGTCATGTCCCATTCATGTTGCCCCGCATACAATTGGCAGGATCGCATGATGAAAATCAATCGGCTAAGGGACGTCGTGACGCGCAAAACTGAAAATCACGCAACATTTCATGTGAGTCATGAAATTTGCACGCCGTTCACGAACTTTTGCCCCTTCCGCTGATTAACAGCGCACTGCAAAGAAAACGGGTGCTTTCGCTGCACCGCACAACAGGTATCGCCGGAAAGGCCTTATTCCGTGTCTTTGTTTCAGGTCTATGCAAGAGCTCTCAGTTATCTGGGGGTCTACAAGATTCGTGTGGGTTCGGTGGTTGTCGCCAATATCGTGCTCGCGGTCATAACCATTGCCGAGCCGATCCTCTTCGGTCGCATCATCGACGCCATTTCCTCCAAGGGCGACGTAACGCCGATGCTCCTGATGTGGGCGGGCTTCGGCCTGTTCAACACCTTCGCCTATGTGCTCGTCGCCCGCGAGGCGGACCGCCTGGCCCATGGCCGGCGCGCGAGCCTCCTGACGGAAGCCTTCGGCCGCATCATCTCCATGCCGCTCTCCTGGCACAGCCAGCGCGGTACCTCCAACGCCCTGCACACGCTGCTGCGCGCCTGCGAAACGCTGTTCGGCCTCTGGCTCGAATTCATGCGCACGCACCTCGCCACCGCCATCGCGCTCGTGCTGCTCATCCCCACCGCCTTCGTGATGGATTATCGCCTGTCGCTGGTGCTGGTCGTGCTCGGCGTGCTCTATGTCATCATCGGCAAGGTTGTGATGAACCGCACCCGCGAGGGCCAGGCCTCGGTGGAGAACCACTACCACACCGTCTTCTCCCATGTGTCGGACTCCATCAGCAACGTTTCGGTCGTGCACAGCTACAACCGCATCGAGGCCGAGACGCGAGAGCTGAAGCGCTTTGCCGAACGGCTGATCAATGCGCAGTTCCCGGTGCTCGACTGGTGGGCGATCGCCAGCGCGCTCAACCGCATCGCCTCGACCATCTCCATGATGACCATCCTCGTCATCGGCACGGTGCTGGTGCAGCGCGGCGAAATCCGCGTCGGCGACGTCATCGCCTTCATCGGTTTTGCCGGCCTGCTCATCGGCCGCCTGGACCAGATGAAAGCCTTTGCCACGCAAATCTTCGAGGCACGCGCCAAGCTTGAGGACTTCTTCACGCTGGAAGATGCCGTCAAGGACCGCGAAGAGCCGTCGACGGCCGGCGAACTTGGCGACGTCAAGGGCCGGGTCGAATACCGCAATGTCTGCTTCGACTTCGCCAATGCCACCCAGGGCGTGCGCGATGTCTCCTTCACCGTCGAGGCCGGCCAGACCGTCGCCATCGTCGGTCCGACGGGTGCCGGCAAGACCACGCTGGTCAACCTGCTGCAGCGCGTCTACGAGCCGCGTTCCGGCCAGATCCTCATCGACGGCGTCGATATCGGCACGGTGACGCGCAAGTCGCTGCGCCGGTCGATCGCCACCGTGTTCCAGGATGCGGGCCTGCTCAACCGCTCGATCTCCGACAATATCCGTCTCGGCCGCGAGGGCGCGACGCAGGAGGAAATCGAGGCGGCTGCGGAAGCGGCAGCGGCGAACGACTTCATCACCTCGCGCCAGAGCGGCTACGAGACCCATGTCGGCGAGCGCGGCAACCGCTTGTCCGGCGGCGAGCGCCAGCGCATCGCGATTGCCCGCGCGATCCTCAAGAACGCGCCGATCCTCGTGCTCGACGAGGCGACCAGCGCGCTCGACGTGGAGACGGAGGCCCGTGTGAAGTCGGCGATCGACCAGCTTCGCCGCAACCGCACGACGTTCATCATCGCCCACCGCCTGTCGACGGTGCGCGAGGCCGACCTCGTCGTCTTCATGGATCACGGCCAGATCGCCGAGATGGGCACGTTCAACGATCTCAGCCAGAGCAACGGCCGCTTCGCAGCCCTGCTCCGGGCAAGCGGCATCCTGACGGACGACGACGTGCGCAAGAGCCACACCGCCGCCTGATCGACGTCATCACTTCGGGGCATCGCCCCCTTCAACCGGCAGGGCACGCATGCCCTGCCGTTTTGCGTTGGGGCCGGTGATGGAAGCCTGCCAGTCGAGGTAGCGCGCATAGGCGAAGTGCAGCGCGATGCCGGCAAGCGTATAGAGCGTGCCGAGGATCGGGTTCTTTCCGGTCACGAACATCAGCACCTGCCCCGCCATGGCGAGGATGGTGCCGAAGATGAAGACCGCCAGCGAATGCCGTCCGACCGCCACCAGCGGATGGCTGATCGGCAGTGCCGCCCAGTTCGACAGAACCGGGATCGTCGCCACCAGATAGGCGCCGGCCAGCACATGCAGCAGCCGCGTCGTCGACAGGAACGTCTTGTCGAAGCCGGTCAGCACCGCCGGCAGGCCGTAGGAAAAATCGATGTTCCACCAGGCGAGCACGACCCACAGCATCGAGACCACGAGATAGGTGGCCGAGAGCGCCAGCAGCACGGGATTGCGCGAAAACCCCTTGCCCCTGGCGCGCAGCACGCCGACGAAGCCGATGACAAAGAGGAACTGCCAGGACAGCGGGTTGAGGAACCAGTAGCCGTCGTCGAGAAAATTCGACGGCGCGATCCGCCAGATCCCGGCGCAAAGCCAGATCGTGCCCGAGACGGCGATCAGCAGGCGTACGCTGCGCTGGTAGAGCCACAGGAAGCCCGGCAGCATCAGGAACAGCATGGCATACATGGAGAGGATGTTGTTGTAGCCGAACTGGTGGCCGAGCAGCACCATGCTGACGACGCCCTGTTCCGTGCGGTCGACGACGGCGCGCAGGTTGATTTCCGACAAGAGGTCCGGCCGCGAGAACCACAGCGCGCCGCCGGCGAAGATCGCGAAGGTGATGACACTCGTCATGATATGCGCGACATAGAGCGTCAGCGCGCGGCGCAGGATGCGAAGGGTCACCGCCAGCCGCTCGCCGACGGCAAAACGCCCGCCATAGGCAAGCCCGACCGACATGCCGGAAATCAGCACGAAGGCTTCCGCCGAATCGGAAAAGCCGAAATTCTTGTGCGTCAGGTGTTCCAGGTACTGGCCGGGAACGTGGTTGACGAAGATCGTCAGGAGGGCAAGCGCCCGGAAGACGTCGAGGCGCGTGTCGCGTGTCTGCGGCACTGCGCCCCCCGGTCCATGTCTGTCAGTCATGTCTGCTCTGGTCCACGATGGGGGTGGATCAGACCAAATAACCCTCGTTTGAAGATTTGATGACAGTTCCGTTCACACTTGCTTGCCATCCACCGTCGCCGCCACGCTCGACGCGGATTTCCAGCGTGCGGCCATCGAGAACAAGCGTCGCCTCGTAGCCGTTCCAGGCTGCGGGCAGCACCGGCTCGATGAAGAGACGGCCACCTTCCCGGCGGATGCCGAGAATGCCCTCGACGGCGGCCCGGTAGAGCCAGCCGGCCGAGCCCGTATACCAGGTCCAGCCGCCACGCCCCGTCCGCTCGCCTTCGCCATAGACGTCGGCTGCGACGACATAGGGCTCGACGCGGTAGAGCTCGGCCGCGTCCGGGTTCTTCGCGTGGTTGACGGGGTTCAGGAGGTTGAAGCAGGTCCAGGCGTCCTCGGACCGGCCCTGGCGGGCCAGCGCCAGCACGACCCAGGTCGCGGCATGGGTATATTGCCCGCCGTTTTCCCGCACGCCCGGCGGATAGGCCTTGATATAGCCGGGGTCCTGCGGGGTCTCGATGAAGGGCGGGGTGAACAGGCGGATGATGCCGTTTTCCCGGTCGACGAGTTCGGCCATGACCGCATCCATCGCCTGGCGCGCGCGCTCCGCATCGCCCTCGCCGGAAAGCACGCTCCAGCTCTGCGCGATGGAATCGATGCGGCATTCGGCATTTCCGGCCGAGCCGAGCGGCGTGCCGTCGTCGAAATAGCCGCGGCGATAATAGGCGCCATCCCAGCCGACCGTTTCCAGCGCCTGCCGCAGGCGGCCGAGATGGCCTTCCCAAAGATCGGCACGGCCGTGATCGCCACGCGTGCGTGCGATCGGGATGAAGCCGCGCAGCGTGCCGGCCAGGAACCAGCCGAGCCAGACGCTTGTGCCGCGACCGGCTTCGCCGACCCGGTTCATGCCGTCGTTCCAGTCGCCGCCGAGCATCAGCGGCAGGCCGTTCTCACCGGTACGCTGAAGCGCGAGATCAAGCGCGCGGGCGCAATGGTCGTAGAGCGGTGCCTCTTCCGCCGAGCGGCCCGGCTTGAAGAAGGCATCGTGCTGCCCTTCGGCGAGCGGCTGGCCTTCGATGAAGGCAAGCCTTTCGTCGAGCACCGTATTATCCCCGGTCACCCGGCAATAATATTCCACCGCATGGGCCAGCCACACAACGTCGTCGGAGATGGCGGTGCGCACGCCGGCGCCGCTGTCCGGCAGCCACCAATGCTGCACGTCGCCTTCGACGAACTGGCGGGCGGCGGCGTTGAGGATCTGCCCACGGGCAAGTTCCGGACGGTGCAGGATGAAGGCCAGCGTGTCCTGCAACTGGTCGCGGAAACCATAGGCGCCGCTTGCCTGGTAGAAGGCGGTGCGCGCCAGGATACGGCAACCGAGCGCCTGGTAGGGCAGCCAGTCGTTGACCATCCGGTCGAGGGCGGCATCCGGCGTCTTGACCTGCAGCGTGCCGGTAAAATCGTCCCAATAGCCGCGAACCGCCTTCATGACCGTGTTGAAATCGGCCGTCCGGCTCTTTTCCGCAAGCGTTCGCGCACTGTCCGCGTCCTCGGTGTCGCCGAGCACGAAGATCAGTTCGCGCTTCTCGCCCGGCTTCAGCGTGATGTCGACGGCGAGCGCCGCGCAGGGATCGCCGATGCCGTCGGCGGAGCCGGAGAGCGCCTGTCCGCTCACCACCGCCCCCGGCAGCACGATATCGCCGCCACGGCCGATGAACTCGCGGCGCTTGGCGGTAAAGCCTGCAAGCGGCGCATCGACGGCGAAGAAGCTGGTCCGGCCGGCGAAATCGAAGCTGTACGGGTTGGTCGCAAAGAGCGCGCCGCCCTCCTCGTCATGGCTGGTCAGCACGAAGGGCGCGGTCTTTGCCGTATTGTTGCCCATCACCCATTCGACATAGCCGTAGACCGTCAGGCTGCGCTCGGTCTCGCCGGTGTTTTTCACGACGAGACGCGAATATTTGACCGGCTCCTCGGCGTCGACCGTCTGCACGAGATCGAGCTCGATGCCGTCCTCCCAGCTGCGGAAGGCGCTGTAGCCGAGGCCATGCCAGGTCTCGAACTTCACCGTCGGCTTGCGCGACAGCGCAGCGAACGGCGTCATCACCGTGCCGCGATCGCGATCGCGCACGTAGAAGGCCTCGCCCGGGCGGTTGATCACCGGGTCGTTGGTCCAGGCCGTCAGCTGGAAATCGCGCGAATTGCGGCTCCAGGTGAAGCCGGCGCCCTCGCCCGAGACGTGGAAGCCGAAATGCTGGTTGGAGATGACGTTGATCCACGGCTGCGGCGTCGCTTCGCCGCCGCGCAGCCGCATGGCATATTCCCGGCGCTCGCCGTTGAAACCGCCAAAACCGTTCCAGAAGGTCAGGCCCTCGCCGTCGATCGTCACCGGCTCGCCGGCCGATGGTGCGGCAGGCTTAGGCAAGGTCGGATCGGCCTTGGTCTCCTCGTCGCCGCGCGGCGTGGAGAACAGCGCGACCGTGCGGGCAATCTGGTCCGAGAGGGAGCCGTTGCGGGCATGGAAGACGGCGCGCGCCGTGGCAAGCAGCGCCTGCCAGGTGGAGACCTCCATCAGGTCGCGGCGCACGGCGAAGATATGCTGGCGCACGCCATCGGACTGCCCGCGCATGCGCAGGTTCTCGCACATCTGGTCGAGCGCGTGCTGCATGTCCTGCGCATAGGAGGAGGCGCGTTCGTTGAGGATCACCAGGTCGGCGGTCACACCGCGGTGGCGCAGATATTCCTGCGCGCGCAACGCCTCGCGGGCGACATCGAGGTCGATATCGTCGTTGATGCGCAAAACGAAGATCGGGAAGTCGCCCGAGATCGCCAGCGGCCAGAGCGCCGACTGGGCGGTAAGCCCTGTCTGGATCGTGCCGGTATCGGCACGCAGATGCATGTCCGGATAGATCAGGTAGCGGCCGAGCATCTGGAAGCTTGCGGCCTCCTGCGAGGTCACGCCGACATGACGCATGTGGACCTGCGAGCGCGTCCACGCATGGATCATTTCGTGGTTGAACACGTCCGGATGGCGGTAACGGTCGATCGCGGTGTCCGCTTCGGCGCGGCTGGGCGCCGCGATGGTCCAGAAGATGACCTTGACCTTCTTGCCTGCCGGCACGCGCACGACGCGGCGTAGCGCCATGACCGGATCGAGCGTGAAGCCGTCCGTGCCGGAAAGCTGCGCGCCGGCGTCAAAAGCGGCGGCCGTCGTCAGCGAGCGGCCGCGGCCGATGAAGCGGCGGCGGTCGGTCTCGATCTCGGTGCGGCGCGACGGGCCGGCATTGTCCACGATGAGATGGGCGATCACCATGTCCGGTTCGTTCGGGTTGCGCTTCTGGCGCTCGGCGCGGATCACGTCGCCGCGCTTGCCGATTTCCGTCTTGATGAACATTTTCGAGAACATCGGATGGGCGCTGTCGGCGTCATCCGTCGAGATGACGGGCTCCATATAGGAGGTCACCTCGATGAAGCGGTCCTCGGTGCCGGTGTTGAGCAGCGTCAGGCGGCGGCCTTCGGCATCGTGCTCGGTGGCGACGATGCATTCGACCTCGCTCGTCAGCGTGCCGACGGTCTTGATGAACTCCGCCTTGTCGTCGCCGAACTGGGTCTTCGTCACCTCGCCATCGATGCGCTTCGGCTCGGCGGTCGCGGACCACCACTCGTTCGTCGCGGTATCGCGCAGGAACAGGAAGGAGCCCCAGCGATCTTCCGTCGGATCGGGCTTCCAGCGCGTGACGGATTGGCCGTTCCAGCGCGAATAGCCGGCACCGGTCGCCGTCAGCATCACCGCATAGTGGCCGTTCGACAGGAAGACGGTCTCGCGTTCCTTGTTGAACGGCTCCTTGATGATGCGGATTTCCGGGCGCAGCAGGTCGGCCTGTGTGCTGCCGACGGTTTCCGGCTCGCGCTTGGCGTTGATGACCGGAATGTCGCGCGGCGCCTTTTCCTGGAGCAGCAGTTCCGCCGCCTCGATGACGGGGTCGGCGTGGAAGCGTTCGCGCAGCGCGCCGTTGAAGACGACATTGGCGACCGCGGCGATCGACATGCCATGATGGTGCGCCATGTAGTTGCGCACGACGGCGCAGGTCTTGCCCTCCGGCACGCGGGTTGGCGTGAAGTCGACCGCATCGTGGAATCCGTAGACGCCGAGGGCACCGAGCTTGCGCAGACGTTCGAGGTTGTCGAGCGCCTCCTTCGGCGCATATTGCGCCGCGAGCAGCGAGGCATAGGGCGCGATCACCGCATTCTGGCCAAGGCCGCGCTTCAGGCCGAGCGTCGGCACGCCGAAATTGGTGTACTGGTAGGTCAGCTCATGGTCGCGGGCATTGAAGGCCGCTTCCGAAATGCCCCAGGGCGTGCCGAGCCGGCGGCCATGGTTCATCTGCTCCACCACGACGAGATTGTTCGTCTGGTTCAGGATACCGCCCTGGCGCTCCTGCATGACGAGCGGCGGCATCAGATATTCGAACATCGAGCCGGACCAGGAGACCAGCGCACCGCGCGAGCCGACCGGTACGACCGGGCGGCCGAGCTTGTACCAGTGCTCGGTGGGCAGATCCCCCTTGGCGATGGCGAAGAGGCTGGTCAGGCGCGCTTCCGAGGCGAGCAGGTCGTAGCAGGCCTCGTCGAGCTCGTTGGTCTCGACGCGGTAGCCGATCGACAAAAGACGGCGCTCCGGCCGGAACAGGAAGCCGAAATCCATCGAGAAGGCGATGTCGCGCGAACGGTCGCGCAGCACGACCAGGCGGTCGCGCAGCGGCTCGATGCTGCCGAGGTCGAAGACGCTATCGGCAATATGCGCCTCGCAGGTCGCAACCAGCGCGCCTGTCCATTTGACGAGCTCGCCGCTCTCGGCCGACTTGATCTCGTGGTCGAGGTTGACGATCAGCTTGTTGACGTCGCGCGCCAGCACCGAGAGGTTGATGACGCGGATGGAGGCGAATTCGTGCTCGCGCTTGACGGCGGCGAGCGCATTCTGGAAGCCGGCGATCCGCTCCTCGATGAGACGGCGCAGCGGCCGCACGGTCTTGCGGTCGTCCGGCAGTTGCGCCAGCGTTTCGGAAAGGATCGAGGCGACGTCGCCGATGCCGTCCAGGCTGCCCTGCAGATGCGCCGACGGCGCTTCCGCCCATTCGCGGCACATGGAGGAGATGGCGATGAGGTGGCCGGCAAGGTTGCCGCTGTCGACCGCCGAGACGTAACGCGGCCCCAGCGTTTCCAGCGTGTTGGTGCGATACCAGTTGTAGAGGTGGCCGCGATATTTCGGCATGCCGTCGATGGTGGCGATCGTCTGTTCGAGACGGCGCACCGTCTCCTCGAACGAGATCCAGCCGAAATCGCGCGCTGAGATGACCGAGAGCAGGTAGACGCCGACATTGGTCGGCGAGGTGCGCTCGGCGAGCACCGGCTGCGGCGTTTCCTGGAAATTGTCCGGCGGCAGGTAGTGCTGCTCGGCGGTGACGAATTCCTCGAAATAGCGCCAGGTGCGCCGCGCGATCTTGCGCAGTTCGCTCGCCACATAGTCGGAGACGACGAGCTGGTCCTCGGTCTCCGCCGTCTGGCTGACATACCAGGCGATCATCGGCGAGAGCGCCCAGACGAGCGCGAAGGGAATGCCGATATAGGGAAGCCCGGTATCCGAGATCATGGCGAGCGCCACGGACAGCACCGCCAGCGCCGGCGCCTGCCACATCGACTTGTAATGGGCGAGGATGCCGCCGCGCGCAGCACTGTCGGCCTGCGCGGCCGTGCGCCATTCCAGCATCAGCTTGCGGCTGACCATGGTGCGATAGAGCGAGCGCACGATCGCATCCGCCATCAGCGCCGCCGAATGGGCGATGAAGGCGATGCGCAGCGCCACCTGCGCATTGGCGGCGCGGATATCGGAGAAGACGCGGTGCACATGGGCGCGCGCGACGATGTCGTTGCGGCGCGGCATGACGCCGGAGATCAGCGACAGCGTCGGGGCGACGAAGAGCAGGAAGATCAGCACGAGCTGCCAGATCAGCGCCTGGCGCGGCTCCATATAGTACCAGCCCATGACGGAGGCGACGAGCCAGCCGATCGGGATGAGGCTGCGGCGCAGGTTATCGTACATCTTCCAGCGGCCGAGCATGGAAATGCCGCTCGACGGGCCGAAAATATAGGGCAGAAGCTGCCAGTCGCCGCGCGCCCAGCGATGCTGGCGCGAGGTTTCGACGCCGTAGCGGGTCGGGAAGTCCTCCACCAGCTCGACATCCGTCACCAGCGCGCATCGCGCCAGCGAGCCTTCGAGAAGGTCGTGGCTGAGCACCGAGTTCTCCTCGATGCGGCCCTTCACCGAGGCCTCGAAAGCGTCGACGTGATAGAGGCCCTTGCCCGTGAAGGTGCCTTCGCCGACGAAGTCCTGGTAGACGTCGGACACGGTGAAGACATAGGGGTCGATGCCGCGGTCGGCGGAGAAGATACGCTGGAAGGTCGAGGCTTCCTTGCCCGTCGTCAGCGAGGGCGTCACGCGCGGCTGCAAGATGCTGTAGCCGGCGGTGACCTCGCCCTTGTCCGCGTCGATGACCGGACGGTTGATCGGGTGGTGCAGCTTGCCGACGAGCTTCGTCACCGCATCGCGCATCAGGCGCGTGTCGGAATCGAGCGTCATGACGTATTTCACATCCGCCGGCACGATGTTGGCGCCCGGCAGGAAGGTCGTGTCGCCATCACCGCGCAGAAGCAGGTTCAGCTCGTGCAGCTTGCCGCGCTTGCGCTCCCAGCCCATCCAGCAGCCTTCGGACGGGTTGAACAGCCGGCGGCGGTGCAGCAGGTAGAAGCGCGTGCGGCCGTCATAGGCGTAACGCGCCGAAAGGGTGGCGATCTCGCGCTTGGCATAGTCGAGCACGTCGAGATCGGCGGGAGTCTCCTCCGACGAACTGTCGGCCCAGTCGCTGAGCAGCGAGAAATAGATCTCGCCGCGCGGATTGGCGAGATAGTGGACTTCGAGATTGCGCACCAGCTCATCGACATGGTCGCGCTTGGAAATCAGACAGGGCACCACGACGAGCGTGCGCGCATCCTCCGGAATCCCGTCCTTGAATTCATAGCCGACGAGGCGCGACGGCGTGACGAAGAAGGTGACGAGCGTGTTGAACAGGCCCGTCGCCCCTTCGGAGGCCGGCAGCGCGAAGAGGATCAGCATGATCAGCCAGGCGCCGTCCGGAATGTCGAGCTGATCGAGGAAATAATAGACCGCGATCATCGCGAGCAGCGTCAGGATGATGTTCGGCCCGGCAATGGCGAACCAGTCGAGCCGGCGCCCGAAGCGCACGACGCGCTGGACGATCGAGGGGCTGTAGTCGATGCGCTTTTCGAGCAGCTTGCGCTTCTTGCCGACGAGGAAGGAGGCGACATTGGCCTGGTATTCGAGATCGTCCGCATTGGCCGCGGCGTCTTCCGCCGTCATGGCCAGCGCGATCTCGGTCACTTCCAGCTCAGTCTTGCCGGAGCGGCGGGCAAAACGCTCGATCGTGTTGCGGTATTTGTTGCGCGAGCCGAAATCGAGGTCGCTATAGTCCGAACCCTGCCGCAGCGCCTCGTCGAGACGGCTGACGCTTTCGAACCAGACCGGCCATTCCGTGTCGTCGACCGACCGCAGGCTCTTGATCAGCGAGCTCATCGTCACGTTGCCGGAGGAAAGCCGGTTGTTCTCCGCGACGATCAGCTCTTCGAGATCCGTGCCGCGGCTTTCGATCTTGCGCTCCAGCCACTGGATCACCGCGCCGGAGGCCTGGAGGCCGTCGCGCAGGCGATAAAGAAGCTGGATGACGAAGGTGTTGTCCTCGACGAAGCTCTCCATCGACTGGAGATGCGCGATGCACTTTTCCGGATCGTTGAGGCGGATCAGCTCATCGGCCACTTCGTTCGCCTTGAAGCGCATTTTTCGCGAGCGCTCGACGCGGCTCGATATGCGCCGCAGGTTTTCGAGCAGCACGAAGCGGATGAAGGAGGGCAGGGCCCAGAGTTCGCCGATCTTCAGCGCATCGAGCTTCTGGAAGCCCTGCACGAAGGACGTCAGCCCCTCATGCGAGACGCCGCTATGGGTATGCGCGACATAGAGCCAGGCGAGCGCCAGCGTGCGCGGCACCACCTGCCCCTCGATCTGAATGGTCGGGAGCTGGCGGTAGAACCGACGGGGGAAGTCGCGCCGGACCTCCTGGATCGCCTCTTCGACGACATAATAGTTGTCGAGCAGCCATTCTGCGGCGGGCGTGATCTGGGCGCCGGCTTCTACATCCTTGGCCGTCGCCTGGTAGACGCGAAAGATCTCCTTCTCGTTTTCCTTGTGCCGGGCACGGAATTCGAAGGGCTGGAAGCCGGGCAGCGCCGCGGTCTTGTCGCGCGCCAGTGCTTCACCGCAATCGGCGAGCTCCTCCAGCGACAGATAGGTGGCGCGGATCGAATCGTTATAATCGATCTGCTTGGCGTCGGCGTCGCGCGAAGGGGCTTGCGGCGTATTGTGAAGGGGCATGTTTCTGATTCTGGATCCGGCCATATGGAACCATCCGGCAACGGCCTTTGCGCCGAACGGTTTGTTGCGGGCAGGCTTCATCTCGGTGCCGCGATCAGCCATGAGACCATACGGCGCCCGGATGGCGCGAATGGAATGGACATGGCTCAGGCGACACGCTGCTTGGCATCCTGGCCGCGTGGTGCATGAAAACGGCATTTTTTAGCCGCAAGGACAGAGACTTGCAACATGTCAACATGACCGGATGGCGCAGCATCGACCCTCATTTGTGGTTTTGGTGAATCGCACGACCCGGATGGGGCCGCACGAGCGCATAGGACAGGCGGATGCCAAATGCATGACATGGGGAAAAGTTCCGGACCTCGTGCGAAGCCCGATCCCGCCATTGACTTGGCAGCCCCGCCACGCCAGCTTGGCGCCGTCAGGGTCTTCCGAGTCGAAACGGCTCGGAGGCTAAGAGGGAAGCCGGTGCGATGCTCAAGAAAAGCATCAAGACCGGCGCTGCCCCCGCAACTGTGAACGGCGAGTTTCTGTCGAAGGATGCCACTGGTTTTTGAACCGGGAAGGCGAGACAGGGGCGACGACCCGCAAGCCAGGAGACCTGCCCTGACAGCTGTAACGTCCATGGGCGGGGTGTCCCAAGGGTGCGCCTGCTTCCGCATGCGTGCGTCCGGTCATCCCCCAATTCACCGATTGGGGAAACAATGCTTGCCAATACCGACCACGGCCTCTCCGGCACCGGAAAGCCGGAATCCATCTTCATCTCCTGGCTGCTCTGGCAACCGCGCGGCGCCGATCTTGCCGTCGAAGCGCTGAAGGAAGTGCGCAAGCTCGCGCGCTACGAGGGCATCGATCCCGATATCGTGCGCCTGAGGGCGCTGTTCGCCTCGCTTGCCGGCGCGCGCGGGGCGGTGCACTGACGGCTTAACGCATAAAGACATATTGACATAAAGATATCTTTATGTGATCTCCGGTGTAGTATGATGACACCGGAGGGCTTTGCCATGGCCAATTCGCACCTGGACACCCTGTTCGGCCCCGAACTGCCACGCCGCGACGGCAGCGAGGTTCTCGCCGCCCTGCAGGCCGCCGCCCGCGAGCGCATCCTGGTGCTCGACGGCGCCATGGGCACGGAAATCCAGACGCTGAAGCTGGTGGAAGACGATTTCCGCGGCGACCGTTTCGGCGATTGCGCCTGCCACCAGCAGGGCAACAACGACCTCCTGACGCTGACCCAGCCCGGCGCGATCGAGGACATCCACTATCGCTACGCGCTCGCCGGCGCCGATATCCTCGAAACCAACACCTTCTCCTCCACCACCATCGCCCAGGCCGATTACGGCATGGAGGACATGGTCTATGAACTGAACCGCGACGGCGCGCGCCTTGCGCGCCGCGCCGGCCTGCGCGCCGAGCAAAAGGACGGCCGCCGCCGCTTCGTCGCCGGCGCGCTCGGCCCGACGAACCGCACCGCCTCCATTTCGCCCGACGTCAACAATCCCGGCTACCGCGCCGTCACCTTCGACGACCTGCGCACGGCCTATGCCGAGCAGGTCCGCGGCCTGATCGACGGCGGCGCCGATATCATCCTGATCGAGACGATCTTCGACACGCTGAATGCCAAGGCCGCGATCTTCGCCACCCGCGAAGTCTTCGAGGAAAAAGACATTCACCTGCCGGTGATGATCTCCGGCACGATCACCGACCTTTCCGGCCGCACGCTCTCCGGCCAGACGCCGGAGGCCTTCTGGAACTCGGTGCGCCACGCCGATCCCTTCTCCATCGGCCTCAACTGCGCGCTCGGCGCCAACGCCATGCGCGCCCACCTCGCCGAAATCTCCTCCGTCGCGCAAACCTTCGTCTGCGCCTATCCCAATGCCGGCCTGCCGAACGCCTTTGGCCAGTATGACGAGACGCCGGACGAGATGGCCGCCCAGATCGAAGGGTTTATGCGCGATGGCTTGGTCAACATCGTCGGCGGCTGCTGCGGCTCGACGCCGGACCACATCCGCGCCATCGCCGCGGCCGCCGCGCGCCATGCGCCCCGCGAAATCCCGGACATCCCGCGCCACATGCGCCTCTCCGGCCTCGAACCCTTCACGCTGACCGACGCCATTCCCTTCGTGAATGTCGGCGAGCGCACCAACGTCACGGGCTCGGCGA
Source organism: Shinella sp. GW821-FHT10F02 (assembly GCF_058809275.1). Classification (NCBI taxonomy): domain Bacteria; kingdom Pseudomonadati; phylum Pseudomonadota; class Alphaproteobacteria; order Hyphomicrobiales; family Rhizobiaceae; genus Shinella; species Shinella sp. GW821-FHT10F02. Next base: position 187,186 of record NZ_JBXASL010000005.1, on the reverse strand, counting down.
AATTCCGCAAGCTGATCACCGCCGGCGACTACGCCGCCGCCCTCGACGTCGCCCGCGACCAGGTGGCGAACGGCGCGCAGATCATCGACATCAACATGGACGAGGGCCTGATCGATTCCGCCCGGGCCATGACGGAATATGTCAACCTGATCGCCGCCGAGCCGGATATCGCCCGCGTTCCCCTGATGATCGACTCATCGAAATGGGAGGTGATCGAGGCCGGCCTGAAATGCGTGCAGGGCAAGCCGCTGGTCAACTCGATCTCGCTGAAGGAAGGCGAAGAGGCCTTCCTGCACCACGCCAAGCTCGTGCGCGCCTACGGCGCCGCCGTCGTCGTCATGGCCTTCGACGAGACCGGCCAGGCCGACACGAAGGCGCGCAAGGTGGACATCTGCACCCGCGCCTACAAGCTCCTCACCGAAGTCGCCGGCCTCGCACCGGAAGACATCGTCTTCGACCCGAACATCTTTGCGGTCGCGACCGGCATCGAGGAACACGACAATTACGGCGTCGACTTCATCGAGGCGACCGGTGAAATCACCTCCACCCTGCCGCATGTCCACATTTCCGGCGGCGTCTCCAACCTCTCCTTCTCCTTCCGCGGCAACGAGCCGGTGCGCGAAGCCATGCACGCCGTCTTCCTCTACCACGCCATCCAGGCGGGCATGGACATGGGCATCGTCAATGCCGGCCAGCTCGCCGTCTACGATACGATCGAACCGGACCTGCGCGAGGCCTGCGAGGACGTGGTGCTGAACCGCGCGCCCAAGGGCGGCGGCACCGCCACCGAACGCCTGCTGGAAATCGCCGAGCGCTTCAAGGGAGCGGCCGGCAAGGAGGCCAAGGAGCGTGACCTCGCCTGGCGCGACTGGGCCGTCGAAAAGCGGCTCGAACACGCGCTGGTCAACGGCATCACCGAATTCGTCGAGGCCGACACGGAAGAAGCCCGCCAGAACGCCGAGCGCCCGCTGCACGTCATCGAAGGCCCGCTGATGGCCGGCATGAACGTCGTCGGCGACCTTTTTGGCGCGGGAAAAATGTTCCTGCCGCAGGTGGTGAAATCCGCCCGCGTGATGAAACAGGCCGTCGCCGTGCTGCTGCCCTACATGGAGGCCGAAAAGCTCGCGAACGGCGGCAGTGGCGAACGCCAGAGTGCGGGCAAGATCCTGATGGCGACCGTCAAGGGCGACGTGCACGATATCGGCAAGAACATCGTCGGCGTCGTGCTCGCCTGCAACAATTACGAGATCATCGACCTCGGCGTCATGGTGCCGGCAACGAAGATCCTCGAAACGGCAAAGGCCGAAAAGGTCGACATCATCGGCCTTTCCGGCCTCATCACCCCCTCGCTCGACGAAATGGTGCATGTCGCGACCGAAATGGAACGCGAGGGCTTCGACATCCCCCTCCTGATCGGCGGCGCCACGACCAGCCGCGTGCACACCGCCGTCAAGATCCACCCGCGCTACGACCGCGGCCAGACCGTCTATGTCACCGATGCAAGCCGCGCCGTCGGCGTGGTCGGCAGCCTGCTGTCGGCCGAGATGAAGCCCGGCTACGTCGAGACGCTGAAGGCGGAATACCGCAAGGTGGCCGACGCCCACGCGCGCAGCGAAGCGGAAAAACAGCGCCTGCCGATCGCCAAGGCCCGCGACAACGCCTTCAAGGCCGACTGGTCCGCCTACCAGCCGAAGACGCCCTCCTTCCTCGGCACCCGCGTCTGGCAGGATTGGGACCTCGCCGACCTCGCCCGCTATATCGACTGGACCCCCTTCTTCCAGACCTGGGAGCTGAAGGGCGTCTATCCGAAAATCCTCGACGACGAAAAGCAGGGGCCGGCGGCCCGCCAGCTCTTCGCCGATGCGCAGGCCATGCTGGAAAAGATCATCGCCGAAAAATGGTTCACGCCGAAAGCCGTCATCGGCTTCTGGCCGGCCGGCACCGTCGGCGACGACATCCGCCTCTTCACCGACGAGGCGCGCAACAGGGAGCTCGCCACTTTCTTCACGCTGCGCCAGCAGCTTTCCAAGCGCGACGGCCGCCCGAATGTCGCCCTTTCAGACTTCGTCGCCCCGGTGGACAGCGGCAAACAGGATTATCTCGGCGGCTTCGTCGTCACCGCCGGCATCGGCGAGATCGCCATCGCCGAACGCTTCGAGCGCGCGAACGACGACTACAACTCGATCCTCGTCAAAGCGCTCGCCGACCGTTTCGCCGAAGCCTTCGCCGAGCGCATGCACGAAGTCGTGCGCAAGGAACTCTGGGGTTACGCGCCGGACGAAACCTTTGCGCCGACAGACCTGATCGGCGAGCCCTATGCCGGCATCCGCCCCGCACCCGGATACCCCGCCCAGCCCGACCACACGGAAAAGACGGCGCTCTTCCACCTGCTCGATGCGGAGAAGGAGATCGGCGTGACGCTCACCGAAAGTTTTGCCATGTGGCCCGGCTCCTCCGTCTCCGGCCTCTATATCGCGTCACCGGAAAGCTACTATTTCGGCGTCGCCAAGGTGGAGCGCGACCAGGTGGAGGATTATGCGCGGCGCAAGGGCATGTCCGTGATGGAGGTCGAACGCTGGCTCGGCCCGGTGCTCAACTACGTGCCCGCACCGTCGATGGCCGCCGCCGAATAATCACTCGCCGCGGCCGCGGAAACGGCGCTGGTAGGCGGGGTCGTAGAGCGAACTCTCGCGAAAATCCTCTGCCGCAAGCGTGCGGCCGACGAAGATCAGCGCCGTGCGCTCGATCGGCTCCTCGGCAACCTTTGCCGCGATGTCGGAGAGCGTGCCGCGCACCACGCGCTCGTCCGGCCAGGAGGCCTTGACGACGATCGCCACCGGGCAATCGGCGCCGTAAAGCGGCGCCAGGTCCTCGACCACCTTGTCCAGCGCATGGATCGCGAGATGAATGGCAAGCGTTGCCCCCGTCGCGCCGAAATTTTCCAGCGTCTCGCGGTTCGGCATGGGCGAGGCGCGGCCGGAAACGCGGGTAAGCACCAGGCTCTGCGCCACCGCGGGAATGGTGAGTTCCCGGCCAAGCGCCGCCGCCGCCGCCGCAAAGGACGGCACGCCCGGCGTCATCGTATAAGTCAGCCCATGCTTTTCCAGCCGGCGGATCTGCTCGGCAACGGCGCTCCAGACGGACAGATCGCCGGAATGCAGCCGCGCCACATCCTCCCCCGCTTCCGCCGCCCGCAAAAACTCCGCCTCGATCTCGTCGAGCGAGAGCGGCGCCGTATCGACGATGCGCGCACCGGGCGGGCAATATTGCAGGAGCTCCGGCGAGACGATCGAGCCGGCATAGAGGCAGACCGGGCATTTGCCGATGAGGTCACGCCCGCGCATGGTGATGAGATCGGCGGCACCCGGTCCGGCGCCGATGAAATGGACGGTCATTCTGTACCCTCGATATGTTTAGCCGGCTTTACCCAGCGCCATTGCGTCACCGGCATGGCCGGCCGCCAGCCCGTCATGGTTCCTACGGGCGATGCCCGCGCGATATCGATGCGGATCAACGACCCGCCGAGCCGCGCGTGATGCGCAAGAAGCACCGCCTCCATCTCCGTCGTCACCGCATTGGCGACAAGCCGCCCGCCCGGTTTCAGCCCAACCAGCGCCGCCTCCATCACTCCCGCCTCGCTGCCGCCACCACCGATGAAGATGGCATCCGGCGCCACAAGCCCGGCAAGCGCCTCCGGCGCCACGCCCTCGACGACCGAGAAGCCCGGCACGCCAAAATTCCGCGCATTCCGACGGATACGGGCGGCACGCTCGGCATGGCCCTCGATCGCGATGGCGCTGAGCGACGGATCGGCCAGCATCCATTCGATGCTGATCGAACCCGAACCAGCACCGATATCCCACAGCAGTTCGCCGCGCCTTGGCGCAAGGGCGGAGAGCGTCAACGCCCGCACCTCATGCTTGGTGATCTGGCCGTCATGCTCGAAAAGCCCGTCGTCGAGCCCCGGCGTAAAGGCCAGCACCCGCGCGTCAGCCCCGGCCGCGACCTCCACCGCACAGACGTTCAGCATGTCCGCATCCACGAGCGCAAACCGGTCCGCCCGATGGCTGCTCACCCGCTCCCGCACACCACCGAGCGCTTCGAGAACGGTGAGCGTCGAGCCGCCAAAGCCACTTTCCGCCAGCAGGGCCGCCAGCGCCGCCGGCCCGTCGCTGTCCGAGGTCAGCGCCAGAATCCGGCTACCGGGATGCAGATGCGGGCGAATGAGATCGATCGGCCGGCCATGCAGCGAGACGCAGACCGTGTCCTGCAAGGCCCAGCCCAGACGCGATGCCGCAAGGCTGAAGGCCGACGGCGCCGGGAAGACGCGCATCTCCGCCCGCGCAATGCGCCGGGACAACGTGACGCCGACGCCGTAGAAAAAGGGATCGCCGGAGGCGAGCACCACGACGGGCCGGCCGCGCGCGGCAAGCACCGCCTCGACGGAACGCTCGAACGGGCTGAGCCAGACCTGCCGCTCCCCGCGGATCGACGCATCGGCAAGCTCCAGATGCCGCGCACCGCCGAAGACGATCTCGGCTGCACCGATCGCAGTCTTGGCCTCGTCACCGAGACCCGCTAGACCATCCTCGCCGATCCCGACGATGGAAAGCCACGGGGCGGCCGAAAGGGATTGATCAGGCGTGGACAAGCGACGCATCCTCATCTTGGGCGGCACGACCGAGGCCCGCGATCTCGCAAGCCGGCTTGCCGAAAGGCCCGACCTTGTCGTCACGCTGTCGCTCGCCGGCCGCACGCTCGATCCCGCCCCGCAGCCCGTGCCCGTGCGCACCGGCGGTTTCGGCGGCGTGGAGGGGCTTGCAGCCTATCTCGATAACGAGGCCATCGACCTCCTGATCGACGCCACGCATCCCTTCGCCCGGCAGATTTCCGCCAATGCCCGCACGGCCACTGCCGAAACCGGCGTGCCGCTCCTGCGGCTGGAACGCCTCGGCTGGGACGAGGCCGACGGCGACCGCTGGACGCGCGTCGCCTCGGTCGACGCGGCCGTGGCGGCCTTGGGCGACGAACCCCGCCGCGTGCTGCTGGCGATCGGCCGGCAGGAGGCCAAAACCTTCGATACCGCGCCGCAGCACCACTACCTCGTGCGCAGCGTCGATCCGGTCGATCCGCCGCTGGACGCGCCGCGTGTCGAATACCTGCTCGCCCGCGGCCCCTTCGCCGTCGAGGCGGAGGTCGCGCTTCTGCGCGACCACCGCATCGACGTGATCGTCAGCAAGAATTCCGGCGGCGACGCTACCCATGGCAAGATCGTCGCCGCGCGCATTCTCGGCCTTCCCGTCGTGCTCGTCGATCGGGCCGCGGTCGGCGACGGCAACCGGGCCGAGACGGTCGAGGACGCGCTGCGGCTCGCCGATCATCTGCTGGCATCCTTCAGGAACCGCGGCGTATAGACGAGGTCCGGCAGGTCCGGGCGGGAAATGACCCGCGTTTCCGGCGAGCCGATGACCACGCAGGTCGCCATGTCGGCGCGCTCGGCCTCCGCCTCGCCGATCGGCATGACCAGCATACGCTCATCCGGCCGGCCGGCGGCGCGGCCGAAGATCACCGGCGTTTCCGCCGGCAGCACCTCGCGCAGGATGTCGAAGGCGCGGCCAAGCTGCCAGGGCCGCGCCTTGCTGATCGGATTGTAGAGCGCGATGACGAGACCGGCCTCGGACACCAGACGCAGCCGCTTCTCGATGATGTCCCAAGGTTTCAGATTGTCGGAGAGCGAGATCGCGCAGAAATCATGGCCAAGCGGCGCGCCGATGCGCGCGGCAACCGCCAGCATGGCGGTGACGCCCGGCACGACGACGAGATCGACGGTCTTCCAGTCCTCCGGCCCCGCATCGATCGCCTCGCAGACCGCCGCTGCCATGGCAAAAACGCCGGGATCGCCGCCCGAAACGACGCAGACATTCACCCCCGCCGCCGCCCGCTCAAGTGCTGCCTGCGCCCGGTTCAGCTCCTCGCGGTTGTCGGAAGCGACCTTGATCTGGTCCGGCCGGAGATTCAGCCGATCGATATAGGGGAAATAGCCGAAGAATTCCGTCGAGGCCTCGACGGCGTGCAGGGCTTCCGGCGTCATCTGGTCCGGATTGCCCGGGCCGGTGCCGATGACGAAAAGTTTTCCGGTCATTCGCGGCCGCTCCAGCCCGGCACGAGCACCAGCGAGAAATAGGGCGCCACGTCATCAAGCTTTTCCGAAAGCCGCATGGATTTGCCCACCGGCGTGGTGCCGCGCTCGACATAGACGGCCTCGCCGAGCCGGCCGGCATTGGACAGCGCCCGGCGGATTTTCGGCAGGTTGCGGCCGACCTTCATGATGACGGCGGCCTCGGTATCGACGAGCCGGCGCGAAAGCTCCTCCTCGCCCATCGTGCCCGGCAGCACGGAGAGCACGTCGTCGCCCTGCACGATCGGCAGGCCCGACAGCGACCAGCAGCCGGACATCGCCGTAATGCCTGGGATGACCTCGGTCGGGAACCGATCGGCCAGCCGCACATGCAGGTGCATGTAGGAGCCATAAAACATCGGGTCGCCTTCCGACAGGATCGCCACCGTTCGTCCGGCCGCGAGATGCTCGGCGACGGCCGCCGCGGAGGCATCGTAGAAGGCCGTGATCTGGCTCTTGTAGTCGTCGTGGTCCTTGTGGATTTCCGTCGTCACCGGATAGTAGAGCGGCAGCTCCACCATGCCGGGCTTCAACAGGCCTTCGACGATCGCCCGTCCATTGCCCGTGCGGCCAGCCTTGGCGAAATAGGCGAGCACGTCCGCCTCGCCGATTGCCCGCACCGCCTTCAATGTCAGCAGTTCCGGATCGCCCGGCCCCGTGCCCACGCCAAAAAGTCGTCCCGTCACCGTCGCCACCATGTTCATAGTCCCGGCCTCGCCAGCGAATTGAGGGCGGCCGCCGTCATGGCGCTGCCGCCGAGGCGGCCGCGCACGATGGCATAGGGCACGCCATAGGAATTTTCCGCCAGCGCATCCTTGGATTCCGCCGCCCCAACGAAACCGACCGGCATGCCGAGGATCGCCGCCGGTTTTGGCGCGCCGTCGCGCAGCAGTTCGAGCAGGTAGAACAGTGCCGTCGGCGCATTGCCGATCGCCACCACGGAACCCGCCATGCGATCGAGCCAGAGCCGGATGGCGGCCGCCGAGCGCGTGTTGCCGCTTTCTGCCGCAAGTTCTGGCGTGCGCGAATCGCGCAGCGTGCAGATGACGTCATTGTTCGCCGGCAAACGTGCCGCCGTCACGCCGCGCGCGACCATCTCGGCATCGCAGAAGATCGGCGCGCCGGCCTGAAGTGCGCCGCGTGCAGAGGCGACGAAATCCGGCGAGAAGACGAAATGCGGTGCCGCCTCGACCAAGCCGGCGGCATGGATCATGCGCACCGCCACATCGGCTTCCGCCTCGGAGAAGCGCGACAGATCGGCCTCCGCGCGGATGATGGCGAAGGATTTTTCATAGATGGCGTCGCCATCCTTGATGTAGTCGTACTCGGTCATGTGAGGCCTTGATATGCGGAAGCGAGGGTCGCGGGCGCGGTGCGGTCGAGCAGGCTCTTGGCCGTCTCGTTTTCCGCGCGGTGCGCGCGCAGGAGGGTGCCGATGCGCTGGATTGCGGGCTCTAGCGTTTCGGGGGAAACCGTTGCCGCGGGCGCGTCGCCAGCCCTTCCGTGCGCGACGAGGCCGATGCCGGCTACCGTTCCGCAGAGTGTGATTGCAGCGCCGGCCGGATGGGCGCAGCCCTTCGGGCAGCCGGAAATGTGCACGTCGACGGAGCCATCCAGCAGCGTGTCCGCATGCGCCACGATGGCGTCGGCGGCAGCATGGGTATCGAAGGTGCCGGAAGCGCAGCCGGCGGCCCCGGCGCAGATCGAGATCGCGCGGCCCGGCGCATCGGCCGAGCTCCAGAAACCTTCACGATCCGCATGCGCCCGAGCGGCGGCAAGCGTCGCCTCGCAGAGGCCGCGGACCAGAAGCGTGCGATGGGGGGCAAGACGAAATTCGACGGCACCGCAGGCGGAAAGCCCGTCCAGAAGGGCCGCCAGATGGTCGGCATGCATCTGGCCATAGGCGGGCGCAAAACCAAGCACGATTTCGCCTCCGATGTCGTGAAGGCCGAGCGGATGCCGCGACGATGCAGCGGGAAGAGCAAGCGGCACCGGATTGCCACCGAGCGCCTGCGGGTCTAGATCACGGCCCCGCGCGGCCGGGCCGATGGCAGCAAGGGCTTCGACAACCGTCATGGTGCCGTCGATGACAGCTTCAGGGGAGAGCAGGGCCACGGCCTTTGCGGTCGTCCGGTCTCCGCCCAGCGAGAGCCGCCAGACAAATCCCTCCGCCTGTGCAACAGCATCGAGCCGGATATCGGCAACCATGTCGGCAAGGTTAAGCTGATCGCCACCATCGACGACAATAGCGAGTTTCGGCGCAAGCCGGAGCCCCGCATCCACGATGGCGCGACGAAGCGCTTCGGCAACCAGAGTCGCATCGGCGATTTCAGATGGGTCGATGCCCGCAAGCGGCGGCACCTCTATCGCGACGCCCGTTTGCGGGACGATGCCGGCGGCAGCGAGGCCCGCAGCGAGGCGTGGCACCGTATCCGCGCTCAGGCCCCGAAGCTGAAAATTGCCGCGGGCGGTGATCTCGATCAGCCCGTTGCCATGTTCGCGCGCCAGGTCGGCAAGCGCATGCAGGTCCCGCGCGGAAAGCGCAGCCGCGACGGGTCGCAGGCGCACCAGCAAGCCGTCACCCGTCTGCATCGGCGTCGCAAGGGACGGACAGGCGCCGCGGCGGAGGGCGGTGCGCTCAAGGGCAAGGGTCGCCGTCATGCCGCGCCCTCCTCGCTCTCGGTCGCCGGGCGGCGGATCAGGTAGGTGTCCATGATCCAGCCGTGCTTTTCGCGCGCATCGCGACGGGTGTCGCTGATGGTTTGCGATATCTCGGCGAGCTTGCCGGACAGAAGAATTTCATGCGGCGTGCCGAGATAGGCGCCCCACCAGATGTCCGCCTCGGCATCCTCCACCGTGCGAAAGGCCTGCACGCCATCCAGCATGACGAGCGCATCGCGCGTGCCCTCCGGCCAGCCTTCGGAAAGCCTGCGGCCGGTGGTGATCTGCACCGGCAGGCCGATGCGGTTCAGCGCAATGCCGTGGCTGGCGCAGAGCGCCTGCACGCTGGTGATGCCGGGAATGACCTCCGCCTCGAAGGCGACACGCCCGGCGGTGCGGACATGCTCGACGATGCGCAGCGTGCTGTCGTAGAGCATCGGATCGCCCCAGACGAGCAGGCCGAGTGTCTCGTCCTCGCCGACCGCGTTCAGAAGCGTGCGCTCGTAGACGGCGGCGATGGCGCGGTGCCAGTCGTGCACGCCGTCCTCATAGGAACCGTCGGCGCGGCGCACCGGCACGGCATAGTCATGGATGCGGCAGGCGGGGTTGGTCAGAAAGCGGTCGCAGATCTCGCGGCGCGCGTCGGCGAGAAAGGCCTTCTCGTCGCCTTTGGTCGGTATAAGGAGCACATCCGCCCGGTTCAGCGCATTGATCGCCTGAACGGTCATGTGCTCGGGATTGCCCGCGCCGATCCCGATGACCAGTAGTTTTCTCAAATTCCGTCTCCCGTGCGGCGTCCGCTCCCGGTTTGCGGCCCGATTTGGGTCCCGCACCCCTTCCTAATCCCAAAAGCCGGCGGAAAACAGTCCCCGAAACGCGTCCTTTGCCGGTCTTTTTGAGACCTAAGCCGCTGCACGGCTCGTGAGATAGGCGCGGGGCGAAGCGCCCAGCATGCGCTTGAACATGGTGGTGAAGGCCGGCACGCTTTCATAACCCGTATCGAGTGCCACGCGCGTCACCGGCTCGCCGGCCGCAAGCCGCGGCAGGCAGGCGAACAGACAGGCCTGTTGCCGCCAGGTGACGAAGCTGACGCCCATCTCCTCGCGAAAGAACCGCGTGAAGGTGCGCCGGCTCATGTTGAGGTGTTTTGCCCAGTCGTCGATCTTCGCCGTCGGCGACGGCTGCTCGACGAAATCGCGGCAAAGCTCGGCCAGCCGCCCGCTTGCCGGAAAGGGCAGGCCGAGCCGGCGTTCCGGCAGGCGGCCGATCTCGTCGAGCAGCAGCGCCATCACCAGCTCCGCCCGCCCGCGCTCTTCGGGAACCGGCCCCTGCCGCACCGCCTCGGTGATCAGCTGGCGCGCAAGGTCCGTCACCTCCAGCACGGCCGGCTCCAGCGACGCCGCCAGCCCTTCCGGCGAATAGATATAGACCGAGCGCATGCTGACATCGCTGTACATCTCGACGGAATGTTCGAGCCCGCGCGGGATGAGCAGCGCATGGCCGGGCGGGATCATCCAGCGGCCGCGCTCCGTGCCGACCAGCACGACGCCGGCAAAGACGCAGAGAAACTGCGTGCGCCGGTGGCGGTGCGGCGGCACGACATACCCGCCCGGAATCTCCGAACTGCGGATGAGAACGTCCTCGTTGGACTGTTCCATCTGCGAATGCGTGCGGATGTGATCGTCGTCGAGCGCCCGCAGGCGCTCCTGGGTCAGTTTTTCCATCTTTGGCCCACTCGCGTAAGAAATGGACCTCAGCACAAAAGCAGGCCGCAGGCAATCCTTGTATGAGAGCGGCAAAAGTCGCCATACCGGGCGGATTATTCGAGGCCATTATGTCCACTGTCGTTCCCGCAGCGCCCCGGGCCGCTGCCAGCACCACCTATTCCATCATCGTCGCCGTCAGCGTCTGCCACATGCTGAACGACATCATGCAGTCGCTGCTGACGTCGCTCTATCCGCTCCTGAAAGAAAACTACGCGCTCGACTTCGTGCAGATCGGCCTGCTCACCATGGCCTTCCAGGTCACGGCTTCGCTGCTGCAGCCGGCCGTCGGCATCGTCACGGATCGCTGGCCGATGCCCTTCTCGCTGCCCGTCGGCATGGGCAGCACCTTCGTCGGCCTCATCCTGCTCGCCTATGCGCATTCCTTCCCCATGCTGGTCTTCGGCGCCTGCCTGATCGGCCTCGGCTCGGCGATCTTCCATCCGGAATCCTCGCGCGTCGCGCGCCTTGCCTCGGGCGGCCGCCACGGTCTGGCGCAGTCGATGTTCCAGGTCGGCGGCAATGCCGGCACGGCGATCGGCCCGCTGCTCGCCGCCTTCATCGTGCTGCCCTTCGGCCAGACGAGCGTCGCCTGGTTCTCGGCCGTGGCGCTGGTCGGCATGGTCCTGCTCACCTGGGTCGGCAACTGGTATGCCGGCGAACGCCGGCTTGCCGCCGGCCGCCCGGCCGTCAGCCGTGAGCTGCCGCTGGCGCGCGGCCGCGTCATGTGGGCCTTCGCCGTGCTGGTGCTGCTGACGACGACGAAGAACGTCTATCTCTCCAGCCTTTCGAGCTACTTTACCTTCTACACGATCGAGAATTTCGGCCTCGGCGTGCGCGATGCGCAGCTCATGCTGTTCCTCTTCCTCGGTGCGTCCGCCGTCGGCGTCTTCATGGGCGGCCCGATCGGCGACCGCTTCGGTACGCGCTTCGTCATCTGGTTCTCGATCCTCGGCGTCATCCCCTTTGCGCTGCTGCTGCCCTATGCGAACCTGTTCTGGACGGGCGTGCTGACGGTGCTGATCGGCCTGATCTTCTCCTCGGCCTTCTCCGCCATCGTCGTCTTCGCGCAGGAGCTGGTGCCGGGCCGCGTCGGCATGATCGCCGGCATCTTCTTCGGCTTCGCCTTCGGCGCGGGCGGCCTCGGTGCCGCCGTGCTCGGCGGCTTCGCCGATACGCACGGCATCAACTTCATCTACAAGATCTGCTCCTACATGCCGCTGCTCGGCATCCTGACGATCCTGCTGCCACGCCTGCCCGGCAAGCACTGAGACAAAAACGCTCGGCACGAGGCGGGCGTCGCACACCCTCTCCTCCGTCATCCTCGGGCTTGACCCGAGGATCCACGCCGCGGTGCCACATGGATCCTCGGGTCAAGCCCGAGGATGACGACGTGGGTGGGGCGCGCTCGATCGCCAACTATGGATGACAAACAAAAACGCCCGGCTTCGACCGGGCGTTTTTTCATGGCAGGCAAATCTTAGATCCGCGCCCCGGCAAAATGGGCGATCTGCGCGCCGAGCTCGTAATAGCCTTCGCGCACCGATCGGAAGGACTGCGCCTCCGGTTCGCTCACCGGCAGGGGCAGGTCCTTTTCCGCGATCTCGCCGGAAACCAGTTCCGCCAGCGTGCGGCCGAAGACGGTGCCAGGCGCGATGCCGCGGCCGTTATAGCCGGAAAAGCCGATGACGTTTTCGGCAAGGCGGTGGAAGCGCGGCAGGTTGTCGGCGGTCATGCCGATCTTGCCGTACCATTCCGCCTCGAAGGCAATGTCGCCGATCTCCGGAAACAGCTTTTTCAACGCGCGCCGCGCCCAGGCCTTGTGGATGCCCGTGCCGGTGCCGCGCAGCGCGCCCACACTGCCGAACACCAGCCGGCCGCGCTTGTCGAAGCGGAAGGAGGAGAGGATTTCCTTCGTATCCCACGCCCCCTGCTTTTCCGGCAAAATCTTCGCCTGCATCTCGGCCGAAAGCGGCACGGTGGCGAAGTTGAAATAGGGCAGGTGCAGCAGCTCGGCGCGCACCTCGTTCCACGGCGCCACCGTATAGGCATTGGTGGCGACGACCACCCAGTCCGCTGTCACCGAGCCGCGCGCGGTGTTCACCGTCCAGCGCTTGCCCGTCCGCTCCGCGCCCGTCACCGGGCTTGCCGTAAAGACCTGCGCCCCGGCCGCAATCGCCGCCCGCGCCAGGCCGCGCGCATAGGCGAGCGGCTGGATCGTGCCGGCGCGCAGGTCGAGCAGCGAGCCCGCATAGGCATCCGTGCCGACCTTCACCGCCGTCTCGGCCGCATCGAGCAGCCGCACCGGCGCACCGCGCCGCGCCCATTGTTCGGCGCGCTGCTTCAGTTCGTCGAGGCCGGACTGGCCGACCGCGCAATGCAGCGTGCCGACCGGGTTGATCTCGCAGTCGATCCCGTGTTTCTCGACGAGGTCGAACACCGCGCGCGGCGCATTGCCGAGAAGCTCCAGCAGCCGGCCGCCATGCAGCTCGCCCAGCACGCCCGGCAGTTCGTCCGGCATCACCCACATGCCGGCATTCACGAGGCCGACATTGCGCCCCGAGCCGCCATAACCGATCTCCGCTCCTTCGAGCAGCACGACCCGCGTGCCGCGCTCCGCCAGGTGCAGCGCCGTCGAAAAGCCGGTGTAACCGCCGCCGACGATCACCACATCCGCCTCCACCGTTCCGGAAAAGGCCACGGTTTCGGGTGCGGGCGGAGCGGTCATCTCCCAAAGGCCATGGGAGCGCGGGTCGTTGAGCATGGGCGTCTGTCTTTTCCGGAGGAGAATTTTCTGGCCGCACCATCGGCGATGCGGCACCGGGACTAAAGCAAAAATTGCGAACGGGGTCATGCCCCGTCCGCATGACACCCCTGCTCAGGGAACTTCCTTGGCAATCCACGCGCGAAAAGCCTGGCTCAGCGGGTTTTCCAGTTTTCCCTCCGGCAGCACGAGGTAATAGCTGTTCTGCGTCTCCATCGGCCGGTCGAAGACCACCGCGAGCCGGCCACTCGCCAGTTCCTGCTCGATGAGGTAGCGCGGCAGCAGCGCGAAGCCGAGGCCTGCGACGGCCGATTCGATGACCATGGCGAACTGGTCGAAACGGTGGCCGCGATAGGCCGTGTCCGATGCACCACCATTCAGCTCGAACCACTGCGCCCACAATTTCGGCCGTGTGGCGAGATGCAGCAGCGGCGCGGTCTCCAGGTCCTTCGGCTCGGAAAGGACCCAGGATTCCAGAAGCTTGGGGCTCGCCGCCGGCAGGATGACCTCGCTGCACAGATAGGAACAGGCCGCCCGCGCCCAGACCGGCTGGCCGTAATGGATCGCCAGATCGAAATTCTCCTCGTCGAAATCGAACGGCGCGGAGCGCGAGGCGATATTGACGATCGTGCCCGGATGCTGGGCGAGGAAGGCCGGAATGCGCGGCGTCAGCCAGCGGCTGCCGAAGGTCGGCAGCGTCGCGATGGAGAGGCTGTGCTCGGAGGAGGCGGATGCCATGGCGCGCAGCATGGTCTCTTCCGTCTGGTGCAGCAGCTTGCGCACCTCGGGCAGGAAGCGTCGCCCGTCCTCCGACAGCACGACGCGCTGGCGCACGCGCTCGAACAGCAGCACGCCGAGCTGTTCCTCCAGGTCCTTGATCTGCCGGCTGACGGCACTCTGGGTGAGGTTCAGCTCGTGCGCGGCCTGCGTGAAGCTGCCATGGCGCGCGGCGCATTCGAACGCCTGCAGCGTGGTGACGTCCGGGATCAGCCTTCGACTGAGCTTCATTCTTTCCTCGCATCAACATAGTCAGAACGGTCGCAATCGCTCAAGGAAACGATCCGGTATGATCCGTTTTGAGAATGAACAGGGCCTCCCCCCTTGTAAAGCAATTCCAGGAAAAGTGTGAAACGGTTTTCCGTCCGGAATTGCGTTAAACAGATGAGACCGCTTCCCATGAAAGCAAATTCGCACGTTTCCGCTGATAAGATCCGCTCGGATTTCTCCGCCGCCATGTCCGCCATGTACCGGGACGAGGTTCCGGCCTATGGCACGCTGATGTCCCTCGTCGCCAAGGTGAACGCGGAAACGCTCGCCGCCGATCCCCATCTGAAGGATCGCCTGGAAGCGACCGATTCTCTCGACCGCATCTCCGAAGAGCGCCACGGCGCCATCCGCCTCGGCACGCGCGAAGAGCTGTCGATGATGCGCCGCGTCTTCGCCGTCATGGGCATGTACCCGGTCGGCTATTATGATCTCTCGACCGCCGGCGTTCCCGTCCACTCCACCGCCTTCCGCCCGGTCGGCGCGGAAAGCCTGAGCCGCAACCCGTTCCGCGTCTTCACCTCGCTGCTCCGTCTCGATCTCATCGCCGACGAAGCCCTGCGCCATGAGGCCGCCGAGGTGCTTGCAGCGCGAAAAATCTTCACCGACGAAGCCGTAGCCCTCGTCGAAAAGGCGGAGCATGACGGTGGCCTCAATGCCGCCGATGCCGCCCGCCTTGTGAGCGAAGTGCTCGAAACCTTCCGCTGGCACGACCACGCCATCGTCAGCACCGACATGTACAAGCGCCTGCACGATGCGCACCGCCTCATCGCCGACGTCGTCTCCTTCAAAGGCCCGCATATCAACCACCTGACGCCGCGCACGCTCGATATCGACAAGGTGCAGGCCCGCATGCCGGAAGAGGGCATCGCGCCGAAGGCCATCGTCGAAGGCCCGCCCACCCGCACATGCCCGATCCTGCTGCGCCAGACCTCGTTCAAGGCGCTGGAAGAGGCCGTCTCCTTCATCGGCGCCGACGGCAGCTGGCAGAAGGGTTCGCACACGGCCCGCTTCGGCGAGATCGAGCAGCGCGGCGTGGCGCTGACGCCGAAGGGCCGCGCCCTCTACGACAAACTGCTCAACGACACCCGTGCCCGCGTGCGCCCGGCCGCCGATGGCTCCAACGCCGCCGAATACGAGGCCGCCCTTGCCGAAGTCTTCAAGGGCTTCCCGGACGATTGGGACGGCATCCGCAAGGCCGGTCTCGGCTATTTCAGCTACTCGCTGACCGAAAAGGGCAAAAGCGTCTCCGGCCGCAAGGCCGATCTCGAAACCGCCATCGAAGCCGGCCTCATCCGCTTTGACCCGATCGTCTACGAAGACTTCCTGCCGGTCAGCGCCGCAGGCATCTTCCAGTCGAACCTCGGCGACGACGCGGCGCAGGATTTCGTCGCAAGCCCCAACCAGGTGATGTTCGAACGGGACCTCGGCGCGACGGTGCTCGACGAATTCGCCCACTATGCCGGCATCCAGCGCGCCTCGCTTGAAATGTGCCTCGGCATCGTCAACATGGCGGCCGCTGCGGAATAGGGGACAAGCCATGGTCGAGGCACGCCATATAGAAACGCTGAAAAGCCTGCTCGGCGAAAAGGGTCTTCTCACCGCGCCCGGCGACATGGCTGCCTATGAGACCGGCGCGCGCTACGACAAGGGCCGCGCCGCCTTCGTCGCCCGCCCTGCCTCGACGGAGGAAGCCTCCGCCACGGTTTCCTATTGCGTGAAAAACGGCATCGCCCTCATCCCGCAATCCGGCAATACCGGCCTCGTCTCCGGCTCCACGCCGGATGCGAGCGGCGGCCAGGGCGTGCTGAGCCTCGACCGCCTCACCGCCCCCTTCGCGCTCGACCGGGTGAACCGCACGGTCAAGGCCGGCGCGGGCCTGCGCCTCTCCGACCTCAACGGCAAGCTGGAAGAAAGCGGCCTGTTCTTCCCCATCGATCTCGGCGCCGATCCCCGCCTCGGCGGCATGATCGCGACGAACACCGGAGGCTCGCGGTTCCTGCGCTACGGCGACGTGCGCCGCAACACGCTGGGCCTCACCGTGGTGCTCGCCGACGAGGCCGGCACTGTGCTCGACCTCTCTTCCGGCCTGCGCAAGAACAATACCGGCGTCGACTGGAAGCAGCTTTTCATCGGCACCTCCGGCGCCTTCGGCATCATCAGCGAATGCGTGCTGAACCTGGAGCCCGCGCCAAAACAGTCCGCGACCGCCCTCCTCGTTCCCGCCTCGGACGAACAGGTCGCGACCCTGCTCGTCGCCATGGAAGACGCGCTCGGCAGCTACCTCTCCGCCTTCGAGGGCATGTCCGGCAATGCGGTGCGCGCCGCGCTCGATCATGTACCCTCGCTGCGCAACCCCTTCCAGGGCGGCATCGTGCCGGATTTCGTGATCCTCGCCGAAATCTCCCGCTCCACGCCGCCGCGCGAAGGCGAGCAGCCGCTCGATGCCGTGCTGGAAGAGGTGCTCGCCGCCATCTGGGAGCGCGAGGACGCGCCGCTCGCCGATGCCTTCGTCGGCCCGCCGCACGAGATCTGGGCGCTCCGCCACGCGCTGTCGGAAGGCGTGAAACATAGCGGGCGATTGATCGCCTTCGATCTGTCCTTCCGCCGGGGTGACATAATGCCCTTCCTTGCCCATATGAAGGCGGACATGCCGGATCACTTCGAGGGCGTGACGATCTGCGATTTCGGCCATATCGGCGATGGCGGCGTGCACTTCAACCTGGTCGTGGTCAAGGACGATCCGCGGCTGGCCGATCCCGATTTCGAGATGGACCTGCGCGACTGGGTCTTCACCGTCGCGGTCGAACAATTCGGCGGCAGCTTCAGCGCGGAACACGCCATCGGCCGCAAGAACCAGGCCTTTTACGACAAATACACCCCGGACGACCTGCGCAAGCTGGCGGCCGGGCTGAAGACCATCACCTCGCCGGGCCTCCTCGGCGCCATGACCTTTTAATAAGACACCAGGGAGAATACCCATGACGAAAGTCGACGTGAAACAGGAAACCGCAGCCCTTCTCGACAAGCTCGGCGTGCCGCGCAGCGCCTGGGAAGGCGGCGACATGGCCTCCTACAGCCCGGTCACCGGCGAGGAGATCGCCAGGCTGAAGACCGTCTCGGCCGCTGACGCCGCCAAGGCGATCGAAGCTGCCCATGACGCCTTCAAGGAATGGCGCCTCGTGCCCGCCCCCAAGCGCGGCGAGCTCGTGCGCCTGCTCGGCGAAGAGCTGCGCGCCGCCAAGGCCGATCTCGGCCGCCTCGTTTCCATCGAAGCCGGCAAGATCACGTCCGAAGGCCTCGGCGAAGTGCAGGAAATGATCGACATCTGCGATTTCGCCGTCGGCCTCTCCCGCCAGCTCTACGGCCTGACGATCGCCACCGAGCGCCCCGGCCACCGCATGATGGAAACCTGGCATCCGCTCGGCGTCGTCGGCATCATCTCGGCCTTCAACTTCCCGGTCGCCGTCTGGTCGTGGAACACGGCGCTGGCGCTGGTCGCCGGCAATTCCACCGTCTGGAAGCCCTCTGAAAAGACCCCGCTCACCGCGCTTGCATCGCAGGCGATCTTCGAGCGTGCGCTAACCCGCTTCGGCGAAGCCCCGGCAAACCTGTCCCAGGTCCTCATCGGCGACCGCGCCATCGGCGAAGTCCTCGTCGATCACACCAGGGTCGCGCTCGTCTCGGCCACCGGCTCCACCCGCATGGGCAAGGAAGTCGGCCCGCGTCTCGCAAAGCGTTTCGCCCGCTCGATCCTCGAACTCGGCGGCAACAATGCCGGCATCGTCTGCCCCTCCGCCGATCTCGACATGGCGCTGCGCGCCATTGCCTTCGGCGCCATGGGCACCGCCGGCCAGCGCTGCACGACGCTGCGCCGCCTCTTCGTGCATGACAGCGTCTACGACCAGCTCGTGCCGCGCCTGAAGAAGGCCTATACCAGCGTTTCCGTCGGCAACCCGCTGGAAACCTCGGCCCTCGTCGGCCCGCTGGTCGACCGCCAAGCCTTCGACGGCATGCAGAAGGCTCTCGCAGCCGCCAAGGCCGAAGGCGGCGCCGTTACCGGCGGTGAGCGCGTCACCGAGGCCGGCAAGGAAACGGCCTATTACGTCAAGCCCGCCATCGTCGAAATGCCGAAGCAGGCCGGCCCGGTTCTCGAAGAGACCTTCGCGCCGATCCTCTACGTTATGAAATATTCCGACTTCGACAAGGCGCTGGAAGACCATAACGCGGTCGCCGCCGGCCTCTCCTCGTCGATCTTCACGCTGAACGTCCAGGAAGCCGAGCGCTTCCTCTCGGTCGACGGCTCGGATTGCGGCATCGCCAACGTCAACATCGGCACGTCCGGCGCGGAAATCGGCGGCGCCTTCGGCGGCGAGAAGGAAACCGGCGGCGGCCGCGAATCCGGCTCCGACGCCTGGAAGGCCTATATGCGCCGCGCCACCAACACCGTGAACTATTCAAAGGCCCTGCCGCTCGCCCAGGGCGTCTCCTTCGATATCGAGTAAGCCGATATGAACAACCAGACCAAGATCGAGGAGGCGGGCTTCCAGCCCGCCTCGCGCATCGCCGCCATCGGCGTCTCAAAGATCCTGCAGATCGGCGCCCGCGCGAGCGCCATGAAGAAGGACGGCCTGCCGGTCATCATCCTCGGCGCCGGCGAGCCCGATTTCGACACGCCGGACAATGTGAAGGAAGCCGCCAAGGCCGCCATCGACCGCGGCGAGACGAAATACACCGCGCTCGACGGCACGCCGGACCTCAAGAAGGCGATCGCCGAAAAATTCCGGCGCGAAAACAACGTCGACTACGCGCTCGACGAAATTACCGTCGCGACCGGCGCCAAGCAGATCCTGTTCAACGCCTTCATGGCGACGATCAATCCGGGCGACGAGGTGATCATCCCGACGCCCTACTGGACCTCCTATTCCGACATCGTGGAAATCTGCGGCGGCGTGCCGGTGCTGATCCCCTGCGACGCAGAAGCCGGCTTCCGCCTGAAGGCCGACCAGCTCGAAAAGGCGATCACGCCGAAAACCCGCTGGGTGCTGCTGAACTCGCCGTCCAACCCCTCGGGCGCCGCCTACAGCGAGGCCGACTACCGCCCGCTGCTCGACGTGCTGCTCCGGCATCCGCATGTCTGGCTGATGGTCGACGACATGTACGAGCACATCGTCTATGACGGCTTCCAGTTCGTCACCCCCGTCGCCATCGAGCCGCGCCTGAAAAGCCGCACGCTGACGATCAACGGCGTCTCGAAGGCCTATGCCATGACCGGCTGGCGCATCGGCTATGCCGGCGGCCCGAAGGCGCTGATCAAGGCCATGGCGGTGATCCAGAGCCAGGCGACCTCCTGCCCCTCCTCCGTCAGCCAGGCGGCTTCGGTCGAAGCGCTCAACGGCCCGCAGGACTTTCTGAAGGACCGCCAGGCGAGCTTCAAGCACCGCCGCGACCTCGTCGTCTCGGCGCTGAACGCCATCCCCGGCCTCGCCTGCCGCACCCCGGAAGGTGCCTTCTACACCTTCTCCGGCTGCGCCGGCGTGATCGGCAAGACGACCCCCAACGGCAAGCGCCTCGAAACCGACAGCGACTTCACGGATTATCTCCTCGAAGATGCCCACGTCGCCGTCGTGCCCGGCTCCGCCTTCGGCCTCTCGCCCTTCTTCCGCATCTCCTACGCCACGTCGGAAGCGGAACTGACGGAAGCGCTGAAGCGCATCGCGGACGCCTGCGCAAAGCTCGCCTGAGCCGCGAGCCACAAAAAACCCGCCAGCAGCCCGTCTGCGGCGGGTTTTTCTTTGCGCCAAGCCATCCCGCTTGACCCGATCCCTTGACCCAGGCCCTGGGGCCGGCCCCATAGAAGGGCGGTCCATGACAAGCGAGGTGATTCGTGCGCAATTCCGCTCCCCACCTGAACCCGTCCGAGGCGGCAAGACGGCTCGGCATATCGGCAAAGGCCCTGCGGCTCTACGAGCGCCACGGACTGCTTGCGACGCCGCGCACCGCCGCCGGCTGGCGCGCCTACGGCCCCCAGGAAATGGCCCGGGCCGATGAAATCGCCACTCTGCGCAAGCTTGGCCTCAGCCTCGCCCAGGTCAAACGGGCGCTCACCGGCGATGCCGACAGCCTCGACCTGGCGCTTGCAACGCATCAGGCCCATTTGGAACGCCAGCTTCATCAGATCGCCGAAACCGTCAGGACCGTGCAGGCGACGCGCGCGAGCCTTGCCGCCGGAACAGCGCCCGCCATGACGATCGCAGGCTTGCTGCCCAAGGCGACGATTGCGCTGGATCTTCCCTGGCCCTGGGGCGGCGAGCGCTTCGAACTCCCGCACCCCAAGCCGATCACCTACATCACCGGCCCGCTCGGAAGCGGCAAGACCCGGCTGGCGCACGCACTGGCCGAAACGATCCCGCACGCCGCCTTCATCAGCCTCGATCGGCTGGACGATGGTTGCGCGGCCGCGATGGCGCGGCTTGAGGCCGATCCGGCGCTGAAAGCCCGGCTCGAGCCGATCCTCCTCTGGCTCGCCGAAGAAGGCGCGACCGTCTCACCGGCCCTGACGGCACTGCTCGTCACCCTTGAGGCCGCCAAGACTGCCACGCTTGTCATCGACATGGTCGAGCAGGGGCTGGACCAGGCCACGCAGGAGGCGGTGCGATCTCATCTGCGCAACCGGCGTTTTGACGGACCGCCGCTGTTTCTGCTCACCCGGTCGTCCTCCATGCTCGATCTCGACGACATGACGGCCGATGAAAGCATCCTGTTCTGCCCGGCCAACCACGACGTGCCCTTCCTCGTCGTACCCCATGCCGGCGCGCGCGGCTACGAGGCCGTGGCCACTTGCCTCGCGACACCCGCCGTCCGGTCGCGGACGGAAGGCGTCATCGCCTGGCGGCCGAATGTCGCCTGACCGCAAAAGAAAAAGGGCCTCTTGTGAGGCCCCATTTTTATGGTTCGCGCCCTTGCCGGGCGTCTCTCTTCCCCGCGGAGTATGCCGCAGATGAAAAAACGCCCCGGACGATGCCGGGGCGTCTGAAAGAGGCTTTTCGGCTCAGGCAGCGCGGGCGCCGTGGTTTTCCTGGGCGTAGTAGTGGCCGAAACGGTTGGCGAGGAAGGCTTCAAGCGCAATTTCTTCCTGGCGAACGAAACCTTCCGCGCGCAGCGTGCCGTCGGCGAGCATGTCGAGCACGGCGCAGATCGAGCCGGCCGTCGTGATCTGGATGGCCGAATGCAGGACGCCGGCGATCGGCGCGCTGTAGACCTTGTTGGCATAGGTTTCCTGGATCAGGCGACCACCCTTGCGGCCCGAGACGGTCACGAACACGATGACGACGTCCTGCGTGGTGGTCGGCAGGGCGTTTTCAAAGATGTCCTTGAGCACTTCGCGGCGATGGCGCAGGCCGAGGTCGTTCAAGAGCGCCTTCATGATGGCGGCGTGGCCGGGATAGCGGATCGTCTTATAGTTCAGCGTGCGCACCTTGCCCTTCAGCGATTCGCAGAGCGTGCCGAGGCCGCCCGACGTGTTGAAGGCTTCATAGGTGACACCGTCGAGCGAGAACTCTTCGCGCTCTTCGAGGGCCGGAACCTCGATCAGCGCGCTTTCGACGATCGCCTCGCAGGGCTCGATATATTCGTTGATGACGCCGTCCGTGCTCCAGGTGAGGTTGTAGTTCAGAGCATTGGAGGGGTACTGCGGCAGCGCGCCGACGCGCATGCGCACGCTTTCGAGCGAATCGAAGCGGCTGGCGAGGTCGTTGGCGACGATGGAGATGAAGCCCGGGGCCAGGCCGCACTGCGGAATGAAGGCGGTCTTGGCGGTCTCTGCGATACGCTTGACCTGGCGGGTGGATTCGACGTCTTCCGTGAGGTCGAGATAGTGCACGCCGGCAGCGGCAGCCGCTTCGGCGATCGCGACCGTCAGGTGGTACGGCGCGGCGGAAAGCACGGCGAACTTGCCGGTCAGCAGGTCCTTCATGGCGGCAGCGTCGGCGATGTCGACGACCTTGGTGGAGACAGCAGCGTGGCGCTCGACGGCGGCCAGCTGCTCGTCCGAACGGTCTGCGACGGTGACGCTGTAATCCCCGCTGTGAGCCAGCATGCGCGCGATGGTCGAGCCGATCTTGCCTGCGCCGATGACGACGATGTCCTTCATGTGATTTCCCTCCGGCATGAATTGATGCGCTTATTTTGCCGGCGGGAGGTGTCGATTTAAAGCGCCATATCTGGCATAATACATCATCGATATCGGCAGAATGACGACGGATATGAGCATAACGACGCTAGCCGCCAAGGATCGCGAGCTTCTCGCCATCCTCAGCGAAAACGCCCGCGAGCAGACCGCGACCATCGCCCGCAAGCTCGGGCTGTCGCGCACGACCGTTCAGGCAAAGATCGACCGGCTGGAGCGCGACGGCGTGATCGCCGGATACGGCGTCAAACTCTCCGACGCCTACGAAAGCGGCATGGTGAAAGCCCATGTGCTCATCACCATCGCGCCAAAAACGCTCGCCCGCATCACCACCGAGCTGCACGCCATCTCCGCCGTGCGCACGCTGCACTCCGTCAGCGGCAGCTTCGACCTGATCGCAATCGTCGAGGCCACATCAATCGCCGAACTCGACCACCTGATCGACCGCATCGGCGAAATCGAAGGCGTGGAACGCACGCTGTCGTCGATTATTCTTTCGACGCGAATTCGGCGTTAGGCAATGCCATAGGCCTAAACCTCCAACAGAGGCCCACCACCTCTCCTCCGTCATCCTCGGGCTTGACCCGAGGATCCATGCCACAAACTCAAGGCGTGCCGTGGCGCGTGGATCCTCGGGTCAAGCCCGAGGATGACGGAGGGGGTGAGTTTGCCTTCACATCACTGCCGTCAGGCGATGAACCGCTCCGGCCGATACGGACCGATATTGATGACCGTGCGCTCGCCCAGCATCTTCTCCGCCAGCACACGGCCGGTGATCGGCCCCAGCGTCATGCCGTGATGGGCGTGGCCGAAGGCGAACCAGAGGCCGGAATGGCGCGGCGCCTTGCCGATGATCGGCATCATGTCCGGCGTGCAGGGGCGGCAGCCCATCCACGGCTCCTCGTCGCGCCGCTCGGCGAGCGGGAAGAATTCGCGCGCCACCTTTTCCGCCCGGCGCAACTGCACCGGCGTCTTGCGCGTATCGCGCTTGGCGAATTCGGCACCGGTGGTGAGGCGAATGCCGCGCTGCATGGGGGCCAGGAAATAGCCGCGCTCGGCATCGAGCACCCAGTTGTTGAGATGCGCGCCCTCTTCCGCCCCGTAATGCATGTGGTAGCCGCGCTTGACGGCGAGCGGGAAGCGATAGCCGAGCTTGCGCGTCACCGTATCGGCCCAGGGGCCGAGCGCCACCACGACCTCCCTGCCTTCGAGCGGGCCTTCGGGCGTCGCGATGCGCCAGCCCTCGCCTTCCAGCACATGTTCGATCGTCGCCGCGTCACCCGACTGCAGCGTGCCGCCGAGCGACTGGAAATAGGCGAGGTAGCGCTTCATCAGGCTCTGCGGATCAAGGATCGACCAGGGATCGGTCCAGCGCAGGCCGCCGGTCAGCTCCGCGCGGATGGAGGGTTCGGCCGCAGCCACCTCCGCCGTCGTCAGCTTCTGGTGGTTGACGCCGAAATTGGCGGACAGCTTTTCCGCATCCGCATAGGCCGCGTCACGCGCCTTCTCCGTGCGAAACACCTTCATCCAGCCGTCCTTGCGGATGAGATCATCCGCACCGGACGCGGCGATCAGGTCGGCATGTTCGGAAATTGAGTTCTCGATCAGCGGCGCATAGAGATGCGCGATGCTCTGGTGCTGGCGGAAGCCGGAATGCCACCAGTAGCGCGCCAGGAACGGAATGATGCCGGGAATGGCCGACGGATGGTAATGCGCATCGATCGTATTGTTCAGCGCATAACGAAACAGCGCGCCGAAATCGTGCGGGAAACCATAGGGGAAGACGCCCTCGCGCTGGATCAGGCCGGCATTGCCGTAGGAGGTCTCTTCCGCGGCACCGCGGCGATCGACGAGCACCACCGACTTGCCGCGCCGTGCCAGATGGATCGCGGTCGAAATGCCGATCACGCCTGCGCCGAGAACAATGACATCCGTCTTCATGTGCTGCCCCTAGTCCACATTCACGTCCCTGATCCATTGCATGGCCCGAATGCGGGATGCAAGCCGCTTGCTTGCGGCAAAGCGCCTTGACGCAGGCGGCCGGGGCGATAGCCTCGCGCCACGACGAGAGACCCGAAAGGACACGGCATGCGCTTTGGCACGGCAAGCGAACTCTGGCGCTACCCGGTCAGTTCGCTGACGGGCGAAAGGCTGGAAACCGCCGAGCTCGACGACACCGGCATTGCCGGCGACCGGCAATGGGGCCTCTTCGACGCGGACAGCGCCGCGGTGGCCGCGCCGGAAACCGAACGGCGCTGGCGACCCGTCCCGGGCCTTCAATCCCGCTTGGGCGCCGATGGCCCCGAGATAAGCCAGGACGGCACGACATGGCATCCCGTCCCCTCGCCGCCCGCCGACAAGACGGCGTCGGATCATCTCGGCTTTCCCGTCCGCTTCCGGCCCTTCGGCGAGGCGGACGCCGCACCCCGCTACGACCGCGGCCACCTGCACATCCTCACCACCGCATCGCTGGCCCACCTGCAAGCCCTGCTGCCGACGGCGATCATCGACACCAGGCGCTTCCGCCCGAACATCCTGGTGCAAACCGACGACAACGACATCGATTTCATCGAACAACGGCTGATCGGCAAAGCGCTGCGGATCGGCGACGCGACCGTCGAAATCACCGAACCCTGCACCCGCTGCGCCTTCACGGCGCTCGGACAGCCCGGCATCCCCTTCGACAAGGATGTCCTGCACACCATCGCCAAACATGGCGGCGGCGGTTTCGGGGTTCTGGCGAAGGTGGTCGGCCCGGGCCGAATAAGCCGTGGCGATGCCGTGACCGTCGACTAGGTCACCGACTGCCCGGCAAGCCGCAGCAGGTTCTCGATCGCCGCCCGCTCGAAGCCGCCGATGCCCTCGGAAATATCGGCCTTGATCGCCGCCGCCACGGCATCCTCGTCGCGCTTGCGCAGCGCCTCGATGGCTTCCACATGTCGATCGACGAAATAGAGCTGTGCCACATGTTCCATGGCGATGCCGAGGAAGGGGCCGAGCTGGAGCCAGATGCTCTCCACCATCGGCATGATCACCTGCTCGGGATTGGCGCTGTAGAGCGTGCGATGGAATTCCTGGTTCAACAGCAGCGCCGTCGCATTGTCCTTGCGCCTAATCGCCTCGTCCTGCGCCTTGTCGATCTCGGCCAGCCGGTCGATGCGGCGCTCGGTGATATGCGGCACCGCGCGCCGCGCCGCATGCTGCTCCAGCACGGAACGCAGCGAAACAAGCTCGCCGAACCGGTCCGCCGTCATACGCGGCACCATGATGCGGCGGTTGTCGAGCACCCGCAGCGCCCCTTCGGAGCTCAGCCGGCGCAGCGCCTCGCGCACCGGCGTCGGGCTGCTTTCCATGGCTTCTGCAATGCCGCGGATGGTGAGCGATTCGCCCGGCCGGATCGAGCCCACCATGATCGCCTGACGAAGCCGACGATGCGCATATTCATGCGTCGTCATGCCGTCCGGCCGGTCCAGCGGCTCAAGCGCCAAATTGCCCAATCCATCCCTCCTGTCACCGGCTTGCGGATGTTATCCTATCCCTCGAAACAGGTTCTAGCAGCTTGACCGACGACAAGAAAGTGTGCATATTTTCGAAATGTGATCACAAAAATAATTATGTGATATGGAAAAAACGATGACCCCGAGCGAAGAATCCAACTGGCTGATCACCGCCGACGGCGTGGAGAGCATTCAAGCCGTCGTCTGCGACCTGAACGGCATCCTGCGCGGCAAGCGCGTGCCCGTCGGCCAGGCGGAAAAGGTGCTGAAGGGCGGCATCCGCATGCCGCTGTCCATCGTCGGCGTCGATGTCTGGGGCGAGGACATCGTCGGCTCCAGCCACGTCTTCGCCTCGGGCGACATGGACGGCATCTGCGCCGCCACCGGCCGCGGGGCTCTTCCGGTCAGCTGGACGCTGAAACCGTCCGCCGTCGTGCCGCTCTGGCTGTTCAAGGAAAACGGCGAGCCCTTCCTCGCCGACCCGCGCCAGGCGCTCGCCAACATCGTCCGGCAATATCACGAGCTCGGCCTTCGCCCCGTCGTCGCCTCCGAGATGGAATTCTACCTGATCGACGCCGAGCCCGACCATGCGCAGCCGCCGATCTCGCCCTATACCGGCAAGCGGCTGGATTCCGACGCCATCCTGTCGATCGACGAGCTCGACGATTTCGGCCAGTTCTTCTCCGATGTCTATGCGGAATGCGAGCGCCAGAACGTGCCGGCGGATTCGGCCGTCGCCGAAAACGGCATCGGCCAGTTCGAAATCAATCTCATGCATTCCGACGATCCGTTGAAGGCCGCCGACGACGCGCTGTTCTTCAAGCGCATCGTCAAGGGCATCGCGCGCAAGCACGGCTTTGCCGCCACCTTCATGGCGAAACCCTACGGCATGCGCTCCGGCTCCGGCATGCACATGCATTTCAGCCTGATCGACGCCGACGGCAACAATGTCTTCGACGACGGCAGCGCGGAAGGCTCCGACATCATGAAACACGCCGTCGCGGGGCTCACGCGCGGCATGGCGGAATCGACGCTGCTCTTCGCGCCGCATTTCAACTCCTACCGCCGCCTGCGCCCGGACACCCACGCGCCGACCTCCGTCTCCTGGGGCTACGAGAACCGCACCGCCGCCATCCGCATTCCCGGCGGCAGCAACAAGGCGCGCCGTATCGAGCACCGCGTCGCCGGCGCCGACGCCAATCCCTATCTCGTCATGGCCGGCATCCTGGGTGCAGCCCTCGTCGGCATCCGCAACAAGTGGGAGCCGCCGGCACCGGTCTCGGGCCGCGCCTATCTCTCGCAATTGCCGCGTATCCCCTCGGAATGGGGTTCCGCCGTCACCGCCTTCGAGAACGGCTCGATCGTCTCCGAAATCTTCGACGCGGATCTCCGCTCCATGCTGATCGCCTGCAAGCGGCAGGAAATCGCCGGTTTCGCCGAACAGGTGACCGACTTCGAATTCAGCGCCTACCTGGAAATCGTCTGATGGCCACGAATGAATCCTATGCCGGCAACGGCACCTATCCCGACAGCTACTACGCCGCCTCCCGCAACATCGTGCGCACGCCGAAAGTACTCGAAGGCGCGGTGACCGCCGATGTCGCCGTGCTCGGCGCCGGTTATTCCGGCCTCTCGACCGCCATCCACCTTACCGAAAAGGGCTACAAGGTCGTGGTCGTCGAAGGTGCCGGCATCGGCTGGGGCGCGTCGGGCCGCAACGGCGGCCAGATCGTCAACGGCCTCAATGCCAGCCTCGACACCATCAAGCGGCGCTACGGCGACCAGGCCGGCGCCTTCGTCGGCGGTCTCGTGCAGGAAGGCGGCAAGATCATCCGCCGCATCGTCTCGCAATATGACATCGATTGCGACATGAAGGTCGGCAACATCTACGCCGCCTATACGCCCGCCCATATGAAGGACCTGGAGCACAAGAAGGCGCTCTGGAAGAGCTATGGCATGGACGACCACCAGATGCTCGACAAGGCGGCGATCCGCAAGCTCGTCAACACCGACGCCTATGTCGGCGGCATGCTGGACACGACCGGCGGCCACATGCACCCGCTCAACCTCACGCTCGGCGAGGCGAAGGCGCTGGAATCGCTCGGCGGCGTGATCTACGAACAGTCGCCCGTCACCCGCGTCGAGCACGAGGCCGAAAAGCCGGTGATCCATACGGCCAGGGGCAGCGTGACGGCCAATGTCGCGGTGCTCTGCGGCAATGCCTATCTCGGCCATGTCGTGCCGAAGCTCGTCTCGCGCGTCATGCCGGTCTCCACCCAGATGGTCGCGACCGAGCCGCTCGGCGATCGCGCCGACGCGCTCATCCCCTCCGACATGTGCGTCGAGGACGTGCGCTACATCCTCGATTATT
Source organism: Shinella sp. GW821-FHT10F02 (assembly GCF_058809275.1). NCBI lineage: Bacteria > Pseudomonadati > Pseudomonadota > Alphaproteobacteria > Hyphomicrobiales > Rhizobiaceae > Shinella > Shinella sp. GW821-FHT10F02. Next base: position 158,720 of record NZ_JBXASL010000005.1, on the reverse strand, counting down.
TCCGCCTGTCGGCCGACAAGCGCATGATCTTCGGCGGCGGCACCGTCTATGGCGGCACCGACCCCGCCGACGTGCGCGCAAAAATCCGCCCGAACCTCGAAAAGGTCTTCCCGTCGCTGAAGGGCGTGAAGATCGATTATGCCTGGAGCGGCAATTTCGCCCTCTCCTTCTCCCGCGTGCCGCAGATGGGCAAGATCGGCAAGAACACCTATTTCGCCCACGGCTACAGCGGCCACGGCGTCACCGGCTCCCACCTCTTCGGCCGCATCCTCTCGGAAGCCATCGACGGCGACCTCTCCCGCTTCAGCCAGTTCGAAAAGCTCCCGTGGATCCCCTTCCCCGGCGGCCGCATGTTCCGCGCCCAGTATTCGACCATCGGTTCCTGGTGGTATCAGTTCAAGGATGCCTTCGGGCTGTAGTCAGCGTAGATACCCCCCTCTGCCCTGCCGGGCATCTCCCCCACAAGGGGGGAGATCGGCAAGAGGCCTGAACAGCGCCCAAACTCTACCCTCTGTGATGGGCGGGACGTTGCTCCATCCAATCTCCCCCCTTGTGGGGGAGATGGCCGGCAGGCCAGAGGGGGGTTCTCCGCACCATTCCGAAAAATTTACCCTCCCCATTTTCCCCATCCCCAAAACCTCGCCTATCCTGACCATCCTTCCGCCGCCGGACGGATCGCGTAACGTGTCGATGCGGGCGGGAGGAGGCGCTTTCGTGGATGGCCGGTACGTGCGGCAGCAAGCGGAAGAGGCGTGGGACGCGCTGTGGGGATAATCACCCTGTGGCGTGAAAGGCTTCCCCCTTCCCCGGGTCGCGGGGTCGGTTTGGGTCCGCCATGCAAGCATTGCCGGCGCATGCCCCCGAAAAGTGCGTCAGCGGTTTTCGGACAAGGCGCATGCGAAGACAGTGTGCAGCGAAGCTTTCACCACGCCTGAAGGAGGCGAGACCACCTCCGAAGAACGCCTGGGGCCGCGCGAAAGCGAAGCCACCAAACTCCAATTCCCAGAGGCAACGCTTTCGCGCGGTTCTCCGGACTGGATATTTTATGAACCCGGTGGGCACCCCTGCGGGCCGTCCCGCCATGCGCGGAAGGACGGCCATGCGGAGGCGGATATCACCCCATGCGCTCGGAAGCGTAGGAGCCGGGGCTCGGCGGGAAGACGATGGTCTTGTTGCCGTTCATGAACACGCGGTGGTGGATATGGGCGTGCACCGCGCGCGCCAGAACCTGGCTCTCCACGTCGCGGCCGATCGAGACATAATCTTCCGCCGACTGCGCATGCGTGATGCGCGCGACGTCCTGCTCGATGATCGGACCTTCGTCGAGATCCTCGGTGACGTAGTGCGCCGTGGCGCCGATCAGCTTCACGCCGCGCTCGAAGGCCTGCTTGTAGGGGTTGGCACCCTTGAACGACGGCAGGAACGAGTGGTGGATGTTGATGATGCGGCCCGACATCTTCTTGCAGACGGCATCCGACAGCACCTGCATGTAGCGGGCGAGCACGATCAGTTCGGCACCGGACTGCTCGACCACTTCCATCAGGCGGGCTTCCGCCTGCGGCTTGTTCTCCTTGGTCACCTTGATGTGGTGGAAGGGGATGTCGTGGTTGACGATGACCTTCTGGTAATCGAAGTGGTTGGAGACGACGCCGACGATATCGATCGGCAGCGCGCCGATCTTCCAGCGGTAGAGCAGGTCGTTCAGGCAATGGCCGAAGCGCGACACCATGAGCAGCACCTTCATGCGCTCGTCGCTGTCGTTGAAGCGGTAGGTCATCGCGAATTTCTTGCCGACGGCGGCAAAACCGGACTTGATCTCCTCTTCCGACACGCCTTCCTGCGACAGGAAGGTGAGGCGCATGAAGAACAGGCCCGTCACCAGGTCGTCGAACTGCGAACTGTCGGAGATATAACACCCCTTCTCGGCGAGGTAGCCGGTGATCGCGGCGACGATGCCGCGGGTCGATTGGCAGGATACGGTCAGCACATGGCTCTTCATCGGTTCCATCTCGCGTTCGGCCGATGCTGGGGCAAGCATCGGCGATCCCCTTCTCATGCGGCCGCACAAGCGGCATGGCGCATATTTCAGGCCGCTCGCGCCAGCGCAAGCCCCTGCAATGACGAGAAGCTACGCCGCCTCTTGCAAGGAATCCCTCCGGTTCGCGACATCCAATGCGTCGAAAATGCCAAGAGGCCGGCCCTCGCCTGTTTGCGACGCCGGGAAAGGCTCCGCCATGAGGGGTGCGGCGCGCCGATTCTTTCAGCAATGCAAGGCCGCCGAAAATCCATCTGGACACTATTATGGACACATGTTCTATAAAATGGACAGATTCGACAGGAGCCCGCCATGCATCTTTCCATGTGGACCTACCCCTGGGACATCCAGGACCAGGGGCTGGAGGCCTTTGCCGCCGAGCTTTCCGGCCGCGCCGGCCTCAACACGGTGAGCCTTGCGACCTCCTACCACGCCGGCCGCTTCCTGCAGCCGCGCAGCCCGGCGCAAAAGGCCTATTTCCCGGAAGACGGCACGGTCTATTTCCGCCCGGACGAAACGCTCTGGCAGGGCAAGACCATCCGCCCGCTGATGGCGCAAAACGTCGCCGAACGAGGCGATATGCTGGCGGCGCTGACGGCAGCGCGCGAAAAAAACGGCCTGAAGGTCTCGTGCTGGACTGTCTGCCTGCACAACAGCCGCCTCGGCATGCTGCACCCGAACCACGTCACCCGAAACGCCTTCGGCAATGCCAACTATTACAATCTCTGCCCGTCGAGCCCGGCCGCACGCGACTATGTCGTCACCCTCGTGCGCGACATCACCACCAGTTACAAACCCGACATGCTGGAACTCGAAAGCCCGAATTTCATGGGTTTCGCGCACGAATATCACCACGAAAAGGACGGCGTCGGCCTCAATGCCGAGGACGATTTTCTGCTGTCGCTCTGCTTCTGCGACCATTGCACCGCGCGCGCCGAAAAGGCGGGCGTGCCGGTGGAAGGCGCCCGCAGGACGGTCGCCCGCTTCATCGCCGAACTCTGCGAGCGCGCCGTGCCGGAGAAACAGTTCCCGGATTTCCCCGAAGCCGGCATCGACGCCTTCCGAGATCACCCGGACCTGCACGCCTTCCTCGCCTGGCGCAGCGAGCCGGTGACGAGCCTGATCGGCGAGATCAAGGCGGCGGCCGACCCCGCCACCCGCATCGTGCTGATCGACCTCAAGGACGGCTGGCTCGGCGGCGTCGATCTTCAAGCCGTGGGCAAACTCTGCGACGGCGCGATCCTCTGCTGCTACGACATGATGCCGGAGGCTGTCGGCGACGTCATCCGCACCGGCCGGGCCGCCCTCGGTGCGGATAAATTCCTCGGGCTCGGCCTGCGCATCTTCTATCCCGAGGTCGGCGAGCCGGCGATCCTCGCCGCACGCGCCAAGGCCGCCGTCGACGCGGGCGCCGATGGCGTGAATTTCTACAATTACGGGCTCATCCCGGCCAAACGTCTCGACTGGGTCAAGGAGGCCGTCGACGCAATCAACCCATGATCGGCTCGGCGACCTGGATCAGGCAATCGCCGGCCTGGCTGTCGCAATGCAGGCGATGGGAGATGACGATGCCGCCTTCGGCAAAGTGCAGCGCCTCCTCCGCTTGCTCCAGCCGTTCGAGATCGTGATACCAGCCGGCCAGATCGCCCGCCGAAACCACAGCCCCCAGCGCCACCGCCGGCTCGAACCAGCCGCGCCGGCCGGCATAGATGCCCTGGCTGTGGCGGGAGAGCGAAAGCAGTTGCAACGCCGCCGGCGCCGGCAATGGAGCCCGCGACAGAACCGGCGCTTCGACAAGGCCGAGCGCCACCAACAGCCGGTCGATTGCCGCCGCCGTGAAGGCCATGGTCTCCGGCGTCACCGTGCCGCCGCCGCCGAATTCGCCGGAAAGGCCGATCGTGCCGGCCCGGCCGGCAGCGCCCATCGAGGTCGGCGCCGTCGGCCCGTTATCCGCGATGAAGGCATGCGAGGCCCCCATCGCCCGCATCAGCGAAACCGAGCGCTCGAAACGCGCGGCATCCGCCTGCCGCTCGATCAGCGTGCAGGGCAGGTGCGCCATGGACGTGCCGCCCGAATGCAGGTCGAGCACCACGTCATGCGCCGGGAAAAGCGTGTGTTCGAGGAAATGCGCCATCCGCGCCGTCGGCGTGCCGGCCGGATCGCCGGGAAAGGCCCGGTTGAGATTGCCGCCGTCGAAGGGCGAGCAGCGTTTCGCCGCCATCACCGCCGGCAGGTTGGCCATCGGCAGGATGGTGATCGCACCGTGGATCTTGTCGACATCGAGCAAGCGCATCAGCCGCCCGAGCTGGAGCTCGCCCTCATACTCGTCGCCATGGTTGCCCGCCATCAGCAGCAGGCTCGGCCCTGCGCCGTTCTTGAGGCGCAGGATCGGAATGCGGATCTGATAATAGGGCGAACGGTCGACCGAATAGGGAATGGCAAGATGACCGGCCTGCCGGCCATCCTGCGCAAAATCGATCGGATTGACGATGCCGCTATGCATTTACGTCTCCAGTCAGAGGGCGGCGACGGCGGTCATTTCGACGCGCAGGTCCGGGTCCGCCAGCCGCGCCTCGACGCAGGCCCGTGCCGGCGGGTTTTCCGGGTCAATCCAGGCATCATAGACGCCGTTCATCGCCTCGAAATCGACGATCGCCGGCAGGAAGACATTGACCGCAAGCAGCTTCGAGCGATCCGTGCCGGCTTCCTTCAGGAGCGCGTCGATCTTGCCGAGCACGTCGCCCGTCTGGCCCTCGATGCCGGCCTTGCGGTCTTCCGCGACCTGGCCGGCAATATAGACGAGCCCACCGAAGCTGACGGCCTGGCTCATGCGCGAGCCCTTCTGGTAGCGTTGGATCATAGGGGAATTCCTTTCTGCTTGGGAAGATCAGCCGAAGCTGGTGAGATAGGCCGTCGTGACCGTGTGGTCGGGGTCGAGGCCGTAGAGAATGGCGTGCCGGTCGAGGCAGGTGCAGGGATGCGAGATGCCGAACTCGACCACGTCGCCGACACGGACGTCGTTGCCGGCAAGCTGCACGAAGGCATGCTGGTCGTTGAGGCGCAGCACCTCCGCACCGGTGAAATCGCCAAGCTGCGCACCCTCGCGATAGAGCGCGAGCGGCCGCGGCAGGCCCTGGTCGATCGCGACATCGCGAAGCCCCATGCCGCAGATCGCCAGTCCCGGCTCCGGCAGGGAGAGGACTTCCGCCCAGACCCGAAGCGCCGGCTGAAAGCCGTGCGCGGCCGAGATCGTTTCCCCACCGATGCGGAAACCGCCGCGATCATCGAGGCCGGCAAGCCCACGCTCATAGATGCCGTGATCGTGGAAGAAGATCGCCCCGCTACGCAACACCAGACGGCAGGTAGGATCGGCCTCAACGGCGGCGCCTAGCCCGGCGACCACCCGGTCAAAAAAGACCGAGCCGCCGGCCGTCAGCAGAAGCGGGTGCTCCGGGCCGATGCGGGCGCGGACCCGCGGCAGGAAGGCCGCGGTCATCGCCATCAGCGCATCGATCCGGCGCAGGGTTTCCGCCGCATCCGCCGTGGCGGCAGCGCCTTCATAAGCGGCGATACCGCTAAGCCCGAAACGGGCCGTCTTGGCCGTGAGGATCGCGTCAAGGATAACGCCCGCAGCGTCGAGGCTGCGCGCACCGGCGCGGCCAGCACCAAGCTCTACCAGCAGCCCGAGCGGCGGCAGGTCCTGCCGTTCCTGCCAGGCCGCCCGCAAGGCTTCGACGAGGGCAACGGAATCGACGAAGATGTGCACCTCCGCATCGGGACAGGCGGCAAGCATGGACGCCAGCCGGCGCGCCGCAGCGGTGCTGCCGATCTCGTTGGCGAGGATCAGCCGGCGCTGGCCCGCCTTCAGCAGCACGGCGGCTTGGCGGATATCGGCAACCGTCGTGCCCCAGGCGCCGGCGGCGATGAGAGCATCGGAAACAGCCACCGACATCGGCGTCTTGGCGTGCGGCGCGATTTCGACGGCGTGATCCTTCACATAGGCCATCATCAGCGCGACATTTTTCGCAAAAGCCTGCCGGTCGAGCGAGATCAATGGCAATGCCATCACCCCGTCATAGGGCTTCCACCCCTGCCCACCGATCGCATCGAGCGGCAAGGGCGCGTGACCCGGCGGAAAGCCGCGGATACGGTCGTCGATCAAGGGGCCGGTCGTTTGGAAGTCAGACATGCATTTCTCCTCTGACCGCCTCGGCAATTCCGAGGCGGTAGGTATCGTTGGCGGTCGCGAAGAACAAAGCGCGTTGCTCCGCAAGCGAGAGGGAAGCGGCCACCGTGTGGAAGACGCCGTAGACCTCGTCGAAGGAGGCATGCAGGCCGGCGACCGGGAAATCGCTGGCGAACATCGCGCGCGCCGGGCCGAAACAATCGATGCAATGGTCGATCACCGGGCGAAGGCTTTCGAGCGTCCAATCATTGTCATAGGCCACGAGATCGGAGATTTTCAGCCGCACATTCGCTTCCCGGCCGAGCGCCCGCAGGCCATTGCGCCAAAGGGCCATGCCCATGTCCGTGCGATCGATCGGGCTACCACAGTGATTGAGCACGAAAGGCGTTTCCGGGAAGGTGCGCACGAGGTCGAGCGCCTCCTCCATCTGCCAGGGAAAGAGCATCAGGTCGAAAACGAGGCCGAGGCGGGAGAGATGAGCAAGCCCCGCCCGCCAGGCGGGATCGACCATGCGATGGGCGCGTGGCGCAAAGCTCTTAGCCGGGTCCGGATGCCAGCTGACGATATCACGGATGCCGACGACGTTGGGATTTGCCGCTTCGGTTTCCAGCAGGCGTATCGCATCCGGGCCATCGAGGGGAACACGGGCGACGTATCGGTGGGCAATGCCGGTGCTGCGGTCGAGGCCATCGAGCCAGCGGCTTTCCTCTAGCGGATGCGCATCGGACCAGCCGGCTTCCACATGCACGGTGGCAACCACGTTCTGGCGAACCGCATCGGCTCGATAGTCCTCGATGCCATAGTTGCGCAGGATCGGCGCGAGGTCGCCGGTGGCCTTCGCCTTTTCGAGCCAGGGATGGCGCTCCAGCGAAAGGTCCCAGAGGTGATGGTGCGGGTCGATCACCGGGCCGTCATAACGTGCCGTCATCGCCGCGCCTCGCGGCCGGAGATGAGGAGAAGCGCCAGGATCAGCGTGCCGAACATGATCGACCGCCAGCCGGGCGAGGCATTGACGACGGTGATGAGGGCGGTCGTGGTGACGAGCAGAATGGCGCCGGGAATGGTGCCGGCATAGGTGCCGCGCCCGCCGAGGATGGAAGTGCCGCCGAGCACGACGGCGGCAATCGACGTCAGCAGATAGGGATCGCCGATGCCGACGTAGCCCTGCCGGTTCATGCCGAGCACCAGAATGCCGGCGAGCCCTGCGAAGAAGCCCGACAGCGCATAGAGGATCAGCGTGTTGCGCGTGACGCTGACGCCGGAAAGCCGGGCGGCCAGCGGATTGGCCCCAAGCGCCAGGAAACGCGCGCCGATCGGCATGTGGTGGATGAGCAGCAGCACGACGGCCGAGACGACGAGCCACAGGATGACGCCGGCCGGGATGCCGAGCGGCCGTGCTTGGCCGAGCAGGATGACGGCCGGATTGCTGACGGTGACCGCACTGCCGCCGGCGACGATGACGAGCAGGCCTTGGAGAAAGGTCGCCATGGCGAGCGTCATGATAATGGGCGGCACGCGCAGATAGGCGGCGCCCGCACCGTTGAGGAAGCCGATGCCGGTGGCAATCGACAGCGCCAGAACGATGCCGACGAGGCCCGTCGGATCCCAGGCGGGCGAGATCAACGGCAGCAGGATCGCCGTGACGGTGATGACGGCGCCCACCGAGAGATCGATGCCGCCCATCAGGATGACGAGCGTCTGGCCGGCGGCCGCGATGCCGATGACGGCGGCAAGCTCCAGCAGGTAGCGCAGATGGCCATAGGCGCCGAAGCCGCGCAGCGTCAGGCTTGCAACGAGCCAGACGAGTGCCACCAGCAGGAAGGTGAGCAGCGGCGGATTGCGGAACAGGGATTTCACCGCGTTCATCGCCTCGCCCTCCCCTTTGCAAGAAGTTCCGGCACCGCGACGGCGCCGACGATGATCAGGCCCTGCGCGATATATTGCGCGACCGGCGGGAAGCCGAGGAAGAACATCACGTTGATCATCACCGAGAGCAGCAGGCTGCCGCAGATCGCGCCGCGCATCGTGCCCTTGCCGCCAAGAAAGCCGACGCCGCCGAGCACGGCCGCGGCGATGGAATTCAGCGTGAAGGGTGTGCCGATGACCGGATCGCCCGACCCCGTCTGCGCCGCGACGAAGAGGCCGGCGAGGGCCGCCAGCAGGCCGGACAGGGCGAAGGCGACGATCTTCACCCGCTCGACCGGTACGCCGGAACGAAACGCGCCGATCGGGTTATCGCCGGCCGCGTAGATGCCGAGGCCGAGCGGCGTCGCGAGAAACGCCTTCCAGGCGAGAACGATGACGACGAGCAGCAGGAAGGCGACGGGCGTGTGGCCGGCGAGCGTCGTCGACAGCCAATCGGGAATGAAGCCGCCCGGACGCGGCAGCAGGATGAGCGCGACGCCGGTGATGATGAAGGAACCGGCAAGCGTGACGATGATCGCCGGCAGCCGGAGATGGGCGACGATGGCGCCGGTAATAGCGCCGATCACGAGACCCGCGAAGGCGACGGCGAGAATGCCGCCGGGCACGCCGAGCGCGGTGCCCATCGTGGTCGCGGCGATCACCGCGCCGAAACTGACCAGCGGCCCGATCGCCAGCGTGATGCCGCCGTTCAGCATCAGGAGCGCCTGCGCCATGGTTACGAGCGCCAGCGGGAACCAGTTCTGCGTGAACTTGGAAAAGCCGCCGACGGAGAGAATGCCCGGAAAGAGCACCACATACAGAATGAGGAAAGCGGCGACGACCAGATAGAGGCCGCCGAGGCTGCGATTGCGCCGGCGCTGGATGGCGCCATAGAGCCAGCCGGAGGATGAAAAAGCGCTCATGCGGCAGCTCCCTGCGTGTTGATGCCCATGGCCGCGCCGACGATCGCCTCTTCGCTGATCGCCGCGCCCGAAAGGCTCGCGGCAACGCGGCCTTCGCGCAGCACCACGACGCGGTCGCAGAGATGCACGAGCTCCGGCGTATCGGAACTGGCGAGGATGACGAGCCGACCTTCGGCGGCGAAGGCGCGCAGCATCAGGTAGATTTCGCGCTTGGTCTCGATATCAACGCCGCGTGTCGGGTCGTTGAGCAGCAGCACGGATGGATCGAGCGGCAGCCATTTGGCAAGCGCCACCTTCTGCTGGTTGCCGCCCGAAAGCGCCTGAACCGCGCGGTCGACGTCGCCCTTGATGGTTAGCCGGCGCGCCAGATCGGCGATCAGCCCGGCCTCCGCACCACGATCGCGAAAGCCGCCCCGGGCAAGCCGGCCGAGCGAGGGGAGGATGAGGTTGGAAGCGATGGAATGGCGCAGCACCAGCCCCTCATGCTTGCGGTCCGCCGGCACATAGACGATGCCCGCGGCATTCGCCTCGCCGACATGGGCGGGCAGCGCGGCTTTGCCGGAAACTTCGGCGCGCGACGACTTGGCGGGAATGGCGCCGTAGAGACCGAGCAGCAGGTCTTCCTGCCCCTGCCCGACAAGCCCGCCAATGCCGACGATCTCGCCGGCGCGGGCGGAAAAGCCGATATCGCGCACCAGGCCCGCCGAAAAATTCTCCACGCTGATGCGCGTAGCACCAGGATTGGCGGCGGGGCGCGGCGGGAAGAGATCGCCGGTCTCGCGGCCGACCATCAGGCGCACCAGCCCCTCGCCGTCGATGCCGGCAAGCGACTGGTCGGCTGTGACGCCGCCGTCCTTCAGCACCGTGACATGGGAGCAGAGCGCCTGCACCTCATTGAGGCGGTGGGAAATATAGAGAAGGGCCGTGCCGCGATCGCGCAGCGTCCCGATCAGCCGGGCGAGAATGCCGGCCTCATGGGCGGAGAGCGAGGAGGTCGGCTCGTCGAGGATGAGCACGCGGGGTTTGCGGAACAGCGCCTTGGCGATCTCCACCATCTGGCGGCGGCCAAGGGCCAGGTCCGCCACCGGCATGTCCAGCGGCTCGGTGAGGCCCACCATATCGCAGACCTCCCGCACGCCGCGGTGAAGCGCCCGGTAATCGATGAGGCCGAACCGGCGCGGGAAGGCGCCAAGCCCGATATTTTCGGCGATCGACAGGTCCGCCGTGAGGCTCAGCTCCTGCTGCACCACGGCGATGCCGGCCGCGCGCGCGCCGGCCGGGCTGAAACGCCCGACCGGCTTGCCATCGACGGAAATCGTGCCGCTATCCGGTTGGAGGGCACCGGAAAGCAGGTTGATCAGCGTGGATTTCCCGGCACCGTTCTCGCCCAGCAGGGCATGCACCCTGCCGGGGTGAAGGGCGATATCGACGCCCTTCAGAACGGGATTGCCAAAAAATCCCTTGAACACCTGCCGGGCTTCCAGCAGGGGTTTTTGCTCCGTCATCACGGCATCCTTCACGCGAATTACTCTACCCGATTATTGGGCCAGCAGCTTGTCGAACAGCGCCTTATCGTAATCCGAGTAGATATAACCGTCGGCCGGGAAATCAGCGGCGCGGGCGAGATAACCATCGATCGTGCTGTCGTCGATGACCGGCAGCGGCACCTTGATGAAGGCCGGTACGTCCTTGCCTTCAAGCGCCTGCACGGCCGTATAGACCGAAAGCGCGCCAAGCCAGTTCGGCTGCATCGTCGCCCAGCCCTTGAGGCCCTTTTCTTTCCACAGCTCCAGGAACTGGCGGGCATTCTCGCCGCTCGTCGGCACCTGCTCGCGGCCCTGGCGATCGAAGGCCATGACGGAGCCGGCCGAAAGAGCGCCACCGAGCGACAGCACGCCGTCGATTTCCGGATTGGCGAAGAGCAGGCTGGTCATCGCTTCCTGCGCGGGCGCGACGTTGTATTCCGTGTTCGTCTCGGTGATGACTTCAAGGCCCGGATTAACATCGAGCACCGGCTGCGCGCCCTTGCGGCGATCGTCGCTGACGGAAATGCCGGCCGGGCCGTTCATGATGATGATCTTGCCCTTGCCGCCGAGCTGGTCGACCATCCATTTGGCGGCAGTGGCGCCCCATTCGTTGGAATCGGTGTTGATCTTCGCCGTCACCTTGTCCGTGTTGACGAGACTGTCGAAGTTCACGACGGCGATGCCCTTGTCGCAGGCGTCCGAAATCACGCGGTCGAGCGCGTTGGAAGAGCCGGCGATAACCACGATGGCATCGACATTGGCGTCGATCATCGACTGGATATGCTGGATCTGCGTCTGCGCATTGCCCTGCGCGTCCGTGATCATCAGGTCCTTCACGAGGCCGGCCTTCTTCAGCTCCTCCACTTCGGCCGAAATCGTGCCTTCCGTCTGCTTCATCCAGGTCGGCACGGAGTAGATGTTCGCCCAGCCGACCGTATAGGGCGCCTTGCGGTCACCCTTGATGCAATTGGCGGCGGCAGACGCGGTGCCGGCGGAAAACACAAGGAGCGCCGTGGCGGCGGCAGCGCCCGCGAAAAGGCGGCGGCTGTTCTCAAGATTGTTCATTGTCGATCCCCTTTTTGTGCGGCAGCAGGAACGGGCTTGCCATCCGTCTTTGTCCAATATAGCGTACATATGATCTAAATACTGGACGACGCGATCTTATGCCGTTTTTTCCGCCTCGCAAGAGGGGTGCGGAAATTTCGCTCTGCGGGACCGCAGTGGCGCGGATTGACAGATGTCGCGGGCGGCGTGAGAAGCTTCGACGGCAAAAAGACAGGGACCGACGGGAATGGATGCAGTTCTGGATGAAGCAGCCGGCAAGCGCGCCCGCGGTCTCGACCGCGCCTTCGAGATCCTCGATTTCCTGCGCCAGAAGCGCCAGGCGCTGAAGCCGAACGAGATCGCCGCACAGATCGGCGCGCCGCGCTCATCGGTCTACGAGCTGGTGAACCTGCTGCTTCGCAACGGCATTCTCGAATTCACCGGCGGCGAAGGCCGCGTCTATCTCGGGCGCAAACTCTATTTTCTCGGCGCGGCCTACGAGAACCATTTCGACTTCACCCGCGAATGCGAGGCGGTGCTGGAACGGCTGGCCGACGAGACGCGCGAGACGGCGCAGTTCTGCATGCTGGACGGCAACAAATACACCGTCGTGCGCATGCGCGAGGGCGCCCGGCCCTTCCGCATCTCGACGGATATCGGCCAGTCCGTGCCGATCCCGTGGACGGCCTCGGGCCGCCTGCTCGTCGCGCATCGGACGGATGAGGACATTCTCGCTTTCATCCCGCCGCAGGATTTCCGCCTGCCGGGCGGCGAATGGCTCGATCCCCAGCACTTCCTCGCCGAAGTGCGCCAAGCCGAGCGCGAAGGCTTTTTCACCTTCAACAGCATCGTCGACAGTTTTACCCACTGCTTCGCGGTGCCCGTGATGGATGAAGAAGGCCACGCGGCCGCCACGCTCTGCCTCGTCACGCCGCGTGATGATGGCCTCGCGAACCGGGACCGCTATCTCGCCCGCCTGAAGGAGGCTGCAGCCAGCCTCAACCACGCGCCGACACGGCCGAAACGGGGTTGAGGCTCAAGTCTCGGATTGGTTGGATAGCCAGCTATCGATTCCAAAAGCCGCGGCGCGTCCTGTGGCAAAACAGGCCGTGAGCAGGTAGCCGCCGGTTGGCGCCTCCCAATCGAGCATCTCGCCGGCGACGAACACGCCCGGCAGCGCCTTCAGCATATAGGCCGGGTCGATCGCATCGAAGCGGATGCCACCGGCCGACGAAATCGCTTCGGCGATCGGCCGGGGCCGCACGAGGCGGATCGGCAGAGCCTTGATCACGGCTGCCAGCGCCTCCGGCGTCATGGCGGAAACATCGGGAAAACATTCGCGTAGCAGCGCCGCCTTGACCCCATCGAGCGCCGCCCCCTTGCGCAGCCGGCTGGAAAAACTCGCCTTATTGCCTTGGCGCGCAAGATCACCGGCAAGGCGCGCGACGGTCCGCCCCGGCGCCAGATCCAGCATGAGCGTCGCCGTCCCGTTCTGCTCCAGCGCATCGCGCAAGGCGGCAGCATGGGCATAGATTAGGCTGCCCTCCACGCCCGTGTTCGACACGACGAACTCGCCGGGAATGGTGCCCGCCGCCGAATGCGCCGTGACACCCTTGACCGGCGCCCCGGCAAATCTTTCGACGAAGAACGCCGACCAATCCACGTCGAAGCCGCAATTGGCGGGACGCAAGGGCGCGATCCCGACACGCCTGTCCGCAAGTGTTTCGACCCAGGCCGCATCCGAACCAAGCCGCGGCCAACTCGCGCCGCCGAGCGCCAAAAGCACCGCATCGAATTCCATCGTCGTCATGCCTTCCGGCGTCTCGACCAGAAGCCCCTTCGACGCAAAACCGAGCCAGCGGTGACGCACGCGGATATCGACGCCCTGATTTTCCAACCGCGCCCGCCAGGCGCGCAGCAGCGGAGAGGCCTTCATCACGGTCGGAAACACCCGGCCGGACGTGCCGACGAAGGTCTCCGTGCCGAGTCCGAGCGCCCAGGCCCGCAGATCCTCCGGCGTGAAGGCATCGAGCGCCACGCGCAGATGCTCGTTCGCCGCGCCAAAACGGGTGACGAAGCGCTCATAGGCTTCCGAATGGGTGAGGTTGAGGCCCGACTTGCCAGCGAGCAGAAATTTGCGCCCGATCGTCGGCATTGCCTCCAGCACGGTCACCGCATGGCCCCGCGCCGACAGCATTTCTGCCGCCATCAGCCCGGCCGGCCCGCCGCCGACGATCCCGATGCGCCGCTTGTCCATTCCGCGTCCCGCCTTGAAAACCCTGGCCGTCCTCATAAATCGTCTGCAGCGGCTCCGCCAGCCGTGTATGGTCGCGCGAGACGTGAAGGAGACGGACATGGACATCAAGCGCAACGGCACCAGCCCCTCGACGCCCGGCCCGGCGGATTATTTCACCGGCAAGGTGCGCCTCGACACGCCCTTCAAGGCGGAAGCCCCTGGACGCGCCGGCGGCGCAATCGTCACCTTCGAGCCGGGTGCCCGCACCGCCTGGCACACCCACCCGCTCGGCCAACTCGTCATCGTCACCGCCGGCCTCGGCTGGGCGCAGCGCGAGGGCGGGCCGATCGAGGAAATCCGTCCCGGCGACGTCGTCTGGTTCCCGCCCGGCGAAAAACACTGGCACGGCGCCACCGACAGGACAGCCATGACCCATATCGCCATCGCCGAATCGGAAAACGGTTCGCCGGTGACCTGGCTGGAGCAGGTGACGGACGAGCAATATCGCGGCACGGCCTGACGGTCAGGGCGCCGCGTATTTGCGCGTGAAGGGCACGCCGTTGAACGTGTGCGTGCAGCAGGCGCAGCGCGGCTCCATATGCTCGACACGCAAATCCGGATCGACCAGCCGCAGCCGGTTTTCGGCATCGACGAAGAGCCCGCTGTAATAAGAACTTTCGCCGATCCGCACGAAGGGCTTTTTCTCCGCCTCCGAGCGCGCCACCATCCAGGAGATCGGCTCGGCTTTGTCGAGCCGCGCCACCGCCTCAGCATGCACACCATCCCAGTCCTCGCCGACCCGCGAAAGCAGGAATTTGAAGAGCGGCGTATAGTCGAGCCCGTGGCGCTGCCCGCTGCGCATCGCGCCCTCATGCACGCGATCCTCCCGCCGCCGCGACCAGCGATAGTCGCCGCCCGAGCCGTGGTGCACACCACGGGTCCGCGTGTTGACGCGTCGATAAAGCGGTTTCTCTCGCTGCATCCGCGCTTCCGATCAGGCTAGTCGCTCGGATTCATAGCGCAAACGGTCGCAGGCGTCAGCCCGGAACGCCCGGCGCCTCATGCCCGGTCTGGGTGACATATTCGACGTAACCACCCGGATATTGATGTACGTCGTCGCCGTTGAGTTCCAGCACGCGGTTCGACAAGGCGCCGAGGAAATGGCGGTCGTGCGAAACGAAGAGCATGGTGCCCTCATATTCCCCCAGCGCCTTGATCAGCATTTCCTTGGTGTCGAGATCGAGGTGGTTCGTCGGCTCATCGAGGATCAAGAAGTTCGGCGGATCGAACAGCATTGCCGCCATCACCAGCCGCGCCTTCTCGCCGCCGGAGAGCACCCGGCACCGCTTCTCGACATCGTCGCCGGAAAAGCCGAAGCAGCCGGCCAGCGTGCGCAACGGCCCCTGCCCGGCGCGCGGAAACTCCGTTTCCAGCCACTCGAACACCGTCATCTCGCCATCGAGCAGATCCATCGCATGCTGTGCAAAATAGCCGACCTTGACGCTCGCCCCGATCGTCACGCTGCCCGCGTCCGGCGTCGCGGCCCCGGCCACGAGCTTCAGCAGCGTCGATTTGCCGGCCCCGTTGACGCCCATCACGCACCAGCGTTCGCGGCGGCGGATGAGAAAACTGAAGTCCTGGTAGATCGACCGGCTGCCATAGGCCTTGTGCACGTTCTTGAGGTTGACCACGTCCTCGCCCGAGCGCGGCGCCGGCTGAAACTCGAACATCACCGTCTGGCGCCGGCGCGGCGGCTCGACGCGCTCGATCTTGTCGAGCTTCTTCACCCGGCTCTGCACCTGCGCAGCGTGCGAAGCGCGCGCCTTGAAGCGCTCGATGAACTTGATCTCCTTGGCGAGCATCGCCTGCTGGCGCTCGAACTGCGCCTGCTGCTGCTTCTCGTTCTGCGCGCGCTGCTGCTCGTAGAAACCGTAGTCGCCGGAATAGGTCGTCAGCGACCCGGCGTCGATCTCGATGATTTTCGTGACGATGCGGTTCATGAACTCGCGGTCGTGCGAAGTCATCAAAAGCGCGCCGTCATAGCCCTTCAAAAATTGCTCCAGCCAGATCAGGCTTTCGAGATCGAGATGGTTGCTCGGCTCGTCGAGCAGCATGATATCCGGCCGCATCAGGAGAATGCGGGCCAGCGCCACGCGCATCTTCCAGCCGCCGGAAAGCTTGCCGACGTCGCCGTCCATCATCTCCTCGCTGAAGCTCAGCCCCGCCAGAACCTCCCGCGCCCGGCTCTCCAGCCCATAGCCATCGAGCTCCTCATAACGCGCCTGCACCTCGCCGTAGCGCTCGATGATCGTGTCCATCTCGTCGAGCCGGTCCGGATCGACCATCGCCGCCTCAAGTTCGTGCAACTCCGCCGAGACCGTGCTCACCGGCCCCGCCCCGTCCATCACCTCGGTGACGGCACTGCGCCCCGCCATCTCGCCGACATCTTGGCTGAAATAACCAATGGAAACGTTCTTCTCGACCGAAACCTGCCCCTCGTCCGGCTGCTCCTGGCCCGTGACCATGCGGAACAACGTCGTCTTGCCGGCCCCGTTCGGCCCGACCAGCCCGATCTTCTCCCCCCGGTTCAACGCAGCGGACGCCTCGATGAACAGGATGCGGTGGCTGTTGGACTTGCTGATATTCTCGATGCGGATCATGGAAAAACGGGCCTCGTCGTGTCCCGCGCCCTATGCCATGACGCAGTGCACAAAGTCCATGCTATCGCTTGCCTGGCGCATTTACGCATTTCAAACGGCCGGAACACCGCTTTACACCAAAAGCAAAATGAGATGCTATCAGTTCTCAACCAAGGAGCGAGGAGGTTGATAAATTATGCAGAGCCCCAATAGTGATCGGAACGCTGAGCGCCTCTCACTTGTCGACCAACTTCACCAATTCAACCGTAAGGAGCGCTATTGGCTCCTTCGAAATGCGCTGAACAAACCGCATGACGACTGGCAGCTTGCGGAATCGTTTCTCAGGCGCCTTTACGAGATCACCAAAATCGAGATCCCAGTTTCTGCGTGGTGGGCCATGGATTATCATATCGACTGGCTTTTCGCGGCGCTGCTTCTTGATCGTCTAGGCTCGGACGGTTCATCCTCTTTTCCCAACCCTGAAGTACAAGTTAGCGGCGGCACACCGCACAGGCTGATTAGAGGAACTCAGGAAGATTTTGATCTTGTTATCGCCTTTGAACGCACGATTCTTCTTATCGAAGCAAAAGGCGTGACGAGCTGGGGCAGCCAGCAAATGGCCAGCAAGCGGCAACGACTTTGGGATTGGTCGGAATTGTCCGAGAGAATTGCGCCAGAGCCCCTCGACCGTCCTGTTGAAATCGTGATGGTTCAGATATCACCTAGGCCGCCTCAAAAGCTTAAGCCCCTCGAATGGCCGAGCTTTCTTAAATTAAATAATGGAGCTCCGTTCTTTCTGTCACTGGACCTCACCGCCGCCCCAAGCATGTTCATCACACCAGAACGAAGCAGCGATGGTGCAGAATGGCATCTAAGAAAGGATGCGCGCCGGAATTGATCGGAACTTAATGGCGCTTATTGGTTATGAGCCAATGACTCGTTTTCCGATTGAGGAGCGCGAGGGTGGGATTTGAACCCGCGATACCCTTGCAGGTATGCCGCATTTCGAGTGCGGTGCATTCGACCACTCTGCCACCTCTCCGCATAGTCGGTCGGCGCCCTTCGACGCGGGGCGGTTAATAGCGGTGAAATTCTGGGTTGGCACCGAAGTGGACGAAAGCTGATGTGGCCGAAGCGTGCCGGCGAGAGCCTCAGCCAATCCTCGTAGACGCAAGCTCTCCTACCGTTTCACAACCACGCAGTCAGATGCTGGGACAGTTTGCTCCAATGAGAGCGCTCTTATCACCTTGACGGATGTATCGCCGCTCTCCTACTCAAGTCCATAGGAGACTCGGATATGAACATGATTGTCGACCTTCGGTCACTCAGAAAGGATGCTGGGCTTCGCCAGGCGGAGCTAGCTGAAAAGTTGGGGATCACTGTTCGAGCGCTGGCGCGACTCGAGAAGGGCCTGGAGCCCATAGAGAGCGACCTATGCAGTCGGTTGATACAGGTATTCAAATTCGCATCTGCTGCCGAGCTTGACCATCATATGAGACCGATGGAGTTCGGCGAAGGATATGTAACACGCCGTGCCGACACCGATGTAATCCTCGATCGCCAGAGCGTGATCGACGTAGGCAAACTTCCTGTTCTCGACCTCTTCTGTGGTATTGGAGGATTCTCCTCGGGTTTTGAGCAAACCAACAGGTTCCAAGTCGTCGGAGGCGTCGATCTACTTGGTGATCGGCTAGATACCTTCCGCGCCAATCATAAATCTGCGGTGTCGTTCGGTGGTGATATCCGCAACCTATTGATGGATGACATCTACGACAGATGCCCAATTCCTCATATCGTAATTGGTGGCCCGCCTTGCCAAGGATTTTCATCAATACGGCCATTTCGGAATGTCTTGCTACACGATCCTCGTAATAATCTCGCGGAGGAGTTCTGTAGAGTAGTCGCCGGCTTGAAACCCGAATGGCTTGTTTTCGAGAATGTAGTCGGTCTTTTGACGCATGAGGGAGGTAGGACATTTTCTGCATTGTTCGAAGCATTCGAAAGCCTGGGCTACAGAGTCGAAGCCAAGATTCTTAATGCCGCTAACTTTGGCGTGCCGCAGCGACGAGAGCGCCTGATACTTGTCGGTAACCGCCGTAATAAGAGATTCCGATGGCCAGAACCTACGCACCGATTGGCAGGGCAGCGGAGTATGGCCGGGAAACACCCGAAGCTCTCTCGATCATCGGCGACTCCCAGCGAAACCACGACAGCGATCACTGTCGCGGATGCCATATTCGACCTTCCTCCTGTCAAATCCGGAGAGCAATGCAGTCAATATTCGCACAATGAGAAAGCGTCGGATTACGCTCGCCGGATAAGGGATCATGCAACCGAGCTAACGTTGCACGAGGCGACGTCTCACTCCGAGAAAATGCTACAGATAATAAGACACGCTGGAGAGAACATCTTCGCCCTGCCACCAGGGCTGGTCACGAGCGGATTTAGCTCCTGCTACAGCAGATTGTCGTCGCACGAGCCAAGCGTCACGCTTACTGTAAATTTCGTTCATCCAGCATCTAATAGATGCATACACCCACAGCAGGACCGTGCGCTCACTCCACGCGAGGGCGCTAGGTTGCAGAGCTTCCGTGATACCTTCGAGTTTCGTGGCACGAGAGCGCAGACCGTGAAGCAAATCGGTAACGCTGTGCCGCCGCTGCTTGGAAAAGTAATAGCGCAAGCGATCCTCGAAAGTGACTAGGATCCCGCCGCAACCAACTCGGAGTAATTACTGAAAGTCCTGCTCTTGCGCGTAAATGGAGCACGCTCCAAGTCGACATAAACCACCTTCAAGGCCAGCATTCCTTCAGAATTGACGACTGCTGTTTTCCCTGAATCTCCAGCGGTATTGCTAATGTTGAAATGGTTCTCGGCGAGATAACCACATCGGATTTCCCAAACATATGCTGTTGTGCCGCGGTTCTGTTTACCCATTGTGAAAGTTCCATTCCTGTCACAGAGCACGTAGCGGCAAGTTAGGTAATACCCTTCTTTCGCCAAGTGCCCCTTAGGCTTATTCCCCTCCAGAGCCATTTTGATCTCAATATTGGGAAATTTCAGCGGATCATTACTCAGCAAGTCAGGATATTTATGAGGTCCGTTTCTTCGCAAAGCACCTTCAGAATTCTGTGCAACTGCGCCACCTAAAATGTTCCCGATCATAGATGATAAATTTGCTAGCTCGACGGTTTCACTAAGAGGAAAGCCGCCTGCTTCGACAAGAGTATCATCGATTGAATCTAATATTTTATATAAGTCGCCTACAGCCTTCTTCAGTATCCCGTGGCCCAGGCCGACTTCTTCGAGAAGCCCCCCATTCGCAACTAAGCCGTCTGCAGTCCTGGCCATTTAGCACCCTCATAAAAGGGGCTGAGAGTGACCGATTCGGCGCATACTGGTCCACCGCGAATTTCCCGTCACGCGATACTTTTTGTGGACTTCACCAAACCCCTGGGTCTGGTGCTTTTGACGCGAGGACTTGCATTGGCTGGCGTGCCGATCTCAGACATCGCTTTGCAGCACCAACTATGCCAAGCGCGCCAGCGAGTCTCCCTGTCGACTTCGACATGCTATTCGATCCGGGCGTCGCGTAGAACACGAGCCAGCGTTTTCGGGTGGACCTGATACCTCGCAGCCACCTCAGAAATCGGCTCCAGGTCGATCTCGACAGCGTGCTTTGCAGCGTGTGTCTGCACTTCGGTCATTGACGGGCGACGTCCGATACGAGATCCTCGCGCTCTGGCGGCTTCCATCCCCGCCTTGGTGCGCTCGCTAATGATGGCTCTTTCAAATTCTGTCATCGCCCCCATCATATGGAAAACCAGCCGTCCGCCGGATGATGACGTATCGGTGCTCTCGGTCAGCGATCGGAAGTCGCAACCTCGCTTCGAAAGTCCGTTCACTGTCTGGATGAGGTCGACAAGGGATCGTCCAAGCCGGTCGAGGCGCCAAATGACGAGCATGTCACCCCTCTTGATTTGCCTGAGAGCTTTGAGAAGACCTGGACGCTGGAAGTCTGCACCGGAGAGTCCATGGTCGGTGAAGATCGCCGAGCAACCAGCTACCTTCAACGCAGCAGTCTGCATATCGAGGTTCTGCTCGACCGTTGATACACGGGCATAACCGACCAGCTTCATCTTCAATATCCTCGCGCTCCGATAGCTGCTAAGCGATTGACATAAAAGAACTTTTGTCCGATAGAGGTCAGCTGTAAATGCTGATCCGGTCGCGTCCTATGGTTTCAAGGGTTTCCGGAGAAGCTCCATTTAATGGCCGACAGAGCGAAAAGGTTCCCTTTCGCTCTCACCCACGTTCACGGACAAGAAGAGCATGGACCTTACATTGATAATCTTTGTCTCGGGACTGATCTTCGGCGGCGCGTGCTCAATCCTGGCAGCGAACAAGAATCGCGATTCATTGGGCTGGTTTGCGTTGGGGTTTTTCTTCAGCTTGGTGGCTCTGATCGTGATTGCCGCGTTATCGCCTACGGTGACGACGTCGCCAGACGATCAACATAGATCGAAACGGCGCGGAAAAGAGAACGGTTTCGCTTCCAATCCTGCGGACCCGGAGCGGCCTTGGCTCGGCTGACCAAACGCCACTGAGTGAAAACTCTAAACTCCAGAAGAGTTTTCGCTTCTCGAATGGCATTAGAAACACTCATGGAAAGGATTTCCCGTCCGGGAAGAGGAGGTTCCGTTGTCTATTATGTTATTCTTACTAAGTAAGTATATAGTAATAGACAGTGAACGGACGGGAAGGGAATTCGCTTCCGGGCGATTTCTCTCAGGGGAGCTCACCAGCCGGCTTCTCGCTCCTTTGCAGCGACGCTTCATCAGCAGCGTTCGGTGCAAGCCCTGAGTCAACCTTGCTCGATTGGTGGCTTGCTACGGCTCATGTGTTGAGGAGCAGCTATCTCTGCGAAACGTCTTGTCCCGCAGAGACGCAGCCGGGCGAATCTATGCCGCAGTGACCGGCAGCTGCTTCAGTTCCTCCTCCAACAACAACCAATCAGTGCTCGGCCTGTTGGTGCTGCGCGCCTTGTTAACCCACCATCCAGTCGGTGCGCGGGGATCTCCATTCGCCTTCGTCAGATAGTTGTCGATATGCGCTGCAACTGCCCGAGCCGCACCGCCGTAGCTGCCGCTCTTCCGCGCCCAGATCTGATATTCGTGACCGCATACCCGCTTCATCAAATAGTGGAACTGATTCGGGAAGAAGCTTTCATCATCCCATAGATGCCAGCAGATCTGGTGAAGAGAAACGTAGTTATGGCCAAGCGCGCGCCAATTGAGATCACCGGTTTCCAGGTAGCGACCGAGCTGCTTCCAAAAAAACGCCCGGTAGTCGGCCATCAGCTCCTCGGGAACCGGAATTTCATGCATGTTCATCTAGGTATCTCCTCATGCTCTCTGAACATGTGCCTTATAGCGGCAGGGTCGCTGGGATGCCGCAGGTCGTGAGCGACCTCAGAATGTTGTGAAATCTGTTGATATGAAGCTCGCCTGGACGCTAAACGCCGGTTAGCCGCCGACCCCAGGAGCCGAACATGAACTATCCAAAACCAGTCGCGTTTCTGTTCGCCTATGTGCCAAAGATGCCGACGTCCGTTGAGGAGTGGAGCCGGATCAGCGCGTTACGAACGCAATCCGCGATCTTACTTCAATTTGCCCGCAAGATGGGCTTCGAGCCGCCGGATAGGATGCCAGCAGTAACAACCTATCGACACGCAATGTTCACCCGGAGCGCGATCTTCGAACGAGCATCCGCCCAAGCGCGAAGCTACAATACTGCATTATGGGTTGCTGACCTGTGGCAGCTTTTACGTATGACCAGCTCCGGGAATGTAACGAGAGTTCTGGAGGACTTGGACAGGCTGGATATTGATGTTCTTGATTGCCTTACCGGAAAAAAATGGAAGGAGTTCGCGGCAGCGGAACGCGTCGTGCTGGTTCGGGAAGCGTTGTCGCGTAGAATGGTTTCGTCGATATCGTTACCTTCCGAAACTGACCGGAAAGCGCAAGCGCCTGACATCCACAATGCGTTGAAAGGCGCATCCGCCAATAGAAGAAAGGCGGAACGGCGTGCAGAACAGTTACGTCCGGTCGTGGATAAATTCAGAGCCGCGCTTCCTCCCGACCAAGTCCTAACGCCATCTATGTTAATGCGTCACTTGAATGATAAAGGCGTAATGCCGGAACGTGGAAGAGCTTGGTCGCTTAACAGCTGCAAGAACCTTCTGCGTCGATTGCAAATCACCGAGGAGTGAAAACTCTAAACGCCGGAAGAGTTTTCACTTCTCAAATCGCATTAGAAGCACGCATGGGGAGGATTTCCCGTCCGGGAAGAGGAGGTTCCGTTGTCTATTATGTTCTTCTTACTTGATAAGTATATAATAATAGACAGTGAATGGATGGGAACGGAAATTTGCTTCCGGGCGATTTCTCTCAGGGGAGCTCACCGGCTGGCTCCGGTCAACCTAGCAATCAGTTTACATTTCGCCTAACGGAAGCAGCCTGACCTCAACCTCATGCGTTTGGCCAGTGTTTAATGTCTAATTGCGCTGACGCACGAAGGTTTAGACCGAGATCGCTGGCTCAGGAGGTTAGAGCGACCGGATCATCGCCAGCACCGAGAGCATCCCCATCAAGACGATTGATTTTTTCTAGGACTTCGATGTGCGCTGTGCGAGCTTGAGGTCCAGGCCCCTCTTCGTCCAGGCGCAGGAGGCTACCCGGCACCGGGTTGATGCCGACAGAAAGACAGCGCCTTTCCGCCCATCGTCCATCTACTGCACGGGCTAATGAGATCTGAAAGCCACTAGATCGAAAAGGAGCTCAGATCGTTTGCCCGAGCGGCCCCACAATGCGCCGTCGCTTCATGCATCAAGCATGTCATCAGATGAGCGCGGATATGTTTTCGACGCTGGCAACCAAGGCGTTCCGGCGGTGTCAACGCAGTCCAGGTCTGCCTATTCAAAACAATTTCGGTTGAGTGGTTTGTGGTTGCCCTCGTTGGAACCGAGTAGAACGCCGAATACAACTCAGGAGAGTCGAGCGACCTTTGCATTAACGACGAAAACGCTGCTTTTCGATCTTACTGTCAAGTTAATGTAAACTTAGCGTCAAGGTCGGGCAGTATTCTGAGCGATTTTTGGCTTACACGACAAGGTCGGACACAACTTTAAATAGGTATTTTTCAAGGTCCAGGTGCCCCGACCTTTACCTATATTGCGCTTGGAAGCGATTTAGGTAAAGGTCGGGTAAGGTGATTAGGCTGTAAACTTAAGCGAGCAACGAGATCGTCGGCGCTGAGATGAGTGTAACGCTTCAGCATTCTTAATTCTTTGTGCCCTGATATGCTGCTGACTTCGATCATGTTCAGCCCCCGTTCGAACAAGCGGCTGACACCCTCGTGGCGTAAATCGTGGAAGCGGAGACCCTTTATCTCGACTCGTTTCAGAAGACGACGCCAGACCTGCTCAAGGGATCCGGCGGTCATAGGAAAGACCAGGAGTTCATCTACGCCAGCACGCGCCTTCCATTCAGTTAAGGCATCGAACGCTCTTTGTGAAAGCGGCACCTCTCTCCCAGACCCGTTTTTGGTCATCATCAAAGTGATCACACGACGATTGTGCGAGATGTCGCTCCATCGCAAACCCAGGATCTCGCCACGACGCATTCCGGTTTCGATCGCCACGATGATCAGCGTCCTGAAAAACGAGATCTTCCCGCCATCGCACCCGTCGAGCAGGCGTTGCTCCTCGTCGCCTGTCAGACGTCGGCTACGCTCATTTCGAATGATCGGTCGACGCACGAGCTTGACGACATTCTTCGCCAACGGCATCCCCCAGTCCCGGGTTGCGACCTCAAGAACATGGCTTAGGATCGCCATCTCGCGAACGGTCGTAGATGGAGCTACGGACTGAAGTCGTTCGTCGCGAAACGACGCGATGTCTTGTTGGCTTAAGCCTATCAATGTTCGGTGCGAGAGGTCATGGCGACGCAGCACATCAATCCGCTGGTCCTCTTGAACAGCGCCGCGCTTTGTCGGGGTGATCTCTCGCTGGTAACGCTCGAGGAGCTCGCCCAGCGTGGTGGTCTCGAGAATCTTTGTGTCCGGCGCCATGCCAAAGCGATCGACCTGCGTCTCAAGATCTCGTGCCCACTTCTCGGCATCTGCTTTGCTGTCGAAGCTCTTAGCCCGCGGCTTCATTCCCCGACGGCGCACCTGTGCCTGCCAGCGTCCCCTAAGTTTTCTAATTGTTGCCATCTCAATCTCCGTTAATGATCAAGACGATGCGTAGGATGCCCCGAAGAGGGGGCCAAGGATTATCCCAGCACGCGCGGAGTAAGCAACTAGCCTCACTCCAAAGTTGATTTGTCAGTTTCTATAAACCCTTGTTACTTCGGAGCCAATGTAGTTCTATGTCGTATTAAAGACTGATTCCAATTGCCTTGAGCACCTATGCCAATGACATCCCAGCCGCCGCCCCTGCTTTCGCTTTCTCTCAACTCATTCATCAGAATTTACGCCATGGATCCGGCTCGCCAGATCTCGGAAGTTTTACGTCGCGTCCAGCAATCTAGCGGGTATGATTTTTATAGAACTTTGAACTTAGCTATTTCCGCTCACATCAACAGTAAATCTCAAGATGAGATTGCTTACATATTGAATAATTCATCAAGACCTGACGAAATAAGCTATAATAAAGCTGCATTTGACGCATTTGAGAAGAAATTCGGAAGCAAAAAGAAGCTAACAAAGTTTAAGAAAAAAGGATCCTTGAAACTAGCAGATGGAAGAATCGTTATAAATGTATCACCCATCTTCATGGTAGAAACGACGGCATCGATGGATGTCTACCACATCTGGGCAATTCAAAACCCCAAGATGGACAAATCAAAAGCAAATTGCGCTTGTTATGTATTGGAGCAAGCGTTCAAAAAGACAGCGCCGAACTATCAATACAAACTTTTCGACGCCACTTCTTCGAAGACTTATTCTGGATCAAGCAATACTACTGGTTTAGCCGTATCGAGTGTGGCCGACAATATGGCAAGCTGGATTGAGAATAGCTGAAATGAGAAAGCTGTTCATATTCGGAAACGGCCTAGGGATGGCGCTTGCGCCAGACGCATACAATCTAAATTCCGTTATGACGTCGGCTTGGGATAACGAATACCTCACGGATACGCAGAAAAAGCTTATTCTGGCATGTCTTCCAGATGACGTTGGCAAGCCGACATCCGAGGAGCAGTTGGCGAAACTGCAAGAAATAGTGGGGGCTTGCGAGGTTCTGCTCGGGATAAGGCCAGTAGCGTTTGGCCATTGGCTGTCTCCGCACGGTCAAGAATTCCCAAACGCTGTCCATCAGTTCGCATTCGAAGTTGCTAAGCAAATGTTCTTGGCGAGGCACAAACAGGGAAGCCAGGCTGGTGAACCGTTCCGTCTACCTACAGACTTCGTGCAGAGCCTAATTAAGAAGGTCGAGGAGACTCAGTCTCACGTAGCGACATTGAATTATGACGGTCTTCTTTCGTCAGCATTTGAGGTGGCTGGCGTATTAGGTGAGGGGAAAATGCTGCGTGATGGCTTCGTCGATCAAAAATTCGATACGAGAAATCTGTTCCGACATCGCGAAGAAGGAGGTTGGTATCTTCACCTCCACGGCTGCCCGCTATTTGTCGACCGGGAGAAATCGAAACCCTCCAAACTAGCGGCATCATCTCTTACAAGAAATCTCGGTCAGCTGAAGCATGTTGGACGCCACATTGTGCTTACTCACGTCACCCATAAAAGGACGATCATCGCCGGATCAGAAATTTTGAGCACATATTGGGAATTCTTAAAGCGAGCTCTGGATGAAAGCCAGGAGATCGTTATTTTTGGCTACTCGGGAAACGATACTCATCTAAACCAACTGATCGCGCAGAAACGCGGCGATAAACCGGTGCGAGTCGTTGAATGGCTTGGTGCTGGGTATGAAGATCTCCGGGGCCCTTTCTGGGCAGCCCAACTCGGCGGTCCTGTCAAGTTGACATTAAAAGAAGATGTCTTGAACTTCGCCGACTGGTAAGAGCCAAAAATGAAAGTCGAGGAACGCTCCCTCGTGCCGAGAGTGTGGCCCTAGCCAGTTTCGTCACCGGCATCAGAGCCCAGAAAAATTCAGCAGATTGCGGGGAAACCTTACGGCCGCAGGACCAAACTGGCGGAGAGGGTGGGATTTGAACCCACGATACCCTTGCAGGTATGCCGCATTTCGAGTGCGGTGCATTCGACCACTCTGCCACCTCTCCGCATAGTCGGTCGGCGCCCTTCGACGCGGGGCGGTACATAGCGGGTGTGGGACGGGCTTGCAAGGGGGATCGCCCGAGGAATGTTCATCTATTTGTCACGGTGACGGAAATTCCCTTGACAGTTTTCATCGCCTCACCTATTGCGCAAGGTGCAGTGGCATAGGTCTCACTTGTGCCGCGACGCTGGTTCTTTGTGCCATGCCTTATTGGTATTCTGCAAGGAACCGCATGAGCCGGTGATGCGCCAATGCATCGCCATTCCGAGCGACTGATAAAAAGACGGCCTTGCCTTGACGGGCAAAGAGCCGGCACGAACATGAAAGGATATAAAATGTTCGCAGTCATCAAGACCGGCGGTAAGCAGTACCGCGTGGCCGCCAACGACGTTCTGACGATTGAAAAGCTGTCGGGCGACGCTGGTGCAAAGATCGAATTCACCGAAGTGCTGATGGTCGGCGTTGGCGCCGATGCCACGATCGGTGCGCCCTTCGTCGAAGGCGCCATCGTGACGGCCGAAGTCGTCGAGCATGGCCGCGCCAAGAAGGTCATCGCCTTCAAGAAGCGTCGTCGCCAGAACTCGAAGCGTTCGCGTGGTCATCGTCAGCACAACACGACTGTCCGCATCATCGACATCGCAGCCGCCGGCAAAGCGAAGAAGGCTTCCAAGAAGTCTGAACCCGCCGCCGAAGCAGCAGCCGAATAATCCGGACAGGTAAAGGAGAACTCCCATGGCACACAAGAAAGCTGGCGGTTCCTCGCGCAACGGTCGCGATTCCGAGTCCAAGCGCCTTGGCGTGAAGAAGTTTGGCGGCGAAGCCGTCCTCGCAGGCAACATTATCGTCCGCCAGCGTGGCACGCAGTGGCATCCCGGTGCCAATGTCGGCCTCGGCAAGGATCACACGATCTTCGCACTTACGGCTGGCAATGTGAATTTCCGTACGAAGGCCAACGGTCGCGTTTACGTGTCTGTCGCCCCGAAAGCGGAAGCAGCGGAATAAGCCGGTAGCGCTCTAAAACAGCCGGCGTCTCATTGACCCGGCTGACGCTACAGGTTCAGGCCTGAAGAAAAAAGGGGAGATGGGGCAAGACCCATCTCCCCTTTTTGCTCTGGAGGACTGAGCCATGCAGACCGAATTGTTGCGGGACGACCAATCAAGGTCTCCCAAGGAAAGGCTGAGGCCTGAACGGCCAAGGACCGATTGCCCGATCTTACTGTCGCCGCGGCTCGTCATGAGAGCCCCGCACGAAGACGACATCGACGCCCTTGCCCATCTCGCCAACAACGCCAATATCGCCAACATGGTCGCCCGCATGCCCCACCCCTATACGGTGGCGGATGCCGCCGATTTCGTGCGACGCACACGCGCCGGCGCGATTGGCAAGTGCGTCTATGCCATTACCAAAGCCGACAACGGCGCCTTCCTCGGTTGCTGCGGTATCGAGCCGCATGAGGACGGACGCACCGTCGAGCTCGGCTATTGGCTGGGCGAGCCCTACTGGAACCAGGGTTATGTCACGGAGGCGGCCCACGCGCTGATCGACATGGTCTTCCGCACCCGCGATGTCGAGCAGATCGACGCGCGGTGCCGGGTCATGAACATCCCCTCGCGGCGCGTCATCCAGAAGTGCGGCTTCCAGTTCCAGGCGACCGGCATGGTGCAGAGCCTCTCGGTCGGCGGCATGGTTCCCGTCGAATGGTACAGGCTCGACCGCAAGACCTGGGTCTCGCTGAAGAGCTGGGGAGGCATGCGATGAACGCGATGCAGACCCCGATGAACGTCGAGCGCAGCACCGGCCCCGGTGCCTGCCCGACCATCACGACCCCGCGCCTGGCGCTGCGCCCGCACCGCATGTCCGATGCGGATGCGATCGCGCAGTCGCTCAGCGATTTCCAGGTCTCGCGCATGCTGGCCCGCGTGCCCGCACCCTATGACCGGCAGGATGCGAGCGAATGGCTTTCGATCGCAACCACCGATCTCTACGAGGGCTGGGCGCTCGCCATCACGGCGGGAGACGACGTGCATATCGGCTGCGTCGCCTTCGAGCGGCGCGGCAAGGGATGGGAACTCGGCTACTGGCTGAACCGCTTCTATTGGGGGCGGGGCTATATGAGCGAGGCGGTGCATGGGGCGACGGCACGGTTCCTCATGCGCATGCCGGGCACGGATATCCGCTCGGGCATCTTTGCCGACAATCTCGCCTCGCTGAGAGTGCAGGAAAAGACGGGCTTCCGCATCACCGGATGCAGCGACGTGTTCAGCGTCGCCCGCGGTGCCATGGTTCCGCATATCGAAACGCGGCTAGAGCCGGGCGATTTTCGCCCAGCGGCGCCGAGACGCTAAAACAGATCGGGGCGGAGTGATCCGCCCCGTTTTCTTACGAAAGCTCGAACCAGACGGGCAGGTGGTCGGAGCCGAAGGCGGTCTCGTCGACCCAGGCATCCGTCAGCCGTTCGACAAGGCCGTGGCTGAGGAAACAATAATCGAGGAAGAGGCGGTCGGCGTGGTTCTTGGGATCGATCCAGCTGTAGCTTGCGGCGTGTCGCTTGCCGAGGCCGGCCAGCGCATCGACCGGATGGGTGGCGCGAATCTGGCGGCCGTAGAGCGCGTCGACGCTGCCCGCCATTTCGTCATATTCCGGCGATTCCGGCACCATGTTGAAGTCGCCCATCAGCACGTAGTCCTCCGGCACCGGCGGTTCGGACAGGCCGAATTCGTGCGCACCGGAAATCGCGCCGCCCTCGAAACCGTAAAGCTGGGCGCGATCCTTGAGAGTGCGGATCTGCGCGATGCGCTCGTCGCGGTGGACATGGTCGAGATGCGTGGAATAGACGCGGATGGTGCCCTTCGGCGTCGCGATCACCGCTTCGGTGGCGCCGCGCTGCAGGTTCAGCTTGTCGAGCGTTCGCGTGCGCGGCAGGAGGATCGTGCGGGTCGAGAGGATCGGCCAGCGCGAAAAGATCATGTTGCCGAACTGGAAACGGCGGTTGACCGCGCGGCCCTGCTCGATCGCCGAGCCGGCATCGAGATCGCAGGCCGCGCCGAAGACGGAATAATGCGTGGCGAGCAGCGTCTGCAATTCCGCGACCATGTCGACATGGCCGTTGCGGTGAAAATTGCGGGTCACCTCCTGAAGCGCGATGATATCGGCACCGTGAATGCTGGAGACGATGCGCGGCAGGTCGAACCGATCGTCGAGACCGATGCCATACTGGACGTTGTAGCTGACGAATTTCACGATAGTCTTTGACCTCTCAGGCAAGCGGCTATATCGAAGACGGCACTATTAGAAGACGAGAAAAGCGAACGGCGAGCCGATGAAATTCCTGGACGAAGCAAAAGTCTATATCCGGTCCGGTGACGGCGGGGCAGGGGCTGTCTCGTTCCGTCGCGAAAAATTCATTGAGTTCGGCGGGCCGGACGGCGGCGACGGCGGGCGCGGCGGCGACGTGTGGGTGGAGGCCGTCAACGGCCTCAACACGCTGATCGACTTCCGCTTCCAGCAGCACTTCAAGGCTGCGACCGGCACGCACGGCATGGGCCGCAACCGCACGGGCGCCAATGGCGACAGCGTGACGCTGAAGGTGCCGGTCGGCACGCAGATCTTCGAGGAAGACAACGAGACGCTGATCATCGACATGGTCACCGAGGGCCAGCGCTTCAAGCTTGCCGCCGGCGGCAATGGCGGCTTCGGCAACACGCATTTCAAGTCCTCCACCAACCAGGCGCCGAACTGGGCCAATCCGGGCCTGGAGGGTGACGAAAAGACCATCTGGCTGCGGCTGAAGCTGATCGCCGATGCCGGCCTCGTCGGCCTGCCGAATGCGGGAAAATCGACCTTCCTCGCGACCTGCACGCGCGCCCGGCCGAAGATCGCCAACTATCCCTTCACCACGCTGCACCCCAACCTCGGCGTCGCGACGATCGACGGCGGCGAATTCATCCTTGCCGACATTCCGGGCCTCATCGAGGGTGCGCATGACGGCATCGGGCTCGGCGACCGCTTCCTCGGCCATGTCGAGCGCACGCGCGTGCTGCTGCACCTCGTCTCCGCGCAGGAGGAGGACGTCGCCAAGGCCTACAAGACGGTGAAACACGAGCTGGAAGCCTATGGCGGCGGCATCACCGACAAGCCGGTGATCGTGGCGCTGTCGCAGATCGACCTGCTCGACGAGGACGAGTTGAAGAAGAAGACCAAGGCGCTTCAGAAGGCGAGCGGCCAGAAGCCGTACCAGATTTCTGCCGTTGCCGGCGTGGGCATGACGAGCACGCTCCGGGCGCTGCGCGACATCATCGTTGAAGCGAAGAATTCCGGATCCGACGACTGAGATGACGAGACACCGCAAACCGCTCGGAAAATACCGCCGGATTGTGATCAAGATCGGCTCGGCCCTGCTCGTAGACCGGGCGAGCGGCCTGAAAAAGGCATGGCTTGATGCCATGTGCCAGGACATCGCCGCGCTGAGGGCCGGCGGCACCGAGGTGCTCGTCGTCTCCTCCGGCGCCATTGCGCTCGGTCGTTCCGTGCTGAAAGTGCCGTCGGGTGCCCTGAAGCTGGAGGAAAGCCAGGCGGCGGCGGCAGTCGGCCAGATCGCGCTGGCGCGCGCCTGGTCGGAAAGCCTTTCCACCGACGGCATCGTCGCCGGCCAGATCCTGCTGACGCTCGGCGATACGGAAGAGCGGCGGCGGTATCTCAATGCGCGCGCGACGATCAACCAGTTGCTGAAGCTCGGCGCCGTGCCGATCATCAACGAAAACGACACGGTCGCGACGACCGAAATCCGCTACGGCGACAACGATCGCCTCGCCGCCCGCGTCGCCACCATGACGGGCGCGGACCTGCTGGTGCTGCTCTCCGATATAGACGGGCTCTATACGGCCCCGCCGCATCTCGACCCCGACGCACGCTTCCTCGAAACGATCGACGCAATCACGCCGGAGATCGAGGCGATGGCCGGCGGCGCCGCCTCGGAATTGTCGCGCGGCGGCATGCGGACGAAAATCGATGCCGGCAAGATCGCGACGGGCGCGGGCTGCGCCATGATCATTGCGTCGGGCAAGGTCGATCATCCGTTGCGGGCTGTCGAGGAGGGGGCGCGGTCTTCGTGGTTTGCGCCCGCGGGTTCGCCCGTCACGGCGCGAAAGACATGGATTGCCGGGCAGTTGCAGCCGGCGGGACGGCTCGAAATCGATGCCGGTGCGGAAACGGCGCTCGCCTCGGGCAAAAGCCTGCTGCCGGCCGGCGTGCGCGGCGTCTGGGGTTCGTTTTCACGCGGCGACACCGTCTCGATCTACGGCGCGAACGGGCGCGAGATCGCCCGCGGGCTTGCCGGCTATGATGCCGACGAAGCGCGCCTGATCGTGGGGAAAAAATCGGCGGAGATCGCCGCCATTCTCGGTTATGCCGGCCGTGCGGCCATGGTGCACCGGGACGACCTCGTGGTGACCGGCCGTTCGGCAGCGCCGCTTGCCGAGGCGGGAAGGGATGTGAGCCATGCTTGACCAGGCCAAAAAAACCGACATCGACAGCCTGATGGCCGAGATCGGCCGCAACGCCCGTGCCGCCGCCCGGCCGCTGGCGATTGCGACCGCCGAGCAAAAGAACCGCGCGCTCGAAGCGATGGCGGCGCAGATCTTCGCGAACCGCGACGCCATTCTCGCCGCCAATGAAATCGACCTCGCCAATGCCAAGGAAAGCGGCGTCGCCGCCTCCTTCATCGACCGGCTGACGCTAACGGCCGAGCGCATCGAGGGCATCGCCGCCGCGATCCGCGATATTGCGGACCTGAAGGACCCGGTCGGGGACGTGATCGCCGAATGGGACCGCCCGAACGGCCTGCATATCGAGCGCGTGCGCACGCCGCTCGGCGTCATCGGCGTCATCTATGAAAGCCGGCCGAACGTGACGGCCGATGCCGGTGCGCTGTGCCTGAAGGCCGGCAATACCGTGATTCTGCGCGGCGGATCGGACAGCGTGAATTCATCGCAGGCGATCCATTCCTGCCTCGTCGCGGGCCTGAAGGCTGCCGGCCTGCCGGAACATGCGATCCAGTACGTGCCGGTGACGGACCGCGCCGCCGTCGGCGCCATGCTGTCCGGCCTCAATGGCGCCATCGACGTCATCGTGCCGCGCGGCGGCAAAAGCCTCGTCGCCCGCGTGCAGAGCGAGGCGCGCGTGCCGGTTTTCGCCCATCTCGAAGGCCTGTGCCACATCTATGTCGACAAGTCCGCCGAGCTGGAGATGGCCAAAAGGATCGTCGTCAACGCCAAGATGCGCCGCACCGGCATCTGCGGCGCGGCGGAAACGCTGCTGGTCGACCGCGCCGTTGCGGACACGCATCTGGCGCCGCTGGTGGAGGGCCTGCGCGCCGCCGGCTGCGAGGTGCGCGCGACGGCGGAAATCCTCGTCCGCATTCCGGGTCTCATCGCCGCCACCGAGACGGACTGGTCGACGGAATATCTCGACGCGATCATCTCGATCACCCTGGTCGACGGCATTTCCGGCGCGATCGAGCACATCAACCGCTGGTCCTCCGCCCACACCGAAGCTGTCATCGCCGAGGACCCGGCGGTCGTCGAACGCTTCTTCACGGAAATCGACTCGGCGATCCTGCTGCACAACGCCTCCACGCAATTTGCTGACGGCGGCGAGTTCGGCATGGGCGGCGAGATCGGCATCGCGACAGGAAAGATGCATGCGCGCGGCCCCGTCGGCGTCGAGCAGCTCACCTCCTTCAAATACCGGGTGCGCGGCACCGGACAGGTGCGGCCCTGAAGTGACGCCGGACGCCATTGCAGACCGCTACCTGAAAATGCCGCATGTCGAAAAGGGCATGGCGGTCGGCCTGTTCGGCGGCTCGTTCAACCCGCCGCACCAGGGCCACGCGCTCGTCGCCGAAACGGCGCTGCGCCGCCTCGGCCTCGACCAGCTCTGGTGGATGGTGACGCCCGGCAACCCCCTGAAGGACCACCGGCAATTGGCGCCGCTTGCCGAGCGCATTCGCCTCAGCGAAGCGATCGCCCCCAGCCCGCGGGTGAAGGTGACGGCCTTCGAAAAACGCCTCGGCCAGAGTTATACGGCAAAGACCCTGGAGCGCGTGCAGGCGCTGAACCGCGGCGTCCACTTCGTCTGGATCATGGGCGCCGACAATCTCGGCACCTTCCACCGCTGGCAGAACTGGCAGAAGATCGCCTGCACCTTCCCGATCGCCGTCATCGACCGCCCCGGCTCGACGCTCTCCTACCTCTCCTCGCGCATGGCAAAAACCTTCGACTATGCGCGCGTCGACGAGGAGGATGCGATGAGCCTTCCGGGCCGCCGGGCACCGGCCTGGACCTTCATCCACGGGCCGCGTTCGGCGCTGAGTTCGACCGCCTTGCGCGACCGCGCGGCTGTAGAGAAAACCATCCCTCAGAAGTGACGTCTTGAAACTGGCATGCATTGATGCCTACATTTACACTGTACCGGTTAGGTAATGCCGGTACGAGACGTGCTGTCCTGTTACCCAGAAAGGAACGAACCTGACAACAGTGCACGCAAAGGGAAGCGCCCGCAGCGTCTTCTCGAAAGGCCCGGGACGTGGCGACGATGCCGCCGACCGCGCGCTTCAACTGGTCCTCGCAAGCCTCGAGGACTCCAAGGCAGAAGATATCGTTACCATCGACATTGCCGGAAAATCAGCACTGGGCGACTACATGGTAGTCGTGTCCGGACGCTCGAACCGTCACGTCATGGCGATTGCCGATCACCTCATCTCCGATCTCAAGGACGAAGGCCTGGGCAATGCCCGCGTCGAAGGCCTGGAGGCTGGCGACTGGGTGCTGATCGACGCAGGCGATATCATCATCCACGTGTTCCGGCCGGAAGTCCGGGAGTTCTACGCCATCGAACGGATGTGGGCGACTCCCGAGATCGAGGACGGCACCGTCCATTAACAGACGCCGGACGCCTGTCCGGTGAGGAAAAGCGGGTGCGCGGCTTGAGCGCACTCACGAACGGACAGGGTTTGGGCGATGCGGGTTGGACTTTTCGCGGTTGGACGGCTGAAAGCCGGCCCTGAGAAGGATCTTGCGGCCCGCTATCTGGACCGTTTCGCCAAGGCCGGCCCCGCCATCGGCCTGGAGCTCGGCAAGCTTGTCGAAGTCGGCGAAAGCCGCGCCGGCAATGCCGAGACGCGCAAGCGCGAGGAAGCGGTCCTGCTGGAAAAGGCGCTGCCCGACGGCGCCGTGCTGATCCTGCTCGACGAGCGCGGCAAATCGCTCGATTCGCCCGCATTTGCCGACCTGATCGGCAATTTCCGCGACGGCGGAAAACGCGACCTGATGATCGCGATCGGCGGCGCCGACGGGCTGGACCCCGCGCTCTACAACCGTGCCGACGCCACGCTCTGCCTCGGCAAGCTCACCTGGCCGCACCAGCTCGTGCGCATCCTGCTCGCCGAACAGCTCTACCGCGCCGTCACCATCCTCTCCGGCCACCCCTATCACCGCAGTTAGAGCAGTTCCGCGTTTCTTCGAATCGCGAAAACGCTCTCTTTCTTTGTTTTTACGCAATTCCGGACGCAAAACCGCTGCACACTTTTGCTGGAATTGCTCGACGCGCAATCGTCACGCAAGGCTGAGCGCTTAGGGTGGCAGAGGCCGTATTTTTGGCACGGTTTGTTGGCCAAGTGTTTTCCGGCAGCGGGATTTCTTGGCGAAACCGCCAAATCAGCATAGAGCGTTGGAGGAACGGACGTTCGGGAGACGATGAGGAAAGCCGGCACAGTCAATCCGGGTGAGGGGGTCAGTCGCCTGCTGCGACCGGCCCTGCTTTCGGCCGTCCTGTCGCTGGTCCTTGTTTCCCAGCCCGTTGCCGCCGAGCCCGTCGAGGGAAATGTCGCGCTGGAAAAGACCGGCTCGCTGCCGAAGGTCGAGCCGGATCCGGCCGCCGCCCTCGCCCTTCGCCGCGACAGCACGCGCCGCGAGCTCGAAACGCTGTCCCAGTCCATCACGGTTTCGAGCGAGAAGACGAAGGAGCTGGAAGCCGAGATCGCCACGCTCGAAAAATCCCGCCAGAGCCTGCGCGATGCCATCGTCAAGTCCGCCGCGATGCGCAAGGACATGGAAAACAAGATTCTGGCCGGCGAAAAGCGGCTGGAAGGCATGCGCGAGCGCGAAGCGGGCGTGCGCGCCTCGCTGCACGAGCGGCGTGGGCTTTTGGCGGAAGTTCTCGCCGCCCTCCAGCGCATGGGCCGCAACCCGCCGCCAGCGCTGCTCGTCAAACCCGAGGATGCGCTCTCCTCCGTGCGCAGCGCCATCCTTCTCGGCGCCGTCGTGCCCGGCATCCGCAAGGAGACCGAGGAACTCGTCGCCGATCTCAAAGAATTGATGGACGTCAAGACGGATATCGACCGCGAGCGCACCGAGCTTGCCCAGGCGATGTTGCTGCGGGTCGAGGAGGAAAAACGCTCCGAACTGCTGGTCGCCCAGAACGAGGCGCTGACGGCCACGAACAGCCGCACATTGGCCGCGGAACGCCGGCGCGCCGAGGAACTCGCGGCCCGCGCCACCAGCCTGGAAGGCCTGATCGGCAGCCTGGAGCGCGACATCGGCTCCGTGCGCGATGCGGCCGCCCTGGCCCGCACCAAAGAAGAGGAACGGCGCAACCAGACGGACGCCGAACGGGAGCGGGCGAGGGCGCTCGCGCGCGACTCGGTGCCCGACAAAAACCGCATTGCTCCGGCATATGAATTCTCCGAACTGCAGGCAAAACTGGACTTTCCCGTGGCCGGCGACGTTCTGCGCCAATTTGGCGAAGCAGACGGCACCGGCCATGATTCGCAGGGGCTGACGCTCGCCGCAAATCCCGGCGCGCTGGTCACCGCCCCTTCGGATGGCTGGATCGTCTTTGCCGGCACGTTCCGCAGTTACGGGCGCATGATCATCCTGAATGCTGGGGAGGGCTACCATCTTGTGCTCTCCGGCATGGACCGGGTGAGCGTGCGAGAGGGTCAATTCGTCGTGGCGGGAGAACCACTTGCCGTGATGGGTGAAAAAAGGGTCGCGAGTGTCAACGCTTTGACGCTGGAAACAGACAAGCCGACACTTTACATTGAATTCCGAAAGAACGGAAAACCGGTTGATTCCCGGCCATGGTGGTCCGCAAAAAATTCTGGAAAGGCACGCAATGATACGTAGGGCTTCACTTGTGATCGTCGGTGCACTGATGGGTGCGACCGCCATGAGCGTCATCAACACGGCGACATTGCCTGCCGAAGCTGCCGGCTCGTCAACTTATCGTGAGCTCTCCATCTTCGGAGACGTCTTCGAACGCGTGCGCGCGCAATATGTGACGCCGCCGAAGGAAGACCAGCTGATCGAGAATGCCATCAATGGCATGCTCACCTCGCTCGACCCGCATTCGTCCTACATGAATGCCAAGGACGCCGACGATATGCGCACGCAGACGCGCGGCGAATTCGGCGGTCTCGGCATCGAGGTCACGATGGAGGACGAGCTCGTCAAGGTCATCACCCCGATCGACGACACGCCGGCCGCCCGCGCGGGCGTTCTCGCCGGCGACTTCATTGCTAAGATCGACGGCGCGGACGTGCGCGGCCTGAAGCTTGAAGAAGCGGTCGAGAAGATGCGCGGCGCGGTCAACACGCCGATCAAGCTGACGCTGATCCGCAAGGGTGCCGACAAGCCGATCGAACTCACCATCATGCGCGACATCATCGCCGTGCGCGCGGTCAAGTCCCGCGTCGAGAACGATGTCGGTTACCTCCGCGTCATCTCCTTCACGGAAAAGACCTATGACGACCTCGAAGCCGCGATCACCAAGATCAAGGAAGAGGTTCCGGCCGACAAGCTGAAGGGCTACGTGCTCGACCTGCGCCTCAACCCGGGCGGCCTTCTCGACCAGGCGATCAACGTCTCCGACGCCTTCCTGGAGCGCGGCGAGGTGGTCTCGACCCGCGGCCGCAACGAGGACGAAACCCGCCGCTTCAACGCGACGCCGGGCGACATCACCGACGGCAAGCCGGTCATCGTCATGGTCAATGGCGGCTCGGCCTCGGCGTCGGAAATCGTCGCCGGCGCGCTGCAGGACCTGCGCCGCGCCACCGTGCTCGGCACGCGGTCCTTCGGCAAGGGCTCCGTCCAGACCATCATCCCGATGGGCGACGCCGGTGCACTGCGCCTGACGACGGCGCTCTACTACACGCCATCCGGCAAATCGATCCAGGGCACCGGCATCACGCCGGACATCACGGTCGAACAGCCGCTGCCGGCCGAGTTGCAGGGCAAGCTGGAAGCCGCCGGTGAATCCAGCCTGCGCGGCCACATCCAGGGCCAGAGCGAAACGCAGGAAGGCTCGGGCTCCTCGGCCTATGTGCCGCCGGAAGCCAAGGACGACCTCCAGCTTCAGTATGCGCTGGAACTGCTGCGCGGCCAGAAGACGGACAAGGCCTTCCCGGCCAATCCGGAAAAGGCAGAGCTGAAGAAGTAAGCCGCTTGCTCCTGGCCCGTCACCGCACGGGCCAGGATTTCTTCTTGCACCTTCCGGCCAGCACGGACTGACCTTGGGCACAGACATTCACGCACCTCTCGGCCAGGACCGCAAGGCAAGGCCAGGACCGGCAGGACCGTCGCGGTTCTCCGCCGGCAATGTCGTGTTTGCCGTGGCGATCGCCGGCATGCTCGGCTTTTCCGGCTGGACCGCGCTCGCGCCGACGGGCCTGCGCACCGCGCCCGCGGAAGAACTCTCCTCCGAGACGACGACTGATACCAGGCCCGACCAGAAGACGGCCGAGGCGAAGGACGGCGTGCCCCGGACGACCGGCCTTTCCGGCGTGCGCGTCGAGGAGACATTGACCGACGACGGCAATGTCGTGCGCAAATACACGCCGGGCGCACGCGACGGCACCGGCCCGCTCATCATCGAGGCCAATCGCATCGGCCAGGATGCGCGCTCCGCCGCCTTCCCGAACGAAGACCTGCTGGAAGAGACCTCCGATGGCAAGATTCCGGTCATCGGCCTCGACGGCACGCGGCCGATGGACCAATACGCCCGGCCATGGTCCGGCGCGCGCGGCACGCGCATCGCCATCGTCGTCGGCGGGCTCGGCCTCAGCCAGACGGGTACGCAGCGCGCGATCCGCGAGCTGCCCGGCGAGGTGACGCTGGCCTTTGCCGCGAGCGGCAACAGCCTGCCGCGCTGGATGCAGGAGGCGCGCCGCAACGGCCACGAGATCCTGCTGCAGATGCCCCTGGAACCCTTCGACTATCCGCAGAACGATCCCGGCCTCTACACGCTGCGCACCGATCTCGGCGAGACGCAGAACCTTGCCGAACTGCACCGCGCCATGGCGCAGATCACCAACTATACCGGCATCGTCAATTTCATGGGCGGGCGCTTCCTTTCCGATGCCGATGCGCTGGAGCCGGTGATCCGCGATGTTTCCAGCCGTGGCCTGCTCTTCCTCGACGACGGCAGCTCCGCGCAGTCGCTGTCGGGAACGATCGCCGGTGCCGTCGAGGCGCCGCATGCCTTCGCCGACCTCCAGCTTGACGCCGACCTTTCCCGCGATGCGGTGCTGAAGAAACTCGACGAGCTGGAGCGCATCGCGCGGCGCAATGGCACGGCGATCGGCATGGCCTCGGCCTTCGATGAAAGTGTGGACGCGATCCGCGAATGGTGCGAGGAAGCGCAGGGCCGCGGCATCGAGATCGTCGGCGTCGCGTCGCTTGCAGCCGTTCCCGCCAAAAAATAGGAAGTTTCGATGGGCAAGGATAAGGACAAGGTGGTTCGGGCCGAGGACCTGCCCTACCGCCCCTGTGTCGGCATCATGGTGCTGAACGCGGACAGCAAGGTCTGGGCCGGCCGGCGGATTCCCGTCGGCAATTCCGAATATGACGGTTCGCCGCAGCTCTGGCAGATGCCGCAAGGCGGCATCGACAAGGACGAGGACCCGCTGGCCGCCGCCCACCGCGAACTTTACGAGGAAACCGGCATGAAGAGCGTCTCGCTCCTCGCCGATGCCGGGCGCTGGATCAACTACGACCTGCCGGCCCAGCTGATCGGCATCGGCCTCAAGGGCAAATATCGCGGCCAGACGCAGCGCTGGTACGCCTTCCGCTTCGAGGGCGACGAAAGCGAGATCGCCATCAACCCGCCGCCGGGCGGCCACGAGCCTGAATTCGACGCCTGGGAATGGAAGGCGATGCAGGACCTGCCGGGGCTCATCGTGCCCTTCAAGCGCAAGGTCTACGAAGAGGTCGTCGCCGCCTTCACGCACCTGGCGCCCTGAAACAAACTCGCCCCATCCTCGACGTCATCCTCGGCCTTGAGCCGAGGATCCATTTTTCGCCAAGAGGCGTGGATGCTCGGGTCAAGCCCGAGCATGACGAGAGAGAGGTTTGCGGCATTCTGGCAAGCAAACAAAAATCCCCGGCAAGGCCGGGGATTTTCCATTCCGGATGGCGCGGATGCGCCCTTATTCGGCTTCGTTTGCCGGTGCGGCGTTGAGCTGGCCGTATTTTTCCTCGCCGAGCTTCTTCAGAAGGTCGATCTGGGTTTCGAGGAAGTCGATATGGCCTTCCTCGTCGATCAGCAGCTCTTCGAAGAGCTTCATGGTGACGTAGTCACCGGCGTCATGACAGATGTCGCGCGACTTCTTGTAGGCCTTGCGGGCGTCGTATTCGCCGGCGAGGTCGGCTTCCAGCACTTCCTTGACGTTCTGGCCAATGCGAAGCGGTGCGACGGTCTGGAGGTTGGGGTGGCCTTCGAGGAAGATGATGCGGGCGACGAGCTTGTCGGCATGCTGCATCTCTTCGATCGACTCGGCACGCTCCTTCTTGGCGAGAAGCGTGTAACCCCAGTCCTCCAGAAGGCGGTAGTGGAGCCAGTACTGGTTGACAGCACCCAGCTCGAGATAGAGCGCTTCGTTAAGCTGCTCGATGACTTTTTTGTCGCCTTTCAAGGTCCGCTCTCCTGTTTTCTTCATGGAATTGTTTGAGGCGGATCATGAAATCAAATATCTCGTCGTCCGTCGAGTGGCGGCCGGCGTGGTACTGCTCGGTTGTGCGGATGATGATGTCGACGACGTTGGGGAAACAGCCGCAACAGCGGCCCCGCTTCTGCATCGCGTGATAGACTTTTGCAGGCACGATGAGCTGCCAACAGTCCTCGTCGAGGAGCTCGTTGATCACGTCGACAATTTCACTATCGGTTATGAAGTTGCAGCTGCAAACCAGCATTTCGTCTTGCCTGTCATACGCAAAGCACTGAGTTTCCGGCATTAAGCAAAAGGCGACCTTTGCTGTCAAGAATGAA
The DNA here is from genome assembly GCF_058809275.1 of Shinella sp. GW821-FHT10F02. NCBI lineage: Bacteria > Pseudomonadati > Pseudomonadota > Alphaproteobacteria > Hyphomicrobiales > Rhizobiaceae > Shinella > Shinella sp. GW821-FHT10F02. The sequence continues at coordinate 117,609 of NZ_JBXASL010000005.1, read as the reverse complement.
CAGGTCAGCCTTGCTGACTCATGAATTTAGAGTCATTCTAAACTTGATTATAAATATCGTCTTTTCAGAGGGTTACAGTTCGGTGACATGCCAAAAACGCTTCGAACGGTGCGGCAAACTGACCGATCACATTTTATTGCAAAAGTCGCTTTCGACCCAGATTTTCCCGAAACCCTCCGATTCCGTCCCCTGCCGGCCCAAACGTCGAATCGTCGCGCGAACCGCCCCATTTACGCATAGGATGCAGGCGGGGCATGCAAATTCGACCCTCGAAAAACGCTGGAAATCGTCTATATGACGGGCAAAGGAGAGCCCATGGCCCGCATAGACCAGACCGATGATTGGCGGACGCGCCACGCCCCGACGATCAGCGCGTTCGAATCGCTGGCGCTCGAAGCCTATGGCCACCTGCCGGAAGAGTTCCGCGCGCTGACCGGCAATCTCATCATCGAGATCGCCGAGTTCCCGAGCGACGACGTCTTCGAGGACATGGCGCTCGAAACACCCTTCGACCTGCTCGGCCTGTTCGAAGGGCGCGGCATCAGCGAACGCTTCACCGTCGAGACCGGCGAAATGCCCAACCGCATCACCCTCTACCGCCGTCCGATCCTCGATTACTGGGCAGAGAACGAGGAAACGCTGGGCGACATCATCACCCACGTCCTCATCCACGAGATCGGCCACCATTTCGGCCTGTCGGACGACGACATGGAACGCATCGAGGCCAGCGCCGAGATCGCGGCGGGCTGAGGCTGACGACGTTTATCGACCGACGGCGCCCCACCCACGACGTCATCCTCGGGCTCGACCCGAGGATCCACACGGCACCCTGGCCATGGATGGTCGGGTCAAGACCGACCATGACGGAGTAGAGGTGGGGGAGTGGCGGCGCCGCGTTTTGTTTCGCGCTTACTGCTCCGAAAGCTTGATGTCCGGCGTGTATTCCTTGCCCGGCACGTCCTTCACCACGGCCTGGCCGCACTGCATCAGCTTCGTTTCAGCATTGTAGGCATAGGTCGGCGAGCCGTGCAGGTCCCAGCCCTTGTTCAGCGCCAGCGTCACCTTGTGGCAGAACGCGGCATCGTCGGGGCCGGTCAGGAAGCGGTAGACTTTCATGCTTTCTTCTTTCTCTCGTTGATCAGGTCGGCCTTGGCGAGCACGCGCCCGGCCTGTTCGGCATGGAGTTTCTCGACCATGCGGCCGGCGAGCTCGACGACGGCCTTGCCGGCATTTTCCGGCGCGTCGAAGGCCGCGACAATGGCCAGCGCCTCGGCGGCTTCCGCCTCCGTCACGCCAAAAGCCTCGTTGGCGATGGCGATCTGGGTCGGGTGGATCAGCATCTTGCCGTCGAACCCCATCTGGCGGCCCTGCCGGGCTTCCGCTTCAAGGCCGTCCGTATCGGAAAAATCGTTGAAGACCGCGTCGATGACGTCGAGCCCCGAAGCGCGCGCCGCCACCACGACCTGAAGCAGCAGCGGCACGAGGAAGGGGCGGCCGGGAATATCGGCAATGCCGGTTTCCTTGCGCAGGTCGTTGAGGCCGACGATAAGGCAGTCGAGCCGGCCGCCATGGGTGCGGCCCGTCTCGGCGATTTCGGCAAGGTTGAGCAGGCCGGCGGCCGTCTCGACCATCGCCCAGAGCCGCGGCCCCTCGTCGGCACCCGCCTCGGACAGCCAGTCGGCGACGGTGAGCACGTCCTGCGGCGCCGAAACCTTCGACAACAGCAAAGCATCCGGCATGCAGTCCAGCACCGCTTCGAGGTCGAGCGCGCCGTCCGATCCGTCGAGCGGATTGATCCGGATGACATGTTCGTGAGCCCCAGACCGGTCGAGGCCCTGGAAATGGGCGACGAGGGCGGCCCGCGCCTCCGCCTTCTTCTCCGGCAGCACGGAATCCTCGAGGTCGAAGATGATCGTGTCGCAGTCGAGCGTCGCGGACTTGGCGAGCGCCCGAGTGTTTATAGCGGGAACGCTCAGCACCGAGCGGCGGAGAGCGAGCGGATGGTGGTGCGGTGTCCTGTTCATCCGTCCTTTTTGCCGCGCTTTGTCGCAGCCGGCAAGCACTACCGGTTTCGGCCTTGCAATGGACAAAATCGACCCCCACATTCTTCTCTACAGAAAGGGCAAAATCCCATGCAGCGCATACGCTCCATCGTCTTCACCGTCCTCACCATGCTGATCGCCGGCGCGACCTTCCTGTTCGCCGCCTCGCTCGGCCTTGCCATCGCCGGCATCGTCGCCGTGCTGATGCTCGGCAGCATGCTCGCAGGCAAGCTCCAGCCCCGTCCGGTTCGGGCAACGGCCCGCGCGCGCAACGATCGCGCTGCGCCTGGCCAGCGCGAACCGCGCATCTGGAACGACGGCCGCGGCACGATCATCGATCTCTAGGCCGCATCCCCTCCTTCAAGAGGCACCGGGCGCAGACCGCGCCCGGCTTTTGCGTCTGGTCGCCCGGCCGTTCGGAAGATTCTCCTTCAAATTCCGGGAAAACTGATCTAAACGCTTGGCGAAACCGACATCACCGTATTCCGAGGGTCTCCGCATGGAAAAGTTCGTCAAGCTGACCGGCGTCGCCGCGCCGCTTCCCGTTGTCAATATCGACACGGACATGATCATTCCCAAGGACTACCTGAAGACCATCAAGCGCACCGGCCTCGGCAAGGGCCTCTTCGCCGAAGCGCGCTTTCATGAAGACGGCAGCGTCAACGAAGATTTCGTGCTGAACAAGCCCGCCTACCAGAACGCCACGATCCTCGTCGCCGGCGACAATTTCGGCTGCGGCTCCTCGCGCGAACACGCGCCGTGGGCGCTGCTCGACTTCGGCATCCGCTGTGTCATCTCGACGAGCTTCGCCGACATCTTCTACAACAACTGTTTCAAGAACGGCATCCTGCCGATCGTCGTCAGCCAGGACGACCTCGACAAGCTGATGGACGATGCGAGCCGCGGCTCGAACGCCATCCTGACCGTCGATCTGGAAGCCCAGGAAATCACCGGTCCCGACGGCGGCCGCATCACCTTCGACATCGACGCCTTCCGCCGCCACTGCCTGCTGAACGGCCTCGACGACATCGGCCTGACGCTGGAAAAGGCGACCTCGATCGACAGCTACGAAAAGCAGACCGCCTCCTCGCGGCCCTGGGCCTGAGACGATGCGCCGGCTGATCTCGTCCGGCTCGCCGTTCGAGGTGAAGGCCGGCTATTCGCGCGCCGTCGTCCAGGGTGACTGGTGCTTCGTCTCCGGCACGACCGGCTATGACTACACCACCATGACCATGCCCGAGAGCGTCGAAGAGCAGACGCGCCGCTGCCTCGCCACGATTGGCGAGGTTCTGGAGGAGGCCGGCTTCTCCTTCGCCGATATCGTGCGCTGCCACTATTACGTGACCGACGCCGCCTTCGCCGACCGCGTCTTTCCGATCCTCGGCGAGACCTTCGGTCGGATCCGCCCTGCCGCCACCATGATCGTCTGCGACCTGATCCGGCCGGAAATGCTGATCGAAATCGAAGTCACGGCGCTCCGGCAAAACTGAAACGCCCGCGCAAAAATCTTTCGCCCCGGCGATTTTCCTTGAACGGAAGTTGCGCTAAGAAGCGCGCGACCATTCCATGACATCAAGGAAAATGCCATGACAGCGCGTACCCTCCTTCTCCTGCCCGGCGACGGCATCGGCCCGGAAGCCATGGCGGAAGTCCGCAAGATCATCGCCTATATGAACGCCGAACTCGGCGCCGGTTTTGAGACCGACGAAGGCCTCGTCGGCGGCTCGGCTTACGACGCCCATGGCGCGGCGATCTCGGAATGCGACATGGAGAAGGCGCTTGCGGCGGATGCCGTGCTGTTCGGCGCCGTCGGCGGCCCCAAGTGGGATGACGTTCCTTATGAAGTCCGCCCGGAAGCCGGCCTGCTGCGCCTGCGCAAGGACCTAAAGCTTTTCGCGAACCTGCGCCCGGCGATCTGCTACCCGGCGCTCGCCAATGCCTCCTCGCTGAAGGCCGAACTCGTCGAGGGCCTCGACATCCTCATCGTGCGCGAACTCACCGGTGGCGTCTATTTCGGTGAGCCGAAGGAGATCATCGATCTCGGCAACGGCCAGAAGCGCGGCATCGACACGCAGGTCTACGACACCTACGAGATCGAGCGCATCGCCGGCGTCGCCTTCGAACTCGCCCGCACGCGCGGCAACCGCGTCTGCTCGATGGAAAAGCGCAACGTCATGAAGTCCGGCGTGCTTTGGAACCAGGTTGTGACCGAGACGCACAAGCGCGCCTATTCCGACGTGCAGCTGGAGCACATGCTGGCCGATGCCGGCGGCATGCAGCTCGTGCGCGCGCCAAAACAGTTCGACGTCATCGTCACCGACAACCTGTTCGGCGACATGCTCTCCGACGTCGCCGCCATGCTGACGGGCTCGCTCGGCATGCTGCCGTCCGCCTCGCTCGGCGCGCCGGATGCCAAGGGCCAGCGCAAGGCGCTCTACGAGCCCGTGCACGGCTCGGCACCGGACATTGCCGGCAAGGGCATCGCCAACCCGATCGCCATGATCGCCTCCTTCGCCATGTGCCTGCGCTACTCGTTCAACATGGTCGCGGAAGCCGACAACCTCGAAAAGGCGATCGCCGATGTGCTCGACAGCGGTGTGCGCACCGGCGACATCATGTCAGAAGGCAGCCGCCAGGTCGGCACGACCGAGATGGGCGACGCCATCCTCGAAGCGTTCAAGAAGCTCTCGGCCTGAGACTGATATCTTCGCTGAAAAGGCTCCCGGCGCAGGCGCTTCGGGAGCCTTTTTCGTTTGCGCTCCCTTGAAATGCCGGGTTCCGCCAACACATGGAAGCGACGCTGTTTTCAAAGGATGACCATGAACCGATCGTTTGCGACCTCCTCGCTCTGGATCCTCGCCACCACCGTGCTGCTCGTTGTCGCCCTCGTGCCCTTCGATCCGCTCCTTTCACAGCGCGCCCAGGGCCTTCCGGGCGGCGTCGTCACCTTCAACGAGCGCATCACCGATTTCGGCACGTTCAGCTGGATGATCTATGGCTCGGGCCTGGTCGTCATCCTCGCCTATATCGTGCACCGGGTCAGCCGCAACGAGACGCTGGCGGGTCGCGCCCGCACGGCGCGGCGGCTGTCGCTCTATTTCCTCGTGACGATCGGCGCGACGAGCGCGCTGGTGCATCTCTTCAAGCTGATCGTCGGGCGCGCGCGGCCGGAACTCTTCTCCGAACTCGGCGCCTACAGCCTGACGCCCTTCGCCTATGACAATCTCTATGCGAGCTTCCCGTCCGGCCATTCTGCCGCCGTCGGCTCGTTCTTTGGCGCCTTTTCCATGCTCGCGCCGCGGCTGCGGCCGCTCTTCCTCGTCGGCGCGCTGATGATCGGCATCTCCCGCGTCATCGTCGGCGCGCATTATCCAAGCGACGTCGCCGCCGGCCTGCTGCTCGGCCTCTGGACCGCCGTCGCCACCGCTTTCGTCTTCGCCCGCAGGGAATGGCTCTTCCGCTTCAACGAGCACGGCTGGCCGCTGCCGAAAGCCTTGTTGCCGCCCAAGCCCCAATAAAGAACCCGGCCCGTGTTGCCACGAGCCGGGTCCGCCATGAACAATCGGAAGGGGGAGATCAATCCATGGCGTGGATGTCGCGGTCCTTGGTTTCCGGCAGGAACAGGAGACCGATGACCAGCGTGATGCCGGCGAACACGATCGGATACCAGAGGCCATAGTAGATATCGCCCTGGGCAGCGCTCATCGCGAAGGCCGTTGCCGGAAGCAGGCCGCCGAACCAGCCGTTGCCGATATGGTAAGGCAGCGACATGCCGGTGTAGCGGATGCGGGTCGGGAAGAGTTCGACCAGCAGGGCGGCGATCGGGCCGTAAACCATCGTGACGTAGATCACGAGGACCGTCAGCACGGCGATGGTCATGATCCAGTTCACGTTTGCCGGATCGGCAACCATGGTGAAGGCACCACCCTTGTCGACCGTGTAGACCGCCATCTCAGTGACGCCGGCGGCTTCTTCGGCCGTCAGCAGCTTGGCGGTGACGAGATCGGCAGCCGGCGTCGTCGCCTTCTCGCCAGCGCGGATGGCAGCGGCGTCGAGTGCGAGTTCCGGGTTTGCCGCGACGAAAGCATCCAGCTTGGAGTCCGGCACCTTGATCGCACCGCGCACCAGCGGGTAACCACCGGCCTGCAGGGCAAGGTTGGTTTCCTTCTGGAAGGCGGCGTCGAGCGCCTTGGCCTGGTCGGCCGAAGCGATGGCGTCGTAGCTGTTGATCGTCTTGTCGCCGATCTGGACGGTCGCAGCCGTGCCGGCAGCCGCCGTGGTGACGACGTCATAGGGCACCGAGTTGCGGGTCAGGAACGACGTCGCGATATCGCACGAGGTGGTGAACTTCGCCGTGCCCGTCGGGTTGAACTGGAACTTGCAGTCGCCCGGGGCGGCGGTGACCGTCGCGCGGATCGATTCCTGCGCCTGAGCGAGCGCCGGGTTGCCGGCCCAGGTCATGGCCTTGAACAGAGGGAAGTAGGTGAGCATGGCGAGCAGCAGGCCGGCCATGATGATCGGCTTGCGGCCGATCTTGTCCGACAGCCAGCCGAACAGCACGAAGAAGCCGGTGCCGATGAGCAGCGAGCAGGCGACCATGATATTGGCCGACTGGCCGTCCACCTTCAGCACGCCGGTCAGGAAGAACAGCGCGTAGAACTGGCCGGAATACCAGACGACGGCCTGGCCGACGACGGCGCCGAAAAGCGCGAGCAGCGCGATCTTGGCGTTGCGCCACTGGCCGAAGGCTTCCGTCAGCGGTGCCTTGGAGCCCTTGCCTTCTTCCTTCATCTTCGCAAAGGCCGGCGATTCGTTCATCTTCAGGCGGATCCAGACGGAAACGCCGAGCAGGATGGCCGAAAGCAGGAACGGAATGCGCCAGCCCCATTCGGCAAAGGCTTCCTTGCCGAGAATGAACTGCACCAGCAGGATGACCACCAGCGAGAGGAACAGGCCGAGCGTCGCCGTCGTCTGGATCCACGAGGTGAAATAACCGCGCTTGCCGTCCGGGGCGTGCTCGGCGACGTAGGTCGCGGCACCGCCATATTCACCACCGAGCGCCAGGCCCTGGAGCATGCGCAGGATGATCAGGATGATCGGAGCGGCGATGCCGATGGTGGCGGCACCGGGCAAAAGGCCGACCACGAAGGTCGAGAAGCCCATGATCAGGATGGTGACGAGGAAGGTATATTTGCGGCCGACGAGGTCGCCGAGGCGGCCGAACACCAGCGCGCCGAACGGACGCACGAGGAAGCCCGCAGCAAAGGCCAGAAGCGCGAAGATGTTGCGCGTCGTTTCCGGATACTGGCTGAAGAAGGTGGCGCCGATATAGATCGCCAGTGAACCGTAAAGATAGAAATCATACCACTCGAAGACTGTGCCGAGCGAAGAGGCGAAGATCACCTTCTTCTGCTCGCCGGTCATGGGCGTCGATTTGGCCGCGCCCACTGTCGAAACATTTGCCATTTCATTGTCCTCCACAAAAACGGCGTATCGGGCAGCCCATGATCGTCCGGAGTTTCTCCCTTAAAACCCAGGACAGGGTGCGCCTGATTGGAAGGATGGCAGAAAAAGAACTGTGACAGCAGCGCTGCTTTGGGCTTATGACTTTGGGTGTACGACTTTGGTCGAAGATGAGACGTCTTCGCCGAAGCGCCGCTTTGCGCATGCGCAAGGCTTGACTCTTCGTGAGATGAGCGTATTCAGCACCCACGCAAAGGAACCGCCATGTCCCGCCTTGGTCTCACCATCGCCAGCATGATCGATCCGGCCTTCAACGCCGGACGGGTTCGCCATTGCGCATCCATTTCCAAAACAACGGCCAAAACGACGACGAAAACCGTCTGACGTCTCTGGCCCACCGCTCTCTCCCCGGTATGGCCGGGGACCGAAACCCGCGTCGAGGCCGGCGGGTTTCCCTCCAGAACCCGCGGAGAGACAGAGAAAGAGAGCATGAGTATGGGTTTCAAGATCGCAATCGCCGGCGCGACCGGCAATGTCGGCCGTGAAATGCTGAACATCCTGGCCGAGCGCGGCTTCCCGGCCGACGAAGTCGTCGCCCTTGCTTCCAGCCGTTCGCTCGGCACCGAAGTCTCCTTCGGCGACAAGACGCTGAAGGTCCAGAACCTGGAAAACTACGACTTCTCCGACACGGATATTTGCCTGATGTCGGCTGGCGGCACGGTGTCCCAGAAGTATTCGCCGAAGATCGGCGCCAAGGGCTGCGTCGTCATCGACAATTCCTCGGCCTGGCGCTACGACGCCGACGTTCCGCTCGTCGTTCCGGAAGTGAACCCCGACGCGATCACGATGTTCACCCGCAAGAACATCATCGCGAACCCCAATTGCTCGACCGCCCAGCTCGTCGTCGCGCTGAAGCCGCTGCATGACCGCGCCACGATCAAGCGCGTCGTCGTCTCGACCTACCAGTCCGTCTCGGGCGCCGGCAAGGAAGGCATGGACGAGCTCTTCCAGCAGACCCGCGCCGTCTTCGTCGCCGATCCGGTCGAATCAAAGAAGTTCACCAAGCGCATCGCCTTCAACGTCATTCCGCACATCGATTCGTTCATGGAAGACGGCTACACGAAGGAAGAGTGGAAGGTTCTGGCCGAGACCAAGAAGATCCTCGACCCGAAGATCAAGGTGACCTGCACGGCCGTGCGCGTGCCCGTCTTCATCGGCCATTCCGAATCGGTCAACATCGAGTTCGAAAACGAGATCACGGCGGACGAGGCCCGCGAGATCCTGCGCGAGGCGCCGGGTTGCCAGGTCATCGACAAGCACGAGAACGGCGGCTACATCACCCCGTACGAATCGGCCGGTGAAGACGCCACCTACATCTCGCGCATCCGCGAGGACGCGACCGTCGAAAACGGCCTCAACATCTGGGTCGTTTCTGACAACCTGCGCAAGGGCGCCGCGCTCAACGCCATCCAGATCGCGGAACTGCTCGTCGCCCGCGGCCTGATCAAGGCGAAGAAGCAGGCTGCCTGATCACGGGAGCGGACGGTAAAATTGGAGTGTTTCCGCGTTTCTGGCAAATGTGGCAACGTTCCGGTAACCAATTTTAAATAAAAGTCCCGGTTGTTCCGTTTGAGAACGATCGGGACTTTGCTTTGAACCATGCCGGCGGACAGGCCGGAACGGCTTCACGGCAAGGTGCGATGACAGGAACGGCGGGGCATGGCATGCTCCCGCAGCGGAATTTGACTTAGATCACGGGGTTTTTCATGGGCATGACACGGAGCGTGGCCAAGGTGCTGGCCGCAATGATCGCCACGGCAGCGGTGCCGGCGGCGGCTGAAGCTGCCAAGTGCGGCAACGATGCAGGCGGTTTTCCGGCCTGGGTAGAGGCATACAAGGACGAGGCCGCCGGCCGCGGCATCAACCGCGCCACGCTGGACAAGGCATTCGCCAATGTCAGCTATGCCCGCGCGACGATCCGCGCCGACCGCGGCCAGAAGAGTTTCAAACTCTCCCTCGAACAGTTCATGCAGAAGCGTGGCGGCCAGGCGATCATCCGCCGCGGCAAGGGCCTGAAGAAGCAGAACGCGGCGCTGTTCGAGCGCATCGAGGGCCGCTACGGTGTGCCGGCCGGCCCGCTCTTGGCCATCTGGGGCATGGAAACCGGCTTCGGCGGCTTCCTCGGCAAGGAACACACGATCTCGGCCGTGGCGACGCTCGCCTATGACTGCCGTCGTTCGGAATATTTCACCAATCAGCTCAACGCCACGATGCAGCTCGTCCAGAAGGGCATTCTCTCGACGTCCGCACGCGGTGCTGCGCATGGCGAAATCGGCCAGACGCAGTTCCTGCCGGCGAACGTGCTGAAATACGCCGTCGACGGCGACGGCAACGGCCGCATCGACCTCGTCGGCTCGAAGGCCGACGCGCTCGCTTCCACCGCAAACTTCCTGCGCGGCCATGGCTGGAGCGCCGGCGGCGGCTACCAGCCGGGCCAGGGCAATTTCGGCGCCCTGCAGGGCTGGAACGCGGCCAGCGTGTACCAGCGCGCAATCGCCATCATCGGCGCGGAAATCGACGGCGAATAATCGCCGGTTCCCTCTCTTTTGTCATGGTCGGGCTTGACCCGACCGTCCAGCCGCGGGTGCCGCGTGGATCCTCGGGTCAAGCCCGAGGATGACGTTGGAGAATGAGGTGAAGCTATCGGCAAGTTAGAACCCGGCGGGAAACCAGGCCGGGTTTTTCTTTACGTGCCGGGGCGCACGAAATCGCCGGTCTTGGCGTCCATGATCCAGAGTTCGCCGGTCGAAATGTCGAACCACGAGCCGTGCAGCTGGAGGCGGCCCTTTTCTTCCAGGATGCGCACGCAGGGGAAGGTTCTGAGATTGGCGAGCGAGTTGCGGATCGAGACGCGCTCGAGCGCGCGCTGGCGTTCCGCTTGCGTCAGGAGTTCGGCGCCTTGGATCTGTTCGGCGACGGGCCTCAGCATGCCCATCCACTTGCCGATGAAGTCGCCGGGCGAGAGCGGCTCGGCATCGAGCGCAAGCGCTGCCGAAATGCCGCCGCAGCGGCCATGGCCCATCACCACGATGTCGCTGACCTTCAGCGACTGCACGGCGAATTCAAGCGCCGCCGACGTCGAGTGGTACTGCCCGTCCGGCTCATAGGGCGGCACGAGGTTGGCGACGTTGCGGATCACGAAGAGTTCGCCCGGTCCGCTATCGAAGATCGTCTCGGGTGCTGCCCGGGAGTCACAACAGGCAATCACCAGCGTCTTCGGCTTCTGGCCGGTCTCGGCCAGCGCCCGGTAGCGCGCCGACTGTTCGGCATAACGGCCGGACATGAAATTGCGGTAGCCATTCAGAAGACGGTCGGGAAAGCTGTTCATGGTGTCAAAATACCCCCGTGCAAACGATCTGCCGGATGAGGCCCCATCCGGATGTGCATAAACCACTCCGCACGGGATGGCGCAAGACGATTCAGGGCCGTTTGGTCTGCGCCGGATGCAGGAGGCGGCGCATGTGCACCATGGCCATGGGCGTGGAAATGCTGCCGGCATCCTGTTCCAGCGTCAGCTCGTCGGCACCGCGCTTGGCGGTGCGCGCGACGATCTCGAAAACGCTGGCCGTCGCCATCATCAGCGCCCGTTCTTCCGCCAGGCCTTCCATCAGCCGGGAGAGGAAGATCGCCGAAAGCAGGTCGCCGGTGCCGTTCGGCGGATTGGGCACGAGGCGGTGTTCCGCCAGAAGCGCACTGCGCCCGGAGAGATACAGATTGCCCGTGCTGCCCGCCATCAGCGGCAGCGAAGAGGTGACGAGCATGCGCGACGGCCCGAGCGACAAAGCCGCCTCCATCACCGCCGCATTGGTTTCAAGCGGCGCGCCGGAAAGCCAGGCCAGCTCGAACCGGTTGGGCGTGGCGATCGAGGCGAGCGGGATCAGCCGGTCGCGGATCGCCACCGCCGTTTCTTCCGCGATATAGAGGCCGCTCTCATCGCCGCAGACCGGATCGCACATATAGAGAAGGTCCGGATTTTCCGCCTTGAGCCCCGAAACGAGGCGCGCCACGGAAGCCACCTGCGCAGCACTGCCGAGGTAACCCGACAACACCGCCTTCACCTCGCCGCGCCAGGGCGCGCGCAGAAGGTCGGAGATCATCGCGTCGAAATCTTCCGCCGAGATCGCCACGCGGGTCGATTTTCCGTGTCCCGGATGCCAGGGCAGGATGACCGTCGGCAGCGCCCAGACCGGGTGCCCGAGCGTCTCGAGCGCGAAGACGGCGGCGCGGTTGCCGACCGTGCCGCGCACCACATGGCTCGAAATCACGATGACCGTGCCCTTGTCGCTCTCGTTCATAAGCCGGCTCCCTTTCGTCCCGTCGAGTGATGACAAGGGGGTCCAAGCCTGTCAACGCCTGCCCTGCCGTTCGCCCCTTGCGTGACACCGCCGATCGCCCCGCATGACCGGTTTGTGACGTCTTTTCGTCAAAAAAACAGGAATTCCTGGGCGAAACGACAGTGTAACTGACCTATTCCGGACAAAATCGATTGAATTTTCTCACGATTCCACAAATTTCGTCGCAGGTATTTTTTCTTCTGCTAACGTCCGGCCATCGGATTCGAGGGAGAATTCCATGGGTGCCCGGACCAACGTGAAACGAGAAAAACACATCGAAGCCGCAAAGGCTGCTGCTGCCGCCCTCGGCGCAAAGACACTGAACCCCGACATCCTGTTCGGGCGTGCCAGCAAGGACGACATCGAGCTCTATACCGGCCCGATGCTGGCGGTTGCCGCCGCCCATGCCATGGCCGAAATCGAGGCCTGGGACGGTGCCACGCCGCGCGTTACTGTCACCACGCTGCCGGAGGTTCGCCCGGAGGGCGAGCCCGTCTCCGTGCTCTCGGTCACCGACCGCAACCAGCCGTTCCTCTACGATTCGGTGATGGGCGAAGTGACGAGCACGCACCGCGACATCCATCTTGCGGTCCACCCGATCCTCGTCGTGAACCCCGGCGAAACACCGAAACTCTTCTCGCCGGATGAGGAAAGCGACCCGTCGCACCGGGTCAGCCATATCGAGATCCACCTGTCGGAACTGGCACCGGGCGAAGCCGCCTCGCTCGTCGAGCGGGTGAACACCGTGCTGAACCAGGTTCACCAGGCCGTCGACGACTGGCCCGCCATGGTGGAAAAGCTCGACAGCGCCATGGCCGACATGGAGCGCTACGCCAAGGCCAAGGCCGACAAGGATGAAGCGCTCGCCTTCATGACCTGGCTGCGCGGCAACAACTTCACCTTCCTCGGCATGCGGGAATACAGCTATTCCGGCAAGGGCGAGCAAGCGACCGTGGAGCGCGGCGGCGAAGGCCTCGGCATCCTGTCCGATCCCGACGTGCGCGTGCTGCGCCTTGGCAAGGACGCCGTGACGACGACGCCGGAAATCCTCGAATTCCTCGAAGGTCCGGACTTCCTGATCGTCACCAAGGCCAATGTGAAATCCCTCGTGCACCGCCGCGCCTATATGGATTATATCGGCCTGAAGCGGTTCAACGAGAAGGGCAAGGTGATCGGCGAACTGCGCATCGTCGGCCTCTTCACCTCCACCGCCTATACGCATGCCGCCGGCCAGATCCCGCTGCTGCGCTCCAAGGTGGCTGATGTCGTCGAGCATTTCGGCTACGACCCGAAGAGCCATTCCGGCAAGATGCTGATCAACACGCTGGAATCCTACCCGCGCGACGATCTCTTCCAGATCGACACCGGCCTTCTCGCCACCTTCTGCGAGCAGATCAACGAATTGTCCGACCGGCCGCGCATCCGCGTGCTGCCGCGCATCGACCGTTTCGACCGCTTCGTCTCCGTCATCGTCTACGTGCCGCGCGAACAATATGATTCCGACGTGCGCGAAAAGATCGGCAACTATCTGAAGTCGGCTTACGATGGCCGCGTCTCCGCCTATTACCCGGCTTTCCCGGAGGGTGGGCTTGCCCGCGTGCACTTCATCATCGGCCGCTCCGGCGGCAAGACGCCGCGCATTCCGCAGCCGAAGCTGGAACAGGCCGTGCGCGAGATCGCCACACGCTGGACGGACCGCTTCGAAACCCTCTCCGGCGGCGATGGCCTGCGCCTCGTCACCGACCGCGGCTACCAGGAGGACTTCACGCCCGCCGAGGCCCATGCCGACCTCGCCCTCATTTCGACGGCGACGCCGGACAACCCGATCCGCATTTCCTTCTACCGCAAGGCCTGGAACACCGACCTTAGCACGGTCGAGCTGAAGATTTTCCATGCCGGCGAACCCGTTTCGCTGTCGCGCCGCGTACCGCTGCTGGAAAACCTCGGTTTCAACGTCGTCAGCGAACAGACGCACGACCTCACGGTCGCCGGTTTCGACGGTGAACAGCGCCGGGTCATCCTGCACGACATGGAGCTCAAGCACCGCGACGGCATCGAGATCAATCTCGACAAGCTGAGCCCGATGCTGGAGGAAGCGTTTCTGGCCGCCTGGCATGGCGAGGTGGACGACGACGCGCTGAACCGCCTCATCCTGACCGCCGGCATTTCCGCCCGCGAAATCATGGCGCTGCGCACCTATTCGCGCTACCTGCGCCAGACCGGCATTCCCTATTCGCAGGGCTATATCGCCGATACGCTGAACAAGTACCCGCCGATCGCCGCCAACCTCTTCCGCCTGTTCAAGACCCGCCTCGACCCGAAATTTTCGGATCGCCAGCGCGAGAAGAAGACCGGCGAGACCGCCACGGCGATCGAAGAGGCGCTCGCCAACGTGCCGAGCCTCGACGAGGACCGGATTCTGCGCCGCTACGTCAACGCCATCCAGGCAACGCTGCGCACCAACTATTTCCAGCGTGACTCCGACGGCAAGCCGCGCAAGACGCTGGCGATCAAGCTCGATCCGAAGGCGCTGGACGGCCTGCCGGAGCCGCGGCCCTTCCGCGAGATCTTCGTCTACGGCGCCGAGGTGGAAGGCGTGCACCTGCGCTTCGGCAAGGTCGCCCGCGGCGGCCTGCGCTGGTCGGACCGCGCACAGGACTACCGCACGGAAGTGCTCGGCCTCGTGAAGGCGCAGCAGGTCAAGAACTCGGTCATCGTGCCGGTTGGCGCCAAGGGCGGCTTCTATCCGAAGCAGCTTCCCGCCGGCGGCAGCCGCGACGCGATCTTCAAGGCGGGCACCGAGGCCTACAAGACCTATATCCGCACGCTGCTCTCCGTCACCGACAACATCGTCGGCCAGGACGTCGTGCCGCCGGCCGATACGGTCCGCCTCGATGGTGATGACCCCTATTTCGTCGTTGCCGCCGACAAGGGCACGGCAACCTTCTCCGACACGGCCAATGGCCTCGCGCAGGAAGCCGACTTCTGGCTCGACGACGCCTTCGCGTCGGGCGGCTCAGCCGGCTACGACCACAAGAAGATGGGCATCACCGCCCGCGGCGCCTGGGAGACCGTCAAGCGTCACTTCCGCGAGATGAACATCGACATCCAGAAGACGCCCTTCACCGTCGCCGGTGTCGGCGACATGTCGGGCGACGTCTTCGGCAACGGCATGCTGCTCTCGCGAAAAATCCGGCTCGTGGCCGCTTTCGACCACCGCGACATCTTCATCGATCCGAATCCGGATACCGATACGTCCTTCGCCGAGCGCCGCCGCATGTTCGCTTTGCCGCGCTCCAGCTGGCAGGACTATGACCGCTCGGTGCTCTCCAAGGGCGCGATGATCATTCCGCGCACGGAAAAATCCGTGACGCTGACGGCGGAAGCCATGGCCGTCATCGGCATCGACAAGGCCAAGGCGACGCCGTTCGAGATCATGACGGCGATCCTGAAAGCGCCGGTCGACCTGATGTGGTTCGGCGGCATCGGCACCTATATCCGCGGCCAGAACGAGACGGACGCGGAAGTCGGCGACCGCGCCAACGACCCGATCCGCATCGTCGCCGACGATCTTCGTGCAAAAGTGATCGGCGAGGGCGCGAACCTCGGCGTCACCCAGCGCGGCCGCATCGCCTTCGCGATGAAGGGCGGGCGCTGCAACTCGGATGCCATCGACAACTCGGCCGGCGTGAATTCGTCGGACGTCGAGGTCAACATCAAGATCGCGCTCGCCTCCGCCATGCGCGACGAGCGGTTGACACGCGCCAAGCGCAACGTGCTGCTCGCCTCGATGACGGACGAGGTGGGCCACCTCGTGCTGCGCAACAACTACCTGCAATCGCTGGCGATTTCGCTGACGGAAAAGCAGGGCGCCGCCAACCGCGCGCCGCTGACGCGCCTGATGGACCGCTTCGAGGCCGCCGGCCAGCTCAACCGCAAGGTCGAGACGCTGCCCGACGACCGCACGGTCGCCGAGCGCTACCAGGCCGGCAAGCCGCTGACCCGGCCGGAGATCGGCGTGCTGCTCTCCTATGCCAAGCTCGTGCTGTTCGACGAGCTCGTGCATACCGGCCTGCCGGACGAGCCCTATTTCGAGCCGACGCTGATCAGCTACTTCCCGGCGAAGATGCAGAAGACCTATGGCGACGACATCCGCTCGCATCGCCTGCGGCGTGAGATCATCGCGACGATCCTCGCCAACGAGGTGATCAACCGCGGCGGCCCGGCCTTCATCAACGCGCTGACCGACGGCACCGGCTTCGGCCCGGCGGATGCCGTGAAGGCCGCCGTCATCGCCCGCGATGGTTATGGCCTCGCAGCCCTCTATGCCGGTGTCGACGCGCTCGACACGCTGGTGGCGGGTGCCGTTCAGAACGAACTCTACGAGGAGATCGGCCGCATCTACGCCACCGTCACCAGCCTGCTGCTGACGACCGGCGCCGTGTCCGGCCCGCTGGACCAGGCGGTGCACAAGCTCAAGCAGGCGCTGAAGCAGTTGCGCCCGCAGCTCTCGACGCTGATCTCGGAAGCGGCCGGCGACGAGGCGCGCCGCAAGGCCCACGCCTATGAGGACGAGGGCGTGCCGGCGGACCTGGCGGAGGAGATCGCCACGCTGTCCATGCTGACCTTCGTGCCGGAAGTGATGCTGATCGCATCGGCGACCGGCGACACGCTCGGCAAGACGGCGCAGACCTTTGCCGGCATCAGTGCGGCGCTCAATATCGGCCGGCTGCTTTCCGCGGCAAGCCGCATCCCGACCGGCGATCTCTACGAGTCGCTCGCCCTGCAGCGCAGCCTCACCGACATCGCCAATGCCCGCCGGGACCTGGCGAGCGTCGTGCTAACCGGCCACAAGGGCGACAAGGCGCCGCTTGCGACCTGGCAGCAGGCCGACAAGGAGCGGCTTGCCCGCGTGACGGCGAACCTCTCCGCGCTGACCGAGACGGGCGAAGCCACGCTCGCCAAGGTGAGCGTCGCCGCCGGCATCCTGAGCGACCTTGCACAGGCACGGTCGAAGTGACAAAGTCCCGTGCCGGCTGATGGAGCGAAGGCTCCGTTAGCCGGCATCGGATGGGCGCACAGTCGTCGCCCCCGCGAATTGGAGGGGCGATGACGATCGCGACGGAAAGCCGGGAGCCGCGCACAAGCCGGGCCGGCATCACGGGCTGGATGCTGTTCGACTGGGCGGCGCAACCCTTCTTCACGGTCATCACCACCTTCATCTTCGGCCCCTACCTCGTCTCGCGCCTGACCGAGGACCACGCCGCCGGCCAGGCGGCCTGGAGCTACACGCTCACCCTTTCCGGCATCCTGATCGCGCTGCTCGCGCCCATCATGGGCTCGATCGCCGACGCCTCCGGCGCCCGCAAACCCTGGATCGCCGTCTTTGCGGTGATCAAGATCCTGTCGCTCGCCGCACTCTGGTATGCCGCACCGGGCTCGGGCCTGCTGTTCGCCATGGCGATGATCGTGCTGGCGACCGTCGCGGCGGAATTCTCCATCGTCTTCAACGATTCGATGATGCCGCGCCTCGTGCGCCCAGAAGATGCCGGCCGCATCTCCAACATCGCCTGGGGCCTCGGCTATCTCGGCGGGATGATCGTGCTGATCGCCGTCGTCGCCCTTCTCGCCGCCAATCCCGAGACCGGCAAGACGGCAATCGGCATCGCGCCCCTCTTCGGCCTCGACGCTGCCGCCGGCGAGGATGCCCGCATCACCGGGCCGATCTCGGCGCTGTGGTATCTCGTCTTCATCCTGCCGATGTTCTTCTTCACGCCGGACCAGGAGAAAGGATTGCCGATCGCTGCTGCCGTGCGCGCCGGCCTCGCCGATCTTTCCGCGACACTCCGCGACCTCAAGAAGAAACCCGGCATCCTGCGTTTCCTCATTGCCCGCATGATCTACCAGGACGGCGTCAACGGCCTCTTGGCGCTGGGCGGCACCTTTGCCGCCGGCATGTTCGCCTGGCAGACCTTCGAACTCGGCATCTACGGCATCATTCTCAATGTGGTGGCAATCGGCGGCTGCCTCTATGCCAGCCGGCTGGACAAGCGGCTCGGCTCCAAGACCGTCGTGGTGATGAGCCTCGTCTGCCTGACGATCGCCACCGTCGGCATCGTCTCCACCGGCCCCGGCTTCACCCTCTTCGGCCTGATCCCGCTGCCGACCGCCGATTCCGGCGGGCTGTTCGCCACCGCTGCGGAAAAGGCCTACATCCTCTACGGCCTGCTGATCGGCGTCGCCTTCGGCCCCGTGCAGGCCTCCGCCCGCTCCTATCTCGCCCAGAGCATCCATCCGGACGAGGCGGGCCGCTATTTCGGCCTCTATGCCCTGTCCGGCCGCGCCACGTCCTTCCTCGCGCCGCTCTCCGTCGCCCTCATCACGACCGCGACCGGCTCCGCCCGCATCGGCATGATGGCGCTCATCGCCTTCCTCGTCGTCGGCTTCCTGCTCCTGCTGCGCACGCCCTATCCGGCCAACAAGGCCTGAAATGCAAAACGCCCCGCAAGCGGGGCGTCAGCTTCATGGCAACCTTGCCGCACCCACAACGTCATCCTCGGCCTTGAGCCGAGGATCCACGTCTCGTCCGCGGCGGTGGATACTCGGGTCGAGCCCGAGCATGACGGAGGAGGGGTTGCGGTTAACGCCGACGTTTTAAGCCCGGCGAAGAATCCGGCTCAATGCCGGAAGTGGCGCATGCCGGTGAAGACCATGGCGACACCGGCCTCGTCGGCGGCGGCAATCACTTCCGCATCACGCATCGAGCCGCCGGGCTGGATGACGGCCGTAGCACCCGCGGCAATCGCCGAAAGCAGGCCATCGGCGAAGGGTAGGAAAGCTTCCGAGGCGACCGCGGAACCGCGCGTCAGCGGCTCGGCAAGGCCCATCGCCTTGGCGGCGTCCTCGGCCTTCAGGCCGGCGATGCGGGCGGAATCGACGCGGCTCATCTGGCCGGCACCGATGCCGGCGGTCTGGCCGTCCTTGGCATAGACCACGGCGTTCGACTTGACGTGCTTGGCGACCTTGAAGGCGAACTTCATGTCCACCAGTTCCTGCGCCGTCGGCGCACGCTTGGTGACGACCTTCAGTTCGAGGTCCTCGACCATACCGTTATCCCGGCTCTGCACGAGCAGGCCGCCAGAGACCGTCTTGGCGGACAGGCCGGGCGTGCGCGGATCGGGCAGGGCGCCGGTCACCAGCAGGCGAAGGTTCGGCTTGCCGGCGATGACCGCACGCGCCTTCTCGTCCGCATCCGGCGCGATGATGACCTCGGTGAAGAGCTTGACGATCTCTTCCGCCGTCTCGCCATCCAGCGTCGAATTGAGCGCGATGATGCCGCCGAAGGCCGAGACCGGGTCGCAGGCGAGCGCCCTTGCATAGGCATCCTTCAGCGTCTTGCCGGTGGCGACACCGCAGGGATTGGCGTGCTTGATGATCGCGCAGGCCGGGCCGTTTTCCGGCAGGAACTCGGCAACGAGCTCGAAGGCGGCGTCGGTGTCGTTGATATTGTTGTAGGAAAGCTGCTTGCCCTGCAACAGCGTCGCCGTCGCGACACCCGGGCGGTTCTCGCCGGTGACGTAGAAGCCGGCCTTCTGGTGCGGGTTCTCGCCGTAGCGCATCTCTTCCTTCAGCACGCCGCCGAGCACGCGATGGCGCGGCATGGCGATGTCGAGCGCTTCGGCAAACCAGTTGGAGATCGCGGCGTCATAGGCCGCCGTGCGGGCATAGGCCTTGGCCGCGAGACGCTGTCGAAAGGCGTAGGAGGTCGAACCGTCGGCGAGTTCCTCGATGAGGGCAGGATAATCGGCCGGGTCGGTGACGATGGTCACATAGGCGTGGTTCTTGGCGGACGCGCGGATCATCGCCGGGCCGCCGATATCGATGTTCTCGACGGTCGTCGGATAATCGCCGCCCTTGGCGCGCACCTCTTCGAACGGGTAGAGATTGATGACGGCGAGGTCGATCGCGCCGATGCCGTGCGCCTTCATCGCCTCGACATGCTCCGCATCGTCGCGGATCGCCAGCAGGCCGCCATGCACGGCGGGATGCAGCGTCTTGACGCGGCCATCCATGATTTCCGGAAAGCCCGTGACCTCGGAAACGTCGGTCACCGCGAGGCCGGCATCGCTCAGCGCCTTGTGCGTGCCGCCGGTCGACAGCAGCCGCACGCCCTTTTCGGCCAGTGCGCGGGCGAGATCGACGATGCCCGCCTTGTCGGACACGGACAGCAGCGCCGTGCGGATGGCGACGCGATCGGGGGCGGGAATTTTCTTGGAAATGACGGCCATGGGGCGCTCCGTTCTGCGGCCCGGGAGGGGAGGGGCCGGATGGTATGCGCCCCGTTATCACAGCCGCGCCCGCGAGAAAACCGCGAAACGTCCTGACCTCTCAGCGTTGTCGCGCCAGCGACCATTGAATTTCCGCCATCCTGGCCAGCGGCATGGTGAGCGTCAGCTGGCGCGAGGCGCGCACGCCGGAAGGATCGGCGAAAAACACGTCCTCCTCCTCTTCCACCGGCACGTCGACGCAGGTCAGCGCCCAGGCCTCGCCATCCACCGCTATGAGCCGCGTCTCGTTGGCGGAGACCCGGTAGAGCTGGATGGTCGGGTGGATGTGGAAACGCACCACCGCCGTGCCCTTCTCGATGGCGCCATCCGGGTCGCTCGGCTTGTAGAAACGTTCGCGGCCGCGAATCTCACTGCCCGTCGCCGCGACGAGGATGTCGCGCTCATAGAGCAGGCCGAAGCGCTTGAGGTAGCCGTCATGCGTCGCCGTCACGCTGTCGGCGCCGGACTGGCGCTCCGCGCGCGACACATCGACCTTGGAAATACCGCCGACGACGATCGGCCCGATGAAGCGCGAGGTGGAGATGCGTGCGGAAGACGTGTCGTTGAGCGTCGCGACCGAATGGGCCGCCGTGGTGCGCGACAACTGCCGCAGCGCCTCGCCGGCAAACCGCGGCCGGCCGGAATTGACGATGAAGCGGTTCTTCCCCGACGACATTTCCAGGGACAGCGCGCCAGCAGCGGCCGTGGCCGAGAGATCGACCGAGCGCGGCACGCCGGTATCCATCAGCACGACCGTCTCCTTTACCGCCAGGCGATCGTAATTGCTCGACGGCAGCGCCTTGAAGGGCGCCCCGCCGGTCTCGTCGTAACGCAGCGCCGACATCAGCTCGTGCGCCAGCGTATAGGTCGCGCCGTTGAAGAGCGCGAGTTCGCCGCCCTGGTGGCGGAAGAAGCGCAGCGCGGGATAGATTCGGTCGATGGAGGGAATGAGCTGCGCCGGCATGTCGTGGCCGAGATTGACATAGGTCTGGCGCAGCGGCAGCAGGTCGAGCAGCACGTCGAGCGCTGCCCGCGGATTGCGCGAGCAATGGCCGCCATCGGGAAGGATCTGCCGGTCGAGCTCCTCGTCGAGATGGCGCGCCGCCTTGCGCATGCGTGAGGGGGAGGCCGGCATGGCGATGGAGGCCATGGCGAGCGCGATGCGCACCCGAAGCCGCGGCTCGCCGTCGCGCGTCGTATCGGCGACGTGGCGAAGGTAGCGCACCTGGAAGGCAAGGCTCTTCAGGAAGCGGCGATAGAATGGGTAATCGGCATCCTTCAGCACGACCGGCGAATGGGACAGCCAGGCGATGATGCGCTGTGCGGCGACATCGGGCCGCCAGGCCAACCCGCCGATGTAGCGCCCGTGGCTCTGCAACCAGTCGTCGACGATGAAGCGGGCCGTCAGCGCCGCCTTTTCCGGATCGACCAGGCGCATATGGCGCAGCCAGCCGAAGGAATGCAGGCGGACGGCGAATTCTTCCGAGGGAAGCTCCAGCGCGAAGGGTGATTCGCCCTCGCATTCGAGAATGCGCCCGGCGAGCGGAAAGCGCCCGCCGACGATTTCTTCGCCGGCAAAGAGATCGGCCGGATGCAGGTCCGTCGGCGCAACGATCAGCCGGTCCGGCGTGCCGCCGGAAAAGCGCATGGCGCTGATTCGTCCCAAGGCAAGCCTGCGCGAGAAACGGCGCCAACCCTCACGCATATACAGATAGAGTAGCCGCTGCCTGTCGGAAAGCTGCATGGTTAACGAATGCCTCCTGAACCTATAGGTAGGCTGAGGAGGCAAGCGGCGTCAATTCATCGACTGCTGATGGGCTGTTGATGACTTCGGAAGCATTTCGGGTCGATTTTTCCAGCTTAGAGCGTTTTCCCGCAATTCCGGACGCAAAACCGCTGCCCACTTTTGCTGGAATTGCTTTAGCCGCCATGGCTGAGCCGTACGGCGTAAAATCCGTCCACGCCGCCGGCACGCGTGTCCGTCGCGGGCAGCATGGCGGGCGTGGTGCGGAATTCGCCGCGGGGGGAAATCGCCGCTTCCAGGCCCGGCCAATCGGCGGCATCGACAGGATCGATGCGCCAGGCCGGATTGTCGGCGAGAACGCGGGTGATCATCTCCTCGCCCTCGATCGGATCGAGCGAGCAATTGGAAAACACCAGTTCCCCGCCGGGCTTCACCAGCGTCAGCGCATGGCGCAGCAGGCGCTCCTGCAACCGGGCAAGCTTTTCGATATCCTCCGGACCCTTGGTCCAGAGCACATCGGGATGGCGGCGGATCGTGCCGGTCGAGGAGCAGGGCGCGTCGAGCAGCACGGCGTCGAACAGTTCGTCCGGCCGATAGTCCGCCATATTGGCTTCCACCACGGTGGCGGAAAGACCGAGACGCTCCAGATTGCCGGCGAGCCGCTTCAGGCGGTTGGCGGACTGGTCGAGCGCCGTCACCACGGCACCCGCCGCGGCAAGCTGCGCGGTCTTGCCGCCCGGCGCGGCGCAAAGATCGGCGACACGCTTGCCGGCAAGGTCGCGGAAGAGTTTTGCGGGCAGGCTGGCCGCCGCATCCTGCACCCACCATTCGCCCGCCTCGAAACCTTCCAGCGCCGGGATGGCGCCCGAGGCGACGGGCAGGCGGACGGAGCCGGTGGGCAGCACGAGGCCGCCAAACCGCGCGGCCCAGCCGTCCGGATCGGATTTGACAGTGAGGTCGATGGTGGAGGCTTCGAGCAGCGCATCGTTGATGCGCGCGGTGTGCTCGCGGCCGTAGATGGCGACGAGACGCTCATGGAACCAGGGCGGAATGACCGGGACCGTGCGGGTCGCCGTCAGATGCGAGGCCTTTTCGCGTGCCAGGCGCCGCAGCACGGCGTTGGTGAGGCTGGCGAAGCGGCGGTTGCGCGGGTCGATCTGGGCCTGCTCAACCGCGAGATCAACGGCGGAATGATCCGGCACGTCGAGATAGAGGATCTGCGCGGCGGCGACCGTCAACACATGGTGCAGCGCACGCGCACCCTCCGGCAAGGGCGTGCCGACCAGCGTGTCCATGATGGCATCGATACGCGGCAGGTGGCGCAGCGCCGTGTTGAGGATGGCGCGGACCAGGGCGCGATCGGCATCGTTGAGCTGACGGTAGGCCGGATTGCCGTTTTCGAAGTCGAGCATACCGTCGAGCGGCGTCCTGCGGTCCACCACGGCGGCAAGAATCTTGGCGGCGGCCTGGCGGGCGCGCAGGCCCGGCTTTTCCGGGTAGCCCGCATCCACCTCGGGCGCCTTCGGCCCGCGGCCGCCGGCATTGCGTTTCGGATGCGCTCTGTGTTTCGTTCTGTCGTCGTTCAAGACCAGGGACCTTTGGGTGGTTCGGAACCACCGCGTCCCCAGCCCGTCGTCGGAACGGAGCGCGATTTGCGGACGGGATTATCAGCCCGGACCGGCTCCGTCGAGCGCGCTTGCATGCCGCGGGCCATTTCCTCGAGCGCGGCGATGCGGTTTTCCGTGTTCGGATGGGTCGAAAACAGGTTGTCCATGCGCTCGCCCGACAGCGGATTGATGATGAACATATGCGCGGTCGCGGGATTGCGCTCGGCATCATCATTCGGCACACGGCCCGCCGCGACGGCGATCTTCTTCAGCGCAGAGGAAAGCCACAGCGGGTTGCCGCAGATCTCCGCGCCGCGCTTGTCGGCCGAATATTCGCGCGTCCGGCTGATCGCCATCTGCACCAGCATGGCGGCGAAGGGCGCGACGATCATCGCGATCAGCACACCGATGAAGCCGAGCGGATTGTTGTTCTCCCGGTTGCCGCCGCCGAAGAACATGGCGAAGTTGGCGAGCATGGAGATCGCGCCGGCAATGGTCGCCGTCAGCGTCATGGTCAGCGTGTCGCGGTTCTGGATATGCGCCAGTTCGTGCGCCATCACGCCCGCCACCTCCTCGTAGCTCAGCGCCTGGAGAAGGCCGGTGGAAGCGGCGACGGCGGCATTCTGCGGGTTGCGACCGGTGGCGAAGGCGTTCGGCTGGTCGCTATTGATGACGAAGACGCGCGGCATCGGCAGGCCCGCCCGCTTGGCGAGGTCGCGCACGATGCCGTAATATTCCGGCGCGGAGCGCTCATCGACCTCCTTCGCCCCGTACATGGACAGAACCATGCGGTCGGAATTCCAGTAGGAGAAAAAATTCATGGCGATCGCGACGAGAAGCGCGATCATCATGCCGCCCTTGCCGCCGATGAGCAGGCCCACGCCCATGAAAAGCGCCGTCATGAAGGCGAGAAGCATGGCTGTGCGAACGATGTTCATACGGTTACGGCTCCTGTTGGGTCTCTTGGCCCGGTTGCTCTTCCCCTGTTGTCAAGGGAGTGTTTCACGTGAATCAACGCTTTCCACAGCGTCGTCACGCTTCTATATGATGGTAAGCGAACAGGAATTCTTCAATATCCGGGAAGGATGCCGATTTTCATGCAGAACGACAACGACAATCATTCGGACGGCCGCAAAGTGCTTCCGCCCGCAGCCCAGCGCGCCCTCCAGGAAGCCGAGGAACGGCGCAAGGCCGAGAAAACCGCCGAGCCCGCTCCCGAAATCGGAGGCCGCGGCGGCGCCGACCCGGCGCGCTTCGGCGACTGGGAAATCAAGGGCAGAGCGATCGATTTTTGAGAGGTAGAATCCGGCTCAGGATAATGTGGCTCTCACCGGAGCCAGCTACCTCTCCCTCGCCATGGTCGGGCTTGACCCGACCATGCACCCCACCCGCCGCATGGATCCTCGGGTCAAGCCCGAGGATGACGGAAGAGGGGAGGAGACAATTTTCCTGCAAACAACCATTCAACGAAAACGGCGGCCTGAGGCCGCCGTTTTGTTTCATGCCGGTTGGTTCGTTCAGCCGGCGGCCTTGTTCTGCCGGTTGGCGATCAGGTCGTCCACGACGGCCGGATCGGCGAGCGTCGAGGTGTCGCCGAGCGAACCGAAATCGTCCTCGGCGATCTTGCGCAGGATGCGGCGCATGATCTTGCCCGAGCGGGTCTTCGGCAGGCCGGGCGCGAACTGGATCTTGTCCGGAGTCGCGATCGGACCGATCTCCTTGCGCACATGCTTGACGAGGTCCTGGCGCAGCGCATCGTTGCCCTCTTCGCCGGCCATCAACGAGACGTAGCAATAGATGCCCTGGCCCTTGAGGCTGTGCGGATAGCCGACGACGGCGGCTTCCGAGACCAGATGGTGCGAGACAAGGGCCGATTCGATTTCCGCCGTGCCGAGGCGGTGGCCGGAAATGTTGAGCACGTCGTCGACGCGGCCGGTGATCCAGTAATAACCGTCCTCGTCGCGGCGGCAGCCGTCACCCGTGAAATATTTGCCCTTGTAGGTCGCGAAATAGGTTTCGACGAAGCGCTTGTGATCGCCGTAGACGCTGCGCATCTGGCCCGGCCAGCTATCGGTGATGCAGAGATTGCCGTCCGCGGGACCTTCCAGCACATTGCCCTCATTGTCGACGAGCTCCGGCTTGATGCCGAAGAAGGGACGCGTCGCGGAGCCGGGCTTCAGGTCCGTCGCGCCCGGCAGCGGGGTGATCAGGATGCCGCCGGTC
Source organism: Shinella sp. GW821-FHT10F02 (assembly GCF_058809275.1). Taxonomy (NCBI): domain Bacteria; kingdom Pseudomonadati; phylum Pseudomonadota; class Alphaproteobacteria; order Hyphomicrobiales; family Rhizobiaceae; genus Shinella; species Shinella sp. GW821-FHT10F02. The sequence goes on along the minus strand of NZ_JBXASL010000005.1, from coordinate 91,809 downwards.
TCCGTCTGCCACCAGGTATCGACGATCGGCGAACGGCCTTCGCCGACGACGTTGTAATACCATTCCCAGGCTTCGGGGTTGATGGGTTCGCCGACCGAGCCGAGCAGGCGGATCGATGAGCGCGACGAGCGTTTCACGAAGGCATCGCCGGCGCCCATCAGGGCGCGGATGGCCGTGGGCGCGGTGTAGAAGATGTTGACCTTGTGCTTGTCGACCACTTCCCAGAAGCGGCCGGCATCCGGAAAGTTCGGTACGCCTTCGAACATCAGCGTGGTCGCGCGGTTCGCCAGCGGGCCGTAGACGATATAGGAATGGCCGGTGACCCAGCCGACATCGGCGGTGCACCAGTAGACGTCGCCGTCCTGATAATCGAAGACGTATTTGTGCGTCATCGAGGCATAGACGAGGTAGCCGGCGGTGGTGTGCAGCACGCCCTTCGGCTTGCCGGTGGAGCCCGACGTATAGAGGATAAAGAGCGGATCTTCCGCCTTCATCTTTGCCGGCGGACAATCGCGCGGCACGGTCAGCACTTCCTGATGGTGCCAGATGTCGCGGCCGGGCGCCCAGCCGGTCTTGCCGCCGGTGCGGCGCACGACGAGAACCTTGTTGACGATGACGTGCTGCTTGGCGGCGATGTCGATCGCCGTATCGGTGTTTTCCTTGAGCGGGATCGGCTTGCCGCCGCGCACGCCCTCGTCGCAGGTGACGACGAAGGTCGATTCGCAGTCAACGATGCGGCCGGCCAGCGCATCCGGCGAGAAGCCGCCGAACACCACGGAATGGATGGCGCCGATGCGCGCGCAGGCGAGCATCGCATAGGCCGCTTCCGGGATCATCGGCATGTAGATGGTGACGCGGTCGCCCTTCTTGACGCCGTGTTTCTTCATCACGTTCGCCATGCGGCAGACGTGCTCGTAGAGTTCGTTATAGGTGATCTTCTTGTCGATATAGGGATTGTCGCCTTCCCAGATGATGGCGACGTCGTCGCCATGCGCCTTGAGGTGACGATCGATGCAATTGTAGGAGACGTTGGTGATGCCGTCCTCGAACCACTTGATCGGGACCTTGCCGTTGAAGGATGTGTTCTTGACCTTGGTATAGGGCTTGAACCAGTCGATCCGCATGCCGTGTTTGTCCCAGAAGCGCTCCGGGTTCTCGACGCTCTCGCGATACCATTTCTGATAGGTATCGTTGTCGATCAACGCACGGTTTTTCGCGGATTTCAGGACCGGATAGGTCTTTGCGGACATTCATGCCTCCCTTGACTGCGCATGCGCGGGAAGCCGCATTCTCCTTCGGCCCCGCACCTCCTGCGCCATACATATCAGGTCAAATCACCCGGGCAATTAGACAAAGGTCATTTGTCTCTTGAAGAATTGCATTTCTGCGACAGTGGCGTTATAGAGGGCCGAATTCCCGGAACATAGTGGTTAACTACCCCACGACCCGCGACACCGGCGCGGACGGACAGAAGGACTATATGCATGGCTCAGCAGCTCCTCATGCCAAAGGCGACCGCGGTCTGGCTGGTCGACAACACGGCGCTGTCGTTCGACCAGATCGCCACATTCTGCAAACTGCATCCGCTTGAAGTGAAGGCGATCGCCGATGGCGAATCGGCCCAGGGCATCAAGGGTCTCGACCCGATCTCCACCGGCCAGCTTTCCCGCGAGGAGATCGCGCGTGCAGAAGGCAACCCCTATCACAAGCTGAAGCTTTCCGAACCGAAGGTCCGCGTGCCGGAATCCAAGCGAAAGGGCCCGCGTTACACGCCGGTCTCCAAGCGCCAGGACCGCCCGAACGCCATTCTCTGGCTCGTGCGCAACCATCCGGAACTGAAGGATGCGCAGATCTCGCGTCTCGTCGGCACGACCAAGTCGACGATCGAGCAGATCCGCGAACGCACCCACTGGAACTCCGCCAACCTCGCGCCGATGGACCCGGTAACACTGGGCCTGTGCTCGCAGATCGACCTCGACCTCGAAGTCGAACGCGCCTCGAAGGGCCGACCGCTGCCGACCGCCGCCGAACTCGGCGCAACGCTGGAAGCCGCCCGCGAAACGGAAAAGCTGCCCTACAGCACCGATGTGGAAGAGGAGAAGGAAATCGACGCCGATGCCGTCTTCGCCAAGCTCAAGTCGCTGAAGTCGGCAACGCCGGACGAGGACGAAGACGAGCGCTTCTAAGCGCCGCTTCATCGTGGATCATAAACCGGTCGCCCAAAGCGGCCGGTTTTTTATTTGGGAACCTACCAGCCCCACAACGTCATCCTCGGGCTCGACCCGAGGATCCACCGGCTTGCTCGACGTGCTGGATGGTCGGGTCAAGCCCGACCATGACGGAGGAGAGGTATGTGGTCGCCGGAATCCCTAGCCGATCCGGCGCGTCGACAGCGCCTCGGCGATCTCGTCGAGAATGGCCGGATCGTCGATCGTCGCGGGCATCTTCCAGTCCTGCTTGTCGGCGATCTTCTGCATGGTGCCGCGCAGGATTTTTCCCGAACGCGTTTTCGGCAGCCGTTTCACGCAGAGCGCCGTCTTGAAGGCGGCGACCGGGCCGATGCGCTCGCGCACCAGCGCGATCACCTCCTGCTCCACCAGCGATGATTCACGTGAAACACCGCTCTTCAAAACCAGGAAGCCCGCCGGCAACTGGCCCTTCACCGCATCGGCGACACCGATCACCGCGCATTCGGCGACATCCGGATGGCTGGCGCAGACTTCTTCCATCGCCCCGGTCGAAAGACGGTGGCCGGCGACGTTGATGATGTCGTCGGTGCGCGACATGATGAAGACGTAGCCGTCCTCGTCCACATAGCCGGCATCGGCGGTCTTGTAATAGCCGGGGAACTCGGCAAGGCAGGTGGTGTGGAACCGCTCGTCGGCATTCCAGAAGGTCGGCAGGCAGCCCGGGGGCAGGGGGAGCTTGATGGCGATGTTGCCGAGCGTGCCCGACGCCACCTCGTGGCCCGCATCGTCCAGCACATGCAGCTCGTAGCCCGGCATCGGCACGGTGGGCGAGCCGTGTTTCACGGGCAGCCGGTCGAGGCCGAGCGGGTTGCCGACGATCGCCCAGCCCGTCTCCGTCTGCCACCAGTGATCCACGACCGGCACGCCGAGCACGGCTTCCGCCCAACGGATCGTCTCCGGATCGGCGCGCTCGCCCGCCAGGAACAGCGCCCGCAGGCTGGAGAGGTCATGCCGTTTCACCAGCAGTCCCTCCGGATCCTCCTTGCGGATCGCGCGGAACGCCGTCGGCGCGGTGAAGAGCACGGAGACCTTGTACTCCTCCACCACCCGCCAGAAGGCCCCGGCATCCGGCGTGCCGACCGGTTTGCCCTCGTACAGCACCGTCGTGCTGCCGTTCAGAAGCGGCGCATAGACGATGTAGGAATGGCCGACGACCCAGCCGATATCGGACGCCGCCCAATAGACTTCACCCGGCTCCACGCCGTAAAGCGCGCGCATCGTCCAGGCGAGCGCCACCATATGCCCGCCATTGTCGCGGATGACGCCCTTGGGCTGGCCGGTCGTGCCGGATGTGTAGAGGATATAGAGCGGATCGGTCGCGGCGAGCGCCGCGCAGGGGATTTCCCGTCCCGCAGCCCGCGCAGCCTCCAGCGCCGCTCCGAGATCGACATCGCGCGCGTCGTGAAGCTCCGCGGCCAGCTCCGGCCGTTGCAGCACGAGGCAATGGTCCGGCTTGTGCCGCGCCAACGCGACCGCCGTATCGAGCAGCGGCTTGTAGGCGACCACCCGGTTCGGCTCCACGCCGCAGCTTGCGGTGACGACGAGTTTCGCGGTGGAATCATCGATGCGCGCCGCCAGCTCGCTTGCGGCAAAACCGCCGAAGACCACCGAATGGATCGCCCCGATGCGCGCGCAGGCGAGCATCGCGAAAATCGCCTCCGGGATCATCGGCATGTAGAGAATGACCCGGTCGCCCTTTACGACACCATGATCGGCCAGCACCGCTGCCATGGCATTCACCTGCGCGAGCAGGTCGGCATAGCTGTAGCGTGCCTTGCGGCCCGTCACCGGACTATCGTAGATCAGCGCCGCCTGGTCGCCGCGTCCCGCGGCCACATGCCGGTCGACGCAATTGTGACAGGTGTTGCCCACGGCATCCGGAAACCAACGCCCATAGACGCCCTGGGCGCCATCGAAAATTTCTACCGGCTCCGTGAACCAGTCGATCGCCCGCGCGGCCTCCGTCCAATGCGTCCTGTGGTCGTCCTTCCAGGCTCGGTAGGTTTCGGCATAAGTTTTCGGCATCGTTTCCTCCCACCCGACCGCGAAACGGCCGGTTTCTCCTTGGGAGAGAATAGGGAAGGGCGCGCGATGCGCAAAGCCAGACGAAAGCCTGAGACGGCAAGGCCGCCGTCTTGCGCTTCGTCAAACCGGAGGCGCGGTCAGCGCGTCCCGAAGATCGCCGAGCCGACACGCACGCTCGTTGCGCCGAGGCCGATGGCAACGTCATAATCGCCCGACATGCCCATCGAGAGCTTTTCGAGACCGCAGCGTTCGGCGAGTTTCGCCAGCAGCGCGAAATGCGGCCCGGGATATTCGTCTGCCGGCGGAATGCACATCAGTCCCTCGATCGAAAGGCCGAGTTCGTCGCGGCAGAGGGCAACGAAGGCAACCGTATCGTCCGGCGCAATACCGGCCTTCTGCGGCTCAAGGCCCGTATTGACCTGAACATAGAGCCGCACACTGCGTCCCTGCCGCGCCATTTCGGCGGCGATGGTGCGGGCGATCTTCTCACGGTCGATCGTCTCGATGACGTCGAACAGCGCCACGGCCTCGGCCGTCTTATTGGATTGCAGCGGACCGATGAGGTGCAGTTCGATATCTGGCGTTTCCGCGCGAAGACCCGGCCACTTGCCCTCGGCTTCCTGCACGCGGTTCTCGCCAAAAACCCGCTCGCCGGCCTCAATGGCCGGACGGATGGCGTCCGCATCAAAGGTCTTCGAGACCGCGACCAGCGTCACCGCCTGCGGCTCCCGGCCGGCCTCGCTGGCTGCCTTGCGCATCCGGTTGCGAACGTCTTCGAGACGGTCCTGCAGGTCCATGGTCATTCTCCCTTCGGCATCATGCTCCGGACCTAGCCAAAATGGCGCCGCTTGCCAAGCCGCGGGCGATGCGACACAGCCCCGCGGAGCCCACAAAACTTGACGCTTCGGCGGTTTCATGATGAAGGTCTCGCCACTATATTCGCATGGGCGAACCGCCCTCCAAGACTCCCAAAAGACTTCCGGAACATCAAAGACATGGCCACCGAACGTTACAATCCGCGCGATGCCGAACCCCGCTGGCAGGCAAAATGGAACGAAGAAAACGTCTTTCTGACCAAGAACGACGATCCGCGCGAAAAGTATTACGTGCTTGAGATGTTCCCCTATCCGTCGGGCCGCATCCACATGGGCCATGTGCGCAACTACGCCATGGGCGACGTGGTTGCCCGCTACAAGCGTGCCCGCGGCTTCAACGTGCTGCACCCGATGGGCTGGGACGCCTTCGGCATGCCCGCCGAAAACGCCGCCATGCAGAACAAGGTGCATCCCAAGGGCTGGACCTACGAAAACATCGCGACGATGCGCGGGCAGCTGAAATCCATGGGCCTGTCGCTGGACTGGTCGCGCGAATTCGCGACCTGCGACGTCGAATATTACCAGCGCCAACAGCACCTCTTCCTGGATTTCCTGGAAAAGGGCCTGGTCTACCGCAAGCAGTCCAAGGTGAACTGGGACCCGGTCGACCACACGGTTCTCGCCAACGAACAGGTGATCGACGGCCGCGGCTGGCGGTCCGGCGCGCTGGTCGAACAGCGCGAACTCACCCAGTGGTTCTTCCGCATCACGGATTTCAGCCAGGACCTGCTCGATTCGCTGGACACGCTCGACCAGTGGCCGGAAAAGGTCCGGCTGATGCAGAAGAACTGGATCGGCCGCTCGGAAGGCATGCTGATCCGCTGGGAGATCGCCGAAAGCGCCGGCCTCACGGGCGAAAAGGACGTCACCGTCTACACGACGCGTCCCGACACGCTGTTTGGCGCCTCGTTCCTGGCGATCTCCGCCGACCATCCGCTGGCCAAGGATGCCGCCGCACAGAACCCCGAGATCATGGCCTTCTGCGAGGAATGCCGCCGCGCCGGCACCTCGCTGGCCGCCCTTGAAACCGCCGAGAAGAAGGGCATGGACACGGGCATCCGCGTTCGCCATCCCTTCGACGCCAGCTGGGAACTGCCGGTCTATGTCGCGAACTTCGTGCTGATGGACTACGGCACGGGCGCCATCTTCGGTTGCCCCTCCGGCGACCAGCGCGACCTCGACTTCGCCCATAAATACGACCTGCCGGTCGTGCCCGTCGTCATGCCGAGGGATGCCGACGCTGCGAGCTTCGCGATCGGCGACGAGGCCTATGTCGGCGATGGCGTGATGATCAATTCCCGCTTCCTCGATGGTCTCAGCACCGAAGATGCCTTCGAGACCGTGGCGAACCGCCTGTCGGCCGCGACCCTCGGCAATGCGCCGCAGGGCGAGCGCAAGGTGAATTTCCGCCTGCGCGACTGGGGCATTTCGCGCCAGCGCTACTGGGGCTGCCCGATCCCGGTCATCCATTGCGACGATTGCGGCGTGGTTCCCGTGCCCAAGGCCGACCTGCCGGTGAAGCTGCCGGACGACGTCACCTTCGACAAGCCCGGCAACCCGCTCGACCGGCACCCGACCTGGCGCCACGTCGCCTGCCCGCATTGCGGCAAGGACGCGCGGCGCGAGACGGACACGATGGACACCTTCGTCGATTCGTCCTGGTATTTCGCCCGCTTCACCGCGCCCTGGGAAAACAACCCGACCGATCCGGCCGCTGCCAATGCCTGGCTGCCGGTCGATCAATATATCGGCGGCATCGAGCACGCGATCCTGCACCTGCTCTATTCGCGCTTCTTCACCCGCGCCATGCAGGTCTCGGGCCATCTCGACGTCAAGGAGCCCTTCAAGGGCCTCTTCACCCAGGGCATGGTCGTGCACGAGACCTATAGCCGTGGCGAGGGCGCCAAGCGCGAATGGGTGACGCCCGCCGAAATCCGCATCGAGGAACTGGACGGCAAGCGCCGCGCCCTGCACCTCGAATCCGGCGAAGAAATCGCCATCGGCTCGATCGAGAAAATGTCGAAGTCGAAGAAGAACGTCGTCGACCCGGACGATATCATCGCCTCCTACGGCGCCGATACCGCCCGCTTCTTCGTGCTCTCCGATTCCCCGCCGGACCGCGACGTCATCTGGTCGGAAGCCGGCGTCGAAGGCGCACACCGCTTCGTCCAGCGCGTCTGGCGCCTGGTGTCGGAAGCTGCCGTCGCCCTGAAAACCGCCGAAAGCCGTCCGGGCACAGAGGGCGATGCGCTCGCCGTCTCGCAGATCGCACACAAGACGCTGAAGGCCGTGCAGGCCGACTACGACAAGCTCGCCTTCAACAAGGCGGTCGCGCGCATCTACGAATTCGTCAACGCGCTTGCCGCCCCGCTGGCAACCGCTGCCGCCGGCAAGGCCTCGACCGAGCTCGCGTCCGCGCTGTGCGAGGCCGTCGGCATCCTGATCCGCATCGTCGCGCCCATGACCCCGCATCTCGCGGAAGAATGCTGGCGCGAGATCGGCGGGGCCGGCCTCGTTGCCACATCCGGCTGGCCGGCCTACCAGGACAGCCTGGTCGCCGACAACGAGGTCACGCTGCCGGTGCAGATCAACGGCAAGAAGCGCGCGGATTTGACAATCGCCCGCGATGCGGACCAGAGTGCGGTCGAAGCGGCCGTGCTGGCGCTCGAAGCCGTCCAGGCCGCGCTCGCCGGCCAACGCCCCAAGAAGATCATCGTCGTACCGCAGAGGATCGTGAATGTTGTTGTCTGACGGAACCGGCCTCTCGCGGTTTGCCAAGGCGCTTGCCGGCCTCGCCATCCTCGGCGCGCTCGCCGGCTGCCAGGTGCGGCCGCTCTATTCCACGGGAAGCGGCACGGAAGGCAAACTCGCCTCCGTGTCGATTTCGGAAGCGAACGACCGCGTGGAACAGAAGGTTCGCAACGACCTGATCTTCCTCCTCGCCGGTGGTGCCGGCGAGCCGCAGAACGCGATCTATCACCTCGAAATGAACGTCACCGTGCGCAACATCGGCGTGCTCATCGACGTTGCCGACGATATTCCCCGCGCGGGCCGCATCGTCGTCGCGGCAGACTATAACCTCGTGAAGACCGACTCCGGCGAAACGCTGGCCTCCGGCAAACGTTCGTCCGTCGCGCTGGTCGACTTCCCGGTACAGGAATTCGCAAAGCTGCGCGCCGTGCGAGATGCGGAAAACCGCGCCGCACGCGAACTGGCAGAGCTGATCCGCGCAGACGTCGCTTCCGCTCTCGGCCGTCGCTGAGCCGGCTATGGCAGAGGTCAAGTCGCACGAATTCGATGGTTTCCTGAAGCGGAAGCCGCTGCCTGTGGGGCTTTTCCTCATCTACGGTCCCGACCGCGGCCTGGTTTCCGAGCGCGCCGCGGCACTCGCCGCCAACAGCGGTGTCGACCTTGCGGACGCTTTCTCCGTCGTGAAACTCGACGCGAGTGAAATCGGCAACCAGCCCGGCCGCCTGATTGATGAGATGAACGCCATCGGCCTCTTCGGCGGCGATCGTCTCGTCTGGATCCGCAATGCCGGCAGCGAAAAAGGCCTTGCCGACGCGCTCGAAATCCTCGCCGGCATGCCCACCTGCCCTTCGACCCTCATCATCGAGGCCGGCGACCTGAAGAAGGGCGCTGCGCTGCGCAAGGCAGCCGAAACGAGCAGCCAGGCCGCCGCCATCGCCTGTTACGCCGACGACGGACGCGCCTTGCAGGCCCTCATCGACCAGGAACTCGCCACCGAAGGCCTGCGGATCTCCCCCGCTGCCCGGGAACGCCTGGTGGAAACGATCGGCGGCGACCGGCTGGCCTCGCGCAATGAAGTGCGCAAGCTCGCCCTCTATTGCCGCGGCAAGGAGCTGATCGAGGAACAGGATGTCGAGGACATTGTCGGCGACGCCAGCGCGATTTCGACGGACGACGCCATAGATGCGATCCTCAAGGGTGACCGCGACGGTTTCATGCACGCCATCCAGAAGATCGTCTCCTCCAAGACACCGATCTTCCTCGTCCTGCAAGGCTGCCTCAGACAATTCCAGCTTCTGGAGCTGATGCGTGCCGAAATGGATGAAAAACGCGCGCCCGCAGCGCAGGCCATGGCGACACTCGGCCGCCATCTTCATTTCCGGCGCAAGCCGATCATCGAAAATGCGCTGAAAACCTGGGCCGGCCCCGCAATCCGCCGTGAAACCCAGCGCCTGCAAGCCGCCATCCTGCAAAGCCGGCAACGCCCGGCATTGGAAGATACGATCGCCATGCAGACCATGCTGGCAACCGTCCTTCAATCGGCTCGGCGCTGAATCCGGCTAAGGAATTTTAGCGCCGTTCCAGAAGCCGGCAGATTTCCTCAAGCTGTTCCAGCGTCTTGTAGGCGATGCGCAGATGGCCGCCGCTGCCCTTGTGGTTCACGGATACATCGAGACCGAGAACGTCGGACAGCGTGCGCTCCAAGGCGAGCGTATCGGCATCCTTCTCATCCTTACGCGCGTTCTGGCCATGGTTGGGATCGGTCTGCGCCTTGATATCGTTCTGGGCAAGCCGCTCCGCATCGCGCACCGACATGCCCTTCGCGACGACCGCCTTGGCCAGCGCAATCGGATCCGACGTCGGGATGAGCGCGCGCGCATGACCGGCGGAAAGCGTGCCGGAGGCGAGCATTTCACGCACCGGCTCCGGCAGCTTCAGCAAGCGAAGGCTGTTTGCCACGTGGCTACGGCTCTTGCCGATGATTTCGCCGAGATCGTTCTGCGTGTAACCGTGGTCGGCGATCAGGAGCTCATAGCCCATCGCCTCTTCCAGCGGATTGAGATCCGAACGCTGGACGTTTTCCACGATTGCGATTTCCAGCGCCGTACGGTCGTCCACGTCACGAATGATGACCGGGATCTCGATCAGCCCGGCGAGCTGCGCCGCCCGCCAGCGTCGTTCCCCAGCGATGATCTCAAACCGGTTGTCGGCAATGGTGCGCACGACGACCGGCTGCACGATACCGTGCTGCCGAATGGACGACGCCAGGTCCTGCAGCTCCGACTCGTCGAAATAACGCCGCGGGTTGCGCGGGTTGCGACCAACGAATTCGATCGGCACTTCCCGGTCCGGATTGAGCGCCGGGCGTGCGCCGACATCGGCGGCCGGAAGCTGGTCCATTTCGCCGATCAGGGCTGCAAGGCCGCGGCCGAGACGCCGCTTTGAGTTGTCATCATTCATCGGTTCTACTCACGGATACTGAATTCAGGCCGCCTTACGCTGCCTCTCACGCTGGATCACCTCGGAAGCAAGCTGAAGATAGGCCTGGCTTCCGGCGCATTTGAGGTCGTAGAGGATCGCCGGCTTGCCATAGGACGGCGCTTCGGAGACCCGCACATTCCGCGGAATGAGCGTGTGATAGACCTTCTCGCCGAGATGCGTGCGCACGTCGTTGACGACCTGTTGCGCCAGATTGTTGCGCGAGTCGAACATGGTGAGCACGATGCCCTGGATATCCAGGCGCGGATTGATCGTGCGGCGTACCTGATCCACCGTCTCAAGCAACTGGCTGAGACCCTCCAGCGCAAAAAACTCGCATTGCAGCGGCACCAGAACGGAATGCGCGGCAGCAAGGGCGTTCATCGTCAGGAGATTGAAGGACGGCGGGCAATCGACGAGCACGTAAGAGTAAGACAGCGCCTCATCGGAGGCCAACGCGCGCTTCAGACGGAAAACCCGATCATTTTGCTGCGCGATTTCCATTTCGACGCCGAGCAGGTCCATGGTCGACGGAATAATCGAGAGGTTCGGCACGGCCGTCTGCAAGACCGTCTCGGCAACACCGTGGCTGCCGATCAAAAGATCGTAGGAGGAAAACTCGCGGTTCCGACGATCAATACCGAGACCTGTGCTGGCATTGCCCTGGGGATCCAGGTCGACGATCAACACGCGCTCGCCAATCGCGGCCAGCGCGGTCGCCAGATTGATTGCGGTCGTCGTTTTGCCGACGCCACCTTTCTGGTTTGCAATGGTAATGATTCGGTTCTTTTCGCCTGCCATGGACATCCGCCGATCACTAAATTGTTCGCGAGAGCTTCGAAAGTTCGAGCACAACGGAATCCGGCTCGACAATGCTGGCATGTTTTACCAGATCGAATCTCCACCGACCAAGCGCTTTATCGATCTCCCGCTGGTAATCCCGGCCTTTGTGAAGAAAAAAACGTAAATCGGCATTCCGCTCCGCCCATGGCAGTCCGAAATCCATCAACAGGTCGAGGTCGGCAAGAGCGCGAGCAGAGATGGCATCACAATGCGCAATCGCCGCCGACGCGTCCTCGATGCGAATCGCGTGGACGGATGCACGGGCGCCGGTCTCCAGGATGGCGGTGCGCAGGAAAGCGGCCTTCTTGTTGTTGCTCTCGACGAGATGAACCCAGCCATTCCCTGAACCAGCGAGCATAATGCCGGTAACGATCCCCGGAAAGCCCCCTCCACTCCCAAGGTCGACCCAGGTTCGAGGGCCGGGGCAAAGGGAATAGATCTGCACGCTATCGACAATATGGCGGCTCCACACCTCTGAAAGCGTGGATGGCGCAACCAGATTGATGGCCTTCGCCCACTTCTGGAAAAGCACAACAAAGGCGTTCAACCTGTCCACAGTTTCACGTGAAACATTCAGACCATTCAGTTCCGACGGCAGACGGTTCATGGGTGTGCAACTCGTTGGACCGGTGCAGGGAGGCGTTTAAGATAGGCGAGCAAAAGGGTAAGCCCTGCAGGCGTCATACCGTCAACACGTGCGGCCTGAGCGAGATTCGAAGGCTTCGCCACCGCCAGCTTCTGCCGCAGTTCGATGGAAAGGCCAGGCAAAGTGCTGAAATCGAAATCGTCCGGAATTATCCGTCCTTCCTCGCGTCGCGCCTCCGCAATGTCTGTTTCCTGACGGTTCATATAGACGGCATAGGCTGCTTCAATCTCGATGGCGTCCCGAATGCGCGGCGAAAAGCGCCCGAGCTCAGGCCACACCGCGGCAAGCCGCGCGTAATAGATATCAGGATAGGCGAGTAGCTCATAGGCGTTGCGACGCACACCGTCCTGATTTATCTTCAAGCCGTGACCCGACGCCTCATTCGGCGACAATTTGAGATCGTGGAGCTGCTCGCGAGCCAATCCCATATCTTCGGACCATTGGCTAAACCGTTGCTCTCTTTCGGTGCCTACAATACCCAAATTTAAACCAACGGGGGTCAGACGAACATCCGCGTTGTCGGCGCGCAGAGAAAGACGATATTCCGCGCGTGAGGTGAACATACGGTAGGGCTCGGTAACACCGCGCGAGGTGAGATCGTCGAGCATAACGCCGATATAACTTTCGGTTCGGCTGAAGATGTGGCCGTCTATACCCGAAGCGCATCGCGCAGCATTCAAGCCGGCGACAAGCCCTTGTGCCGCGGCTTCTTCATAGCCGGTCGTTCCGTTGATCTGACCCGCCAGGAAGAGACCGGGTTGCCGCTTGACTTCCAGCGTGGCCGACAATTCGCGGGGGTCAACGTGATCATATTCGATCGCATAACCCGGTTGCAGGATCGTAACCCGTTCCAGGCCCGGGATCGTGCGAATAAAGGCATCCTGCACGTCGGCTGGGAGGGATGTGGAAATGCCATTGGGATAGACGGTGTCGTCGTCGAGACCTTCGGGCTCCAGGAAAATCTGGTGGCCGTCGCGTTCGCCGAATTTGACGATCTTGTCTTCGATCGATGGGCAGTAGCGGGGACCGACGCCTTCGATCTGACCGGAATACATGGCGGATTTGCCGATGTTTTCCTCGATAATACGGTGGGTCGCTGGCGTGGTTCTCGTCACGCCGCATTCAATCTGCGGCGTAGTAATACGATCCGTCATTAAGGAGAACGGCACAGGATCTTCGTCCGCCGCTTGGCGCCCTACGGCATTCCAATCAATGGTGCGGCCGTCAAGCCGAGCCGGCGTGCCGGTCTTCAGACGCGCCAACTTGAATCCGAAACGTTCAAACGTCGCAGAGAGTCCAAGTGACGGTTCTTCGCCCACGCGGCCGGCCGGAATCTTTTCGTTGCCGATATGAATGAGGCCCCGCAAGAACGTGCCAGTGGTGATAACAACCGCGCTACAGCCAAGGTGGCGGCCGTCCTTCATCACTACGGCACCGATCGTACCATTCTTGATTTCGAGATCGAAGGCATCGCCTTCGATCACGTCCAAGCCAGATATCGCCGCGATTTCGGCCTGCATGGCCTCGCGGTAGAGTTTTCGGTCGGCCTGAGTTCGAGGACCGCGGACTGCCGGGCCTTTGCGCCGGTTCAACAAGCGAAACTGGATGCCGGAGCGGTCTGCCACTCGCCCCATTAAGCCATCCAGGGCATCCACCTCGCGAACGAGGTGGCCTTTTCCGAGACCACCAATCGCCGGGTTGCAGGACATGACGCCGATCGTCGCCGCCTTGTGTGTGACCAAAGCCGTCTTGGCGCCGGCGCGGGCAGCCGCTGCGGCAGCTTCGACACCCGCATGGCCGCCGCCGACCACGACAACATCATAGTTCTTTATCATTGTCATGTTGGACCTACCTGTTTCACGTGAAACGCTCAAAGCGACTCGTGTACGTTGTGCTGTTTCACGTGAATCATTTGCCTATGCAAAATTCTAAGAAAATGACGTCGAGTAGATTTTCTACATCGACACGCCCTGTTACGCGACCGAGAGCTTGTCCTGCCAAGCGAAGATACTCCGCTTGCACGTCCAAACCCGATCCCCCAGCACCCAAAGCGAGTTGTACCTGCTCCCGAGCCATGGTGAGGTTTAGCGCGTGCCTCTGTCGGGTCGGAAGTGCTAGAGCAGCGCCGGCCTCAAGATCCGGCAGATGCCGACTGAGGAGATCCAGTAGTTCTGGTATGCCTTCACCTGTCCGTACGGAGATAATAACATCGGCATCGGATTTTGGCCAAGAAGCATCTCGCGAGTCAGCCTTTGTCTGGACGCGGATAATGGGTACGTCATAGCCTTGAACAAATTCATGCCAATCCGGTTTGTGCGCCGCAGACAATAAAAGGACCAGATGAGCTTCGGCCATCGAAAGCTGCGTCCGGCGAATGCCTTCTCGTTCCACAATGTCATCGGTTTCACGCAAGCCGGCGGTGTCGTAGAATCGTACGGCAAAGCCTGCAAGATCGAGATCGACGTGCAGGACGTCGCGTGTGGTTCCCGGTACGTCAGTGACAATCGCGACGTCTCGTTTTGCCAGGTAGTTCAGCAGGCTCGACTTTCCGGCATTTGGCGCGCCGACGATGACGACTTTTAGTCCGTCTCGCACGATTTCTCCAGTTCGGGCTTCTGCAAGATGGTTAAGGATTTCTTGATCGAGTTTCTGCATGTCGTGCCAGATTTGATTTGCGACAGACCCGGGGACGTCGTCCTCGTCAGCGAAATCCAGTTCGGCTTCGATCATCGCGCGCGCATGCGTCAGACGTTTCGCCCACGAATCGTAGAGTCTGGAGAGGCCCCCGGACGCCTGTTCGGCGGCGAGGCGGCGTTGCATTTCGGTTTCGGCGGCGATCAGGTCGGCAAGGCCCTCGACCTCGACCAAGTCCATGCGGCCATTCAAGAATGCGCGGCGGGAGAATTCGCCGGCTTCGGCGGCCCGTAAGCCTTCCATGCCCGCCAAAGCGGCCAGAATGGCTTTTACGGTCGCGCGTCCGCCGTGAATCTGGAGCTCGGCGCAATCTTCCCCGGTGAATGAGTTTGGTGCTGGGAAAAACAAGATGAGGCCATCATCTAGTTTTTCGCCGTTGCGGTTCCGAATCGATTGCAGCGATGCCCGCCGCTCCGGCGGAATACGCCCACACAAAGACTGGATCGCCTGGGCGCTCGCGGGGCCGCTGAGGCGGATCACGGCGACACCGGAGGGCAAGCCGCCGCTCGACAGCGCGAAGATCGTATCGGAGGTGTTCATATGTTCAACATTCCGGGTACGAATCGATTCTTCTGTTTCGGGAAAGAATCGATTTTCTCTCGTGAAACGAAAATGGTCCCGTCTTGCAACGGGACCATGCGGTTAAGCGAAAATGAAGACCGAATTAGGTGTTCATCGAGTCGAAGAAATCGCCGTTGCTCTTCGTCTGCTTCAGCTTGTCGATCAGGAACTCGATCGCATCCGTGGTGCCCATTGGGGAAAGGATGCGGCGGAGAACGAAGATCTTCTGGAGGTCCTGGCGCGGAACGAGCAGGTCTTCCTTGCGGGTGCCGGACTTGAGAATGTCCATTGCCGGGAAGATGCGCTTGTCGGCGACCTTGCGGTCCAGCACGATTTCCGAGTTGCCGGTGCCCTTGAACTCTTCGAAGATCACTTCGTCCATGCGGCTGCCGGTGTCAATCAGCGCGGTCGCGATGATCGTCAGCGAGCCGCCCTCCTCGATATTACGGGCGGCGCCAAAGAAGCGCTTCGGGCGTTGCAGGGCGTTGGCGTCGACACCGCCAGTCAGGACCTTACCCGACGACGGAACGACCGTGTTGTAGGCGCGGCCGAGGCGGGTGATCGAATCGAGCAGGATGACGACGTCACGGCCGTGTTCGACGAGGCGCTTTGCCTTTTCGATGACCATTTCGGCGACCTGGACGTGGCGCGTCGCGGGTTCGTCGAAGGTCGAGGAGACGACCTCGCCCTTCACCGAGCGCTGCATGTCCGTCACTTCTTCCGGCCGCTCGTCGATGAGCAGCACGATGAGATAACACTCCGGATGGTTTGCCGTGATGGAATGGGCGATGTTCTGCAGGAGAACCGTCTTACCCGTGCGCGGCGGCGCGACGATCAGGCCGCGCTGGCCCTTGCCGAGCGGTGCCACGAGATCGATGACGCGCGGCGAGAGGTCCTTCGAGGTCGGAATTTCGAGTTCCATCTTGAAGCGCTCGTTCGGGTAGAGCGGCGTCAGGTTGTCGAAATGCACCTTGTGACGGATCTTTTCCGGATCGTCGAAATTGATCGTGTTGACCTTGAGCAGCGCGAAATAACGTTCGCCTTCCTTGGGGCCGCGGATCGGGCCTTCGACCGTATCGCCGGTCTTCAACGAGAATCGGCGGATCTGGGAGGGCGAGATGTAGATATCGTCCGGACCCGGCAGATAATTCGCATTGGCGGAGCGCAGGAAGCCAAAACCGTCCTGCAGCACTTCCACGACGCCTTCGCCGATGATTTCGACCTCTTGCTCGGCCAGCATCTTCAGGATGGCAAACATCAATTCCTGTTTGCGCATCGTGCTCGCGTTTTCGACCTCAAGCGATTCGGCAAAGGCGAGGAGATCGGTCGGAGTCTTGTTCTTGAGGTCTTGTAGCTTCATTTCGGCCATGAATGGTCCATGCTGGTGGTCGTCGGGATGGGAAAAGGCGTGCGGGTCAAGGACGAACTGCGCGGGGTCCGGTGCAGTCCACTGAACGAAGTCACATGCCACGAGAGATGAGATGCGCGGAAAATAGCTGTTCCGGTCGATGCTCGCAAGGGGGCTTGGGAATTTCGTCGGTTTTGTTGCAGACGGCCTCAGAACGGTTTGACGACGACGAGCACGACGATGAGGATCATCAGGAGCGCCGGCGCCTCGTTCCAGAACCGCCACTGCCGGCCGGTCTTGGTGTTGCGGTCTTCGGCGAAGGCCTTTACGGCGCGGCCGTAATATTGGTGGACGCCGGTCAGGAGCACGACGAAGGCGAGCTTGGCATGCAGCCAGCCGCCCTGGAAACCGTAAACCGACCAGGCGAGATAGAGGCCGAGCAGCCAGGCAAGGCCCATCGCGGGCTGCATGATGACCCGGTAGAGCCGCCGTTCCATCACCTTGAAGGTTTCCGACTGGGCGGAACCGGCGGGCGCATCGGTGTGGTAGACGAAGAGGCGCGGCAGGTAGAGCAGGCCCGACATCCAGGAGATGACGGCGATGATATGCAGCGCCTTGATCCACAGGTAGAGATCATCCGGCGGATAGGCAATCAGGACGACCGCTAGCAGGGCGAAAAGCGTCAGCGCGACGGCGGCGCGCAGCCGCGCGCGGCGCCCGGCGCTCTCGCCCGTCTGCTTCTCACTCACCGGGCTTCTCCACGCACCCGCGCCACGAGGCGGGCGACGTTTTCGGGATCCGCCTGCGGCGTGATGCCATGGCCGAGATTGAAGATCAGCGGGCCGTTTCCGAGGGCTTGCAGGATGGCGTCGATGCCGTCGTCAAGCGCCGCACCGCCGGCAACGACCCGCATCGGATCGAGATTGCCCTGGACGGGGCCGTCCTTCTGCAATTCGGCGGCGACGGAAAGCGGCACCGACCAGTCGAGGCCGATGGCGTCCGCGCCGGTCTGCTGCCGGTAGGATTTCAGGAGCAGGCCGGCACCCTTGGCAAACGCGATGATCTTGGCCTGTGGGCGGCGGGCTTTGACCGAAGCGATGATCCGCTGCACCGGGCGCACGGCGAAATCGGCGAATTCCCGCTCGCCGAGAACACCGGCCCAGGAATCGAATATCTGCACCGCATCGGCGCCGGCATCGATCTGGGCGACCAGATAATCGGCCGAGAGTTCCGCAAGCACGTCGAGCAGGCGTGCGAAGGCGCGCGGCTCGCGATAAGCGAAAAGCCGGGCCGGCGCCTGATCGGGCGTGCCATGACCGGCGATCATGTAGGTCGCAACGGTCCAGGGGGCGCCGCAGAAGCCGAGCAGCGCCGTTTCCTCGGGCAGGGCCCCTCGGATGCGAGAGACCGCGTCCATGACCGGCTGCAGGTGATTTGCGACAGTGTCGCCCTTCAGGGCCAGGATGCCATCGACGTCGATCGGATCGAGCCGCGGGCCGTGGCCCTCTTCGAAGCGGACATTGCGCTTCAACGCATCCGGAATGACGAGGATATCGGAAAACAGGATCGCCGCATCGAAGCCGTAGCGCCGGATCGGCTGGAGCGTCACCTCCGTTGCCAGCTCCGGCGAATAACAGAGATCGAGGAAACTCCCTGCCCGTGCGCGCACTTCTCGATATTCCGGCAGGTAACGCCCAGCCTGGCGCATTAGCCAGAGGGGAGGGGGAGAGACCGTCTTGCCATTCAGCACATCGACGATCTTCCGGCTTTTCACTGACACCGCAGGGTTCTCCCAATAAAGAAATAATCTCTTTTAAGAAGGTTTCTATTTCTTAGAGTCGGTGACTATCAAGGATTAAATCCTCTCCACAGGAAGCCGACTTCCGCACACAGGCACCGGAAAAGTTCGTGGCTGTACGATGTTTTCGGCGGCAAAACAGGGAAAACCGGATTCCGTTCATAGAATCAAAACGATCTGGCGGCGCTCGAAAAAGCCTTCCTGTGGATGAGTTGTGGAGAAGCGCGACACTTTGCCCGTCGGTGAGTCTTATCCACATGGCCGTCCGATCCCTCTCCCCCTTTGCGCCATTTGTGGATAAATCGGCACTTGTCCTCTTGCCTCCGGACCCCTCCCGTTCTTAGCTCCTGGCTGTCCCGGTTCATCAACAGGGGGCGGAGGATATTGTGGAAAGCACCAAAAACTACTTCCATCTCCACCTGATTTCGGACTCGACGGGCGAGACTCTTATTGCGGCCGGGCGCGCGGTGGCGGCGCAGTTCCAGTCCTCGCAGGCGCTCGAACATGTCTATCCGCTGATCCGCAACCGCAAGCAGCTCATGCCCGTGCTCGATGCCATCGATGGCGCGCCGGGCATCGTGCTCTACACGATCGTCGACCGGGACCTGTCGCAGATCATCGACCAGCGCTGCCGGGAGATGGGCGTGCCCTGCGTCTCCGTGCTGGAACCGGTGATCGATCTGTTCCAGTCCTATCTCGGTGCGCCGTCGCGGCGCCGGGTGGGCGCGCAGCATGTAATGGACGCGGATTATTTCGCGCGCATCGATGCACTGAATTTCACGATGGACCACGACGACGGGCAATTGCCGGCCGATCTGGACGAGGCGGACGTCATTCTTGTCGGCATCAGCCGGACGTCGAAGACGCCGACGAGCATCTATCTCGCCAACCGCGGCATCAAGACGGCGAATGTGCCGATCGTGCTGGGCGTGCCGCTGCCGGACCGGCTGTCGAGCGCGACCAAGCCGTTGATCGTCGGCCTGATCGCCACGACGGACCGGATTTCCCAGGTGCGGCAGAACCGGGTGCTCGGCCAGGCGCAGGGTTTTCGCGGCGAGGATTATGTCGACCGGGCGCAGATTTCCGAAGAGCTGAAATTTGCGCGCGCGCTCTGCACGCGCAACAACTGGCCGATCATCGATGTCACCCGCCGCTCGATCGAGGAAACCGCGGCGGCCATCGTTGCTCTTCGGCCCAAGCTCCGCTAACGCGGGGCGCACAATGGAGATCTCTCGATGACGCCGCTGATCCTCGCCTCGCAAAGTCCCTTCCGGCGCATGCTGATGGAGAATGCCGGGCTGGCCTTCGAAACGCGGGCGGCCGAGATCGACGAGCGTGCGGTGGAAGCCGCGCTCGCCGTGCGCAATCCCACACCGCCCCAGGTCGCCGAGGCGCTGGCGATCGAAAAGGCGCAGGATGTCGCGCGCCGCTGTCCGGGCGCTCTCGTCATCGGTTCGGACCAGACGCTTTCGCTTGACGGCCGGGTGTTTCACAAGCCGGCGGATATGGCCGAGGCGACGTCGCATCTGACGGCCATGTCCGGGCGCACCCATGCCCTGAACTGCGGCATCGCGCTGGTGCGGGATGGTCAAACCCTCTGGAGCCATGTCTCCATCGCGCATCTCACGATGCGTCCGCTGTCGGCGCCTTTTATCGATCGTCATCTTGGGCGGGTCGGCGAGCGGGTTCTGGCGAGCGTCGGCGCCTATCAGCTCGAAGGGGAGGGCGTGCAGCTTTTCGAGCGGATTGACGGCGATTATTTCACCATTCTCGGCCTGCCACTGCTTCCGTTGCTGGCTAAACTTCGCGAACTCGGTGCCATCGATGCATGATTCACGTGAAACATTCACCCGCCATGCCTTCGTCACCGGCTATCCGGTCAAACATTCCCGCTCGCCGCTGATCCACGGGTACTGGCTGGAAACGCTGGGTTTGGCGGGCTCGTATACGCGGCAGGAAGTGAAGCCGGAGGATTTTGCCGGCTTCCTATCCCGGTTGAAAAGCGGTGAATCCGGCTTCGTTGGCGGTAACGTGACCATCCCGCACAAGGAGCTGGCGTTTCGCCTGGCCGACAAGCCGGATGCGTTGAGCGAGGAACTCGGCGCCTCGAACACGCTCTGGCTCGAGGAGGGCGCGCTGCATGCCACCAACACGGACGGCTTTGGTTTCCTTGCCAATCTCGATGCGACGGCGCCGGGTTGGGACAGGACGGACCGGGCCGTCATTCTGGGTGCGGGTGGCGCCAGCCGGGCGATCATCCAGGCGGTGCGTGACCGGGGTGTCGGCGAAATCCATGTGGTGAACCGCACCGTCGAGCGCGCTGAGGAGCTGGCCGCCCGTTTCGGGCCGAAGGTGCACGCCCATGCCATGCCGGCTTTGGCCGAAGTCTCGACGGGCGCCGGGTTGTTCGTCAACACGACCTCGCTCGGCATGGACGGCGAGGCGGCGCCGGATTTCGACTTCTCGCCGCTGGCAGGCGGAGCGGTGGTGACGGATATCGTCTATGTGCCCCTGATCACGCCGATCCTTCGCCAGGCGGCGGAGCAGGGTTTTGCCACGGTGGATGGTCTCGGCATGTTGCTGCACCAGGCGGCGCCCGGCTTTGAAAAATGGTTCGGCACGCGGCCCGTCGTCGATGCGGCGCTGCGCCGGCTGATCCTTGCCGACATGGAGACGCATGCATGATCGTGCTCGGCCTCACAGGATCGATCGGCACGGGCAAGTCGACGACCGCGGCGATGTTCCATGATCTCGGCGTGCCGGTGCACGATGCGGATGCGACGGTGCACGACCTCTATCGAAGCGAGGCCGTCGCCCCCGTCGCCGCGCATTTTCCGGAAGCACTGAAGGATGGGGCCATCGACCGCAAGGCGCTCTCTGCGGTTCTGGCGCAATCGCCCGAGCGGTTCCGCGAGCTGGAAGCGATCATCCATCCGCTGGTGCGGGCGCGGGAAAAGGCCTTTCTCGATGCCGAGCGGCAGAAAGGCTCGGCGCTCGTCCTGCTCGATATCCCGCTGCTCTACGAAACGGGCGGCGAGGCGCGGGTCGACAAGGTCGTCGTCGTGACCTGCGATCCGGAGACCCAGCGCCAGCGCGTGCTCGCCCGCCCCGGCATGACGGAGGAAAAGTTCGCGCTCATCCTGTCGCGGCAGATGCCGGATGCGGAAAAGCGCCTCCGCGCCGATTTCCTCATCCATACGGACGGGGGGCTTGAAGCGGCGCGCAAACAGGTGGAAGAGGTAATCAATACCCTGAAGGAACGGCACTGATGCGCGAGATCATCTTCGATACGGAAACGACCGGCCTCGACAGCAAGCTCGACCGCGTCATCGAAATCGGCGGCGTCGAACTGGAAAACCATTTCCCGACCGGCAAGACCCTGCACCTCTATGTCAATCCCGGCGACCGCAAGGTCCATCCCGATGCACTCGCGGTGCACGGCATCACGGACGAATCGCTGAAGGACAAGCCGGTCTTCGCCGACGTTGTGGAGGCGATCCTGGACTTCTTCGGCGAGGCCCGCTGGGTGGCGCACAATGCCAACTTCGACATGGGCTTTATCAATGCCGAGCTCGACCGGCTCGGCCGGCCGCCGATCCTGCAGGAGCGGGTGACGGACACGCTGGCGCTGGCGCGCCGGAAACACCCGATGGGGCCGAACTCGCTCGATGCGCTCTGCCGGCGCTACGGCATCGACAATTCGCACCGCACGCGCCACGGCGCGCTGCTCGACTCCGAACTGCTGGCCGAAGTCTATATCGAGATGATCGGCGGCCGGCAGGCGGCCCTTGGCCTCGGCTCGGCGGAAAGCGGCCGCAAGACGCTTGTCGAGACGGAAGACGAGGTCATCCAGCCGCTCGGCGTGCGGCCGAAGCCGCTGGCCCCAAGGTTGACCGAGGAAGAGCGCGCCGCCCATGCGGCCATGGTCGCCACGATGCGCGACAAGGCGATCTGGGCGAAATACGAAGCCTGAAGCCAAAGCGAATCAAAAGAAACTCGGCAAAGAAAAACCCCCGGCCACTGGGTAGCCGGGGGTTTTTCCTTTGAAGTCGATGGGGCCTTAGTTGGCCTGAACCTTCGCCTTGACCTGTTCTTCGGCCATGCGCTGGGTGAACATCTGTGCGAAATCGATCGGGTCGATCATCAGCGGCGGGAAGCCGCCGTTGCGGGTCGCGTCGGAGATGATCTGGCGGGCGAAGGGGAAGAGCAGGCGCGGGCACTCGATGAAGAGCACCGGCAGCATGTGTTCCTGCGGGAAGCCGGTGACGCGGAAGACGCCGCCATAGGCGAGCTCGGCGTTGAACAGCATCTTGTCGCCGTCCTTGGCCTCTGCGTTCAGCGAGAGGATGACGTCGAAGTCCGTTTCCGACATCGGGTTGGCATTGACGTTGACGCTGATATTGATCGCCGGGGCCTTGTCACGGGCCTGGAGCGACCGCGGTGCACCGGGGTTTTCGAAGGAGAAGTCCTTCACATACTGCGCCAGGATGTTGAGCGAGGGGCTCGCGGCGTTGTTCTCGGTTGCTGCGTCGGTCATGGAAAGATCCTCGGGGACTCTGGAAAGTCAGGCCATCTAGCATTTCAGCCCCGGCCTTACAACCCTGGGCCTTCCGCCCGCCCGCCCTTTGCCCTCAGGGCCGGTCGTCGCGCTGGAAGTCCGTTTCGTCGAGATCGATCGTGCGCTGCGGGCCGGTTTTCGGCCGGTTGTCTGGCCGGGTATCTTGCCGCGCGCCGCCGATATCGACCACGACGACGTTGCGCATCAGCCGGTTCCAGAGAAAGGTGCGCACCGGCGGCAGGAACAGCGCGAGGCCGACGATATCGGTGAGGAAGCCGGGGATCAAAAGCAGGATGCCGGCAACGACGATCATCGCCCCGTCGAGCAGCTCCTTGCCGGGCGCGCGGCCGGTCTGTGCCGATTGCCGCAGCCGTGTCAGCACGCCGAAACCCTGGATGCGCATCAAAACGATGCCGACGACGGCCGACAGTACGACCAGCGACAGGGTGGAAAAAAGCCCGATCCGCCGCCCGACCAGAATGAAACAGGCGATCTCCGCGAGCGGCAGCAGAAGAATGAAGAAAGGAATAAGAAGTCTCAGCATGCCCCGTAATCTCGCACAGATTCGCGCGTGCCGATACTGGCGGCACGGTTTCGGCCGCTTTCACGTCATCGCCATTTGAATGATCGGTCTTTGCGGACTATATGGGGAAGGAACAAGAAAAACCAAAACGGCTGCGGATCGATAATGGGCTCATTCGACTTTGTAACGATTTTCTTCCTGGTGGCTGCGGTTGTCATCTTCCTGCAGCTGCGCAGCGTGCTCGGCCGGCGTACCGGCAGCGAGCGCCCGCCGTTCGATCCGTACTCCAAGCGCGAGACCGTCAGCGAGGCTGATTCGGCCGATCGCGGCAAGGTGGTCACGCTGCCGCGGCGCGATGGCTCGGACGAAGAGGAAAATCCCTACGCCTCCGTCGATGGCTTTGCCGCCCCCGGCACGCCCCTCAACGAGCAGCTGCGCTCGGTGGTCAAGGTCGATCCTTCCTTCAACCCGAAGGAATTCGTCAATGGCGCCCGCATGGCCTATGAGATGATCGTCGTCGCTTTTGCCGACGGCGACCGCAAGGCGCTGAAGAACCTGCTGTCGCGCGAAGTCTACGAGGGTTTCGACGCCGCCATCTCGGAACGCGAGAGCAAGGGCGAGGTCGTGCGCTCCAGCTTCGTCGGCATCGAGAAGGCCGATATCGTCAGCGCCGAGGTCAAGGACAGCGAAGTCAACGTGACGCTGCGCATCATCAGCCAGTTGATTTCCGCCACCTATGACAAATCGGGTGCGCTGGTCGAAGGCGATGCGGAGACGGTGGCCGAGGTCAACGACCTCTGGACCTTCGCCCGCGATATCCGCTCGCGCGACCCGAACTGGAAGCTGATCGCCACCGAATCGGAAGGCTGAGCGGGGCCAAGCCATGGAGTATCGCCTGGTTCCGGCCCGGTTTTCGGCGCTTCCCGGCTGGGACGAGGACGACCCGACGCCGCTGATGGCGGCGATGGGCCGCTGTCGTGACCACATCCGTACCGTAAAACCCTACAAGACAGGCTCGCTCGGCATCACCGCCGGCGAGCTTTTGGTGTTGCTGGATGCAGCAGCGGCGGAAAAGCCGGAGGGTGCGGCGGCGGTGCGCGCTTTCTTCGAGGCGCATTGCGTGCCGTTCCTGATCGAGAAGGCGGATGGCTCCCCCGGTTTCGTCACCGCCTTCTACGAGCCGGAAGTGGCGGTGCGCGCCGCGCCGGATGCGGAATACCGCTATCCCTTCTATGCCCGGCCGGACGACCTGATCGATATCGACGACGCCAATCGCCCGGCCGGTTTCGCGCCGGGTTTTGCATTTGGGCTGCAAAAGGGCGGAGAGATCGTCGAGCATCCGGATCGCGGCGAGATCGAGCGCGGCTACCTCGCCGGCCGCGGGCTGGAAATCGCCTATGCGCGCTCCAAGGTGGATGTGTTCTTCGCCCATGTGCAGGGTGCTGCCCGTCTCGTCTATCCGGACGGCGCGATGAAGCGCATCACCTATGCGGGCAAGTCGGGCCATCCTTTCTCGCCGATCGGCAAGCTCCTGATCGATCGCGGCGAAATCGACGCGGCCACCGTCTCCATGGCCTCGATCCGCGACTGGCTGGCGCGGCATGAGGATCAGGTGGACGAGGTACTGTGGCACAACCGCTCCTTCATCTTCTTCAAGGAAGCCGCGGTCGACGATCCGTCGCTCGGGCCGATCGCCGCCGCCAAGGTGCCGCTCGTCGCCGGCCGCTCGCTGGCGGTGGATCGGCTGATCCACACCTTCGGCCTGCCCTTCTTCCTGTCGAGCGACAGCCTCACCCATATGGACGGCGGCAAACCCTTCCGGCGGCTGATGCTGGCGCTCGATACCGGCACCGCGATCGTCGGCCCGGCGCGCGGCGATATTTTCACCGGCTCGGGCGATGCGGCGGGGGCGCTGGCGGGCCATGTCCGCAATGCCGCGACCTTCCACATCCTCATCCCCAGGGCGGCGGCGGAGAGATACCTCCATGCCGAAGGATAAGGCGCTCTCCAGCGAAGACCGCATCCTCTGGGGCAAGGTGGCGCGCAGCACGCGGGCAATGCCGGGCAAGCTCGATGCCTTGACGGAGTTCGAGGCGGCCTTTGTCGAAAAGCCCGGGGCGCAGAAGCCGCCGGAGCCGGAACCGAAGAAGAAGCCCGGCAGGGCGGCCGACGGCATCGCGCTCACCCCGTCGCGCGACAAGGAGGTCCGGCACCACCCGATGGAGCGCCCGGTCAAGCGCAAGATCGCCAAGGGACATCTGGCACTGGAAGCGCGCATCGACCTGCACGGCATGATCCAGAGCGAGGCGCACGGCTTCCTGCTCGGCTTCCTCATCAAGGCGCATGAGCGGGGCCTGCGCCATGTGCTGGTCATCACCGGCAAGGGCACCTCGCTCGGCAGCGACGGTGCCTTGAAGCGCGCGGTGCCTCTGTGGTTTTCGCTGCCGGAGTTCCGTCCGCTGATCTCCTCCTACGAGCCGGCGGCGCGCAACCATGGCGGCGAGGGCGCGCTCTATGTGCGCCTTGCCCGTCATCCGGGGGAGAAGCGATGACGACACCTTTCGGCAAGGCCGTGCGGCACCTGCGTGACCGCAAGGGCGTCTCGCAGAAGGAGATGGCGCTGGCGCTCGGCGTCAGTCCGGCCTATCTTTCGGCGCTGGAGCATGGACGGCGCGGAACGCCGAGCTTCGATTTCCTCCAGCGCGTCGCCGGTTATTTCAACGTGATCTGGGACGAGGCGGAAGAACTTTTCCGCATTGCGCAGATTTCCGACCCACGCGTCGTGGTCGATACGGCCGGCCTTCCGCCGGAATATACGGCCTTTGCCAACCGGCTTTCGGCTGAAATCGGCAGCCTGCCGCCCGAGACGGTGCGTCGCCTCGCTGGCATTCTCGAAAAAGCATGCAATTCCCGGGCAAAACCCCGTTGATCCCCTGAATTCTGCCGTGTTTACCCCCTCTCTGATTTGGAACTTCAGGGCAAAATCCCTATATTCGCAAGATCCGGAAAGCCGTGATTCGCCGCGCTTCCCGCCTTCCGCGACAACCTGGAAAGACTTCTGAATGACTGACACACCCGAGACCGAAAACGGCCCGGCCGAGTATGGCGCAGATTCGATCAAGGTCCTGAAGGGGCTTGATGCGGTGCGCAAGCGCCCGGGCATGTATATCGGTGACACGGATGACGGTTCGGGTCTGCATCACATGGTCTACGAAGTCGTCGACAACGCGATCGACGAGGCGCTGGCCGGCCATGCGGATATCGTGACCGTCACGCTGAATGCGGACGGTTCCGTGACGGTAACCGACAACGGCCGCGGCATCCCGACCGACATCCACAAGGAAGAGGGCGTTTCGGCGGCCGAGGTCATCATGACCCAGCTCCATGCCGGCGGTAAGTTCGACCAGAATTCCTACAAGGTTTCGGGCGGCCTGCACGGCGTGGGCGTTTCCGTGGTGAATGCGCTGTCCGTCAAGCTGAAGCTGAAGATCCGTCGCGCGGGAAAAATCCACGAGATGAGTTTTACCCATGGCGTGTCCGACAGCCCGCTGGTGGTGACCGGCGAATGCGGCGACGAGACCGGCACGGAAGTGACCTTCCTGCCCTCGTCGGACACGTTCACCAACATCGAATTCGTCTATTCGACGCTGGAACACCGCCTGCGCGAACTCGCCTTCCTGAATTCCGGCGTGCGCATCCTGCTCACCGATCGCCGCCACTCGGATATCAAGCAGGACGAACTGATGTATGAGGGCGGCCTGGAAGCCTTCGTGCACTATCTCGACCGCGCCAAGAAGTCGCTGGTCTCCAAGCCCATCGCCATCCGCGGCGAAAAGGACGGCATCACCGTCGAAGTGGCCATGTGGTGGAACGACAGCTACCACGAGAACGTGCTCTGCTTCACCAACAACATCCCGCAGCGCGACGGCGGCACGCATATGGCGGGCTTCCGCGGCGCGCTGACCCGCCAGGTCGTTTCCTATGCCGATACGTCCGGCATCATGAAGCGCGAGAAGGTGACGCTGCAGGGCGAGGATTGCCGCGAAGGCCTGACGGCGGTGCTGTCGGTCAAGGTGCCGGACCCGAAGTTCTCCTCGCAGACCAAGGACAAGCTCGTCTCGTCCGAGGTTCGCCCGGTTGTCGAAAACCTCGTCAACGAGGCGCTCTCCACCTGGTTCGAGGAACATCCGTCGGACGCGAAAATCCTCGTCGGCAAGGTTGTGGAAGCAGCCGCCGCCCGCGAAGCCGCGCGCAAGGCCCGCGAACTGACGCGGCGCAAGGGCGCGCTCGACATCTCGTCGCTGCCCGGCAAGCTCGCCGACTGCTCCGAGCGCGACCCGGCAAAGTCGGAGGTCTTCCTCGTCGAGGGTGATTCGGCCGGCGGTTCGGCCAAGCAGGGCCGCTCGCGCGAAAACCAGGCCATTCTCCCTCTGCGCGGAAAAATCCTGAACGTCGAGCGCGCGCGTTTCGACAAGATGCTGTCCAGCCAGGAAATCGGCACGCTGATCACCGCGCTCGGCACGTCGATCGGCAAGGACGAGTTCAACGCCGACAAGCTGCGCTACCACAAGATCATCATCATGACGGACGCCGACGTCGACGGCGCCCATATCCGCACCCTGCTGCTCACCTTCTTCTTCCGGCAGATGCCGGAGCTGATCGAGCGCGGCCACCTCTACATCGCCCAGCCGCCGCTCTATAAGGTGGCGCGCGGCAAATCGAGCCAGTACCTGAAGGACGAGAAGGCGCTGGAAGAGTACCTGATCAATGCGGGCCTCGACGATGCGACGCTTGAGCTTGGCTCCGGCGAGGTGCGTGCCGGCCAGGATATCCGCGAGCTGATCCAGGATGCGCTGCGCCTGCGCACGCTGATCGACGGCCTGCATTCGCGCTACAGCCGCTCGATCGTCGAACAGGCGGCGATTACCGGGGCGTTGAACCTCGAACTCAGCCATGACCGCGACGCTTTTGCCGCCAAGGCGCAGGAGGTGGCCCGCCGCCTCGACCTGATCGCCGAGGAGACCGAACGCGGCTGGACCGGCTCGGTCGCGACGGATGGTGGCCTCCGCTTCGAGCGCATGGTGCGCGGCGTCAAGGAATTCGCCCATATCGACATGGCGCTGATCGGCTCGGCCGATGCCCGCCACATCGACCAGCTCTCGGCGCGCTTCCTGGACACCTACACGGTGCAGCCGGTGTTGCGCCGCAAGGACGGCCAGGTGGAAATCACCGGTCCGCGCGCCCTTCTCGACGCCGTCTTCGCCGCCGGCCGCAAGGGCCTGTCGATGCAGCGCTACAAGGGTCTCGGCGAGATGAATGCCGAGCAGCTCTGGGAAACGACGCTCGACCCGAACGTCCGCTCGCTCCTGCAGGTCAGGGTTCCGGATGCGACGGATGCCGACGGCCTCTTCGCCCGTCTCATGGGCGACGAGGTAGAGCCGCGCCGCGACTTTATCCAGGAAAATGCGCTGAGCGTCGCCAACCTCGACATCTGATCCCTAAAGAGCCGCCGAAAGGCGGCTCTTTCATTTTCGGGGTCAGGCGGAAAACCGGCCTTCGGAAATGAACTCTTCGACCGGCTTGCGCCCGCTCGGCACCTCGCGCTTCATCAGGTCCTCCGGCAGCGTCTCCTTCGGCGCGATCTTGCCGATGGCGACCGCCGCCTCCACGCGAAAACCTTCCGGAACACCCAGAACGTCCATGGCCTTCGCGCGGTCGATGCCGCCCATGCCGTGGGCGTGATAGCCGGCGTGGATGGCCTGGAGGGCGAGATAGGCCCAGGCAGCCCCCGTATCGAAGGCATGGGTATAGGCCGGGCGCATTTCGCCGTCGGCATTCTTGCGGTGGGTCTGGGAGATGATCACGGCGAGTACCGCGGCCTTGTCCGCCCAGCGGCGGTTGCCCTCGTCGAGCGTCTGGTAGATCGTCTCGAAGGCCTCGGTGCCGCGATGGCCGTAGACGAAGCGCCAGGGCTGGCCGTTGGCGGCCGAGGGCGCCCAGCGCGCCGCCTCGAACAGGGACAGCAGCGTCTCCTGCGGCATGGCCTCGCCGGTGAAGGCGCGCGGCGACCAGCGGTCGAGGAAAATGGGGTCGATGGCGTGATCCGCGGTGCGGCCGGTCTTTTCAGTCATTGCAGTCCTCGAATGTGGGTTTTTTCCGGGGCAACTCTAGACCCGGCGCCCGCCGGCGCGAAGCGGTAAAATCACCTCTCTGTCGCATTGTCGAACGGGGGGCGGAGGCAATATAACGCTTGGCGAACACGTCCAAAACGGCATCGCGAAATGGGAGATATCCGATGAGCTTCAAAGACCCGAGCCTGCTTCGCCAGGCAGCCCTGGTGGGCACCCGCTGGATCGAAGCGGATTCGAGCGGCATAGCGGTGAAGAACCCCGCGACCGGCGAACTCGTCGGCTACGTGCCGAAACTGGGCGCGAAGGAGACGAAGGAAGCGATCGACGCCGCCGCTGCCGCCCAGAAGGGCTGGGCCGCCCGCACCGCCAAGGAACGCTCGGCCGTGCTGCGCAAGTGGTTCGACCTGATGATCGAGAACAAGGACGATCTCGGCCGTATCCTGACGATGGAACAGGGCAAGCCGCTGGCGGAAGCCACCGGCGAAATCGTCTATGGTGCGAGCTTCGTCGAGTGGTTCGCCGAAGAGGCGCGCCGCGTCTATGGCGACATCATTCCCGGCCACCAGAAGGACAAGCGCCTCCTGGTGATGAAGCAGCCGATCGGCGTCGTCACGGCGATCACGCCCTGGAATTTCCCGAATGCCATGATCACCCGTAAGGCAGGCCCGGCCTTCGCCGCAGGCTGCGCCATGGTGCTGAAGCCCGCCTCGCAGACGCCGTTTTCCGCCATCGCCATCGCCATCCTCGCAGAACGCGCCGGCCTGCCCGCCGGCCTGTTCAGCGTCATCACGGGTTCGGCCCGCGAGATCGGCGCGGAGATGACCGCCAACCCGATCGTGCGCAAGCTCACCTTCACCGGCTCGACGGAAATCGGCGCCGAACTCTACAAGCAGTGCGCCCCGACCATCAAGAAGCTCGGCCTCGAACTCGGCGGCAACGCGCCCTTCATCGTCTTCGACGATGCGGACCTCGACGCGGCGGTCGAAGGCGCGCTGATCGCCAAATTCCGCAACAACGGCCAGACCTGCGTCTGCGCCAACCGCATCTATGTGCAGGATGCGGTCTATGACGCCTTCTCCGAAAAGCTCGCCACCGCCGTCGGCAAGCTGAAGACCGGCAACGGCTTCGACGAGGGCGTGGTGCTCGGCCCGCTGATCGACCAGTCGGCGCTGGAAAAGGTCGAGGAACACGTTTCCGACGCGCTGAAGAAGGGCGGCCGGGTCGTGCAGGGCGGCAAGCGCCATGCGCTCGGCGGCACCTTCTATGAAGCCACCGTCATCGCCGACGTGACGACGGACATGGCTGTCGCCCGCGAAGAGACTTTTGGACCGGTCGCGCCGCTCTTCCGCTTCCAGGACGAGGACGACGTCATCGCCCAGGCGAACGACACGGAATTCGGCCTCGCCTCCTATTTCTACGCCAAGGAACTGTCGCGCGTCTTCCGCGTCGCCGAAGCGCTGGAATATGGCATGGTGGGCGTCAATACCGGCCTGATCTCCACGGCGGAAGCGCCCTTCGGTGGTGTCAAGCTGTCCGGTGTCGGCCGCGAAGGCTCGAAATACGGCATCGAGGAGTTCATGGAAGTCAAATATGTCTGCCTCGGCGGCATCGCCTGAGCAGCATCCATTGTGAAGACCCGGCCGGCATCACGCCGGCCGGTTTCCGTTTTGAGAGGGAAAAGATCGTGGCAGCACCCAGAAACGCCTTCAAGGCAGCCCTTCGCGAGGGCCGGTTCCAGCTCGGCCTGTGGGTGGCGCTCGGCAGCGCCTATGCCGCGGAAATCCTCTCGGGCAGCGGGTATGACTGGCTGCTGATCGACGGCGAACACGGCCCGAACGACATGCCGCTGATCAGCGCGCAGATCGGCGCGCTGCGTCATTCGCCGAGCCACGCCATGGTGCGCCCGCCGATGGGCGAGGCCTGGCTGCTGAAGCAGCTGCTCGATCAAGGCGCGCAGACCTTCCTCATTCCCATGGTCGAATCGGCGGCCGAGGCGGAGGCGCTGGTGCGCGCCGTGCGCTATCCGCCCCATGGCATTCGCGGCGTCGGCGCCGGCCTTGGCCGCGCCAGCGACTTCAACCGTGTTCCGGATTACCTCGCGACCGCCAATGACGAAATCTGCCTGATCGTGCAGATCGAAAGCCGGGCCGGCCTTGCCGCGATCGACGAGATCGCCGCGGTGGAGGGCGTCGACGGCCTGTTCATCGGCCCGTCGGACCTCGCCGCTGACATGGGCCTGCTGGGCGAGCCCGGCGCGCCGGAGGTTCTGGCGGCCATCACCGATGCCTTCCAGCGCATCAAGGCGGCGGGCAAGGCGCGCGGCATCATGACCGTGTCGCTGCCGCAGGCCGAAATCTACCGCGATCTCGGTGCGGATTTCATGGCGATCGGCACCGACGTCACCTGCCTCGTCTCCGCGGCAGACGGCCTGCGCCGCCGTTTCCTCGGCGAGGAAAAGGCCGGAGAACGCAGCGGCTACTGAGCCGCCGCGATTGCCGTGAGCCTGGGCATCGGCACGTCCGGCGTCCAGGCCTTGAAGTCGACGATGCGGCGAACGAGCTTTTCCGCATGGTGGTTGGCGATCTCGCGCATGCGGTGCTCCAGGAACGGATTGTCGAAGCGCTCCAGCGTGGCCGCGACATAGTCTTCCGCCTGTTTGCCCAGACCCCTGGCAGCAAAGCCCGGAATCACCTCATCACGATAGATCGCAAGCAGCAGCTCCCGAACACCGGCATCGCCAAGGATCACTTTCACCGTCTCCTCCGCCGGCCGGTTCTCCTTCATCCAGATATCCGCCAGCACCGTATGGCCGAGATTGAGGATGTGCAGCTTGAGCTTTTCATAGGGCGTCAGGTCATCGACGACGAGAACGTTCGCGTGTCTGCACGGCACCGTCAGGCCCGGCTGGTTTTCAATCGCCCATAGCGCATAGGGCTCCGCAATCGCACCGGCGGGCTCGATGGGCTCCGAAACGATGCGATCGACCAGCGTATTCGCCCAGATCACCTTCTCCGATAGCCAGGCCGCGAATGAAGAATCCGGGTAACGATCGGCTTGCAGCCCGAGCACCAGCCGCTTCAGCACCTCGCCATTTCGCGAGATGAGTTCGCAGGGAAGCATGGTCAGTGGCCGTCCGCCCGCCTGAAAGCGGGCGTGCAGCAGCGCCAGCAACTTCCCCGGAAAGGACGCCGGCACCGTGCCGGCGAGATCGACTGGCCCGATCCTGTAGCCGGTATCGCCGGTATTGGAGAGCACGACCTCTGCTTCGTCGCAGAAGACGCGGATGACCTCGTCCCAGTCGCTCGCCGTCGAAAGCGTACGGGCGACGCTGGTGACGCGCTGTTCGCGGTTGATCTCCCGGCCGTCCTTGCGCCCGCGCACGATGACAGGAAAGCCGCCCGGTGCCGCAAGGGCCGCAAGCCGGCCGGCGCGCTCAGGCGAGCCCGTCGTCTGGACGACCGTAATGCGGCCAAGCGCTTCGCCCTTCTCCAGCGCTTCGCCGACGAAGAGATCCGCATGGGCCTGCAAAAAGCGGCTGGTTCCGAATTGCAGGATGGGTGTGCGCATGGCGGTCTCGTCAGTTGATGGATTGCAGCAGGGTTTCGCGCGCCGATTTCAGGTGGCGCCGGCAGGCATCCTCGATCTGTGCGGGATCGCGTGAGCGCAAGGCCGCGATATAGACGAGGTGTTCCTCCATCGCCCGCGCATTGCGCTGGCGGGCATTCGTCTTGTTCCACTGGTAGTGATAGTGGAAGACGATGGCGATGACGTCGTAGAAATCGACGATGAAACGGTTCTTCGAAGCCCGGTGCACCAGCAAGTGGAAGCGCTCGTCCAGCTCGGAAAAATCCAGGTAACGATTTTCGATGTCGCCCAGAATGGCGTGATGCACCGCCTCGATCGCATCGAGCTCCAGCCAGGCGGGATGCTCTGCCGGCAGGCGCGCGAAGGCGGCGGCCGAGCGCAGCTCGAACATTTCGCGCACCTCCGTCAGTTCCAGCGCGAATTCGCGGGTAAAGCCCTTCAGCACCCAATGGCTGTTCGGCCGCTTCTCGATGAGCCCGAAGCGGCTGAAACGGATGAGGAATTCGCGCACGCTGGTGGTGCCGATGCCGATCTCGCGCGCCAGTTCCAGCTCGTTGATCTGCATGCCCGGCTCCGCGCCGCCGGCGAGAATCCGGCGCATGAAGCTGCGCTCGATGATTTCGGAGAGCGAATCCGTCTCTTCCGTCGGAAAATAGTCGGAGGCGAGCGGCTTGCGCAGCACGATCTTGCGGCGCTTCTCCCAGGCGAGCAGCCCGACATCTTCAAGCCGGGTCAGGATCGCGCGCACGGTCGTGCGGCTGACACCGAGGGCAGCGCCAAGCTCGGGCTCCGAGGGCAGGCTTGCCGATTGCTCGAGCAGCTTGACGCAGCGATTGAAGGCGTCCTTGAAGACGTTGTTCTGTTTGGCCATGGGTGCCGCCGGTTCCTGGGATGTCGCGTCCCTTAATGGCTGATCGGGCAAATGACCAGGCGACCAGCCGCATCGCGTCCGCCCGTCGGCATCCTCCGTTTCCTCCTTCATGCATATTACCCATTGACGACGATCTGTCTATTGCCGATAAAAGACAAATGCCGGCGAAAGGACGCCGGCCGGGAGGATGCATGAAGACGCGGACCATCGGCAGGACGGGCCTGGCCGTGACCGAATATGGTTTCGGCACCGCAGCGCTAGGCGGGCTCTACCGGGCCTGCCCGCGTGATGCGGCGATGGTGACGCTCGATGCCGCCTGGCAGGAGGGCGTGCGCTATTTCGACACCGCGCCCTGGTATGGCTTCGGCCTGGCGGAGCGCCGCACCGGCGATTTCCTGCGCGACAAGCCGAAGGGCAGCTACGTGCTGTCCAGCAAGGTCGGCCGCATCATGGTGCCCGTCGCCGACGACAAGGTGCCGGCCTACGGCTATGTCGATCCGCTGCCCTTCGATGTGCATTACGACTATAGCTATGACGGCATCATGCGCTCCGTCGAACTCAGCCATGCCCGGCTCGGGCTGAACCGCATCGACATGCTCTATGTGCACGATATCGGCGTCTATACCCACGGTGCCGAACGCAACGCCTTTCACCTGCGCCAGCTTCTCGACTCCGGCTTGAAGGCGCTGGGCGAGCTCAAATCCGCCGGCGCCATCAAGGCCTTCGGGCTCGGCGTCAACGAGGTGCCGGTCTGCCTGGACGTGCTGCGGCATGCCGATCTCGACTGCATCCTGCTCGCCGGTCGTTATACGCTGCTCGACCGTTCCGCGTCGGCGGAGCTTCTGCCGCTCTGCGAACAGAAGGGCACGTCGCTGGTGGTGGGTGGCGTGTTCAATTCCGGCATCCTGGCCACGGGTCCGGTCGAAGGCGCGCATTTCGACTATATGCCGGCAACGCCGGAGGTGGCGGGCAAGGTGCGCGCGATGATGGAGATCGCGCGCGGGCAGCATGTGCCGCTCGCCGCACCGGCGCTGAAATTTCCGCTGGAGCATCCCGCCGTCGCTTGCGTGCTTCTGGGCACGGCGAAGCCGGAGAGCCTTCATCGCAATATGGCGCTCGCGCGCATGACGTTCTCGAAAGACATTTATCCGGCTTTCGAGCCGCATATACTCGTTGCGCCGGAACTGGGAGACGACGCCGTCCGGCAATGATTTCGATCTGGGAGGATCGGCAGAACCATGTTGAAGGGTATTCATCCGCTGCTCGGGCCGGACCTGCTGCACGCGATCAGGACCATGGGCCATGGCGACGACATCGTCATTGCGGACGCGAATTTTCCGTCGAGTTTTCTCGGTCCCGAGGTGATCCGGGCGGATGGCGTCGATGCGGTGTCGATCACCGAGGCCATTCTGGCCCACATGCCGCTCGATACCTTCGTGCCCGAGGCCGCCTGGCGCATGGAGGTCGTCGGTGATCCGGCGGCGGTGCCGGAGATCTGCGTCACCTTCCAGGATCTCGTTCGTCGATTGGCCGGCGACTTCACGGTGCATGCCGTCGAGCGCTTCGCCTTCTACGAGATGGCGAAGAAGGCCGCCTATATTGTCGCCACGACGGAGTTCCGGCTTTATGGCAATATCATTCTGAAGAAGGGTGTCGTGCACCCGCATGAGGTCTACCGGGTCTGAACACCTGCGGCCACCGTTTGGGAGGACGGATGGCGATGACTGGAATGCCTGAAAGGACACGGTTTTTTGCAAGGTATTGCTTGCTTGCCAAGGAGGGCAGGCGGGTATAGCGTGAAGCAATACTGTTTTTTATCGATAAAAGATCGAGTTGTCCGCTTCCTGCGACGCGATCGCATAAGCAACAGGGAGCACTAGAGAGGAGAAATCTGATGAGCATTGTAAGATCGCTTCTGTCTCGCCGCGCCTTTACGGCGCTGGCGGGTGCCGCAGTCCTCGCCACCATGGCCCCTGCCGCGTCCTTCGCGCAGGAAGTCACCATCCCGATCATCGTCAAGGACACCACGTCCTTCTACTGGCAGATCGTGCTTGCGGGCGCGCGCGCCGCCGGTAAGGATCTCGGCGTCAACGTGCCGGAGCTCGGCGCGCAGTCGGAATCCGACATCAACGGCCAGATCAGCATCCTCGAAAACGCCGTTGCGGGCGGCCCGGCCGCCGTCGTCATCTCGCCGACGGAGTTCAAGGCGCTCGGCAAGCCGGTCGACGAAGCGGCGAAGTCCGTTCCGATCATCGGCATCGATTCCGGCGCGGATTCCAAGGCGTTCACCTCGTTCCTGACGACGGACAACGTGCAGGGCGGCCGCATCGCCGCCGATGGCCTTGCCGCGGCGGTCAAGGCCGCGACCGGCAAGGAAGAGGGCGAGATCGCCATCATCACCAGCCTGCCGGGCGTCGGCTCGCTCGACCAGCGCCGCGAAGGGTTCCTGGATCAGATCAAGACCAAATATCCAGGTCTCACCGTCGTTGCCGATAAATATGCGGATGGCCAGGCGACCACCGGCCTCAACATGATGACCGACCTCATCACCGCCAACCCGAACCTCGTCGGCGTCTTCGCCTCCAACCTCATCATGGCGCAGGGCGTCGGCCAGGCGATCGCGGAAAACAAGCTCGGCGACAAGATCAAGGTCATCGGCTTCGACTCGGATGAAAAGACCGTCGGCTTCCTCAAGGAAGGCGTGCTCGCTGGCCTCGTCGTGCAGGATCCGTACCGCATGGGCTATGACGGCGTGAAGACGGCGCTCGCCGTTTCCAAGGGCGAGAAGGTTGAAACCTTCGTCGATACCGGCGCCAACCTGGTTACCAAGGAAAACATGGCCGATCCGAAGATCGATGCCCTGCTGAACCCGAAGATCTGATCGGTTTCACGCATCGCGTTTGACGATCTCCCGCCCGGGCCGCATGATCCGGGCGGGACGCTTTCCACGCAGTCGGGAGGAGACAGCGATGAGCAGCCTTGAAGAGCTTAGCCATCGGCACGAAGACGAGGCGAAACTCGCCGAATCCGAAACGGTGCCGCGCGGCGCGCCGATCCTCGAACTGCGCGGGCTTCAAAAGAAATACGGCCTCGTCGAAGCGCTGAAGCCGGCGACGGTGACGTTCCTGGCGGGCGAAATCCACGCCATCGTCGGCGAGAACGGTGCCGGCAAATCGACGCTGATAAAGCTTCTGACCGGGGTTATCCGGCGCACGGCCGGTGAGGTGTTCTGGTGCGGCAAGCCCGTGCAGCTCGCGACACCGACCGAAGCCATCAAGCGCGGCATCAACGCGGTGCATCAGGAGGTCGTGCTCTGCGCGCACCTCTCCGTCGCGGCCAACATGTTTCTCGGCGACGAGATGGATCGCTACGGCCTGATGCGCAAGGGCGCCATGGAGCGCGCGGCGCAGGCCGTGCTCGACGATCTCGGCTTCCTGCTGCCGGCAGGCGCCCAACTCGGCAGCCTCACCATCGGCCAGCAGCAGCTCGTCGCCACCGCCAAGGCGGCCATGCGTGGCATCCGCTTCCTCATCTTCGACGAGCCGACCGCCTATCTGACGCGCCAGGAATCCGCCCAGCTCTTCCGGCTCATTCGCCGGCTACGCGATCAGGGCGTGACGATCGTCTATATCAGTCACCGCATGGAGGAAGTCTTCGAGCTCGCCGACCGCGTCTCGGTCCTGCGCGACGGCACCCATGTCGGCACGCGCCTTATCAGCGAGACCAACGACAACGAGCTGATCGCGCTGATGATCAACCGCACGATCGAGCAGATCTACCACAAGGAAAAAGTGCCGATCGGCAAGGCCATCGTCGAGACGAAGGGGCTTTCGGGACCCGGCTTCGAGGATGTGTCTCTGACGGTGCGTTCCGGCGAAATCGTCGGTCTTTATGGGTTGATTGGTGCCGGGCGCAGCGAATTCGCGCTCGGCCTCTATGGTCGCCAGCCGCTTTCCGCCGGCGAAGTTTTCTGGGATGGCAAGAAGGTCGACATCCGCAATGAACGCGACGCCATGGAGCTCGGCATTGCGCTGGCGCCGGAAAGCCGGCGCGACCAGGGCCTCTGCCTCAACCTGCCGATCGGCCTCAACATCAACCTGCCGATCTTCAAGCGGTTGAGCTCGGGTCTCGTGATCCGCAAGGGCGACGAGGCGGCGAATGCCGACCAGCAGATCCGCAACCTCAGCATCAAGACGCCGTCACGCCGCGTGCTCGCCTCCGCCATGTCCGGCGGCAACCAGCAGAAAATCGTCATCGGTAAATGGCTGAGCCATGGCGCCCGGCTGTTCATCTTCGATGAGCCGACGGTCGGCGTCGATGTCGGCACCAAGGCGGAAATCTACCGCCTGTTCGGCGAGCTCCTGAAAAAGGGCGCCGGCATCATCCTGATCTCGTCCTACCTGCCGGAGGTCTATGAACTTTCCGACCGGCTGCATGTCTTCCGCGGCGGCCGGCTCGTCGCCAGCCATGACCACCGGGCGGCCTCGCACGAGGACGTCCTGACCCAGGCCATCGGCATTTAGAGCAATACCAGCAAAAGTGCGAAGCGGTTTTGCGTCCGGGATTGCGTGAAAACATGCAGTGCCGCCGCGCCATAAAGGAGAAGAAACATGAGCGTGGAGACGACGACGGAAAGCGCACCGGCACCGAAGAAGGGCACGAACATCCTGCTCGGCCTGACGCTGCTCGGCCTGCTTCTTTTCCTCTGGCTGCTGCTAGGCCTGTCGACCAATGCCTTCTGGTCGCCGAACAATATCAGCAACCTGCTGCGCCAGGGCGCCATGACGGCGATCCTCGCGGTCGGCCAGACCTTCGTGATCATCACCGCCGGCATCGACCTCTCGGTCGGCGCCATCGTCGGCTTCACCAGCGTCATCGTCGCCTGGCTGCTCCAGGCGGGCGTGCCGCTCTGGGCGGCCATCATCCTGACGCTGCTGATGGGCGTTGCGATCGGCGCCTTCCATGGTTTCGGCATCGTGCGCATGGGCCTGCCGCCCTTCATCATCACGCTCGCCACGCTCACCTCGCTGCGCGGCATTGGCCTGCTCATCACCAACGGCTCGACGATCTCGATCAACCATGAAGGCTTCACCAACTTCTCGCGCACCGATTTCCTTGGCGTGCCGAGCCTGTTCTGGATGGTCATCCTGGTGGCGATCCCGGCCTTCGTCTTCCTGCACCTCTCGCGCTGGGGCCGTTATCTCTTCGCGGTCGGCTCGAATGCCGAGGCGGCGCGGCTTTCCGGCGTCAATGTCAACCGCACGATCTACCTCGCCTATATCCTGTCTGCCACCTGCGCCGCCTTCGTCGGCCTGTTGCTCGCCTCGCGCATCGGCATCGGCAATGCCACGCAGGCGGAAGGCTGGGAGTTGCAGGCGATCGCCTCCTCGGTCATCGGCGGCACCAGCCTGTTCGGCGCGGTCGGTTCGGTGCACGGTCCGCTGCTCGGCGCCTTCATCCTGGCGACCATCAACAACGGCGCGAACCTCCTGAACGTCAACTCGTTCTGGCAGCGCATCATCACCGGCCTGCTGATCATCGTCATCGTCTATTTCGACCAGCTGCGCCGTCGCGGAAGCCGTTGAGATGAAAGCCATCGTTTGCATCGAGCCCGGCCGCCTGGAGGCGGTCGAGCGTCAGAATCCGGCTACGCTTCCGGAAGGATGGGTGCGTCTCGCGGTCAGCCATGTCGGCATCTGCGGCACCGACTACCATATTTTCGAGGGTAAACACCCGTTCCTCGAATACCCGCGGGTGATGGGCCACGAGGTTTCCGCCACCGTCGTCGATCCCGGCACGAGCGCGTTTGCCGTGGGCGCCCCCGTCGTCGTCAACCCGTATTTGTCCTGCGGCACCTGTGTGGCCTGCCGGCAGGGCAAGCCGAACTGCTGCATGGCGATCCGCGTCCTCGGTGTGCACACGGATGGCGCCTTCTGCGAGGAGATCGTGCTGCCGGCGGACAATCTTTATCCGGCTGACGGCCTTTCCCTGGAAGCGGCCGCGACAGTCGAATTCCTGGCGATTGGCGCCCACGCGGTCCGTCGTTCGCAGGCGCCGGCCGGGTCTCGGGCGCTGGTCATCGGCGCCGGCCCGATCGGCCTCGGCACCGCGCTTTTTTCGCGTATCGCCGGCCACGCGGTGACGCTGATGGACACATCCGCCGAACGCCTCGCCATCGCGGCCGAGCGTTTTGGTTTTATCAGCGGCATTCTGGCGGGAGAGACAGCCACCGAGGCGGTATCCACGGCGACCGGTGGCGACGGCTTCGATGTCGTCTTCGATGCGACGGGGTATGCAAAGTCGATGGAGGCGGCGTTCGCCTATGTCGCCCATGGCGGCGCCCTGGTGCTGGTCAGCGTGGTCAAGGACGAGATCCGTTTTTCCGATCCGGAATTCCACAAGCGGGAGATGACGCTGGTCGGCAGCCGCAATGCCACGCGCGCCGATTTCGAGCATGTCATGGCAAATATCCGCGCCGGTGAGGTGCCGGTCGAAGCGCTCGTCACGCACCGCACCACGCTCGACCGTGTGCCCGTGGACCTCGCCCGCTGGGCGACGGAAAAGTCGGGTCTCATCAAGGCCGTTGTGCGCGTTGCAGCATAGGGCGGCGTGATCTCGTACCCGCTGGATTTGTTCATGTCCGCGAAAGGTCTGCGGCCTACCATGCTTTTGGACCGGTCGGTTCCGGTCTGTTGCTCCGCAGCGAAAACGTGTTAGTCTTTCGCACCTGCGGAAACCGGGATGATCCGGACGAGGCGGCCATTCCGGCCTGCACTGTCCAAGACGGGGTGTCGCGTTCAATGTATTATCAGCTCTATGAAATGAACCATGCGATGATGGCGCCCTGGCGCGCCGTCGCGGACCAGATGCGGATGGCCTTCCGCAACCCGCTCAATCCGGTCTCGCACACCTATTTCGGCCGCACCATGGCCGCGGGCTTCGAGGTCCTCGAACGCTCCACCCGGCGCTACGGCAAGCCTGAGTTCGACCTCCCGACCACGCTCATCGACGGCAAGACCATTTCTGTGCATGAGAAGGTCGTCTGGAAGCAGCCCTTCTGCAATCTTGTGCATTTCGAGCGCTGTTTGCCGGCCGGCCACCGCCGCGATCCGAAAGTGTTGATCGTCGCGCCGATGTCCGGCCACTATGCGACGCTGCTACGCGGCACCGTCGAAGCGCTGCTGCCGCATGCGGAAGTGCACATCACCGATTGGATCGACGCGCGCATGGTGCCGCTCTCCGATGGCACCTTCGATCTCGACGATTATATCGACTACGTCATCCAGATGCTGCATGCGCTAGGGCCGGATACCCATGTCATCGCCGTCTGCCAGCCGGCCGTGCCGGTGCTGGCCGCCGTCGCGGTCATGGAAGCCGATGACGATCCGCTGTCGCCCTCGACCATGACGCTGATGGGCGGGCCGATCGACACGCGCATCAACCCGACCGCCGTCAACAAGCTCGCGGAAGAAAAGCCGATCGACTGGTTCCGCGACAATGTCATCATGCCGGTGCCGTGGCCGCAGCCGGGCTTCATGCGCATGGTCTATCCGGGCTTCCTGCAATTGTCCGGTTTCATGTCGATGAACCTCGACCGCCACGTCGTCGCCCACAAGGAGTTCTTCGCCCATCTCGTGAAGAACGACGGCGATGCGGCCGAAAAGCACCGCGATTTCTACGACGAGTACCTGGCAGTCATGGACCTGACGGCGGAATTCTATCTCCAGACGGTCGAGACCGTGTTCATGAAACACGCTCTGCCGAAGGGCGAGATGATGCACCGCACGCGTCCCGTCGATACGACGGCGATCCGCAAGGTGGCGCTGCTCACCGTCGAAGGCGAGAACGACGACATTTCCGGCGTCGGCCAGACCCAGGCGGCGCAGACCATCTGCACCAACATCCCGGACGACATGCGCATGCACTACATGCAGCCGGATGTCGGCCATTACGGTGTCTTCAACGGCTCGCGT
The DNA here is from genome assembly GCF_058809275.1 of Shinella sp. GW821-FHT10F02. Taxonomy (NCBI): domain Bacteria; kingdom Pseudomonadati; phylum Pseudomonadota; class Alphaproteobacteria; order Hyphomicrobiales; family Rhizobiaceae; genus Shinella; species Shinella sp. GW821-FHT10F02. Next base: position 49,900 of record NZ_JBXASL010000005.1, on the reverse strand, counting down.
TTCCGCAAGGAAATCGCCCCGCGCATCCTGTCCTTCATCGCCGAGCATGCCCGCAGCGAGAAGGCAAAGCAGGTGCCGCGCGTCATCAAGGGTGGAAAATCGGGCGCTGCCGCCTGATTTTCTGGGCCGCTTTCAGGCACTTGCCAGAATTTGCCGGGCATTGTCTTGAACGCGATCCGTGCTCTGCCCACATCGGAATCATCGGAAACCAGGGTGGTTTCCGCCGATCGTGAGGAAGATTGCACATGAACCAGTCAGCGCTTATCCGTCCGGACTGGACGCCTGCGACCATCGCCCTGATGGTGCTCGGCTTCGTGGTGTTCTGGCCCCTCGGCCTAGCCATGCTTGCCTACATCATCTTCGGCGATCGCCTGAAATCCTTCAAGAAAGACGCCAACGAAACGGTTGACGGCCTGTTCGCCTCCTGCCGCAGCAAATGGGGTGGCCGCCGCGGCAGTTCCTCGTTCCGCAGTGCCACCGGCAACGTCGCCTTCGACGACTGGCGCGATGCCGAACTGTCGCGCCTCGATGAAGAGCGCCGCAAGCTCGACGAAATGCGCGAAGAGTTCGATTCCTATGTCCGCGAGCTTCGCCGCGCCAAGGACCAGGAAGAGTTCGACCGCTTCATGCGCGAACGCCGCGCCTCCGGCCACGGCGACGTCCCGGGCTTCCCGGCGACGTGAGGTGCTGCCTCACCCTTCGTCATCCTCGGGCTTGACCCGAGGATCCACGCGGCACCCACGGCATGGATGGTCGGGTCAAGCCCGACCATGACGAAAGAGGGGGAGTGGATTCCCGACCGGCGCCTTGTGCGCCGGTTTTTCGTTGAGGCGTTTCAGTCAGGCCCGAATCGGCTATGAAAGGTGCCATGTTCTCCTCGCTTCGCAAGCCCCGCAAGGCCCTGAAGACGCCGCCTCCGCCGGAGACGCGCGAACTCGACGTCAATGGCCGGCGCCTGCCGCTGACCATCCGGCGCGACCTGCGCGCGACCCGGCTGACGCTGCGCATCGAGCCCGGCGGCCGCGCGCTGCGCATGACGGTGCCGAATGGTGTGCCGGAGCGCGATATCCGCGATTTCCTCGATCGTCATCAGGGCTGGCTGATGACGAAGCTCGCCAAGTTCCGCTCGACCAACGAACTGGCTGACGGCGGCTATGTCATGATCCGCGGCGTCTCGCACCGCATCGAGGCGACGGGCCGGCTGCGCGGCCTGACGGAGGCCCTGATAATCGAGGACGAGGCCGTGCTGCGCGTCGGTGGCATGGAAGAAAGCATTCCACGCCGCATCAGCGATTTTCTGAAGAAGGAAGCGCGGCTGGAGTTGGACCGTTTGGTCGCCGTTCACGCCGGCCGCGTCGGCAAGCGGGTCAAGTCGCTGACGCTGCGCGACACGCGCAGCCGCTGGGGCTCCTGCTCGGTGGATGGCGCGCTCAGTTTTTCCTGGCGCATCGCCATGGCGCCGCCGCATGTGATCGATTATCTCGCCGCCCACGAAGTGGCGCATCTGCGCGAGATGAACCACAGCCCGGCCTTCTGGACGCTCTGCGAGCAGCTCTGCCCCGGCATGGAAGACGCCAAGCGCTGGCTGAAGCGCAATGGCAGCCTGCTGCACGCGGTGGACTTCGGCTGACGCTATTCAAAAGTCAGCGGCGGTCAGCGAGCGCGTCGCGGATTTTCTTGTCGGTATTGTACTGCCCGAGCGCATAGACGGCCCAGATGGCGGCCGGCAGCCAGCCGATCAGCGTGATCTGCAAAATGAGGCAGATAATGCCCGCGATCGGCCGCCCGATGGTGAAAAACACGAGGAAGGGCAGAAGGATGGCGATGATGAGCCGCATGGAGGTCTCCGGTCGATGTCTTTTGTGAATATGGGTCCGCCTGGCGCCCATGCAAGGGTGCCGGTTCGGTTGCCGGTTTCGGGCGATCCACCGCCGTCTTTCGGCTCGACTCTTCTGGAAAATCGTGCGACTTCCCTCCCCATGAAACTCGACATTAAAATCTGCGGACTGAAGACCGAGGAGGCCGTCGACAAGGCCGTTTCGCTCGGTGCCAGCCATATCGGCTTCATCTTCTTTCCCAAGAGCCCGCGCAACATCGAGCCGTCGGATGCCGGGCGTCTGGCAGACCGCGTGCGCGGCCGCGTGAAAATCGTCGCCGTCACGGTCAATGCCGACAATGACACGCTCGACGAGATCGTCGACCAGCTGTCGCCGGACATTCTCCAGCTGCACGGCAGCGAAACCCCGGAACGCGTGCTGAACGTCAAGGCGGTCTATGGACTGCCGGTGATGAAGGCCTTGTCGGTGCGCGATGCGGACGATCTGAAGAAGGTCGAGCCCTATATCGGCATTGCCGATCGCTTCCTGTTCGACGCCAAGCCGCCGGCGGGCTCCGAGCTTCCGGGCGGCAATGGCGTGTCCTTCGACTGGACGCTGATGCATTTGCTTGACGGAAGCGTCGATTACATGCTTTCCGGTGGGTTGAACAAGGATAACCTCGCCGAGGCCATCGAGCTCACCGGCGCGCCGGGCATCGATGCCAGTTCCGGGCTCGAAAGCGCCCCGGGCGTCAAGGATCTCGGCCTGATCGAAGCGTTTTTTGAAGCGGCACGAAAAGCGGAACGCGAGACCGCCGTCGCAGGGAGAGGCAAGTGAACCAGTCACCCAACCTGAATTCGTACCGGGAAGGTCCGGACGAGGACGGCCGTTTCGGCATTTTCGGCGGTCGTTTCGTTGCCGAAACCCTGATGCCGCTGATCCTCGAGCTTCAGGAGGAATGGGACAAGGCGAAGACCGATCCCGCCTTCCAGGCCGAACTCAAGCATCTCGGCACGCATTATATCGGCCGCCCGAGCCCGCTTTATTTCGCCGAACGGCTGACGGAGCATCTCGGCGGCGCGAAGATCTATTTCAAGCGCGAGGAGCTGAACCACACCGGCTCGCACAAGATCAACAATTGCATCGGCCAGATCCTGCTCGCCAAGCGCATGGGCAAGACGCGCATCATCGCGGAAACCGGTGCCGGCCAGCACGGCGTGGCCTCCGCCACCGTCGCCGCGCGCTTCGGCTTCCCCTGCGTCGTTTACATGGGCGCGACGGACGTCGAGCGTCAGGCGCCGAACGTTTTCCGCATGAAGCTGCTCGGTGCGGAGGTTCGCCCCGTCACCGCCGGCAGCGGCACGCTGAAGGACGCCATGAACGAGGCGCTGCGTGACTGGGTCACCAATGTCGAGGACACCTATTACCTGATCGGCACCGCCGCCGGCCCGCATCCCTATCCGGAGCTGGTGCGCGATTTCCAGGCGGTGATCGGCACGGAAGCCCGCGAGCAGATTCTCGAAGCCGAAGGTCGCCTGCCGGACATGGTGATCGCGGCCGTCGGCGGCGGTTCCAACGCCATCGGCATCTTCCATCCCTTCCTCGACGACAAGAGCGTCCAGATCGTCGGCGTCGAAGCCGGCGGCAAGGGCCTCGATGGTGACCTGCACTGTGCCTCGCTCACCGCCGGTTCGCCGGGCGTGCTGCACGGCAACCGCACCTATCTGCTGCAGGATGCCGACGGTCAGATCAAGGAAGGCCACTCCATCTCCGCCGGCCTCGACTATCCGGGCATCGGCCCCGAACATGCCTGGCTGCACGAGATCGGCCGCGCCGAATACGTGCCGATCATGGACGACGAGGCACTGGAAGCCTTCCAGCTTCTGACCAGGCTCGAAGGCATCATTCCCGCACTGGAGCCGAGCCACGCCATTGCCGAAGTCATCAAGCGTGCGCCGAAAATGGGCAAGGACCAGATCATCCTGATGAACCTCTCCGGCCGCGGCGACAAGGATATCTTCACCGTCGGCAAGATCCTCGGCATGGAGCTCTAAGATGACCGCACGCATGGACAAACGTTTTGCGGATCTCGCGGCCGTCGGCCGTCCGGCCCTCGTCACCTATTTCATGGGCGGCGATCCGGACTATGCGAGCTCGCTGGAGATCATGAAGGCGCTGCCCAAGGCCGGCTCCGATGTCATCGAGCTCGGCATGGCCTTTTCCGACCCCATGGCCGATGGCCCCGCCATCCAGCTCGCCGGCCAGCGCGCGCTGAAGGCCGGCCAGACGCTCGCCAAGACGCTGCAGATGGCCCGCGACTTCCGCCGGGAAGACGATGCGACGCCGATCGTGCTGATGGGCTACTACAACCCGATCTATATCTACGGCGTCGACCGTTTTCTCGACGACGCGCTCGATGCCGGCATCGACGGCCTGATTGTCGTCGACCTGCCGCCGGAAATGGACGACGAGCTCTGCATTCCCGCCGTTGCCAAGGGCGTCAACTTCATCCGCCTCGCAACGCCGACGACGGATGAAAAGCGCCTGCCGACCGTGCTGAAGAACACCTCCGGCTTCGTCTACTACGTCTCGATGAACGGCATTACGGGGTCGGCCCTGCCGGATCCGTCGCTGATCGGCGGTGCCGTCGGCCGCATCAAGGCGCATACGGCGCTGCCGGTCTGCGTCGGCTTCGGCGTGAAGACGGCGGAACATGCGCGCGCCATCGGTGCCGCCGCGGATGGCGTCGTCGTCGGCACGGCCATCGTCAACCAGATCGCCTCCAGCCTCACCGCGGATGGCAAGGCCAGCGCCGCCACCGTTGCCGGTGTCGAGACGCTGGTGATGAGCCTCGCCTCGGGCGTGCGTGCATCGCGCCTTGCGGCGGCGGAATAAAGTCCCCACATGGGACGGGATAAAACGGGAGTCTAGACCGTGAACTGGATCACGAACTACGTTCGGCCGAAGATCAACTCGATGCTTGGCCGCCCCAACCGGGATGTTCCGGAAAATCTCTGGATCAAGTGCCCGGAAACCGGCGAGATGGTGTTTCACCGCGATCTCGAGGAAAACAAGTGGGTTATCCCGGCTTCGGGCTACCACATGAAGATGCCGGCGAAGGCGCGCCTGAAGGATCTCTTCGACGACGGCGTCTACGAGTCCCTGCAGCAGCCGAAGGTGGCGCAGGACCCGCTGAAATTCCGTGATTCGAAGAAATACACGGACCGCCTGCGCGACAGCCGCACCAAGACCGACCTGGAGGACACGATCCTCGCCGGCGTCGGAAAGATGCGCGGCGTCAAGCTCGTCGCTGTCGTGCACGAATTCGCCTTCATGGGCGGCTCGCTCGGCATTGCCGCCGGCGAGGCCATCATCAAGGCCTTCGAGCGTGCCATCGCCGAAAAGTGCCCGCTTGTCATGTTCCCCGCCTCCGGCGGCGCGCGCATGCAGGAAGGCATCCTCTCGCTGATGCAGCTTCCGCGCACCACGGTCGCGGTCGAGATGCTCAAGGAGGCAGGCCTTCCCTATATCGTTGTGCTCACCAACCCGACGACCGGCGGCGTCACGGCCTCCTATGCCATGCTGGGTGATATCCACCTTGCTGAGCCGGGTGCGGAAATCTGCTTTGCCGGCAAACGCGTCATCGAGCAGACGATCCGCGAAAAGCTGCCGGAAGGCTTCCAGACGTCGGAATACCTGCTGGAACACGGCATGGTCGACCTCGTCGTCAAGCGCCACGACATTCCCGACACGCTGGCCCGCCTTCTGAAGATCCTGATGAAGAAGCCCGCAACGGTGTCCTCGCCCGTCGTGGCGAACGGCGCCGTCGCCATCGCGGCGCAGTAAAAAGCCGCACCGCGCGAGGGCAGCATGTCGATGGTCACGGTCAGCGAAGCGGCAGCGGAGATCGAAAAACTTCTCGGTCTCCATCCCAAGGGGTTCGATCTTTCGCTGGACCGGATCACACGGCTCCTGTCCGCGCTCGGCGATCCACATCTGAAGCTGCCGCCGGTCATCCATGTGGCCGGCACCAACGGCAAGGGCTCCGTCACCGCCTTCTGCCGCTCGATCCTGGAGGCGCAGGGCCTCAGCGTCCACGTCCACACCTCCCCGCACCTCGTCAACTGGCACGAGCGCTACCGCCTCGGCGTCAAGGGCGGCCGGGGCCAGCTGGTGGAAGACGCCGTGCTGGCCGATGCCGTGCGCCGCGTGGCGGAGGCCAATGGCGAGCAGAAGATCACCGTCTTCGAAATCCTGACGGCCGTCACCTTCGTGCTGTTTTCCGAGCACCCGGCGGATGTGGCGATCATCGAGGTGGGTCTCGGCGGCCGCTTCGACGCGACCAATGTCATGCCGCGCCCCGCGGTTTGCGTCATCATGCCGATCTCGCTCGACCACCAGGCCTATCTCGGCGACCGCGTCGAGCTGATCGCCGCGGAAAAAGCCGGCATCATGAAGCGCGGCGTGCCCGTCGTCATCGGCTACCAGTCGGAAGAGGCCGCGCGCGACGTGCTGATCGAGACGGCCGAACGGCTTGGCTGCCCGCATGCCGTCTATGGCCAGGATTTCATGGCGCATGAGGAATATGGCCGCCTCGTCTATCAGGACGAGTTCGGCCTTGCCGACCTGCCGCTGCCGCGCCTGCCGGGCCGCCATCAATATGGCAATTCCGCCGCCGCGATCCGCGCCGTCAAGGCCGCCGGTTTCACCATCTCCGAGCACGCGCTGGAACTGGGCCTTGCCCGCGTCGAATGGCCGGGCCGCCTGCAACGCCTGACGGATGGGGCGCTGATGCGGCTTGCGCCGCGCGGCAGCGAAATCTGGGTCGATGGCGGGCACAATCCCGGTGCCGGGCAGGTCATCGCCGAGACGATGGCGAATTTCGAGGAACGCGATCCGCGCCCGCTCTTCCTCGTCACGGGCATGATCAACACGAAGGATCCGGTCGGCTATTTCGAGCCGTTCCGCGGCCTTGCCGAGCGCGTCTTCACCGTGCCGATCCGCGGCTCGGATGCCGGCCTCGACCCGGTGTCGCTCGCCGATGACGCGGCGCGCGCCGGCCTGGAGGTCGAGCCCCTCTCGACGGTCGCCGACGCCATTGCCGAAATCGGCCGCATCACCGAGGAAGATTCGGTGCCGCCGCGCATTCTGGTCGGCGGCTCGCTTTACCTGGTCGGCGATGTGCTCGCCGACAACGGCACGCCCCCCACCTGAAACAGAAAGCGGCCTGAAACGAAAAAGCCCGACGCGAGGCCGGGCTTGAAGGGTAGTCCGTCGCTGCCGATCAGGCGGCGCTGGAAATCCAGGAAGAAAGCGCCGTCTTCGGAGCGGCACCGACCTTGATGTCGGCCACTTCACCGCCCTTGAACATGGCGAGCGTCGGGATCGAGCGTACGCCGAACTGGGCGGCCAGTTCCGGGTTCTCATCGATGTTGAGCTTGGCGACCTTCACCTTGCCGGCGAGTTCGGTGGCGATTTCTTCGAGCGCCGGGGCGATCATCTTGCACGGACCGCACCATTCAGCCCAGAAATCGACGACGACCGGCTCTGCGGAATTCAGAACTTCGGCCTGGAAATTGGACTGGTCGACTTTAACGGTAGCCATGAGGCTCTCCTTGAACGGTGATTGTTGTACAAGATGTGATGCCGCCGGCCTCCCGTTTCAAGGGCCGGCATCGCCCTTGCGGGCAATGGATTGTCCCGCCCGGTATCTCACTTTGAGCGCAGTTCGGCAAGGCTCGCTTCCATCAGGCCGGCATCCAGCCAGTAGGTTTTCGCCGCTTCCGTATAGATCAGCCCGCAGCGGATCTCGCGCCCGGGATAGAGCGGGCCAAGGATCGCACGATAGATCGCAAGCTGCGCCCGGTGCTCGAACGGAATGTCCTTCAGAGACCCCGGCGGCACGCGGTTCGTCTTGAAATCGACGATCTCGACTGCCGTTTCGGTGACCGCCATGCGGTCGATCCGCCCCGAGACGGCAAAATCGCGGCTGCCAAGCGTCAGCGTGCCCATGATCGAGACTTCCGCCCGGGCTGCCGGGGAAAAGATCGTCGCCAGGCTCTCGTCATCGATCACCGCCAGCGCGGCATCCACCAGAGCATCGCGCGCACGCTCCGGCCAGGTGGCGGCCGCACGCTCAAGATAACGCCGCGCCGCCGCCGGCCGGTCAGCAGGCTCGAAGGCCGGCAGGACTTGCAGGAAACGGTGCAGGATGCGCCCGCGCTCCAGCGCAAGGCCAGCCCCCGGAACGCCACCCTTCCGCCCGAACAGCGCCGAGGGCACCAGCAGGTCCGCCGCATCCGTCTCGATCACCGCCGCCGCACCCGAGGGGCTCAGCGGCCGCGGCAGCGACTTCTGCGGCGGTAGGGGTTGCCCGAGCGCCTCCGGCAACACCGCCTTCGCCTTTTCCTCGACACCCGCCGTCGCGACCTCGCCGACATCAGCCGCACCGGCCTCGCGCCAGGCAAACCCCTGCCAGTTTTCCCCGGCCGTCGAAAAAGTCGTTTCCACACAGCGATGGCCATCGGCGGAAAGCGCGCCGGCGATCATCGGGTGCCAGGTGTCCTTGTTCTCCTGCCGGCCGCGATAGCCGCAGACGACCAGCCGATCGGCCGCACGCGTCATCGCGACGTAGAGCAGGCGGCGATATTCCTCCTCGGCGCTCTCGCGGATGCGGTTCGCATCGACCTCGGTCAGCGCATTGCCAAGGTCTTTTAGCGGCAGCCATGCCGGCAGGCCGCCGGCAGGCGTCGAGAGGAAGCGCAGCTGCGGCATATGACTGGGGCTGAAGGGTTTTGCCCCGCCATCGACGAGAAAGACCACCGGCGCCTCCAGGCCCTTGGCGGCATGCACGGTCATGATGCGGATTTCGCCGCGCGCCTTGTCCTGCTCGCGCTTCACCGTCGGCGCTTCCAGCTCCAGCGTCGAGACGAAGGCCTGGAGGCCGGGCAGGCCGTTCTCCTCCTGCTCCAGCGCGAAGGTCAGGAATTCGTCGATGATCTCGCCGGCCTCCGCGCCGAGCCGCGCGAGAAAAGCTCGCCGCCCGCCGCCGGCACCGAGAATGCGGGCATAAAAATCGTGCACCGCCTGGCTGCGCGCATCGCGAATCACGCCGTCGAGCCGCTGGACGATGCGCCCAAGGGCCTCGTCCGCATCCGCCGCCTCGCTGAGCCGCGCCCAGAGGGTCTGTGTCTCGCCGCGGCGTGCGGCAAGCGCAAACAGCGCTTCCTCGCTGAGGCCGAACAGTGGGCTTTTCAAAAGGGCCGCCAGCGAAAGATCGTCCTCCGGGAGCACGGCGAAGCGACCGAGTGCCATCAGGTCCTGCACGGCGATATGTTTCGTCAACACGAGCCGGTCGGCGCCTGCTACGGGCAGGCCATGCCGCTGCTTCAGCGTGCGGGTCAGCGCATTGACGAAGGCGTCGCGCTTGCGCACCAGCACGATCACGTCGCCAGCCGCCATCGGCCGCGCCTTGCCCTTCTCCGTCACCGTCTCGCGGCCGATCCAAGATGCCAGCGTATCGGCAATGCGCCGTGCCAGCACATTGATCGGCGCCTCCTCGGCCACCGCGTCGAAGGGCGCCGTCCAGTCTTCTTCGTCGAGGCCCGGCGGCGCGGCGATCACCTCCCAGATATCGACGGCACCGGGCTCGCGCCCGCGGTTGGAGGCGTGCACGATATCGCTGCCATCCGGCGTCAGCCCGCGCGCATTGGCGGCATCGAGAAAGACCCGGTCGACCGCCGATAGCACGTCGCGGGTCGAGCGGAAGGAGAGCAGCAGACGGATCGGACTGAACGCCGTGTCGGCAGCCAGCGTGCGCCGCGACACCTCCCGGCCTTCCTCGGCAAACCGTTCCGGTCGCGCGCCTTGGAAGGAATAGATCGACTGTTTTTCGTCGCCCACGGCGAAGATCGTGCGACCGGTCCCGCGCGCTGTTTCGCCGGCAAAGAAATCGTCCGTCAGCGCCTTGACGATCTGCCATTGCCGCGGGCTGGTATCCTGCGCCTCGTCGACGAGGATATGGTCGATGCCCTGATCGAGCTTGTAGTGCACCCAGGCGCTCACCTTGTCGCGGGTGAGAAGTGTCGCGGTGCGGTCGATCAGGTCGTCGAAATCGAGCAGGCTGCGCGCCCGCTTCAGGTCCTCGTAATCGCCGATCAGCCGCTCGGCGATGGTGAGCGCCGCAAGCGTCGCCTCATACATGCGAAACCGTCGCAGCCGGTCGTCGCAGGCGATCACATGGGCCTGCGCGGCTTGCAGCGGGTCCTCAAACTGCGGGAATTGTTTCTTCAACGCTGCGGAAAAGAAGGCCGTGCCTAGCTTCTTGGGCTGCCCTTCCTTCGTAAAGAATAAAGAATGGAGCGAGGCGCGGCGTGTTTCTGCTTCGGTGAGCCGACTTGTGGAACGCAAACCAGCGGCCGATGTTTTTACCGTGTCGCTGCCCAGCGTTTCGGCCGCTGAAAGATAGGCTTCAAGCGTCGCCCCCTGCAAACCATCCAGCGGCCAGAAGGCGGCGAGAACGTCCTCGGCCGTCTCGTGCGGCGCAAGCCCGATCTCGCGGCGCAGCACCGCCTCCACGCCGCCCGCACGCTCTGCCATGTCGAGAAATATCCGGATCGGCCCGCGGCTCGCCACGATATCGGAAATCAGCCGTTCGAGGCCGGTATCGTCGGCGATGTCGAGCACCGTGGCGAAAGCCCCGGCAAGGCCCTGGTCGTCCTCGCTGGTCGTCGCCGTCAGCAGCGTGCGGCGCGCATCGGCGAGCAGCACGGCAGCAGCCCGGTCGTCGAGCACGGAAAAATGACCGGCGACATTGGCTTCCAGCGGGAACTGGTGCAGCAACGCCTCGCAGAAGGCATGGATCGTCTGGATTTTCAGGCCGCCCGGCGTTTCGAGCGCACGGGCGAAGAGGCGTCTTGCTTCCGCAAGCTTGAAGAGATCGGGCCGCTCGCCCTCGATCGCCGCGACCCGGTCGGACAGCTCGGCGTCCGACAGCGTCGCCCAATCGGCAAGCCGCTCGAAGACGCGGTTCGACATTTCCGAGGCCGCCGCCTTGGTATAGGTGAGGCAGAGGATGGCGGAGGGCCGGCAGCCGGCCAGCAGCAGTCGGATGACCCGCTGGGTCAGCACATGTGTTTTGCCCGAGCCGGCATTGGCGGACACCCAGGCCGAACGGCCGGGATCGGATGCCGTCGCCTGTTTCAGCGATGTCCAGCTCCGCCAGGCCGCGGGATCGGCGGAGGCGGGTCTGTCCTCGTCAAGCATCGTCTCCCTCCTCGCCGCTTTCGGCCGACGACCATTCGGCGACGCGCGCCAGATGGTCGTATTCCCCGCCATAGTCGCGTTCCTGCTCCGGAATGAGCCGGGAGGCGAAGCCGTAGCGCCCTTCGATCAGGCCGGTCAGCAGTTTTTCCAGCTCCGCCAGCGATTCCTCGGCCAGGTCGCCCGCGGATTTCGGCGTCGCGTTGGCGGATTTGGCGTGTTCGTTGTTGACCTGTTCGGCCTTGAAGCGTTCGCCGGGTTTGAGGCGCACATAGAGAAGGTTCGCCGGCTCACGCAGGCCCGGCCCGCGGAAGGCGCCGCGCCGGATCGCCGCCGCTTCCAGCGCGAGCTGCGGATCGAGCAAGGCGCGGGCGACCTTCAGCGAGGGCGTGCTGCCCGTCTTGTAGTCGAGAATATCGGCGCTGCCATCCGGCAGGATGTCGATCCGGTCGGCGATGCCGGTGAGCCGGATACCGGCCACCGAAAGGTCGAGCGAGGCCGGAACCTCCGTCAGGCTCTCCCGCACCGCGCCGGCCCGTTCGAGGTGCCATTTGACGAAGGCACGGCCAACGGCGGCAAAACGCGGGCGCCAGACGGCGTCGATATGCGGTGGCAGGGCGACGATGTCGAATTCCTCGTTCAGGATGCGGGTGACGAGGGCGAGCGGCTCGCCGGTCTTTTCCTCGCGCACGAAACGGTCGACGATGCGGTGGTAGACCGAGCCGCGCTCTGCCGGTCCAGGGTCGAGATTGAAGGGCGCGATGGGATCGAGGCGCAGGATATGCCGTGCATAGATCGCGTAGGGATCGCGCCGCAGGCGGCCGATCTGGCTGAAGGAATATTTGCGTGGCTGGAGCTCGGCCGGCGGGCGGGGCGCCGGGCGGGCAGCCGTCGGCACGGAGGGGCCTTTGTCGATGGCATTCGCCCAGTCGATGAAGTCCTTACCGCGCCGGCGCAGGTCGGCCGCCAGCGCCGGGCCGCCGACGGCGATGAGGCGTTGCAGCCAGCGCGAGGCGACAGTCGGCGCGGTGCCGTTGCGCAGCGCCCGCGTCAGCACGAGTTTCGGCGCGGCGGCGGCCATTTGTAGGTCGTGGCCGAGTTGGCCGATGCGTCGTTCGGGGGGCTCCAGGCCGATTTCCACCTTCATGATGCGCGAGAGGAAGGCGTCGTTCGCCGCCTGTCCCGGCCAGGTGCCCTCGTTCAGCCCGCCGATCACCACCGTATCGACGCTCTGGAGGCGTGATTCGAGCGCGCCGAAAATAAAGACGCGCGGATGGCGCATGGAGCGCGGCTTGACGCTTTCGCTCGCCGCCAGCGCCTCGATGATGTCGCACCATTGCGGCCCGTCGGCCTCGATCTGCCCGTCCGTCTCGATGACGCTCTTGAGCAGGTTGGCAAGGCTGTCGCCGGCCTCGCCAGACCACAGCGCCGCAAGGTCGCCGCGCTCGTTTACAGCCACAGCCTCCAGCGCGCGGCCGGTCCGCTCCGACCAGTCGGACAGCGCCAGCCTGGAGGAAAAGCGCCGCCCCGTTCGGCTTTCGTGAAAGAGCACGCCGGCCAGCGGCTCGACGGCGGCTGCGACGCGCTGGGCCAGATCGCGGGCAAGAGGGATCGCCTGCTCCGGCAGGGCGGTGCGCCAGACGGGCGGATGACGATCCGTTGTCTGCCGCTCCAGCGCGGCGTCGAGCAGCGGTTCGAGCGTCGAAATATCGATCTCGGCGGTGCCGCCGCGCAATGCCGTCAGCTCCAGCGCGGTCACGGCGTCGCGCAGATCCGCGGCGGAAAGCCCGAAGCGGGTGAGGGGGTGTTTCAGGAGGGCGACGAGTGGCACCGGATCGCCGGGCCGAAGTGCGGCCTCGACCAGCAGCCGCAGAAGCGTGCCTTGCGGCGTGGAGAGCAGCGGCGTGCCGGCCGAATCGTCCGCCTCGATGCCGAAGCGGGCAAGTTCCGCCGCCACGCGCCGGCCGAGCTTGCGGTCGGGCGTGATCAGCGCCGCCTGCGCGTCTTCGCCATCCTCCAATGCGAGGCGCAGCGCGATGGTGATCGCCAGCGCTTCCTCCCGCTCATTGGCCGCCTCGACGAGCGAAACGTCGTGAAACGCCTCCGCCATGCGGCCGGCGTCGATCGTGCCGCGGATATCGCCCCAGCCCGATGTCGCCTGCGTCGGCAGGAAGGCGCTGGAGAGGATTTGCGTGCGGTATTCGAGGGCAGCGGGCGGGGTTCCGAGCGGCTCGACATCGCTTCGCGTACAGCCCATGCGGGCGAGCAGGCGGTGGAGGCCGTATTGCGGATGGCTGCGGGCGGCCGCGTCGGGTTTCTGCGCGCCTGCCGCACCTGCCTGATGGCCGACAAGCAGCCATTCCGTATCCGACATGAAACGATCAAGCCCCGGCAGGATGACGACGCCGTTCGGCAGGTTTGCCACGGCGGCGATCAGCCCGGCCGTTGCGGGAATGGAGCCTGTCGAGCCGGCGATGATGACGGGGCCGGCGGGCGGCATGGTGCGGTAGCGCTCCGTCTCGGCATGCAGCGTCGCATTGCGCCGCAGCGAGGACGAGGACCGGTTGAGTTCGGTCAGACGCGCCGGCCAGTATTCGCTGGCGATTTTCAGGAACTCGGCGGTGAGCTGCCACCAGAGCGCATGGTTGGAGACGTCGAGATTGTCGAGCGCCGACCAGTCGAGCTCTTCCGTCTCCATCGCGTCGATGATCTCGGCGAGGTTGCGGGCGAGCCAGACGGCATCGGCCGGACTTGCGGGCGCGACCAGCGGGCTTTCGGCATGCACGGAGGTGACGGCGGCCGGCAGGCGGTTGCGCCAGGCCAGCACGAGGCGGGCAAGCTCGATGAGGCGCGTCGGGCCGGAGAGCGGCTCGGCCATGTCGAGCAGTGCCGGCGCCACCTCGTCGAAGAAGCCGCTGTCGTCATCGGTCTCGCCGAGCGCGCGGATGACCGGCAGGATGGCGGAGCGTCCGCCGAGCAGGTCGACGAATTCCGAGCGCAGCACGCGGGCGGAACGGCGCGTCGGCACGTAGACCGTCACGTCAGCCAGCGCCAGCGGATCGGCCGGATCATAGGTGAAGCCGGGCACGAGCCGGCCGTCGAGGAGGGTCGCGGCCACCGTTTTCAGGAAGGGCAGGCTCGCCGGGATGGAATAGACGCGGCCGCCCCGGGCGCCCGTCACGCCGCCGCCTCGCGGTAGGCGCCGATCACGGCCTCCGCCTGGCCGATCGCCTCCGGCGTGCCGACGGTGATCCAGTGGCCTTCGAGCACGATGCCGTGGAGCCGGCCCTTCTCGATCGCCCGGTCGAAATAGATGTTGAGGTTGAAGGCGTCGTCGGGCGCATCATCGAGCAGCGCGGGCATCATGGCGATGGCGCCGGCATAGACGAACGGCGTGCCGTCGCCCTCCCTGTAGCGCGCAAGCCGCCCCGCCGCGTCCATGGAGAAGTCCTTCTTGCCGTTGTGGCCGGTCGTGTCCTCCAGCTTCACGCAGAGCATCAGCATGTCCATGCGCTGCGGGTCGAAGGCGTCCACCAGCCGGTCGAGATTGCTCGGCCCGCCGGGCGCCTCGCCTATCCAGAACAGGTCGGCATTCATCACGAGCACGGGGGCGCGGCCGAGCAGTTTCAGGCCCTTGGCGAGGCCGCCACCGGAATTCATCAGCTGGTCTGTCTCGTCGGAGAGGATGATTTCCGGCGCCTTGCGCGTCGCGAGGTGTGCGATCATCTGGTCCGCAAAGTGGTGCACGTTGACGACGGCGCGCTTGACGCCGGCCTGCGCCAGCGCGTCGAGCCCGTAGTCGATCATCGGCTTTCCGGCGATCGGCACCAGCGGCTTCGGCATTGTGTCGGTGATGGGGCGCAGGCGCGTTCCGAGGCCGGCGGCCAGCACCATGGCGTCTTCGATCTTCATCTGGTTTCCGCGCTTATGATTCGGTCGCGAGGATTCCAGCCTTTCTGCACCAGTCGCGCAAGGGGGCGAGATCGGGATGGCTGAGCGCGCGCTCCAGATTGCGGAATGTTCGCGGCATGTGGCGCATATAGGCGGGCTTGCCGTCGCGCTGCATGAGCCGCACCCAGAGGCCAATGAGCTTGCAGTTGCGCTGCGCCGCCATGACATGCCAGTCGCGCAGGAAGCGCGCGCGGTCGAAGCCGGCGTCTTTTTCGCGCAGCTTCAGATAGTGGTCGAGCACGTCGTCCGCCACGCCCTCCTGCATGTCGACGCGGGCATCCTGCACCAGCGAGGCGACGTCATAGGCCGAGGGGCCGATCATCGCATCCTGGAAGTCGATGATGCCGACCCGGTCGGTGCCGGTCGCCTCGGGCCGCCAGATGATGTTCGGCGAATGGAAGTCGCGCAGCAGCAGATTGTGCTCGGCGGCGGAAAGGCTTTCGATCAGGGCGTCCCAGATGGCGATATAGTCGCGGCGTTCGTCGTCGCTTGCCGGCGTGCCGCGCTTCCAGGGCAGATACCAGTCGGTGAGCAGACTCACCTCGATCTGCATGGCATCACGGTCGAAATCCGGCACGGTATGGACGATGCCGTCCGCCACCGGAAGATCGTGTTCGAATGCCTGCCCATGCATATGCGCCAGGCAGGCGGCACTTTCACGGTAGCGTTCCGCGATCGGCACGCCATCGTCATCCAGCACGCTGGCGCTGCCGAGATCCTCGATCAGCAGGATGCCCTGTTCGATATCCGTCTCGTAGATCGCCGGCGCGCGAAGACCTTTTTCGACGAGGGAACGCGCAATCGCGATGAAGGGCCGTACGTCTTCGGCAATATGGGCGATCTGCTGGTAATATTTGCCATGGGCGAGGATCGGGCCGGGCGTATGCCGCGGCGAATCCATCAGCACGAAGCGCTTGTCGCCAGTATAGATGTGCTCATAGGCGCGAATGGAGGCGTCGCCCGTCAAGTGGCGCCGAATCGCATTCCGGTAGCCGGCTTCGTCAAGAAAGCTGCGGATCGCCAGCGACCGTCGAATCCGGGCAAGCGCCGGTGCCGGCCCGTCGATCGCCACCCGCCGGCCGTCGCTCTCGTGCAGGAAGTGTAGCATGATGCCTTCCGCCGGCAATGCGCCAGACCCTTTTTCGGGCCATTCCACCAGGCAGATGCCGTCGGACAGTGCCTCGTCGAAGCCGAGTTCGTCGATCTCGGCGGCGTCCGCGATGCGGTAGAGGTCGAAATGCGCGACGGGAATGCGCAGGTCGTAGCTCTGGACCAGCGTGAAGGTCGGGCTCGGCACCTCCAGCATCGCGTCGTCGGCGATGGCGCGGATTATCGCGCGGGCAAGCGTCGACTTGCCGGCGCCGAGATCGCCGTGCAGCGCGACATAGTCGCCGCGCTTCAGCGCCAGGGCAAGGTCCTCGCCGAAGCGGATGGTGGCGGCTTCGTCGGCGAGAAAGAGGTCGAGCGCCATGGACCTATTCCGCGGCGGCGAACGACGTCATCGTCGCGGAAGGCAGGCGGCAGGTGACGACCGTGCCGCGGCCCTCATGGCTGTCGATCGTGACGCTGCCATGGTGCAGGCTGACGAAGCTCTCGACGATGGAGAGGCCGAGACCGGCACCGCCATGGCGGCCGTGGCTTTCGAAGCGGTTGAAAACCGTCTTCAACACGTCCTGCGGAATGCCCGGCCCGCGATCGGAGACGGTGAAGACGAGGTCGCTGCCATCGCGCCAGCATTTCAGGCCGATGGCGCTGCCGGCGGGTGCGAAATTCGCGGCATTGCTGAGCAGCTTGATGAGGATCTGCTTCAGGCGCTGCTGGTCGGCGACGATCGTGCCGAGATTGTCCGGTGCGGTGATTTCCAGCGTCACCTGCGCCTCGTGCAGGCGGTCGGCGAACTGCATCGACACGTCGTCGAGCAGGTCCGTCAGGTTGATCTCGCTATAGTCGAGTTCCATGATGCCGGCATCGACGGTGGCGAGGTCGAGAATGTCGTTGACGATGGTGAGCAGCACCGCCGAGGACGTGGCGATGTGATCGACATATTCGGACTGCCGGTCGCTGAGTTCGCCCATGCTCGGCGTCTTCAGGAGGTCGGCGAAGCCGATGATGTTCGTGAGCGGCGAGCGCAGCTCGTAGGAGACGTGCTGGACGAAATCGTTCTTCAGCGCGTCGGCCTTGCGCAGCGCGTCGTTCTTTTCCGTAAGCGCCCGGCTGACGCGCACGCTGTCGGTGATGTTGACGAAGGTCAGCATCGTCTGGGCGTTGGAGAGCGGGATCACCGCGAAATCGAGCACCAGGCCGGTGCGCAGCTCCAGCACGCCCTGGCAGGAGGGGCGCTCGTCATCGAAGCTCGTAATGATATGCGCAAAGCGCTTCCAGCCGTCCGGCTTGTCGTAGGAGGGCGCGCAGGCCTGCTCGATGGCGCGGATATGCGTGCCGGATTTCGCTTCCGCCTCGCTGATGCCCCAGAGCGCCCGGAAGGCCGGGTTGGAGAGGCGGATGCGGCCATCGGGGCTGAACACCGCGACACCCTCGGCGAGGTGGTCGATCGTCTCGTCCTGCACCTGCACCAGCGTGTTGTAGCGGGTTTCGAGGTCGACCTTCTCCGTCAGGTTCTCGAAGACCCAGGTGGCACCGCCTTGCGGACGCGCCGTCGCGAAGACGCGCAGCGTCTGGCCGTTCGGCAGGTGCCAGAGGTCGGTCTGGGTGTCGATCGCGCGGTAGACGGCGAGTGCCGTGTCCTTCCACTGTTTCCAGTTGAGCTGTTCCGGCAGTTTGCCGGCGGCGCGCAGCCGGTCGAGCAGCTCGCCATTGCCGGGCTTGCGCTCCAGGAAGGCGGTCTCGATGTCCCACATGCGCTGGAAGGCCTGGTTGTAGAATTGCAGGCGCTGTTCGCCGTCGAAGATCGCGACGGGGGTGGCGAGATGGTCGAGCGTCTCGGCATGGCTCTTCAGCGTGCGCACAAGCTCCTCGCGCACGGCCTCGACGTCGGAGACGTTGATGGCGATGCCGGCGGAGCCGCTGGAGCTGCGTGCATCGACGACGTCGAAGAAGCTGCGGTTGCCGCTGACGACGGTCGAGACCTTGTCGTGGAAGGGCGTGTCGTAGGTGCTGGAGGCGCGGATCTTTTCGCGCGCGATGGTCGGCAGCAGCTCGCGTCCCTCGCGCACGGCGCTTGCCGCGTCCTTCGCCTCGACGGCCTCGGCGTAAGCCTCGTTCACCCAGGCGAGCGAGCCATCGGCGGCGCGCTGCCAGACGGGAAGATCGATCTGGTCGAGCAGGCCCTGCAGCGTGGTCAGCGCCTGCACCAGCCGGTCGCGCTCGAGCTTCAGCTCGGCGGCTTCGGCGCGCAGGTTGTTGAGGGCGACGAAACGCACGAAGGCCTGTCCGCCGGACACGCGGCCCTGCGCCTCGATGACCTCCTCGCGGCTGGTCTCGATGATGAGGTCGAAACTCTGCGCCTGCGAACGCAGCCGCTCGATGGCGCGCTCGATCTCGACGGCGGAATTGGATTTCAGCCAGCGGCCGAAGGCGAGGAAATCACGGTCGGCCTGCGGCGCGCCGGTTTCGGCCGGCAGCTGGCCGAGGAATTCCGGCTTGTCGGAAAGGCCGTCCCACACGACGATGCGCCGGTTCTTGTCGCCGATCAGCGCCTGGAGGCGGGAAACGTTGTGCCGCGAATCGGCAAGATGCGCCTTCAGCTCACGGTTTTCCGCTTCCATGCGGCCGCGCTGGCGGATCATCCAGATGGCGGAGACCATCGCCGCCGACATCACGCCGAGCAGCATGGAAACGGTGACGATTTCCGTCGTGGCGAGATAGGGGCCGGCGGCATAAGCCGGGCCGGCAAACGCGCTCAGCGCCGAGCCGGCAGCCAGCACGCCTGCAAGACGGCGCGCGCCGCGAGCCGTTAACCATGTTTCGATTTTGTTCGTTCCGGCAGGTGCGAGGGAACGCACCATGCCCCGTTCCGGTACGGCAAAAGCCTGCCCGGAACGGCCTCGTTTCATTTCCGACATCATCCCCGGTATGTCTCCGTCCGTTTGCCGCCTGATCGACAAGACATCCCATCCGGCGCGTAAGGTCCGCATCTTCACGCCGAATCAATTGCTTAAGGATACTTGTTTCCCGAATCGTCGGGAAGGGACGCGCCCAAAAAAGAGGCGGCGCGCCTTGTCAAGCGCGCCGCCTCTAGATGTTGTGGATAATCCGGGTAAGGATCAGTACCTGTAGTGCTCAGCCTTGAACGGACCCGTCGTCGTCACGCCGATGTAACCGGCCTGCTCGTCGGAGAGTTCCGTGAGCTTGGCGCCGAGCTTGGCGAGGTGAAGGCGCGCGACCTTCTCGTCGAGCTGCTTCGGCAGCACGTAGACTTCGTTCTGGTACGCGTTGCCCTTGGTGAAGAGCTCGATCTGGGCCAGAACCTGGTTGGAGAACGAGGCGGACATCACGAAGGACGGGTGGCCGGTGGCGTTGCCGAGGTTCAAGAGGCGGCCTTCCGACAGCAGGATCATGCGGTTGCCCTTCGGGAACTCGATCATGTCGACCTGCGGCTTGATGTTCGTCCACTTGAAATTGCGCAGCGACGCGACCTGGATCTCGTTGTCGAAGTGGCCGATATTGCCGACGATCGCCATGTCCTTCATCTCGCGCATATGCTCGACGCGGATGACGTCCTTGTTGCCTGTGGTCGTGATGAAGATGTCGGCCGAGGACACGACGTCTTCGAGCTGCACGACTTCAAAACCGTCCATGGCGGCCTGCAGCGCGCAGATCGGGTCGATTTCCGTGACCTTGACGCGGGCGCCGGCGCCCTTCAGCGAGGCAGCCGAGCCCTTGCCGACGTCGCCATAGCCGCAGACGACGGCGACCTTGCCGGCCATCATCACGTCGGTGCCGCGGCGGATGCCGTCGACCAGCGATTCCTTGCAGCCGTACTTGTTGTCGAACTTCGACTTGGTGACCGAGTCGTTGACGTTGATTGCCGGGAAGGGCAGTAGGCCTTTCTGCTGGAGCTGGTAGAGACGGTTGACGCCGGTCGTGGTCTCTTCCGTGACGCCCTGGATGGCATCGCGCTGCTTGGTAAACCAGCCGGGCGTTGCGGCAAGGCGCTTCTTGATCTGCGCGAAGAGGATTTCTTCTTCTTCCGAGCCCGGATTGACCAGGATGTTCTCGCCGGCTTCCGCGCGCGCGCCGAGCAGGATGTACATGGTGGCGTCGCCGCCGTCGTCCAGGATCATGTTGGTGAGGCCGCCATCGGCCCACTGGAAGATCTTGTCGGTATATTCCCAGTACTCGGTAAGGGTTTCACCCTTCACGGCATAGACCGGGATGCCGGCAGCGGCGATCGCGGCGGCGGCGTGGTCCTGCGTAGAGAAGATGTTGCACGACGCCCAGCGCACGTCGGCGCCGAGTTCGACCAGCGTCTCGATGAGAACGGCGGTCTGGATGGTCATGTGCAGCGAGCCGGTGATGCGCGCGCCCTTGAGCGGCTTGGCGGCGCCGAACTCTTCGCGGCAGGCCATCAGGCCCGGCATTTCGGTTTCGGCGATCTGAATTTCCTTGCGGCCGAAATCGGCAAGCGCGATGTCGGCGACGTGATAGTCCTGCGTGGTGGTCATGGAGGTCTCCAGCCTTCTGAGCAATTCCAGCAAAGCGTGAGCGGCTTTGCGTTCGCAATTGCGGAAAAAGAAAATGTTCTTCGCGTGGTGGCGCTTTCCCTATCAGGAAATGGCCGCTGGAGCAACATGATATAAAGAAGTCTTTATATCCTTATATCGACGCGAATTTACATTTCCTCGCCGAAGCGGTCGGCGATCAGCGCGTCGAGCGCATCGAGCACCTGCTGGGCCTCGGCGCCTGTTGCCGTCACCTGCACGCAGCAGCCGGGGCTGGCCGCCAGCATCATCAGGCCCATGATCGAGGTGCCGCCGACGGTCATGCCGTCCTTGGAGACCGTCACCTCCGCGTCGAAGCCGTCGACCGTCTGGACGAATTTTGCCGAGGCGCGGGCGTGCAGGCCGCGCTTGTTGATGATGAGAAGCTCTTTCGAGACGGTCATGGACGGCAGGAAACCTTATTTGCCGCTCAGCACGCGGCTGGCCACGTTGATATATTTGCGGCCGGCCTCCGACGCGTCGATCAGCGCCTTTTCCATGTTGTTCTCGCCGCGAATACCGGCAAGCTTGATCAGCATGGGCAGGTTGACGCCGGCGATCACCTCGATGCCCTCGCCGGTCATCACGGAGATCGCAAGGTTCGAGGGCGTGCCGCCGAACATGTCGGTGAGGATGATGACGCCATGGCCCTGGTCGGCCTTCATGACCGCTTCCAGGATGTCCTGGCGACGCTGGTCCATGTCGTCCTCGGGGCCGATACAGACGGTCTCGATCGCCTTTTGCGGACCAACGACATGTTCAAGGGCGTGCCGGAATTCCTCCGCCAGCTTGCCATGGGTGACAAGCACCAGTCCGATCATCAGCAGTCGCTCCAGTTTCCCAACTCAAACGGACGGCGAATACCGCAACGCAACAATTCCGTCCACCGTTGGGGTGGCCATCATGTCAATGAAAAGGCCAAGTGCAAGCCCAAAATGCCTGATTTCGGTTTTTGACGGGGCTTTTGCGGTCAACTTTTGAGGATTTCCGGATGCAGTGCGGTCAATGTCGCGAAGGCGGTGCAACCGGGAAAGAGCGGCAGCCGCGTCAGAGGCAGGAAGACGGACGGCAGGACCTCGGCGGTTTCCCCCTCCGGCGGCAGGCGCTCGGCAAATGGCGGCTCCAGCGGGCGGATCGCCCGGGAAAGCACGGCCGCCTCGATCGTCGCCACCTTGGCGATGCCGGCGCCCCGCACTTCCGCAAGCCCGGCAATGCTGGCCGGCGCCCGGGCGACGATACGCCCGCCCGCCTGGTGGATCAGGACCTGGTCGTCGCTGACGAGCGCGGAAAAGAGGCCGCGCCCGCGCGCCTCTTCGATGCAGTGCAGCGCGACGGCGCTTTTGCCGGCCCCGGAAGGGCCGAGAAAGAGAAGTCCCGTCGTGCCGATGACGATGGCCGTACCGTGCACGTTGGCCGGCGGCGTCATTTCTGGTTGCCGGTCGGCAGCGACAGCGTGAAGCGCGCACCGCCGATGGTGCCGGTCGCCTTGTCGAGGATGTTTTCGGCCTTCAGCGTGCCGCCATGCGCCTCGGCGATCTGCCGCGAGATGGAGAGGCCGAGGCCGGAATTCTGGCCGAAACCTTCGCTGGCCGGGCGGTCGGTGTAGAAGCGCTCGAAGATGCGGTCGATGTCTTCCGCCTGGATGCCGGGGCCGTTGTCCTCGACCTGGATGAGGCAGCGGTCGTTTCGGCCGCGCGACAGGCGCACGACGATGCGCCCGCCGGGATCCGGCACGAAGGAGCGCGCGTTCTCGATGAGGTTGGTGACGATCTGGCCGATGCGCAGCTCGTAGCCGCTGACATTGAACTTCGCCTTCGGATTGTCCTTGCGGTCGACGACGAAATCGAGCGAGACCGGCTTCTTGCGCGTGTAGACCTGGCGCGAAATGTCGATGAGGTCGCCGAGCAGCTTTTCGAGGTCGACGGTGCGCGCATCGCTGCGGGCAAGCTCCGCATCGAGCCGTGAGGCGTCGGAAATGTCGCTGATCAGCCGGTCGAGGCGGCGCACGTCATGCTGGATGATGTCGAGCAGGCGCTTCTTCGATTCGTCGGTGCGGGCGAGCGGCAGGGTTTCCACGGCGCTGCGCAGCGAGGTGAGGGGGTTTTTCAGCTCGTGGCTGACATCGGCCGCAAAGCTCTCGATCGCGTCGATGCGGTCGTAGAGCGCCGTCGTCATCTGGCGCAGCGCGATGGAAAGGTTGCCGATCTCGTCCTGGCGCACGGAGAAATCCGGAATTTCCTCACGCTCCTTGGCGCCGCGGCGCACGCGGATGGCGGCCGCCGAGAGCCGGCGCAGCGGATTGGCGATGGTGCTGGAAAGCAGCAGCGACAGCGCGATGTTGACGAGGCCGGCGACGCCCGCGACGCGCATGATGGCGAGGCGCTCGGCATGCACGATCTTGTCGATGTCACCCGCCTGCGTGGAGAGCAGCAGCACGCCGAGCACCGCGCGAAAACGCTGCACCGGCACGGCAACCGAGACGATCAGCTCGCCCTTGTCGTTGACGCGCACGACGGCACCGCGAACGCCCGTCAGCGCGTTCATCACTTCCGGATAGATCGATCCGTCGCCGCCCGGCGCTTCCTTGTATTGCGGCAGGTTGCTCGGCTGGAGGATGCGGTTGAACCAGACGTTCATGCGCTCGATGAGGCTGGTGCTCTCCGGCTCCACCGGCGGCAGATCGAAGCGCAGCACCTGGCCCTGGGTATAGAGGTGGCGCGAATCGAGCAGCAGGTTGGCGTCGGTATCGTAGATGCGGGCGCGGGTGCGCGTCGGCGAGATCAGCCGCCGCAGAACAGGTGCCACGCGCTCCGGATTGATCGGGAATTCCAGGTCCTCGTCGTTCGGCAGCGGCGTGATGCTCTGGCCGGCCTGCAGTTCCAGCAGCTTTTCCGGGTCAATGGTGATCGAGTTGGTATCGACCGAAGCGGAGGCGGAGATGGCGCCCGCGATGATCTCGCCCTGGGTCAAAAGGCTTTCGACACGCGCGTCGATCAGGCCCTCGCGGAACTGGTTGAGATAGAGGATGCCGGCGACCAGCACGACGAGTGCGACGAGGTTGAAGAACAGGATGCGGCGTGTGAGGCTGGAAAAGACCGCATTGCCGAAGATCCGGCGTGCCAGCGTGAAGGGATGCGTCCAGCGGCGGCGCAGCGAGCGCGGCGCGGGCCGGCCCTCGACGTCTTCCCCATCCCTTTCCGGCGTTGTCTGCAACAAGCGGGTCTACCTTCCATGCGCACGGCACGAGGCCGCCGACCGCGGCATGCCATTGCCGCCGCGGTTCATGCAAGCGAAATCGCGCCTCAGGCGGTCTCGCGAAAACGGTAGCCGACGCCGTAGAGCGTTTCGATCATATCGAAGTCGGTATCGACCATCTTGAACTTCTTGCGCAGCCGCTTGATGTGGCTGTCGATGGTGCGGTCGTCGACATAGACCTGCTCGTCATAGGCCGCATCCATCAGCGAATCGCGGCTCTTTACGACGCCCGGGCGC
Source organism: Shinella sp. GW821-FHT10F02 (assembly GCF_058809275.1). NCBI lineage: Bacteria > Pseudomonadati > Pseudomonadota > Alphaproteobacteria > Hyphomicrobiales > Rhizobiaceae > Shinella > Shinella sp. GW821-FHT10F02. The sequence continues at coordinate 25,719 of NZ_JBXASL010000005.1, read as the reverse complement.
TGGGCCAGCGAATGCAGGATGAGGAATTCCGTGACGGTCAGCGTCACCGGCTCGCCCTTCCAGGTGCAGGTGTGGCGCTCCTGGTCCATGACGAGCTGGCCGCGCTCCAGCGAGCGGGCCGCGATTTCGCCGGCCTTGGCCGCATTGCCGGTGCCACCGGAGGCGGCGGCCGCCTCGCGGCTGGATGCCCGGCGCAGGATCGCCTTGACGCGCTCGACGAGCAGGCGCTGCGAGAAGGGCTTGGTGATGAAGTCGTCGGCGCCCATCTTGAGGCCGAATAGCTCGTCGATCTCCTCGTCCTTCGAGGTGAGGAAGATCACCGGAATATCCGACTTCTGGCGCAACCGCCGCAACAGCTCCATGCCGTCCATGCGCGGCATCTTGATGTCGAAGATGGCAAGATGCGGCGGGCGGGCGAGAAGCCCGTCGAGCGCCGAGGCGCCGTCCGTATAGGTCTCGACCTTGTAGCCCTCTGCCTCCAGAGCGATCGACACGGATGTCAGAATATTCCGGTCGTCGTCAACGAGTGCGATCGTCTGCATCCTGCTAGTCTCCATATTCATCGGCGCCTTTCCCGACCTCGGATCGTCTTCCTGTCCTGGATGTGATGCGCCTCCTTGGGGGTAAAGGTGGAACAAATTGTGGCAAAGATAAAGGGAGACGTTTCAGCCGCGCCGGGCGAGTCATTTTTAAATCGATTATTCAAACGATTAAAAAAGTAACATAATTCTTTAAATCGATTAAATAATTGATATCATTGCCAAATTTGCATTTTCCTCTTGTCTTTGTGACAGTCCCGAATTAGCTTCCCGGAAAATCCACACCATTCTTGTCGCCTTGGAGGAAAACTGGACCATGCAGGAACTTGGCGTTCGCAACCCCGCTCAGGGGCTCACCGCGATGGGTATCCATACTAACGGCACGGTCCGGTACAACTTTGCAGCAGAGGCTCTTTACGAAGAGGCGCTCGGCCGTGGCGAAGCTGTGAAGACCGCGCATGGGGCGCTGCGTGCGCTCACCGGCCAGCACACCGGCCGTTCGCCGAAGGACAAGTTCGTCGTGCGCGACGAAAACACCGAAGGCGCCATCTGGTGGGACAACAACAAGGCCGTGTCGCGCGCGCATTTCGACGCGCTGCATGCCGACATGCTGGCGCACGCCGCCGACCGCGACCTCTTCGTGCAGGACCTGATCGGCGGCGCCGATGCCGACTATGCGCTGCCGACCCGCGTCGTCACGGAACTCGCCTGGCATTCGCTGTTCATCCGCAACCTGCTCATCCGTCCGGCGGAGTCCGATCTTGCGGGTTTCGCGCCAAAATTGACGATCATCGACCTGCCGACCTTCAAGGCCAATCCGGAGCGCCACGGTGCGCGCACGGAAACCATGATCGCCTGCGACCTGACCCGCGGCATCGTGCTGATCGCCGGCACCTTCTATGCCGGCGAGATGAAGAAGTCGGTCTTCACCGTTCTGAACTGGCTGCTGCCGTCGGAAAAGGTCATGCCGATGCACTGCTCGGCCAATGTCGGCCCGGATGGCGATGCGGCCGTGTTCTTCGGCCTGTCCGGCACCGGCAAGACGACGCTGTCGGCCGACCCGAACCGCACGCTGGTCGGCGACGACGAGCATGGCTGGGGCGAAAACGGCATCTTCAACTTCGAAGGCGGCTGCTACGCCAAGACGATCCGCCTTTCGGCCGAAGCCGAGCCGGAAATCTACGCGACGACGCAGCGTTTCGGCACCGTGCTCGAAAACGTCGTGCTCGACGCGAACGGCGTGCCGGACTTCAATGACGGCTCGCTGACGGAAAACACGCGCTGCGCCTATCCGCTGGATTTCATCCCGAATGCCAGCGACACCGGCCGCGCGCCGCACCCGAAGACCATCATCATGCTGACGGCCGATGCCTTCGGCGTGATGCCGCCGATCGCCAAGCTGACGCCCGACCAGGCCATGTACCACTTCCTCTCCGGCTACACCGCCAAGGTCGCCGGCACGGAGCGTGGCGTGACCGAGCCGGAAGCCACCTTCTCGACCTGCTTCGGCGCTCCCTTCATGCCGCGTCACCCGACGGTCTACGGGAACCTGCTGAAGGAACTGATCGCCGAACACGGCGTCGATTGCTGGCTGGTCAACACCGGCTGGACCGGCGGCGCTTACGGTGAAGGCCGCCGCATGCCGATCAAGGCAACCCGCACGCTGCTGGCGAGCGCGCTCGACGGCTCGCTGAAGGACGCGCTGTTCCGTCGTGATGACAATTTCGGCTTCCAGGTGCCCGTCTCGGTGCCGGGCGTGGACACGAAGATCCTCGACCCGCGCTCGACCTGGGCAAACGGTGCCGCCTATGACAAGCAGGCCCAGAAACTCATCGACATGTTCATCGCGAACTTCGAAAAGTTCGAAAACCATGTGGACGGCGGCGTGCGCGATGCGGCGCCCGGCCTGAAGATCGCGGCCGAATAAGGTTTTTAGCGATGATTCACGTGAAACCCGGTCCTCGCGGCCGGGTTTTTCGTTGCGCGCGCCGGCTTCCCGTTTCGCCGATCGCCCGCTAAAACGGCGTGGAAAGGAACATCCATGGCCAGCGACCCCCTCTACATCAAAAGCTCCATCACGATTGCCGGTTGGGAGCTGACCGAACAGTTCGTGCTGGCCGGCGGTCCGGGCGGCCAGAACGTCAACAAGGTCTCGACGGCGGTGCAGCTTTTCTTCGACTTGCGCAACTCGCCGTCGCTGGACGACCGGGTGAAGGCAAATGCCGAAAAGCTCGCCGGTCGCCGGCTTTCCAAGGAGGGCGTGCTGCTGATCGAGGCGAACCGCTTTCGCAGCCAGGAGCGCAATCGCGAGGACGCGCGCGAGCGGCTGAAGGAGCTGATCCTGAAAGCCGCCGAACCGCCGCCGCCGGTGCGCAGGAAGACCAAGCCGACGAAGGGTTCGGTGGAACGCCGGCTCAAGGAAAAATCCGGCCGTTCCGACGTAAAACGCAATCGGGCGAAGCCTGGCGGCGAATGATTGCCGCAACTTGGCCGTTTATGAATGAGAGTGAAACGAAACCTTTCCTTCGCGGAAAGGCTCTGCTTTAGTTCAAAAAAACAGACCAAAAAAATCGGGAGGTAGTCATGGGTCTCTTCAGCTTTATCAAGAACGCCGGCAAGAAGCTCGGCATCGGCGACGACGAAGCGCCGGAAGCGAGTGCGGTCAAGAAGGAGCTCGATTCCTTCGATCTCGGCACGCAGAAGGTCGAAGTCTCCGTCGAGGGCGACAAATGTGTGCTGAAGGGCGTGGTTGCCGACCAGACGGCCTTCGAAAAGGCGGTCATCGCCGTCGGCAACACGCTGGGCATTTCCAAGGTCGAAGCCGCTGATCTCAAGGTCGTGCCCGCCGATTCCGGCCTAAAGCTCGAGAAAATCGACCTGGCGGAACTCCTGAAGGTCTCCGCGCCCGCCAATGACCCGACCCTGCACACGGTAAAGAAGGGCGACAACCTGTGGAAGATCGCCGAGGCCTATTACGGCAAGGGCAAGGGCGCCAAGCACACCCTGATCTTCGACGCCAACCGCCCGATGCTCTCCCACCCGGATAAGATCTATCCCGGCCAGGTGCTGCGCATTCCGGACCTGGCGGAAGCGTGAGCCGCATTCGGCACGAGATGCGCCATGGCTGAGCGTGGCCTCGCCCCGGGGCTGCGCTATTTCCCCGACCATTTCGATCGCCCGGCGCAGGAGGCGCTTGTCGCGGCCATAAGAGAGGTCGTGGCCGAGGCGCCGCTCTTCGTGCCGCGCATGCCAAAAACCGGCAAGCCGATGTCGGTGCGCATGACCAATTGCGGGCCGCTCGGCTGGGTGACGGACAAGGACAACGGCTACCGCTACCAACCGACCCATCCCGAGACCGGCCGCCCCTGGCCCGCCATCCCAGATGCGCTTCTCGCCTTGTGGGAGGCGGTTGCCGGCTTTGAAAAGCCGCCGGAAGCCTGCCTCGTCAATTTCTACGATCCCGATGCCAAGATGGGGCTGCACCAGGACCGCGACGAAAGCGAATTCGGCGCGCCCGTCGTGTCCGTATCGCTGGGGGACCAGTGCCTGTTTCGCGTCGGCGGCGTTTCACGCAGCGATGCGACGCGGTCCTTCCGGCTATCGAGCGGCGACGTCTTCGTCTTCGGCGGCGAGAATCGGCTGATTTTCCATGGGGTGGATCGCATCTATCCGGGCACGTCGACGCTGTTGAAGAATGCCGGGCGCATCAACCTGACGCTTCGCCGGGTCAATTCTTAAGCCGGCTCACAATTTGCGCAATGCCACCGTCTCGATCAGGTGGTTCTCGCCCTTCTGCAAGATCAGGTCGGCGCGCGGGCGCGTCGGCAGGATATTCTGGTGCAGGTTTTTCAGGTTGATATTGTGCCAGAGGCCTTCCGCGATCGCCAGCGCGGCCGTCTCGCTGATCGTCGCGTAGCGGTGGAAGTAGGAATCCGGGTTCTTGAAGGCCGTGTCGCGCAGCCGCATGAAACGGTCTACGTACCAGGTGTGGATCAAGCTCTCTTCCGCATCGATATAGATCGAGAAATCGAAGAAGTCGGAGACCATCGGCACGATCTTGCCGTCGGCCGGCAGGTTGCGCGACTGGAGGACGTTGATGCCCTCGAAGATCAGGATATCCGGCCGGTCGATGGTGCGGAAGGCGTTGGGCAGCACGTCATAGGTCAGGTGCGAATAGGTCGGCGCCTTGACGTTCGGCTTGCCGGCCTTGATCGCCGAGAGGAAGCGCAGAAGCGCGCCGATGTCGTAGCTCTCCGGAAAGCCCTTGCGGTCCATCATGTCTTCGCGCTGGAGCACGGCGTTCGGATAGAGGAAACCGTCGGTCGTCACGAGGTCGACCTTCGGGCTCGACGGCCAGCGGGCGAGCAGTTCCATCAGGATACGCGCCGTGGTCGATTTTCCGACCGCGACGGAGCCCGCAATGCCGATGACATAGGGCGTCTTCGCCTCGTCGGAGAGGCTGAGGAAGCGCTTGCGCTGCTCGAACAGCATCTGCGAGGATTCGACATGGGCCGAGAGCAGGCGCGACAGCGAGAGATAGATGCGCCGCACCTCGTCGAGGTCGATCGGGTCGTTCAGCGAGCGCAGCCGCTGCACCTCGTCGCCCGTGAGCGTCAAAGGCGTGTCGGCCCGGAAATGCGCCCATTCGTCTGCCGAGAAGAAGCGGTAGGGAGAATAGTCGCGGTTGCCGAAATCGTCCGGAATATCCGCCTGGTCCTTGTCGCGCGCTGCCTGGATCATCAACTTTTCCGGCTGGCCTTCTCCACTAGGCCGGACTGGCTTGTGCGCCGTTCCAGCTCCCCCATGACATCTTGTAGCGCCACGCCACCGATTTTCAATACGACCATCAGATGATAGAGCAAATCGGCCGTTTCGCTCGTCAAGGCGGCCTTTTCGCCCTCGATTGCCGCGATAACGGTCTCGACGGCTTCTTCACCGAGCTTTTTTGCCGCTTTTGCCTGTCCGGCCGCAACGAGCTTGGCGGTCCAGGATGCGCTCGGATCGGCCTGCGAGCGGGCCTCCACGATACGCTCCAGATCGGCAAGGGAAAAATCGGTCATCGCTCTCTCCTCAGTCGAGCCGCATGGCAATGCCATGCTCCGCCATGTAGCGCTTGGCCTCGCCGACGGTATAGGTGCCGAAGTGGAAGATGGAGGCGGCCAGCACGGCCGTCGCGTGGCCGTCGCGCACGCCCTCGACGAGATGGTCGAGAATGCCGACGCCGCCCGACGCGATGACCGGCACCGAAACCCGGTCGGCAATGGTGCGGGTCAGCGCGATGTCATAACCGCCCTTCTGGCCGTCGCGGTCCATCGAGGTCAGCAACAATTCGCCGGCCCCGCGCTCCACCATCTTTTCGGCAAAGGCGACGGCATCGATGCCGGTCGGCTTGCGGCCGCCATGGGTAAAGATTTCCCAACGGTCCTCTTCGCCCTCGGCCGAAACCTTCTTCGAATCGATCGACACGACGATGCACTGGTTGCCGAACTTGTCGGCGGCTTCCGCGACGAAATCAGGATTGGCGACGGCGGCCGAATTGATCGAGACCTTGTCGGCGCCCGCGAGCAGCAGCTTGCGGATGTCGGCGACCGCACGCACGCCGCCACCGACGGTGAGGGGCATGAAGCAGTGCTCCGCCGTGCGCGCGACCACGTCGAAAATCGTGTCGCGGTTGTCGGCGGAGGCGGTGATGTCGAGGAAGCAGAGTTCGTCGGCACCGGCCGCATCATAGGCCTTGGCCGATTCGACGGGATCGCCGGCATCGACCAGGTTGACGAAGCTGACGCCCTTGACGACGCGGCCGTCCTTGACGTCGAGGCAGGGGATGACGCGGGCTTTGAGGGTCATGCGGCACCTCCCCGGATTACGGCGAGCGCCTCTGTGGGATCGATCCGACCATCATAGAGCGCCCGGCCGGAAATGGCGCCTTCGAGCTTGCGGGCATCTGGTGCTACGAGGCGTCGGATGTCGTCCATCGAGGCAAGGCCGCCGGAGGCGATGACGGGAATGGAGACGGCATCGGCGAGTTCCAGCGTGGACGCCCAGTTGATGCCGGCGAGAATGCCGTCGCGGTCGATATCCGTGTAGATGATCGCGGCGACGCCGGCGCCCTCGAATTTCTTCGCAAGCTCGATCACGCCGAGTTCGGAGGCTTCCGCCCAGCCCTCGACGGCGACCTTGCCGCCTTTGGCATCGATGCCGACGGCGACCTTACCGGGAAACTGCTTGCAAGCCTCGATGACGAGCGCCGGATCGCGCACCGCGACGGTGCCGAGGATGACGCGGGAGAGCCCACGCGCCAGCCAGCTCTCGATATGATCGAGCGTGCGAATGCCGCCGCCGAGCTGCACCGGGTTCTTCGTTGCCTTGAGGATCGCATCGACGGCGGCGCCGTTGACGCTTTCCCCGGCGAAGGCGCCGTTGAGATCGACGACGTGCAGCCACTCAAAACCCTGGTCCTCGAAAGCTTTCGCCTGGGCGGCCGGGTCGGGATTGTAGACGGTGGCCTGGTCCATGTCGCCGAGCTTGAGGCGCACGCACTGGCCGTCTTTCAGGTCGATGGCGGGAAAGAGGATCATTTTACGGCTTCCAGCGCAGGAAATTGGTGATGAGGGCGAGGCCGAGCGTCTGGCTCTTTTCCGGATGGAACTGCGCGCCGGCCTTGTTGCCGTTGGCGACGAAGGCGGTCATCGGGCCGCCGTAGTCGACGGTCGCGACCACGTCGTCCGGGTTTTCCGCGGCGAGATGGTAGGAATGCACGAAATAGGCGTGCAGCGTTTCCGGTATGCCGTCGAACAGCGGGTGCGCATCTTTGCGGTCCAGCGTGTTCCAGCCGATCTGCGGGATCTTCAGGGCCGGATCGTCCGGTGTCATCAGCACGACGTCGCCCTTGATCCAGCCGAGGCCCTCGGTGGTGGTCTTTTCGAGGCCGCGCGAGGACATGAGCTGCATGCCGACGCAGACACCGAGGAAGGGGCGGGCTTTGGCTTCGACCGTCTCGCGCAGCGCCTCCACCATGCCTGGCACGGCATCGAGGCCACGGCGGCAATCGGCATAGGCGCCCACGCCGGGCAGCACGATGCGGTCGGCGCTGGCGACGCGCTCCGCTTTGTCGGTCAGGTCGATTTCGGCGTCGATGCCGGCCTCGCGGGCCGCGCGTTCGAAGGCCTTGGTGGCCGAGCGCAGGTTGCCCGAGCCGTAGTCGATGATTGCAACGCGCATGTCAGCGTCCTTCCCCGAAACCTGTGAGGCCGAGCATGGGAGCGTGCCGGCGCGCAGAGGTTTCCGATGCCGGCAGGGAAACGGTGTGACGTGTCTCCGGTTCGCCTGCCTTGATGTCCATGTAGTAGATCTCTTCCGCCGTTGCACGGTCGTCGGCCGATATGACGGCATCGACCGTCCAGCCCGCCCGCCTGAGACCGGCGACGATCATCGTGGGGCCTTCAAGCGCCACGAGAAGACTGGTCGCAAGGCAAATCCCGACGCCGGCAAAGCCGAAGACGGGATGCTCAGAGAGGACCGAACCCAGCGACTGTATGGCGAAGACAAGGGCTGCGGCCAGCCAAGCACGATGCCACAGCAGCCAGATGTACGGTAAAAAGAACGCGATCCACGAAAAATGATCACGGATGATCCGGGCGTTTTCGTCCTGGGATTTCGCACCCGGCGGTATCAGAAAGAGGAACGTGGCCATCGACGGCCTCCAGATAAGCCGTGGTTAGGCCAGCGAACCCTTCGTCGAGGGAACGCGGCCCGCCTGGCGGGGATCTATCTCGGTCGCGGTGCGCAACACGCGCGCGACGGCTTTGAAGCACGTCTCCGAGATATGATGGTTGTTGGCGCCGTAAATGTTCTGGATATGCAGCGTGATGCCGGCATGCTGGGCGAGCGCGTTGAAGAATTCGCGCACCAGCTCGGTGTCGAAGGTGCCGATTTTTGGCGCGGAGAAATTGACGTTCCAGACCAGGAAGGGACGGCCGGAAACATCGACGGCTGCGCGCGTCATCGTCTCGTCCATGGCGAGATCCAGCGAAGCGTAGCGGGTGATGCCGCGACGGTCGCCGAGCGCTTTCGCAATGGCCTGGCCGATGGCGATGCCGGTGTCTTCCACCGTGTGGTGGTCGTCGACATGCAGGTCGCCTTCGGTCTTTATCTCCATGTCGATCAGCGAATGGCGCGAGAGCTGGTCCAGCATATGATCGAAGAAGCCGACGCCCGTCGAAATGGTCGATGCGCCGGTGCCGTCGATATTGACGGCGACCGATACGGAGGTCTCGTTCGTCTTGCGCGAAACGCTGGCGGTGCGGCTCATTGCAGTCTCCGGTAATTTTACCGCCGCTCCTTAACAGGGCTCTTCATAAAACGCCAGTCTGCTGAGGCTTTCGGGAGGCAGGCCAAAAGCGCTCTGCCGGTTGCCCGGCAGGCGGTATAGGCCTTGAAAGAACGAAGCCGGCTTTCGCCGGCACCATTCACTTCTTTTTTGTCGAGCTTTCGCTGTTCTTGACCTGCGAACCGAGCGTCGGAGCGGCTTTTTCGACGGCCTTCTCCTTCTTGGGTTTGCGGGTTTCCTTGTTGCCGCGGACCTGACCTTTGGCCATTGCCGTTTTCCTCCAGTTGATGGGAGACCATAACCCACGCATCGTGGAGAGAAATCAAGGCCTTTTTTGAGCCGTACAATCCCTGATCGGCGGCGCGGCGCAAACCGACGCGGCGCCACGTTTGCAATTGCGCAAACGCCGCTTACATAGAGGACAACGAGGCCGCCTCGCTGGCGGCGCCACGCCCGGGATGCCGGGCCTTTGCAGGTCTATCCAAAGGTCTATCGATGAGTGAACACAATCCTTACGCTTCCATGCACGCCACGACGATCATCACCGTCCGGAAGGACGGCAAGGTGGTCATGGCGGGCGATGGCCAGGTGAGCCTTGGCCAGACGGTGATGAAGGGCAATGCGCGCAAGGTGCGCCGCCTTGCCAAGGGCGACGTGATCGCCGGATTTGCCGGCGCCACCGCCGACGCCTTCACGCTGCTCGAGCGGCTCGAGGCCAAGCTCGAACAATATCCCGACCAGCTGATGCGCGCCGCCGTCGAGCTTGCCAAGGACTGGCGGACCGACCGCTACCTGCGCCGCCTGGAAGCCATGATGCTGGTCGCCGACAAGTCCGTCACGCTGGCGCTCACCGGCAACGGCGACGTGCTGGAGCCCGAACACGGCACCATGGCGATCGGCTCCGGCGGCAACTATGCCTATGCCGCCGCCCGTGCGCTGATGGACACGGACAGGTCGGCCGAAGACATTGCGCGCCGCGCCATGCAGATTGCCGGCGACATCTGCGTCTATACCAACCACAATGTCGTGGTGGAGACGCTGGATGCCGCTTGATCCCGCCCGGATCGGCTTTTCTCCCGTGGGAGAGAAGCATTACCCGCTGCTTCTCGCGTGGCTGAACGAGCCGCATGTGCGAGAATGGTGGGGCGATCCCGACGAGGAAATCGGCTTCATCCGCGAGATGGTGGAGGGCAGGGACACGACGCGTCCCTTCGTCATCACCCTCGACGGGGAGCCGGTCGGCTATATTCAAGTCTGGTTTCTCGGCCACCACCAGAACGAGGAATGGACGAAGGACAATCCCTGGCTCCTGGAGCTGCCGCAGGAGGCCGTCGGCGTCGATCTTTCGATCGGACACGCGGACAAGCTTTCGCAGGGCATCGGCTCCGCGGCGCTCACCGCCTTCGTCGCCTATCTGCGCGGCCTCGGCCACGAGACCATCATCATCGACCCCGATCCCGCCAATGCGCGCGCGGTTCGTGCCTATGCCAAGGCCGGTTTCCGGCCGGTTCCGCAACTGGAAGGCCGCACCGGCGCCGAGGCGCTGATCATGCAATTCGACCCGAAAGCGAACGAGATACCATGACCAACTTTTCCCCCCGCGAGATCGTCTCCGAACTCGACCGCTACATCATCGGCCAACACGACGCCAAGCGCGCCGTCGCCATCGCGCTCCGCAACCGCTGGCGCCGCCACCAGCTGGAGCCGGACCTGCGCGACGAGGTGATGCCGAAGAACATCTTGATGATCGGCCCGACCGGCGTCGGCAAGACCGAGATTTCGAGGCGCCTGGCGAAGCTTGCCGGCGCGCCCTTCGTCAAGGTCGAGGCGACCAAGTTCACCGAAGTCGGCTATGTCGGCCGCGATGTCGAGCAGATCGTGCGCGACCTCGTCGAGGTCGGCATCGGCCTGGTGCGCGAGAAGAAGCGCGCCGAGGTGACCGCCAAAGCCCATATGAATGCCGAGGAACGGGTGCTCGATGCCCTCGTCGGCGCCACCGCGTCCCCTGCGACGCGCGATAGTTTCCGCAAGAAGCTGCGCAACAACGAGCTGGACGACAAGGAAATCGAGGTCGACGTCGCAGATAGCACGGGCGGCATGCCCGGCGGTTTCGAAATCCCCGGCATGCCGGGCGCCAATATCGGCGTGCTGAACCTGTCCGAGATGTTCGGCAAGGCGATGGGCGGCCGCACCAAGAAAGTGAAGACGACGGTCAAGGATAGCTACAAGATCCTGGTCGACGACGAATCCGACAAGCTGCTCGACAACGAGCAGATCCAGCGCGAGGCGATCCGCTCCGCCGAAAACGACGGCATCGTCTTCATCGACGAGATCGACAAGATCGCCGCGCGTGACGGCGGCATGGGCGCCGGCGTCTCCCGCGAAGGCGTGCAGCGCGACCTGCTGCCGCTCGTCGAAGGCACGACGGTCGCCACCAAGTATGGGCCGGTGAAGACGGACCATATCCTCTTCATCGCGTCGGGCGCCTTCCACGTCTCGAAGCCCTCGGACCTGCTGCCGGAACTCCAGGGCCGCCTGCCGATCCGCGTCGAGCTCAAGGCGCTGACCAAGGAGGACTTCCGCCGCATCCTGACGGAGACGGAGGCAAGCCTCATCCGCCAGTACAAGGCGCTGATGGAAACGGAAGGCGTCACGCTGGACTTCACCGAGGACGCGCTCGATGCACTGGCCGACGTCGCCGTGAAGCTCAACTCCAGCGTCGAGAATATCGGCGCGCGGCGTCTCCAGACGGTGATGGAGCGGGTGCTCGACGAGATCTCCTTCGAGGCGCCGGACAAGCCGGGCAACAACCTCGTCATCGACGCGGAATATGTGCGCAAGCATGTCGGCGCGCTGGCGGCCAATACGGACCTCTCGCGCTACATTCTGTGACGTTTCGGCACCGGTGGCGGCAGATGCCGTCGCCGGTGCCGGATTTTTGACGGGAAGGGGCCTCGACAGCAACGGTGTCGCGGCCTAGGTCATTGCCACGCCTTGGCATCATTCCGACATCATTGCGTTGCATCGGTCTCGCGCCATTCGCCGATATTGTGATTAGACGGGAACCGGAACCGTGCGACAGCTCATCCCTGTGCTTGCCCTAGCAGCCACCCTTTTTGTCCAGAGCCAGACCGTGGCGCTGGCGATCGACGTGGTGCCGTCCGGCAACCGCAATGCCGAGCAGCCGAACATTCCGGGCGCCTCGGTGCGCCGCACCAAGGCGGGAAAGACCTCCTTCGACGCGAAGTACGAGAAGGTGCGCGATCTTCTCGCCAATGACGGCGAGCTCACCGGCAAGATCAAGTCGGTGGCCGGCAAATATGGCATCGACCCCATTCACATGGTCGGCGCCATCGTCGGCGAGCACACCTACAATGTCGATGCCTATGACCGGCTGCAGAGCTATTATGTGAAGGCGGCGTCCTATACCGGCTCTTTCCGCTTCGCCTATGACGGCGAATCCGTTGCGGACTTTGTCGATCGCCCCGAATTCTCGAAATGCGCGGACAAGAAGGGCTCCTATTCGCTCTGGACCTGCCGCGAAACGGTGTGGAACCGGAGCTTCAAGGGCCGTACGGTCGGCGGCACGTCCTTCCCGAACAACCGCTTCAGCGCGGTGTTCTTCCAGCCCTTCTATGCCGGCCAGACCTTTGGCCTCGGCCAGATCAACCCGCTGACGGCGCTGACCTTGACCGACGACGTCGCGCGCATTTCCGGCTATGAACGGCTCGACGAGGCGGACGCCGCCGGCGTCTACAAGGCCATCATGGATCCGGACATCTCGCTCGCCTATATGGCCGCCTCGATCCGCCGCTCGATCGACGCGTATAAAAAGATCGCCGGCGTCGACATTTCGAAGAATCCGGGCCTGACGGCGACGCTCTACAATATCGGCAACCCGGATGCCCGCGCCGCCACCTTCGCCGCCCGCCGCGCCTCGGGCGAGGCAACCTGGCCGGAAGAGAACTATTACGGCTGGCTGATCAACGACAAGCTGGCGGAGCTGCGCTCGCTGCTCTAACTTTCGCCTACCTGTCGGCCCAGTCTGTGCACGAGCCGAGCCCAAGGAGGCAGATCATGGATATGCGTCCCGAGCCGTTCGAACCGCCGGCGCCCATTCCGCGCACGGTGCCGCCGTCGAAGCTCGAGATCATCCGCACCGTGTTCCGCAATCCGCTGGAACTCTGGGGCGAGCCCTCCTATACGCTGCCCTGGATCATGACGAGTTTCTTCGGCGAGAAGACGCTGATCGTCAACGATCCCGGCCTCATCAAATACCTGCTCGTCGACAATGCCCAGAACTACAAGATGGCCGTGGTACGCCAGCTCGTGCTGCGCCCGATCCTGCGGGATGGCCTGCTGACGGCCGAGGGCGCTGTGTGGCGGCGCTCGCGCAAAGCGGTCGCGCCGATCTTCACGCCGCGCCACGCCAAGGGTTTTGCCAGCCAGATGCTGGCGCAGTCGGAGAAATATGCCGAAAAATACGAGGGCGCGGACGGCAAGGTCTTCGACATCGGCAACGACATGACGGAGCTTGCCTTCGCCATCCTCTCCGAAACCTTGTTTTCCGGCGAGATCGTCACCTCCTCCAACAACTTTGCCGACGACGTGGACGATCTGCTGCACTCCATGGGTCGCGTCGATCCCATGGATCTGTTGCGCGCGCCCGCCTGGGTGCCGCGCATCACGCGGATCGGTGGCGCGAAGGTGCTCGGCAAATTCCGCCGCATCGTGCGCGACACAATGGAGATGCGGCAGAAGCGCATGGAGAGCGGTGCCGACAAGGCGCCGAACGATTTCCTCACCCTGCTCCTGCGCGCGGCGGGGCCGGATGGGCTCAGCATGGAGGAGATCGAGGACAATATCCTCACCTTCATCGGCGCCGGCCATGAGACGACGGCCCGCGCGCTCGCCTGGACGCTCTATTGCGTTTCCAACAGTCCGCATGTCCGCGACGCCATGGAAGCGGAAATCGACCAGGTGCTCGCGACGGGTGCCGATCCGGTGGAATGGCTGGAGCTGATGCCCTGGACGCGTGCCGCCTTCGAGGAGGCGATGCGGCTCTATCCGCCGGCCCCCTCGATCAACCGCGAGGCGATTTCCGACGACGTCTGGACGAGCCCGAAGGGCGAGCGGGTCGAGATCCCCAAGGACGTCACGATCCTCGTCATGCCCTGGACGCTGCACCGTCATTCGCTGCTCTGGCAGAAGCCCCGCGCCTTCATGCCGGAACGCTTCCTGCCGGAGAACCGCGACAGCATCCACCGTTTCCAGTATCTGCCCTTCGGTGCCGGGCCGCGCATCTGCATCGGCGCGACCTTCGCCATGCAGGAGGCGATCATCGCGCTCGGCGTGCTGATGCACCGTTTCCGCTTCGACATGACGGAGGACACGAAACCCTGGCCGGTGCAGCGCCTGACGACGCAGCCTTCTAACGGACTGGCGTTGCGGGTGACGGCTCGTCGGCCCGCTTCTTCCCCTTCTTGATCGTCTTGATCGAGGCGCAGGTCGCGTCCGGGTTCTTGCAGGGCTGGTAGACGACGATCTCGCTGCCGCTGCCGTCGTCCCAGACGGCCTGCACGGCGATCGTCTGCGCCTCGCCGGGCTTCAGGCCGAGATAGAGCCAGTTCTGGCTGTCGTCCGACGGCAGGTTGAAGGGCAGCTCCGGATCGCATTTCGCGAGCGGAAAGCGCTGGTCGAGCGTCTCGGAATTGATCGAATAGCGGATTTCCGAGAGCCGGCAATGCATGGTCTGCAAGGCGGTGAAGTAAATGAGCTGCTGGTCGGCGAAGTTGCGGAACTGCACCCAGCCCGTCTGCTTGTTGGCATCCAGCATCGCCTTGTAGATCGAAACGGCCGGGATCTGCGCCTCGTACTGCTCTTCGTCCTCTTCCTGGGCGAGCGCCGGCAGGCTACCGGCAAGAAGGGCCGCACCGAGAAGAAGCGCCGCGGCAAGCGGCTTTCGGGTGGAGAAATCGATCACTGGCAAGCTCCCCGTTCTTTCACCGCATGTCGCCGGTGGAATGGTGGCAATTGGTTCGGACATGCAATAACACCATTCCAGGCCGCTTTGAAAAGGCCTGGCAGGAAGTCCGGAAGAATTCTCGTGGCAGACCAGTTGTTACTCGGCATCGATACCGGCGGCACCTATACCGATGCCGTGCTCTACAGTGAAACAAGGGGCGTCATCGCCCGCGCCAAGGCGCTCACCACGCGCCACGACCTTTCGGTCGGCATTTCCGGCGCGGTGGAAGCGGTGCTGGCCGAGGCGAAGGCCCCGGTTTCCGCCATCGGCCTCGTCTCGCTGTCCACGACGCTCGCCACCAATGCGCTGGTCGAAGGCCAGGGCGGTCGCGCCGGCCTGGTGATGATCGGCTTCGGCCCGGAAGACCTGAAACGCGACGGGCTTGCCGATGCGCTCGGCAACGATCCGGTGCTGTTTTTGCCCGGCGGCCACAATGTGCATGGCAACGAGACGCCGCTCGACATGACGGCGCTGGACGAGGCCCTGCCGGCCCTCTCGCAGAATGTCTCCTCCTTCGCCGTCGCCGGCTATTTCGCCGTGCGCAACCCGGCGCATGAAGTGCGGGTGCGCGACCGCATCCGCGCCGTGTCGCACCTGCCCGTCACCTGCAGCCACGAACTCTCCTCCAAGCTCGGCGGCCCGCGCCGCGCGCTGACGACCCTGCTCAATGCCCGTCTCGTCTCGATGATCGATCGGCTGATCGGCGCCTGCGAGGATTATCTGGAACGCCGCGGCATTCATGTGCCGATGATGGTGGTGCGTGGCGATGGCGCGCTGATCTCGGCGGCCGAGGCCCGGCTTCGCCCGATCGAAACGATCCTCTCCGGCCCCGCCGCAAGCCTCGTCGGCGCGCGGCACCTGACCGGCCTCGACGACGCCGTCGTCTCCGATATCGGCGGCACGACGACGGATGTCGCCGTGCTCGACAAGGGGCGGCCGAAGCTCGACGCGGAGGGCGCCGTCGTCGGCGGCTACCGCACCATGGTCGAAGCGGTCGCCATGCGGACCTTCGGGCTCGGCGGCGATTCGGAGGTGCGCATCAATGATCGCGGCCTGAAGGCGAAGATCGATCTCGGCCCCCGCCGCTTCCTGCCGCTCAGCCTCGCCTCCGCGCTGCATCCGGATGCCATCATCCCCGTGCTGGAGCGCCAGCTCCGGGCGCCGCATATGGGCCGCCACGATGGGCGTTTTGCCGTGCGCACCGGCGTGCCGGAGCGGCTGGCGAGCGGCCTCCAGCCGCAGGAACAGGCGCTTTACGAAAAGATCGGCGCGGTGCCGCTCCCGCTCGACGGGCTGCTCGTCACCACGCTACAAAAGGCGACGCTCGACCGGCTGGTCGCGCGCGGCCTCGTGCATCTCTGCGGCATCACGCCGTCGGATGCCATGCATGTGCTCGGCGGCCAGGGCCAGTGGGATGCCGCGGCCGCCCGGCTCGGCCTGGAGCTTGCCGCGCGCACCAAGGACGGCACCGGCCGGCCGATCGCCGAAAGCCCGGAGGTTCTGGCGCGCCTGCTGGTCGATCGGCTCACCCGCCAGTCGGCGGATGTCATCCTCTCCGCCTGCCTCGCCGATGACAGGGCGGCGATCGATCCGGCCAATTCCATCTCCATCGACCGCGCGCTGCATCGCGCGCCCGGCATCGTGAAATTCCGCATCGCGCTCGACCGGCCGCTCGTCGGCCTCGGCGCGTCGGCACCGGTCTACTACCCGGATATCGCCGAGATGCTAGGCGCTCAGTCCTCCATTCCGGCCGATGCCGGCGTGGCGAATGCCGTGGGCGCGGTCGTCGGGCAGGTGCGCACGGTCGTCACGGTCTTCGTGACCATGCCGGATGAGGGCATCTTCATCGTCAATGGTGCGGGCGAAAGCGTGCGCCTCATCGACGAGGCCGCCGCCTTTTCGCTCGCCAAGGAACGGGCGATGACGGCGGCGCTGCATGCCGCCCGGGCCAATGGCGCGGACGAGCCGGTGGTGACGCTCGGCGAGGAGATCGATGCGCCGGAGGTGGAGGGCAGCCGCAAGCTCGTCGAGGCGCGTTTTACCGCCACGGCGAGCGGCCGGCCGCGCATCGCGGAAGAGGCGTGAAACGGCCCAAAGGTATGATTTTATCCGATCGGGAATAAATTCTTTATGTCATTGCCGAATTGACTATGAATGAAAGCTCCGGAAAGTGACAGCATTCGGGATACTCCCCCATCGTCCCGTCATTCGGAGCCTTTTCAGATGACTTATACCGACAAAGCCGGTCTTTCGATCGACAGCGCCCTTCACGACTTCATCGTCACGGAGGCCCTTCCCGGCACGGGCGTGGACGCAGAACGCTTCTTTGCCGATTTCTCCGCCATCGTGCACGATCTTGCGCCGGAAAACCGCGCGCTGCTGGCGAAACGCGACGCGCTGCAGGAGAAGATCGACGCCTGGTATCGGGCGAACGGCGCGCCGTCGGACATGGCGGTCTATGAGGCGTTCCTGCGCGAGATCGGCTACCTGCTGCCCGAGGGCGGCGAATTCCAGGTGACGACGGAAAATGTCGATCCGGAAATCGCCAGCCTCGCCGGCCCGCAGCTCGTCGTGCCCGTCATGAATGCGCGCTACGCGCTGAACGCCGCCAATGCACGCTGGGGCTCGCTCTATGATGCGCTCTACGGCACGGATGTGATCCCGGAAACCGATGGCGCGGAAAAGGGCAAGGGCTACAATCCGAAGCGCGGCGAAAAAGTCATCGCCTGGGCCAAGGCCTTCCTCGACGAAGCGGCACCGCTGGCCGACGCCCGCTGGTCCGATATCACCGGCATCGAAGCGGGTGCGGAACTGCGCCTCACAGCGGGCGATCGCGCGGTGTCGCTGAAGCGGCCGGAGCAATATGCCGGCCATGCGGAACACGAGGACTGGCGCCATGTGCTTCTCAGGAACAACGGCCTCGGCATCGAGATCCTCGTCAACCGCGACTGGGAGATCGGCAAGACCGATCCGGCCGGTATAGCCGGCGTCAACATCGAAGCCGCGCTGACGACGATCATGGATTGCGAGGATTCGGTCGCCGCCGTCGATGCCGAGGACAAGGTCCTCGTCTATCGCAACTGGCTCGGCCTGATGAAGGGCGACCTGAAGGAAAACGTCCGAAAGGGCGGCGAGACGATCGAGCGCAAGCTCTACACTGACTTTACCTATACCGCGCCGGACGGCTCGCCCTTCGAGGTCAAGTGCCGCTCGCTGATGCTGGTGCGCAATGTCGGCCACCTGATGACCAATCCGGCGATCCGCGACCGCGAGGGCAACGAGGTGCCGGAAGGCATCATGGACGCGATGGTGACGGCGCTGATCGCGCTGCACGACATCGGCCCGAACGGCCGCCGCAAGAATTCGCGCGAAGGCTCGATGTATGTCGTCAAGCCGAAGATGCACGGGCCGGAAGAGGTCGCCTTTGCATCGAAGCTGTTCGGGCGCGTCGAGGCCGCCGTCGGCATGGCGCCGAACACCATGAAGATGGGCATCATGGACGAGGAGCGCCGCACGACGATCAACCTCAAGGAGGCGATCCGCGCCGCCAAGGAACGCGTCGTCTTCATCAATACCGGCTTCCTCGACCGCACCGGCGACGAGATCCACACCTCGATGGAAGCAGGCCCGATGATCCGCAAGGGCGACATGAAGCAGGCCGCCTGGATCGCTGCCTACGAGAACTGGAACGTCGATATCGGCCTGGAATGCGGCCTCTCCGGCCATGCGCAGATCGGCAAGGGCATGTGGGCCATGCCGGACCTGATGGCCGCCATGCTGGAGCAGAAGATCGCCCACCCGAAGGCCGGCGCCAATACCGCCTGGGTGCCGTCGCCGACGGCGGCGACGCTGCATGCCACGCACTATCACAAGGTCAACGTCGCCGACGTGCAGGCGGCGCTCCGGTCGCGCCCGCGGGCAAAACTCTCGGATATCCTGTCGGTGCCGGTCGCCGTGCGGCCGAACTGGACGCCGGAGGAAATCCAGCGCGAGCTCGACAACAATGCGCAGGGCATCCTCGGTTACGTCGTGCGCTGGGTCGACCAGGGCGTCGGCTGCTCCAAGGTGCCTGACATCAACAATGTCGGCCTGATGGAAGACCGCGCCACGCTGCGCATCTCCGCCCAGCACATGGCGAACTGGCTGCACCACGGCGTGGTGACGGAGGCTCAGATCGTCGAGACGATGCAGCGCATGGCCGCGGTCGTCGACGGGCAGAATGAAGGCGACCCGCTCTACCAGCCGATGGCCGGCAATTTCGACGGCTCGATCGCCTTCCAGGCGGCGCTGGAACTCGTGCTCAAGGGCCGCGAGCAGCCGAACGGCTATACCGAGCCGGTCCTGCACCGCCGCCGCCTCGAACTGAAGGCTGCAAACGCCTGAGAAAATGAGCCTGATAAAATAAAAAGAAGCCGCCGGATCGCTCCGGCGGCTTCTTCCTTAAGCGGATTTTTTCCGCTTACTGCTGGACGACGACGCGGGCGCCCTGGCCGGGCCGCACGCGCTTGTAGAGGTCGATGATGTCCTGGTTCATCAGGCGAATGCAGCCGGACGATGCGGCCGTGCCGATGGAGGCCCATTCCGGCGTGCCGTGCAGGCGGAACAGCGTGTCCTGGCCCTTCTCGTTGAAGAGATAGAGCGCGCGCGCACCGAGCGGGTTCTTGAGACCCGGTCCCATGCCGTCCTTGACGTAGCGTGCGACGTCGGGCTTGCGGTCTGCCATTTCCTGCGGCGGATGCCAGGTCGGCCATTCCTGCTTCCAGGCAATGTAGGCCTCGCCCTTCCAGGCAAAGCCCGACTTGCCGACGCCGATGCCGTAGCGCACGGCCTTGCCGCCGGGCAGCACGTAATAGAGGAAGCGGTTCGGCGTGTTGACGATGATCGTGCCGGGCTTTTCCTTCGTCGCGTAATCGACGATCTGCCGGTGGAACTTGGTGTTCACGCGAGCGATCGGGATCGCCGGCAGAGCATAGCCGTTGTCCTCAACAGGGCCATAATCCGCGGTAAAGATAGCATTGGTTGCCACCTTTTCGCCCGGAAGGGACGTGGAGGAGGAGCATCCGGCGAGCGTGACGGCTGCTGCGAGGCCGCACAGAAGGAGGGCATTGCGGAAGCGCATGTGATTCTCTTGAATAGGGATTAAGAAGTTCCGAGACGCGGAACTTTTATCGACTATGGTTTATTTTCGATTAAACCAGTCAATGCAAGTCTGTGCGCTCCGGTGCGGGCTCCAGGCAAAGCAAAAAGACGGGTGATTGTTTTTTTGCAACAATAATGCCCGCCTATCGACCGCTTTCGCCGCATCCGTGCCATGCCAAGCACGCCTGCGCGGCCCGTTCAATGGTCTTCTCGTCCGCTGGCTCGAAGCCGCACAGGAACTGCCGGGCGCAGTTAACGGAGTCTTCCCGGAGCTGCGAATCAGGAGGCCGCCTTAACTTTTTCTCCGGCCGCAGAACCCGTCGGCCCGATTTCGCGATAAAATGCGATTCGCCGAGGTTGGACCCTATGACGATCGTCTCCATTCACAACGACAATCCGCTGCTCGACGGCCGCCAGTCGGACCGCGCCATGATGGTGCGCCGCGGCGTGCAGCGCATGCTGACGGAGATGCGCCATGCGGTGCTGCCCGAGCTGACGCTTGCCAGCGGCCGGCGCGCCGATCTGATCAGCCTGTCCGACAAGGGCGAGATCTGGATCGTCGAGATCAAGACGTCGATCGAGGATTTCAAGGTGGACCGCAAATGGCCGGATTACCGCCGCCATTGCGACCGGCTGTTCTTCGCCACGCACAAGGACGTGCCGCTCGACATCTTCCCGGAGGATTGCGGCCTGATCCTGTCGGACGGCTACGGCGCGCACATGCTGCGCGAGGCCCCGGAACACCGCCTGCCGCCGCCGACGCGAAAGTCCGTGACCTTCGCCTTCGCCCGCGTCGCCGCCTGCCGCCTTCTGCTGGCGGAGTTTTCCATGGATGCCCGGCGCGACGGTCCGGACATGTCCGCGATCGTCTCGGGACGGCGCGACGAGCCCGCTTGAGGGGTTACTTCGGCGCGCGCTTTGCCAGGATGCGCTGGAGCGTGCGGCGGTGCATGTTGAGGCGGCGCGCCGTCTCCGAAACGTTGCGGTCGCACATTTCATAGACGCGCTGGATATGCTCCCAACGCACGCGATCCGCCGACATCGGGTTTTCCGGCAGTTCCACCCGCTCGCCGGGGCGCTGCGTCAGCGCGGCGAAGATGTCGTCGGCATCCGCAGGCTTGGCGAGATAATCGACCGCGCCGAGCTTCACCGCGTTCACGGCGGTCGCGATATTGCCATAGCCGGTCAGCATGATGATGCGCGTGTCGTCGCGGCGCTGGCGGATGGCGGCGATTACGTCGAGGCCGCTGCCGTCGCCGAGCCTCAGATCGACCACCGCATATTTCGGCGGGTTCGTCTTGGCCTTGGCGATGCCTTCAGCCACCGATTCCGCGGTGTCGACCGTGAAGCCGCGTGCCTCCAAGGCGCGCGCGAGCCGGCGCAGGAACGGGCCGTCATCATCGACGACGAGAAGCGAAGGGTCCGGCCCGATATCGTCGGCTGCCGTGATGGGTGTATCGCTGTTTTCTGCCATTTTCGTCTTCCGGGGCCGATTTTCGTCCATTCTTGATCAGGATCAGCTTATCGCCCGTAAGAGCAGGCGGGTAAAGTCATTTTGCACCCTTGGCCTCCATGCGCGCCCGCGGCCAATCGACCGATACCCGCGCGCCAGGCCGGTCGCCGGTGCGGTTGCCGAAGGTCAATTTGGCGCCGGACCGTTCGAGCAGCGTCTTGGCGATGAACAGGCCGAGGCCCAGCCCGCCCGCCCGCTCGTCGCGCTGGCGCTTCGTGACATAGGGATCGCCGATGCGCTGGAGAATATCCGCCGCATAACCGTCGCCGTCGTCCTCGATGACAATCGTCACCCGCTCCGGCGTGTGGCTGACGGTGACGGTCACCTCCTCGCGCGCATGATCGACGGCGTTTTCGAGAAGGTTGCCGAGGCCGTAGAGGATGCCGGGGTTGCGGTTGCCGACCGGCTCGCTCGCCCGCTCGCCGTTTTCCACCAGGTTGAGCCGGATGCCGAATTCGCGGTGCGGCGCCAGCACCTCTTCCAGAAGCGAGGAGAGCGGCAGCACTCGCATATGCGCCTCGTCCTCGGCCGACAGCGTGGTGAGCCGGCGAAGAATGTCGCGGCAACGTTCGCTCTGGCTGCGCAACAGCTGCACGTCCTCGCGAAACCGGTCGTCCGTGCCGAGCTCGCGCTCCATCTCGCGTGCCACGACGCTGATCGTGGCGAGCGGCGTGCCCAGCTCATGCGCCGCCGCTGCCGCCAAGCCATCGAGCTGCGAGAGGTGCTTTTCGCGCTGGAGGATGAGTTCGGTTGCCGCCAGCGCATCCGAAAGCTCGGCCGCTTCGCGTGATACGCGATAGGAATAGAAGGCGGCAAAGGCCGTCGTCGAGACGATGGCGAACCACAGGCCGGCCGTCAGGATCGGCGGAACGATGAGCACCGTGCCCGGAAACCACGGCAGCGGAAACGGCGTGAAGGCCATGGCCGTGATGCCGAACACCGAGAGCAGGCCGAGCGGCAGGCTGAAACGGATCGGCTGCAGCGACGACGAGATGATGACGGGCACGCAGACGAGCGGCGCAAAGGGATTGGCAAGCCCGCCGGTGATGAAGAGCAACGCCGTCAGCTGGCAGAGATCGAAGGCGAGCAGCAGGAAGGCGGAAAGCGGCGTCAGCCGGTGCGCCGGCGGAAAGCGCACCGCCAGGAAAAAGTTCACCGCCGCCAGCAGCGCGATCAGCACGGAGGCCGGCAACAGCGGCAGCGGAAATTCGAGCCACAGCCCGACGACGATGACGGTGATCGACTGCCCGGCCACAGCAAGCCAGCGCAGCCGGATGATCGTCTCGAGGCGCAGGCGCCGGCCGGAGCCCTCGAAGTCGATATCCTGATAGAATGCCATCCCGCCGTCCTTTCCGCTCTCTTCCTATCACGTACCGCGCGGCTTGACGCGCGTCGTCGGCATGGCCTCGGCTGGGTCCTCCGGCCAGGGATGCCTCGGATAGCGTCCGCGCATGTCCGCACGCACGTCCCGCCACGATCCCGCCCAGAAACCGGGAAGGTCGCGCGTCGTCTGGATCAGCCGGTGCGCCGGCGATTGCAATTCGAGAAGCAATGGCAGCCGCCCGCCCGCGACGGAAGGATGCTGCTTCAGCCCGAACAGCTCCTGCACCCGGATCGCCAGGACAGGCTCGTCGCCATCGTAGCGGATCGGGTGGCGCTGGCCGGTCGGCGCCTCGAAATGGGTGGGCGCAAGCCGCGCGAGATCGCGCTGCACCTCATAGGGCACCAGCGCCATCAGCCCCTCCTGAAGCAGTGCCGAGGAAATATCGTCGATACCGCGCGCCGTTTCCTGAAAAGGCACGAACCAGGTTTCGAGCGCGGCGAGCAGCGCGTCGTCGCTGGTATCCGGCCACGGCTCGCCGATGGAGCGATGCAGGAAGCCGATCCGGTCGCGCAGTTGCGCCGCCTCGCGGGAAAACGGCAGGACCTGAAGGCCCAGCTGGCGAACACCATCGGCAAGCGCCAGCGCCGCCTTCGGCCCGCTCGGCCGGGGAAGGGGCGTCTCCTCAAGGATCATGGCGCCCAAGCGAACCACTCTTCGCGCCCGCACCTGCCGGCTGGCGCGGTCGAAGACACACTGGTCCTCGCGCACGATCTTTTCCGCAAGCCCCGCTTCCACCTCGGCGCGGTCGATTTCCGCTGCGGCGAGAATGCGCTGGCGCCCGGCCTGCCCGGTGAGGTCGGCCACCACGATCATCTCCGCGCCGGCAAGCCGCTCGGTCTCCGCCAGTTCCGCGCCGCGCCCGTTCGCCATGACAAACCGCCCCCGGCCGCCCCGTTGCAGGGCGACCCGGTCGGGAAAGGCATGCAGCAGCAAGGCGCCCGGCATGCTCGCGGCACTCCCTTTGGCCTTGCCGAAACCGTCCGCCATGCGCTGCGCCAGCCGCCGCGCGGCCTCCGCCCGTTCGCCCCGCTCGTTGGAAAAGCGCCGCAAGCGCTCCTCGATGTCCACGGCCGGGCCGCCAAGCCCCTGTTCGGTGAGCAGCACGGCAAGCCGCGCGGCCGCAGTCTGTTCGCCATCCTGCGCCGCATGCAGGATCATCGCCGCCAGCCGCGGCGGCAGCGCCAGTTCGCGAATGCGCTTGCCGGCCGGCGTAAGCGCGCCGGCGCCATCGAGCGCGCCGAGCAGGCGCAGCAGGTTGCGCGCCTCCTCCACTGCCGCCGCGGGCGGCTGGTCGACGAGGCGAAGCGCG
This sequence comes from Shinella sp. GW821-FHT10F02, assembly GCF_058809275.1. NCBI lineage: Bacteria > Pseudomonadati > Pseudomonadota > Alphaproteobacteria > Hyphomicrobiales > Rhizobiaceae > Shinella > Shinella sp. GW821-FHT10F02. The sequence continues at coordinate 1,481 of NZ_JBXASL010000005.1, read as the reverse complement.
GCGGGATCGCTCACCCCCCAATGGGCAAGATCGAGCATGAAGCCGGAAAGGTCGCTCGACAGGATCTGCGGCGGCGTGAAGACCGGCAGCGCCGCCGTCTGCCCGGCATGCCACAGCCGGATCGCGATGCCCGGCTCCGTTCGCCCGGCGCGCCCGGCGCGCTGGTCGGCGGAGGCGCGCGACACGCGCACCGTCTCCAGCCGCGTGATGCCGGTCGCCGCCTCGAAGACCGGCAGGCGCTGCAAGCCGCTGTCGATGACGATACGCACGCCGTCGATGGTGATCGAGGTTTCGGCAATAGACGTCGCCAGCACGATCTTTCGCATGCCGGCAGAGGTGGGCTGGATCGCGGCGTCCTGTTCCTTCTGGCTGAGGTTGCCGAAAAGCGGCACCACCGTCGTCTCCGCCCCGAACCGGCCGTCGAGCCGTTCCGCGGTGCGGGTGATCTCGGCCTGTCCCGGCAGGAAGGCGAGGATCGAGCCGCTCTCCTGGCGATGCGCCTCTATAATGGCGCGCGCCATGCTATCCTCTATGCGCTCGCCGGCCGGCCGGTCCTGGTAGCGGACGTCCACGGGAAAGGCGCGCCCTTCGCTGACGATCACCGGTGGATGGTCGAGCAGCGTCGAGACGCGCTCCACATCCAGCGTCGCCGACATGACGAGGATGCGCAGGTCTTCGCGCAGCGCCGCCTGCACGTCGAGCGCCAGCGCCAGGCCGAAATCCGCATCGAGCGAGCGCTCGTGGAATTCATCGAAAAGCACGGCCGCGATACCCGGCAATTCCGGATCATCAAGGATCATGCGGGCGAAAACGCCTTCGGTCACCACCTCTATACGCGTCTTCGCGGAAACGCGGTTGTCGAGCCGCATGCGGTAGCCGACCGTGTCGCCGACCCGTTCGCCGAGAAGGGCGGCCATGCGGCCCGCCGCCGCGCGCGCCGCCAGCCGGCGCGGTTCGAGCAGGATGATCCGCCCGTCGCCCCGCCAGGCCTCGCCGAGAAGGAAGAGCGGCACCAGCGTCGTCTTGCCGGCGCCGGGCGGCGCGGAAAGCACCGCGCGCGTCCCCGCGGCAAGGGCTGTACCGAGTGCAGGCAGCACCTCGGTAACGGGCAGGCGCGGCAGCGTATCGATGACCGACGCCATTCCTAGAGAAACCCGTCGTTGAAAGTGGCGCCTATATAGAGGGCGGACATGCGTCTCTCCGGTCTCGTTTCCCTGCCTGAATAGCCCGCCGGCGGTGCCGAGAGAAGAGGCGCATAAAGACCGCGCGGGGAGCCGGGACGTCCGTCATGGTTTTGTCATGCGGTTTTACCGTTTGGACAAGATTTTTGCCGGTGTTTCGATGCCCCCAAGGCGGGCAGGCGTTAACCAAAACAAGAAAGCTATATCATTTCAACACGTTGTCACTTTTTTGATTTTTCTTGTTTTGAGCTGTTGACGATCTCATGTGGGTGGGCTTATAACCCGCTCATCGAACGAGAG